>CAZPGZ010000013.1:0-85407 GCA_964586075.1 uncultured Nitrospiraceae bacterium | reverse complement strand
CCGCTTTGAACTTTGTAAAACGCTATGTGGCCGACCTTGAATATGACAGGCTTGAGAAGCCTGTCCTTGCTCCGAAGAACGGCAAAAAAGTCGCGGTGGTCGGCGGCGGTCCTTCGGGTCTGACCTGTGCGTATTTTCTTGCCAAGAAGGGATATGAAGTCACCATTTTTGAAGCTCAGCCGAAGCTCGGCGGTATGGTGCGCTACGGAATCCCCGAGTATCGCTTGCCTGCAAAAGTGCTCGATAAGGAAGTCAACTTCATTATTTCCCATGGCATAAATGTCGAGACAGGAGTGAAGCTTGGAAAAGACATTACTCTTGATGAATTAAAGGCCAAGGGATACAGCGCCGTTTATCTTGCCATCGGTTCCTGGGTCGGAAAACCCATGGGCATTGATGGAGAAAATTCTCCCTTTGTTCAGACCGGCATCAAATTCCTTGAAGATGTCAAAAAGGCGGCAGTTCTGCCGCGCTTGAGCGGAACTGTGGCAGTTGTCGGCGGCGGCAACACGGCGATCGACGTGGCGAGAACGGCAGTCCGGTGCGGAGCAGACAAAGTGGCGCTCTTGTACCGCCGTACGCTGGATGAAATGCCTGCCGATAAGGAAGAAATCCATGACTCGGTCGAAGAGGGCATCGAGTTTAAGATGCTTACGGCTCCCAAGAGAGTGGTGGCCGAGAATGGAAAACTTATCGGTCTCGAGTGCTTTGAAATGTATCTGGGAGAGCCGGATGCGAGCGGCAGAAGGAAGCCGATCCAGAAGGAGAATTCCGAGTTTGTCTTCAAGTGCGATATGATCGTTTCCGCGATTGGCCAGGAAGCTGATCTCTCCTCGCTCGCAAACAAGACGTTTGGTGAAATAAAAACAACCAAATGGAAAACAATTGATTTCGACCCGAAGTCGACAGCTACGAATATTCCGGGAATTTTTGCCGGCGGCGACGTTGCGAGCGGGCCCATGGCGGCTATTGATGCCATCGGCATGGGAAGAAAGGCCGCGACGGTCATCGACAAATATATTTCGACGGGCAAGATCATCCCGATTCACGATGAATTCGTCAGCGACAAGGCTGCCCTTGAGAAACTTGACAAGGCATCCTTTGCGCATATCGAACAGGTCGAACGAAGCCATAGCAAGAAACTGGATCCCGCGGAAAGAATCAAGACGTTCGATGAAGTTGACCTTGGGGTCACTCCTGAAATTGTTTCCCATGAAGCAAACCGGTGCCTTGCCTGCGGTTGCGTTACCATTTATGACTGCGACCTCAAGGATTACTCCACCGCAGTCGGTGCGGTGCAGAAGGCATATACCGGCAAATTTAAAAAATCCAAGGTTGACGATCAGCACCCCTATATTTCACTCGATCCGAACAAATGCGTGCTCTGCGGAAGGTGCGTTCGGTATTGCGGAGACCTGATCGGCATTCATGCCCTCGGGTTTATAAACCGCGGCTACTCAACCGTGGTGAAGCCGTCAATGGATAAACCGCTTGCGGAAACCTCGTGCATCTCCTGCGGCAACTGTATCGAAGTCTGTCCCACCGGAGCGATCGAGTTCAACTACCCCTTCAAGAGACAGGCGCCGTTTAAAACCACGGCGAAACGGTCGGTTTGTTCCGATTGCAGCGTTGCTTGCGAAATCGACATCAACGCATACGACCGGGATATTTTCTATCTGACCGCGAAACCCTATGAAAAATATGTTGAAGGAGAACTGTGCAAGAAAGGCAGATTCGAGAGCACCTATTTGAAGCAGGACGGCAGAATTGCTGAAAGCTATGAGAATGGGAAGGGGGCCGTTCCCATCCGGACCGCGATCGCTAAATTGACGGCGCGGCTCAATGATATCAAGAATAAACAGGGCGGCGATTCCCTGCTGTTCCTTGTTTCCCCTTCCGCGACGAATGAGGAAGTATTCCTTCTTTCGTCGATAGCAAAGCATTACGGTTCTTCCAATATAGCCTCTGCGGAAGATATTGTGCGCGCGGAAATACCCGATATCAGCGAGATGACGGGTATGAATATTTCTTCCGCCACGCGCGAAGATGTGGCAAAGGCAAACGTGATTATCAATATCGGTTCCGGACTGACGCTGAACAGCCCTGTGTTTGGTTTCCAGGTAAAGAGAGCGGTTGCAAAGGGCGCACAGCTTGTCCAGATAGGGCCGCTCAATTCCGAACTTGAGAAATATGTGTCCGTCCATATTGATTGCAAAACCGGTGAGGAAGGGCAGATAATCAATGCCATTCTCAAAAGTGTGATCAGCAACAAGGCATTCGACGCCAAAGCGGCAGCTGCCATTGAGGGATTTGAAAAATTCAAGTCGGGAGTCCTCAAGGGAGCGTATTCCAAAAACCTGGATAAAGTTGAAGCTGTCGCGGCAGCCCTGCTTGACGGCGCAAAAAATGCCATTGTTCTTTATAATGACACGGTTGACGGCGCAAACCTCAAGGATATCAAGGCGGCCGTTAACCTGCTGCTCAGCACGGGCCGCATGAACAAGGCAAATAACGGCATCGCCGTTATCCACAAAAACAGCAACAGCCAGGGGTATCGGGATATTGTGTTTGACGGTTCGACCGGGTTTTCCTCGGCTGACAAACTCAAGACGATTAAGGAATCCTTGCAGAAAGGGAAAATCAAGGCGATACTTTCACTGAACGAAAATATAAGTATCTCTGATCTTTCTCCGAAAGGGGTCGACTTTGTCGCTGCCCTCTCGTCTTTCGAGAACGACATAACCGCCAGCGCCGAGGTCGTTCTTCCATATGCTCCGAATATCGAATCAGAAGGATCGATTGTTTCCTTTGATGGGAAAGTCGTGAAATTCAAAAAAGCTTTCGATCCGCTTCAGGGCGTATCAAACTTCGAGGTCCTGAACATGATACTGCAGGAAACAACGGGAAAATCGTATAGCATGGATCATGTCAGAGGATTGATTGCTGAAAAGATGCCGCACTATAAAGGGATCGCAGACAATGCTGTCGAGTCATTTTCCCTTATCAATGCGGCAAGAGACAAGGGGCTTTTCTGCAAAAAGCCAAAATTTGATTATTGATTCTTAGATCAAGATTGTGTGTTGAGAGAGGCGTTGCAGGACTAATCCTGCAACGCCTTTTTTGGGACCGGACGGCCACAGCTGTTTGTTGAAACATGCGGAGTGCCCCAATCCATCGGGGCGGATACGGTCCTCCGACCTCTTTGTGCTGCGCCGGCAAAACCCTGTTTATTCAACCGTCACGCTTTTCGCGAGGTTTCGAGGCTGATCCACATCGCAGTTTCTCAGCACGCCGATATGGTATGCAAGGAGCTGGAGAGGGATTACGTTAACGAAGGGAGTAAGCAGCGGATGAGTTGTTGGCACGGTTATGACATCATCAGCCTTTCCCTTCATCGCCTCGGGGATATCCGTTATCGCAATAACCCGACCTCCCCGGGCTTTCACTTCTTCTATATTGGAGAATATCTTTTCAAAAAGATCATTCGAGGAGGCGACGACAACAACCGGCAGATTCTGGTCAATGAGAGCTATGGGACCATGCTTCATTTCGCCTGCCGGATACCCCTCGGCGTGTATATAGGAAATCTCCTTTAGTTTTAAAGCCCCTTCGAGGGCTAGAGGATAGTTTATTCCCCGCGCGAGATACAAGAAATCCTTTGCCTGCGCGAGGGTCTTGGCAAGCTCCTTGATCTTTGCATCCGATTGTAATGTCTTCTCTATGAGCGCGGGAATTTCAATAAGATGAGATTTCAGCGTGTCATATTCTGCCTGAGAAATCGTGGATTTTTTGAACCCCATGGCAAGAGCCAACGCACATAATGCCGCCATCTGCGATGTAAATGTTTTCGTAGATGCAACACCGATTTCCGGCCCTGACCGGGTGTAAAGAACCGAATCGGCCTCGCGTGTTGACGTGCTTCCCACGACATTGCAGATGGTGAGCGTCAACGCACCCAGACGCTTTGCTTCGCGTTGAGCCGCAAGCGTATCTGCTGTTTCCCCTGATTGAGTGATCGCGACAAAAAGCGTACCCTTCTCGATGATGGGCTGCCGATAGCGGTATTCCGAGGCGATGTCAACGCTTACCGGAATGCGAACGATATTTTCGATCATGTATTTCCCGACGAGCGCCGCGTGATACGACGTGCCGCAGGAAACGATGTGCAGTTTTTTTACATCCGATTTTCTTTGGACATAAATCCCAAGCTCGGAAAGAAAGCTCAGCGGACTTTGTATGCGTTCGCTGATGGTCGCAGTGATTGCACGGGGCTGTTCGTATATCTCCTTGTGCATAAAGTGGTCATAGCCGTCCTTTTCGGCCATATCGGACGTCCAGTCGATCTCTATTACCTTGCCCAGACTGGAGACAACGGCATCAGATTCAACGAGTCGAATATCCACGCCTTCTCCGGTGAGGGTGCACAGCTGTCCGTCTTCCATGAAGATAAATTTGCGGGTGTAGGGAAGGATTGCGGGAATGTCGGAAGCGAAGTAAAAATCATCGGTGCCGATTCCAAGAACGAGCGGACTTCCTTTTCTTACGGCAAAAAGAGTGTTGGGATGCTGCTCACTCATGATGCCAAGCGCATAAGAGCCGTGTAGCTGAGCGACGGCGGACCGGATTGCTTCCCTGATCGGAAGTCCTTTTTTCAGATATTTTGCAATCAGTTGCGGCACCACCTCGGTGTCTGTTTCAGAGAGAAAGGTATGCCCTTCGCTCTCCAGAGTTGTTTTCAATTCCCTGTAGTTTTCGATGATTCCATTATGTACCACGGCAATGCCTTCGACACGGTGTGGATGAGCATTTACCGATGAAGGACCTCCATGGGTGGCCCACCTCGTATGGCCAAGCCCTATTCGTACCGCAGGAGCAGGATCGGGGAGCATGCGCTGAAGATCCTTGAGTTTGCCCTTGGTTTTGCAAACTTCAAGGCCGTTCCCATTGACAAAAGCTATGCCTGCTGAATCATATCCCCGGTATTCAAGCCTCTTAAGACCGTCAACGAGCACCTGGAGAGAACCAGTTTTTCCAACATATCCGACAATCCCACACATAAACCAAGGCCTCCTCTTAAATTATAAAAAAATACTTTGAGTATTTGTCCAGCAGAAACGCCTACTTTTTTAGAAATAGTAATAAGCAAAAAACATGCTCAAAAAACAATTTTTTTTCTGAATGGAAATGGATGAAGAAATTCATTGTTTTATAAAGGATTGCAAGAATGGTTCTGCTGACGGACCGTGAATAAAAGGGTGTTTTCATACTCACCTGTGTAAAAAAATGCCCAAAAAAAAGCTGTCGGCAATAAAATAATAGGAAAATGAGATAACCGGATATCAAAATGTGTTTCCAAAAGAAACAGTTATAAAATATAAATTGTTAGTTTCCAATACGTTGTCAATTTTGTATCCATTGGATACAATCGAAAACAACGACTTTTTTTGAAATGTGTATACTTGAGAAACAAGTTTCTAGAAAGCTGTTTTTTTTTAATTGAAACTGCCTTAATAATCGGACTTTTATCTCAGGCATTGAATTTGCTATTAGTATTATTGCCATGGAAAGCCAAACAAAGAAGATATTAATAATTGATGAAGCAAGATTTGCGCGTATCTGCTCGGCAATACTGGAAAAAGAAAAGTATTCCACTATTGTTACCAGCGATCTTCAGAGCATCACATCAATACTGAACTGCGAAGATTTCGGCCTTGTCATAACAAGCTATCCATATGGGGCTGTCGTACTGTCAGAGCTTGTTAAAACAAAACTTCCGGTCATCATCCTTTCAGACCGGCTGAACCGAGATTTGGCAATCATGCTCGATAACGTGGACAAATCACTGCTGCATTGTATGATAAAGCCGCTTGATTATACGAAATTCAGGGATCTCGTGAATCAAATCATGGAGCACTGTAAAAGCGGCGCTGAATCAGCTCTGATCAGCAATGCAACAAAGCCGGAAATAAGAATAGAAATATGAAGCAGGCAACAGGTTAGTTAGAGCGCTACCGGCAGGAGGCATTGCGGCAGCGGTTCCTTAAAAACCTGTGCAGGAAGGACAGCGATTCTATGTATGAAGCATTTTTTAACTTTAAAACAAAACCATTTGAGCTTATACCGAACCCTGATTTTCTGTACATGAGCAGAACCCATAAGCGGGCGATTCACTATCTGCAATATGGAATACGGGAAAAGGCGGGCTTTATACTCCTGACGGGGGAGGTCGGTTCAGGTAAGACGACGCTTATCAGCGATCTTATTAAAAGGCTGGCAGGCAATGTCACTCTCGCTAAGATTTTTAATACAAAAGTCACTTCCGAGCAGTTGATAGCTATGATCAATGATGATTTCGGTCTTGCAGTGCAAGGAAAGGACAAAGTCACGCTGTTCAAAGACCTGAATGATTTTCTGATAGAGCAGCATGCGAGGCGCTTTAATCCGGTTCTTATTATTGATGAAGCGCAGAACCTGAAGCCTGATCTGCTGGAAGAAATCAGGATGCTGTCAAATCTGGAGACCAGCACCTCGAAACTGCTGCAAATTGTTCTCGTCGGCCAGCCTGAACTGAGGGATGTTCTTGCCTTGCCGCAGCTGCGGCAGCTTCGTCAACGCATCAGCATCAATTGCCGGATCAGTCCGCTGACAAAAGAAGAGACGCTGGAGTATATTCTGCACCGTCATGAAGTGGCTGGCAACAGAGATGCCGTAACGTTTTCCGATGGGAGCATTGATCTTATTTATCAGTACACGAAGGGAGTCCCACGGCTGGTAAACATCATGTGCGACTTCCTGCTGCTGACCGCTTTTATTGAAGAAACGAAAGTAGTTGACCCCGCCATGGTCCGTGATATCGTAAAGGACCTCGATTTTGAAACGCTTTATTGGGGTTCGCATGATCAGGGTGTGAGAAAAAGTATCGATTATTCCGCGCTTCTTCATGCATTGGGGATACAGGATCCGGAATAAAATTATGGATGTTTTGCCTAAACGGTGACAGATAAGCCCTTTTACTGTCGCCTGCATGGACTGGAAAATCGGGAATGCGGAAATAAAAGGAAACGTGGAACTCATGAATCAATCTGAACTGGCACGGTCTATAGTGTTTTCGGAATCTCATTTTAGTCGACAATCGCCGGCAGATCAGACGGTATTCTGGTATGCCGTTCACGTAAAATCGCGGCATGAATTCGTTGTGCTGGATGAGCTGACTGAAAAAAATCTGGAAGCATTTCTGCCTGCTGCAAGGCGAGTCAGCCAGTGGAAAGACAGAAAAAAGATCGTCAAGTATCCACTGTTTCCAGGATACCTTTTCGTGAAAATTAATCCCGGACCTGAGGGATTCCTTGATGTGCTGAGGACACGGGGGGTTGTGACTTTTATCTCGCTGGAACCCGGCAAGCCGACACCGGTTGCTCCCGAAGAGATAGATTCCCTACGGCTTCTCGTCGAGAGCGGCAAAGAGCTGGATGTCTATCCGCACTTGAAACAGGGGACCCGGATCCGGATTAAAAACGGCCCGCTCAAAAATGCAGAAGGCATTCTGATCCGGAAAGAAAACGAATATCTGTTCCAGGTTACTGTAGAACTGCTCGGCAGAAGCGTTTCCATACGAGTGGCAGCCCAGGAAGTAGAATCATTGTATTGACAAACAGTTGAATGCTCGCTGTTCGATCGTAAAAATCAGCGACCAAGCTCGGAACAATGTTTTTTGGAGCTGATGCTGCGCAAGAAGTAGATGTAAACAATGGTTTTTTATCCCTCCGGCACGTGTCTGTGACTGAGAGGGCGGAGCATTGCAAAAATGCGGTGCTATTCTGTGAAAAAATTGCGGGGGGAAATTATGAGATCAACTTACAAGATGGTCTTGGCCGTTTTATCGGTTTTTTTAATGACGCTGCTGTCTCTGAACATGAAAACAGCTCATGCGGAGGGATACGTCATCGGTGCGGAAGACATGCTGCAGATATCAGTATGGGGAAACAATGAATTGAGTGTTCATGTTCCGGTAAGGCCGGATGGGATGGTCTCAATGCCTCTTGTCGGCGACATCAAGGCGGAAGGCAAGACCCCCCTTGAATTGAAAAAAGTCATTGAAAAAGAGCTCCTGCGGTATATAAAAGCGCCGGTCGTCAGCATCACGGTGACGGCAATTAATAGTTTTAAAGTGTATGTTTTCGGAGACGGCGTCTCCCGATCAAACGCATTGCTGTCTGACACAGCCGGACAAACAGCCAGCGCCGCTGCCGGAGCCGGAGGAGCAGCTTCCGGACAGATTACACTCAGAAGAAATACAACGCTGCTGCAGCTTCTTGCACAGTTGGGATCGATCAGTAATATTGATTTACCCAATGCCTATTTGCTGCGGGCGGGGAAAAAAGTCTCCGTTAGTTTTGAACAACTGGTGGGAAAAGGCGATTACTCGCAGGATGTAAAGCTTGAACCGAATGATATCATTTACCTCCCGGGAGGGTTCAGCAACCGTATTCGTGTGACCGGTGCGGTCAGGACACCGGGTATTATCCCCTATAGTGAAGGAATGACGGCCCTTGATGCGATACTGGCTGCCGGAGGTTTTACTGAGTTTGCGAGCAAAAACAATGTTCTTGTCTCCAGAAAAGAAGGCGACGCGATCCAGAATCATAAAGTCAAAATAAAAGATGTCATGAACGGCGACATAAGTAAAAATTTTACCTTACGGCCAGGTGATGTGGTTACGGTCAAAACAAGCTGGTTTTAGGAGGTTTGCATGGAAGAAAACGGCTCCTTTAAAATTAACTTTAAGTATTATTTCGGCATTCTATACAAAAGAAGATATCTGGCGATTGCTGTGGCACTTATCGTGATATCTGTCTTTACCTGGGGCGGCTTCCTGTTGCCCAAGACATACGAAGCAAACGCCACAGTGTATATCCAGGGCACATCGCTGATCAACCCCCTGATGCAGGGCGTGGGTGTCACGGTAAGCCTAGAAGAGCGTCTGAGAAACCTGAGAAATATTTTAACCAGCAGAAGCCTTATTGAACGCGTCATTAAAAAGCTCAATCTCGACGGCAAAATCAGCAATCCGACTCAATACGAAAGCCTGATTGAAGGAATGAGAAAAAGCCTTACGGTTACCGTCCGGAGCGGTGGAGCTACGGCATCTGACCTCTATTTTTCAATTGCGTATCGCGGCGGTGATCCGAAAAAAGTGACCAGCCTGGTGAATACCCACATCAGCGAATGCATAGCAATAAACGAAAGCTCCCGGACGCAGGACGTTTACGGAGCATTCAGCTTTATCGAAAAAGAATTGAATGAATACCGGGAGAAACTTGATGCATCCGATAAGCTTATACGGGAATTCAGGGAGCAGCATCCGACACTGGTGCCGCAGAGCGAAAATACGGTAGTCAGCAGAATCGAAACATTCCAATCCGGAAAAATCGATGCGGAAATCAAGCTTCGTGAACTGGAAAAGAAACGGGAAAGCCTCAAAAAACAGCTTTCGGGTGAAAAAGAGCTGACTGTTGCCTTTGTTACCCGCGAAGGATCACCGCAGGCACGGTTAAGCCAGTTGAACAATCAACTCATCCTCTTGACGACGAAATATACGGAGGATTACCCGGAAGTAATAAAAGTTAAGAATGAAATTGAGGAGTTGAAAAAACAGATTGCAACGGCTTCCACGCAGCGGCATGAAGGTGCCGGAACAGAGACTGCGGCTGTCAATCCGGTTTACCAGCAGTTGCGGGAAGAACTGGCCAGGACCGAGACGGAAATTGAGACACTGCGCGCGCGTCAGGGAGAACTGACGAAACAGCAGCAGGAGGGGCAGTCACTTCTCAGAAAAATGCCGAAAGAGCAGGAAGAATGGACGAAACTGCAACGCAATCGAGCTGTCTATCAAAGAATTTATGACGATCTTCTGATCAAGTTGGAAAGCGCGAGGGTATCAAGAGATCTGGAACTGGGGCAAAATTCCACTTTCAAGATTATGGATCCGCCTGTCGAACCGCATCTGCCAATTTTCCCGAACAGGGTCAAAATGATCTTGGTTGGACTGTTTTTGGGAATAATCGCGGGTATTGCTTCGGTGGTGGCGCTCGATTATTTCGATCCGACCTTTAAAAATGAGGATTTGCTTGAAAGCGGCCTCAAGCTTCCCCTTTTGGCGACTGTACCTCAAATTGAAACGGAAGAAGACCGGGCGGCATCGCGGGTGCTCGACAGAAAATATTATAAAGCCGCTGCCATATATCTCGGCATTGTCGGTTTGGTTTTGCTTGAAGAAATTGTTAGTCAGATCTTAGGAGTACGGATCCTATAACCATACACGGGAGACCTGTGATGAGCAGAATAGAGAAAGCATTGGAAAAAGCTGCGCAGTTGCGGCAGGGCGGAAGAGAATCATCATCGACGATAAGTGTGGCACGAGAGCGGCAGAGTTCGACGCCGGTTTTCGAGGTGGGAGAATCCATAATTGACCCCACCGCCGTTAATAAGCATATCGTATGCATAACCGATCCGACTTCCCCTTCTGCGGAGGAATACAAAAAGCTGCGGGCAAGAATTTTTAAAAGCACGGAAAAGGATTTTCTGAACAGTCTCCTTGTTACCAGCGCTCTTGCGGGAGAAGGGAAAACAGTCACTGCGATCAATCTGGCTATTACCATGGCGCAGGAAATCGATCATACCGTGCTCCTGATCGATACGGACCTTCGCCAGCCGTCGATTCATACTTATCTCGGCATAACCCCGCAGTACGGTCTGAGCGATTATCTGCAGGCAAAGGTGCAGCTTTCCGATATCCTTATCAAAACGGGAATCGGAAAACTGGTATTGCTGCCTGCCGGCAATCCGCCGAGCAATCCGTCAGAGCTTCTCGCATCCGAAAAAATGAAAGACCTTGTGCGGGAAATGAAATACCGATACCGTGACCGGTATATTGTCTTCGACTCTTCTCCTCTTCTGACCACCGCTGAAGCCCTGTATTTAAAGGAGTACATAGATGGAGCTATTTTCGTGGTTCAAGCCGGCCGGACGCCGGTGAAATCAGCAGGGCAGGCGCTGGCACTTCTTAACGGCACCCATGTATTCGGGACAGTCTTCAATAATGTTCCGCAATACCTTTCATCGCAAGGAATGCCGTACTATGACCGGTCTTCGGCAGTGGAACAGGCCGGAGCGCTCAAAGCTGCTAAGCTGATGGATCAGACGGAAAAAACGATTAACACGGCAATTCAAAAGATGAAGACCTGGCTGGATACTATTTTGAACAGGACAAGAAAAAAATGATGCATATACTTTCTCGAAGGGGGGCTTCCTTGCGAATATCAGGACTTGTTGCTGCGGCCATTGTTTTTATCCTTACCTGCTTTGCGCTGGAAACAGAAGGCGCCGTGTTCAGGATTGAGCCTTCTATTATGGTGAGTGAAGAGTATAATGACAACGTTTTTCTGCAACGCGACGAAAATAAAATCGAGTCATTTATCACCAGGCTGTCCCCGTCAATTCGATTAAAATATACAACTTCCTTCTGGGACTGGGATCTGAACTATACGTACAGCTATTACTATTATACCCGGCACCGTATCCAGAACGACTATTCTCATCTGCTTTTTCTGAGAAACCGGACTGAACTTATTCAGGACTATCTGTATGTTGAAGTGCGGGACGACTACAGCAGGGTATCTCAAAACGTCAGCATCGATTACACGCAGCAGAGTCCCACCGCCAACCAGGTTGATCAAAACATATTTGCGGTTAATCCGTATCTCATTCTCCGACCCTCTACGAACTCGCGGACTGTATTTGGATACATTTTTCAGGATGTTCGCTACCTCAACGGCAGCGTCGCAAGCCAGGCTGAAACCATCAACCACCTGGAGCATATTGCATACGGCGACCTGGGGATTAATCTTTCTTCACGCATGACATTTACCGCTGGAGCGCGATATACGCATGATTTTAACCACGTTTCAAATTATACCCAGGTTGACGTATACGCCGGACCGCAATACGCCTACGCTGAAAATGCCTATATCTTCGCCCGGGGCGGCAAAACCTGGTTCGATTTCGAGCCGAAAGCGGACCCCAACCAAAATCATCCAAGAAAGGATTACTGGTTCTGGGACGGAGGTCTGAACCATCGGATATCAACCCTGACATTCGCTTTGGGTGCGCGCAGGTATGTCATTCAGGATCCGGTGCGTCTTGTTACGCTGGATGATCAGTATACTGCCAGCATTTCAAATACCTGGCCGAGAGCCGTTGTCACCCTTTCAGGAGGATGGAATGAATATCGTGACGCTATGCTGAATCAGCGGTTGTCCAGAACTCAGCAAGTCCAGGGATCGGCACTATACCGTTTCGCCACGCTTACAACCGGTACACTGGGGGCTGGCTATCAGGATGTGAACGATACAACCGCTACCGGCGGCGTAACGAAAATCGTTCTTTCAACACTCCGGGTTGACCAACAATTATCGGAGAAGGCGACCCTGTCTTTTGAATATCGGTTTGCGAACAGCCATTCGTATGACATTATGGCGAACAATTATTCGAACAATCGGTTCATTCTCGAATTCAGACAGATATTTTAAGGAGCATTGTTTTATTCCAAGGAGGAATTATGGAGTCAGTATTAGTAACGGGCGGAGCGGGATTTATCGGGAGCAACATAGCCGAGGCATTGCTGCTGCGCGGATACCGTGTCGTTGTCCTGGATGATTTGAGCACGGGGAAAATGGAGAATGTCCTCGATATACAGGAAAACGACAATATGAAATTTATTCATGGAAGCATTCTTGATGGTGGACTGTTGCGGTCCATAATAAAGTCCGAAAATATTTCGCTGATATCCCATCAGGCGGCGGTACCGAGCGTCTCCAAAAGCGTCAAAGATCCGATAAAGACCATTGATGTAAATATCACCGGTACGACAAATCTGTTTCATATCGCGGCGGAGTACGGCTGCAAGCGGATAGTGTTCGCCAGTTCGTCTTCCGTCTACGGTGATACGCCGGAATTACCGAAGCGCGAGAGCATGCCGCTCAACCCGAAGTCGCCGTATGCTGTTTCTAAAGCTTCGAAGGAGATGCTCGCCTCGGTTTTTTCCAATCTTTACGGCATGCAGATTATCGGCCTGAGATATTTTAACGTGTACGGACGCAGACAAAACCCTGCCTCAGACTATGCGGCGGTTATCCCGAAATTTATTACAAAAGCGCTCCAGAATGAACCTCTTCCGATAGAAGGCGACGGCCTGCAAACGCGGGACTTCAGTTATATCGATGATGTCGTTTCCGCAAATTTGAGCGCTTTGACCATTGAACAGATACCGGGTAGGGTTTTTAACATCGCATATGGTCAGCGGATAACCGTCCTTGATCTTGCTCAATTGATTCAGAAGGAGACATCGTCAAGCTCGGAAATCATCTACCGTCCGAAACGTTCCGGTGATGTAAGGGATTCCCTCGCTGATGTGGATCTCGCGCGCAAACAACTTGCATATAACCCCCAATATCCCATCAACCGCGGTCTTGTTGAAACAATCAACTGGTATCGCGACCATTCAGGAAAGCGATGTGCGGCATAGCAGGCATTTTTAACCTCCATCGCGACAGGGAAATATCCCTGGATGTCTTGAAGGACATGATTGAGATGGTGCAGCATCGCGGTCCGGATGGATATGGATACCATCGTGATCTGCGGGCAGGACTGGCACACGCCAGGCTGAGCATTATCGACCTTGCGGGTGGAAACCAGCCGATTTACAATGAAGACAGAACCATTGCGATCATTTTCAACGGTGAAATATTCAATTACATTGAACTGCGGGAATTTCTCCAGAAGAAAGGCCACGTTTTTTATACAAAATCCGATACCGAGGTAATTGTACATCTTTATGAAGAATACGGCACGGAATGCCTTGGTTATCTTAACGGCCAGTTTGCATTTGCCATCTGGGACAAAGCCGCTGATGTCTTCTTCATAGCGCGGGACCGGCTGGGTATTCGTCCGCTTTTCTATACCCGGATCGAAGATTCGCTGCTTTTTGCTTCGGAGATAAAATCCCTGTTTGCCGATTCCCGTGTAAAGCGGGAAATAGACCCATGCGCACTGGACCAGATATTCACCTTCTGGATGACCATTCCGCCAAGGACAGCATTCAAAGATATTTTCGAGCTTCCCGCCGGACATTTTATTACCATTACCCGCGGTGTACTGGTCCAGAAACGGTATTGGGATCCTGATTTTACTCCCGCTGCATGTTCAAAAACGGAAACTCAGTATGCCGAAGAATTGCGCAGTCTTTTGATCGACTCTACAAGGCTCCAACTGAGGGCTGACGTCCCGGTGGGCGCATACCTCAGCGGAGGGATAGACTCTTCTGTCATTACGACGCTCATAAAAAAATACACTGATACGCCCTTAAGGACATTTTCAGTCACCTTTGCCGATGAAGTTTATGATGAAAGCTCCTATCAGAAGCAGATGATCGACTATCTGGGGACTGACCACAGCGATATCAAGTGTTCCTATGCCGATATCGGAAATGTGTTCCCGGACGTTGTCTGGCATACGGAGAAGCCCATTGTGCGCACTGCCCCGGCGCCTCTTTTTCTTTTGTCAAAACTGGTCAGGGAAAGCGGATATAAGGTTGTTTTGACGGGAGAAGGATCGGATGAAATATTAGCCGGATATGATATTTTTAAGGAAACCAAAGTACGAAGATTTTTGGAAAAAAATCCTGATTCGCATTTCAGGCAGCTGATTCTAAAACGTCTGTATCCGTATCTCGCGCATTCTCCGGTGCGGTCAGTCAAATACGCGGAGGCATTCTTTAACACAGATACGGACAAGTATCCCCCCCAATACTTTTCTCATGTCCCGCGCTGGAACACGACTGCGAAAATAAAATCATTTTTTTCAGATACCCTGAAAGACACGCTACGCGGGTATAACAATCTATATGATTTGACGGATTTATTGTCGGATGATTTCAGCGATTTCGACGACATCTCACAGGCGCAGTACATGGAAATCAAAACGTTGCTTTCGGGATATCTGCTCTCATCGCAGGGTGACCGGGTTGCCATGGCGCATTCGATAGAAGGAAGGTTCCCGTTTCTTGATCACCGGCTTGTGGAGTTTGCCTGCAAACTGCCCCCCACAATAAGAATGTGCGCTCTTACGGAAAAGTACATTCTCAAGAAAAGCATGCGGAACTTACTTCCTCCTGCGGTGGTGAAAAGAACTAAGCAGCCCTATATGGCCCCTGACGCGAAGAGCTTTTTTGCAAAGGAGTCACCCGACTATGTTGAGGAAGTCCTTTCAGAAAAGCAACTGCGGGAAGTCGGTTTTTTCAACCCCAAATCAGTGTCCACCCTGGTAAAAAAATGCAGACAAAGCCCTGTTTTGGGATTCAAGGACAATATGGCCATTGTCGGTATTGTCTCTACGATGCTGCTGTATGACCAGTTTATAAAACAATTTCACGTAAAAAAACGGAGCATTCATTGATTATCTCGCGATCTACTGAATGCGTACCACTCAACGCTATCGGACATTTTAACATACACGTGTACCTAGATACGACTAACCAGCAAAAGGGGGAGCACCACCATGCAACATAAAGACGTAATCAGAGCCTTTGTCATAGAAAACTTTTTATATGGTCAGGATGACCATACGCTGACCGATGAGGTCTCTTTTCTGGAAAAAGGCATTATCGACTCAACCGGCGTGCTCGAACTAGTGTCCTTTGTAGAAGAAAAATTCGGGTTTGCCGTAACCGATGATGAAATAATACCCGATAACTTTGATTCCATCGGCAAACTCGCCGATTTTGTCGCCAAAAAAGCAAGTACGGGACCGGTTGCGGTTCAAAACGCCTGATGATGGACACCGCCATGTTCAGACATACCCTTGTCAATCATTTTCTCGAAGCCAGCGCTCAAAAATTTCCGGAAAAAACAGCACTGATTTATCAAGGAAAGCATTTTACGTATGCTGATATAGACTCCCGTTCAGAACGTCTTGCCCATGCTCTTGCGGCGGCCGGAGTTGAGCGCGGTGATCGGGTCGCCGTATTCATGGACAACTCGGTCGAAGCAGTCATTGCGCTTTTCGGAATACTCAAGGCAAACGCGGCATTCATGATGATCAATCACACTACCAAGTCCGGAAAACTTGAGTATATTCTGAACAACAGCAGGGCAAAGGTAATGATTACCCAGAACGCCCGGAAGGACGTCGTGGCGTCCACGACTTCTCCTCACCTCCAAACGGTTATATGGAGCGGTTTGGCGTCCTCCCCCTTGTCCTTTGAAGAAATTACGTGCAACAATACGATAAACAGCTCCGTAAAAAAGACATGCATTGATCTCGATCTGGCTTCTATCGTTTATACTTCAGGATCAACGGGAAATCCGAAAGGGGTCATGCTCTCTCACCTGAACATGGTTTCGGCTGCGCATTCAATAACGACATATCTTGAAAATACCGATCAGGATATCATTATCAATGTGCTGCCGCTCACCTTCGACTATGGCCTTTACCAGATCCTTATGGGATTCAGAGTCGGCGCTACCGTCGTGCTGGAAAAATCCTTTGCCTACCCTGCTCAAGTCCTTAAAATAATGACTGAAGAAAAGGTTACGGGTTTTCCCGGCGTTCCGACGATTTTTTCTCTTTTGCTGCAAATGAAAGATATTCAGAAATATGACTTCAGTTCTCTGCGGTACATTACCAATACCGCAGCAGCACTGCCGGTCAGCCATATAAAAAGATTGCGTGAGCTTTTCCCCCAGGCAAAACTCTACTCGATGTACGGATTGACGGAATGCAAACGGGTTTCCTATCTGCCTCCGGCAGATCTAGAGAAGAAACCCACTTCCGTGGGAAAGGGCATGCCGAATGAAGAAATTTTCGTCGTCGATGAAAAAGGCCGACGGATGCCGCCCGGAGAGGTGGGGGAATTGGTGGTAAGAGGTTCCAATGTAATGCTTGGATATTGGGAACTGCCCGAAGAAACCGCAAAACGCCTAAAACAGGGCACGTATCCAGGAGAGCGGCTCTTATACACCGGTGATCTTTTCAGAACGGACGAGGACGGATATTTTTATTTTGTTGCAAGAAAAGACGATATCATAAAATGCAAGGGTGAAAAAGTCAGTCCGAAGGAAGTGGAAAACGTACTGTATGCGCTCGACGGCATTGTGGAGGCGGCAGTCGTTGGTGTCCCGGACGACATTTTCGGACAGGCGATTAAAGCGTATGTTGTGCTGGAGAACGGTGCGCACCTGACGGAAAAGGATATTTTGAAATATTGCGCGGACCATCTCGAAAACTTTATGGTTCCCAAGTATGTAGAAATTCGGGAAACTCTTCCAAAGACTACAACGGGCAAAATCAGTAAAACACTCTTGACAGCTGTAACCGAATAACGAGGTTATTTCTTATGTTCCATGATTTTTTACGCAGCTATACTCTGATTGAACAAGCCGGCACGGAAAACTCTCTTTACGAGACTTTGCGCCTTTTTGACCTGCTGTCGAGCGGGGCATTGCGGGGAGCGACATTAACGCATGCGGAGGGGGAACAGGTCAATCTTGAACATGCGATTCAAAAAAGGAAAAAGGGAATGCCCTGGGAGTATATTCTCGGTAAAGCGCATTTCATGGGACGGATGTTTGTCTGTTCTCCGGATACGCTGATTCCGACTGATGAAACCAGAGTATTAGTGAATGCAGTTCTTGAATCGCTGCGTAAAAAAGAGTCTGCCGACAAGACCCTCACCCTAATCGAAGTAGGAACCGGCTGCGGAAACATCGCTGTATCCATAGCCCTGCAGGCACAACAGGTGTCGATTCTGGCCAGTGACATCAGTTCTGCCGCAGTGGAGATAGCCCGCCGGAACGTGGCGAAGTTCAAGCTCGAAGACAGGGTTTCTCTCGCGGTCGGAGATCTGTTCGCACCTTATTCAGGAATGGAGTACAAAGAAAATATAGACTGCATTGTGTGCAATCCGCCTTATATACCGACAAGTTCACTCAGCAAACTGTCTGCCGAAATTATCGAGCATGAGCCGCTCGTCGCACTTGACGGCGGACCTTACGGGATTAACATCTACCGCAGGCTGATCACTGATGCGCTGCCGTTGCTGAAACCGGACGGAGTGCTGCTCTTTGAAATCGGTGAACGGCAGGAGACCCTGGTCACCCGAATAATCGAAAAAAGCGGCGGTTATCAGAATATCGAATATTTCAAAGATGGAGACAAAATACGAGCAATACGGGCCACGAAGAAAAGGACTGCAAACCATGTCATCTAACATAACCGTTTGTACGCGCTGCATATTGCCGGGAACCTTTCCCGGTATCAGTTTTGATGAAAGCGGTGTTTGTGTGCACTGCCAGCAGGCCGCCGGGAAGGAAAAAAAACACGCCGAAGACAAAAAACGATATGAACAGAAATTTTTGGCTTTGCTGGAGCAGACAGGAGGACCGGCAGCCCGGCGCCGATCGTATGATATTTTGATGGCCTATAGCGGCGGGAAAGATTCGACCTACACCATGAGTCTGCTCAAAAACAAATACCGGCTGCGGGTGCTGGCAGTCAGTCTGGACAACGGGTTCGTGTCCGAGACAGCCGTGGCGAATATTCGGCGGGTGACTGACCGGTTGAATGTGGACCATATTTTTTTCAAACCGCGCTGGGATGTTTTGAAAAAAATTTTTGCAGTTGCAGCAGACCGCGATCTCTATTCGAAAAAAACGCTTGAACGGGCGAGTACCATCTGTACCTCGTGTATGGCAATTGTGAAGTCATACTGTTTAAAAACAGCGATTGAACAGGAAATACCCATGATAGGATACGGGTGGTCGCCTGGGCAGGCACCGGTGCAGTCCTCGATTATGAGAACGAATCCGTCACTCGTCAAAATGTCACAGGAATCGGTCCTGAATCCGCTGCGCGAAGTGGCTGGAACCGACATCGAATCTTATTTTCTGAATGAGAAGCATTTCGCCATGCCGGAGCGGTTCCCTTATAACGTTCACCCCATGGCCTGGGAGTTCTACCATGAAGGAACACTGGTTGAACAGATTGGAAAATTCGGGTGGATAGCTCCTCAGGACACGGACAGCAATTCCACCAATTGCCTTCTCAATGCATTCGGCAATGACGTCCATTTGAAGCGCCATGGTTTTCACCCGTATGTATGGGAAATCGCCAATATGGTCCGGGACGGAGTAATGACAAGGGAAGAAGGGTATCAAAAAATATACTCCGAACCTGAGTTGGCGTTTATAAATAACGCAAAAATGAAACTGGGATTATAGATCTGTTACTGAGGTTATTATTGCAATAGAATGCAAATGAGGTTCGGTGGTTGTGATGGTAAACGCATTGATTAAAATTATAAAAAGCGTGAAACGACGCATCCAGCATAGTATTGAGCTGAATCGGTACAACGAATTCACCATCGCTGAATATTTCAGGAAGCAGGGAGCGATCATTGGTGACCGCAACAGAATATACGTAACCTCGCTGGGACAGGAACCATATTTAATCAGGATCGGCAACCATTGCACTATAGCACCGAACGTGATTTTTCTGAGCCATGACGGGTCGCCTTGGATCTTTACCGACGAACACCCCAGCGTGCAACGATTCGGCCCTATTGAGATAGCTGATAATTGTTTTATCGGGCTCAACGCAATCATTCTTGGAAATGTAAAAATCGGGCCGAATGCAATTGTGGGAGCGGGTGCGGTTGTGACCAAGGATGTTCCTGAAGGAGTAATCGTGGCCGGGAATCCTGCAAGAATTGTTTCAACGACCGACAAATACAAAGAGAAAGTTTTGGCATTATGGGAAAAACAGTGTCCCTCGGCATATTTTGCAGGCATTCAGCAGAGTGAGTCCCGGTCGCCGGAACGGATTCAGCAGCTGAAAAACCGTGATTGCAGGTTACTGCAGGAGCATCTTATCAGCCTCTACCGGGATAAAGAGTGATATTTGTTTCCACCCTGCTGTATAGATGACTGAACGATTGTGAAAAGACTTCTTGGGATATTTGCTCTTGTCGTTGCTGTTCTTTATTCAGCCTGCGAAACAAAATCAATCCATATATATTCTTTAATCCTTCGGGATAGAGTAGCGGTGCTTGACAAGGTTCAGCTGAAGAAAGCGCTGTATGTTGCGTTTACTATTTCAGGCGGTGCGGAGTATATTGAACGGCTGCAGGTCAAGGGAACTCTTTGTCGGGACGGCAATATCATTGCACAGGCACAGACCATACTGGTACGGGAAAAAAACGGCAATCTTCTTTTCGATCTTCCATCCCCGTTGTCCGAAGGAAAATATGACATTCAGCTTGTAGCCGCAGACGATCAACGGATATTTACGGTTTTTATTACCCAGTCCGTATTAGAATCCGAGCTGAGAAACTATAACGATTCCGAACGGATACATACTCCCATCGTCTACCATGAGATGTCGTTACGGACTGAATCCACGAAGATAAAAACGAACGCTGTCGATTTCCCCGACGGCTATGTTGTTTTTTCGAGGTCTCCGCTTCTCTATGAATACCCGGGGATGGTGCCGGAAGCGGCCGAAAACATTCACGAAATATCAATACGGACGGCACGAAACACATATCTTCCAATCAGTATTTCCTTGTTTTCTATCAGGAACCTCGGAACGGTAAAATTAGCAATTGAAAATTTGAACGGCCCGCAGGGGACTATCGCAAAAGAAAAAATTAAAATCGGGGTTGTCGAATCAGTAGAGGATTCGACAGGCCTCCCGCCAGGAGAATTCAGGCGTCTTCCTGCCCTGATCAGATCAGAGAGCCAGACTTCCGTTAAAAAAAGAGGGCATTGCCGCTTCTGGTTAACAGCGAAAATTGATCAATCCGTTCTGCCGGGCAAGTACACGGGAACAATAACGATTTTGCCGCAGTATGGTGAAAAAAGAACCCTGCCGCTCCAGATTAAGGTTCTTCCGGTTATTCTGGAAGATATCCCGGATAAAGATTATTTCATGCTCATGACATACGAATTTACAGAGCTTGTCTTTCCTTGGAATGAGAAAGAGAAGAATGAACTCCGGCGCTCGGCGCGAGCAGTTCTGAAAAACTATAGAGAGCATGGCATGACTATGCTTTCAATCCATTCTCCCTTCGTCGCTCTTACCCGGGATGACGGTACCTTGGTTCTGGACGATATTTTCGCCGCTCTTCTCGCGGCGCGAGACGCCGGATTTACAAAACCTGTTATCTGGTACATGGGACATCTTATCCAGACTGCTAAACCGAAGCATCCAGGGAATATAAAAGGTTTTGATCAAAAAGTGCACGAGGAGCGGCTGCGTCATCTTGTCAGAACACTTACGGAATTTGCAAAAGAAAACCGTTGCCCACCCGTCATATTTTTGCCCATCGATGAACCGGATGATTCGCAGCAGGATTTGCAAAGGAAACGGTATGCTGTAACGCCCGTGCTGCTTAAGGCCATAAAAGAGTCAGGTGGAAAAACAATGCTTACGGCGCTTCGATACGATCAGTTCTCGCCGGTTGATTATCTGTCCTCCGCGGAAATGAATGAGCACGAGATGCAGGCCGCCCATAAGAACGGTTCGCGCTACTGGATGTACAATAACAATGTAACTACTCAATGTGATAATCCCGCCTATGCACGGTATGTGTATGGATATTACACATGGATGAAGCGCATCGACGGAATGTCGTCCTGGACGTTTCAGAATACTCAGAATGCAAGCGGACTCCCGGAAAAAGCGGATACACCGGGACGCGACCTGTATCTAGCCTATCCGGCTCCGTCCGGTCCGGTGCCGACGCTCAAATGGGAAGCAATCCGCGAGGGGATTACTGACCATAAGCTGCTGTATCAGCTTGTAAAGCGGGTTTCTGTATTGAAGCGGAAAGGAATAGACACTTCCCGCTATGAAAACTTTTTCTCAAGAATCCAAGGCAAATCCGGAGAACCAGCTTGTCATCAGGATGGAGAATCGGAATGGACTTCAGACTTTTTTGAGAAAACCAGAAAAGAGTTGGTTGATCTCATTTTAACGGCAGACGAAAACGACCGTGCTCACGCACACGCTGTAAACTAGACGGGAATACAAAAGGAGTCAGGTCAATGATTTTAAGGGTACTTAAAAAAGTGGTAGCCCGGCTGCTGCAGGCTTATGAACTTCGAAAGTATAATGCGGATACTATCGCGGAATACTTCAGAAAACAAGGGGTCCAGATAGGAGAGCACTGTAGAATAATTCCGACCCAACTCGGCACGGAGCCGTATCTTATTAAAATTGGCAATCACGTCGGTATTGCTCAGGGAGTGAAATTCATGACTCACGATGGAGGTGCCTGGGTTTTCCGGCATGAGGTGCCGGACCTTCAGGTATTCGGTCCTATCGTAATAGAAGATAATTGCATCATCGGTCAGAATGCCATCCTGTTCCCGGGTATCAGAATCGGGAGAAATTCGATTGTCGGTGCCGGTTCAGTCGTGATCGCGGACGTTCCCCCTGATACTATTGTGATGGGAGTGCCTGCGCGGCCGTTCGGTTCAGTATTGAAATACAAGGAAAAATGTCTTGAGCGATGGAAGATGCAAAAACCGGCTGACATACAGCTGGAAAATGGCGAAAATTGGTGGTCCACAAAATATGCACGCCAAAATAGCCAGGAGTTAAAACAACATTTGCTGAAATTGTTCAAGGATGACCTTGCATGAGGTCCTCAATGATTAAGGACGTAAAAAAAATATTCTTCGTTGCAGCGGCAGGCCTGCTTGTGCTGACCGGTTGTACGCAAATCCAGGATCAGGGTAAAACGAATGCCTCCAAAAAAAACGTTATGCTTGTCGGGGCTTCCATCGGGAAGGCATGGAAACTTGCAGAGTATTCCCAACGGACGGGTGACCGCGCTCATAATGTCGAGTTTATAGCTGTATATCAGTTTGATAAAACGGAAGCAATCGATGAAATCCTGATGCGTCCGAAAAGAAAGTTTCACTTTACGCTGTCATACATAAAGGGTTTTTTCCAGCCGTCACCCGTGTTGCCGAACATTATTGTTATTAAAGAATGTTCGTCCTATTTTCCAGGCGACATCGTCCTTCAGAAGGAACTGGTACAAAAATGGGTCAAGCGGATTCATGACGCGCGCGTAGAGGTGATATTGGCGACCGTTGTCCCCGTTACACGCGCACGCGCGGAGGCTGTGCAAGGCAAAATAGAAGGCATTTTGGCTTACAACGACTGGCTTCGGGATTACGCAAAAAAAGAGAAAATCACACTGATTGACCTTGAGGCTGTGTTACGGAAAAGCGACCGGGAGCGTTTTCTTCGTGATGAGTTAAACAGTGGAGACGGAACACACTTAAACCAGAAAGCGTATGAGATACTGGATAACCTCTTGCGCGATCTCCTGCAACGGTAAGTTAATGGAATATTCACGACAGTGTCCTTATAATAAATTGACTAGTTGAATGGGGGGCATTCAGCATGGAGTTAGCAGAAATAAAAGGAACGGTTAAACAAATAATAACAGAGATTGCTGCAAAGAATGGCAATGGGAGTGGTTCTGGTATTGGTGAAGAGGATTCGCTGATCGACAGCGGACTGATCGACTCTCTCGGAGCAATCCAGATTATTGAGGCTTTTTCAGAGAAATTTGACATTATTTTTTATCCGGCGGAACTTTCCTTGGACAATTTCGACTCCATAAGCAAAATATCGCATTTTATTCAAAAGAAATTGGCGGGAGATGAAGCTTGATTCTTTCCCGCCGCATAGAGCAGGCATTTGCGCGACACAATGACAAAGCTGCGCTTTCGCACTGTTTGCCCGGAGGAACACTCCAAACCCTGACCTACGGCATGCTGGCTCGAAAAGTAAAAGAAGTTGCAGACTTCTTTGCCAGGGAGGGGATGCAGCCGAATGATCTGGTTGCTAGTTACATGAACAAGTCCATCGATGCAGCAGTAACCATTCTTGGTGCCATTTTGGCCGGTGGCGCCGCCTGTTCATTGAATTCGAGGCTGAAGCCATCTCACATAATCAGATTGGCGAGAGTTGCCAAGCCTAAGTTTATCATTCTCAACAGGAGCACGGTAAAGCAGATTATGTCGTCTGAAGATGCTATTACATCGAATCTGCGGTTTGCTCTTTGGAACGACGGAATTGAGTTTTTGAATTGTATCCCGGCTCGCGGGGCTCAGGAATCTCGACAGTCCGGCGCTTTTGCAGCAATTGACGGCATGAGCGATCCCCGGATAAATGTTCCGTTCTCAAATTCTCAGAAAAAACGCGGTTACTGTTTGTTTACCTCAGGATCGACAGGTGAGCAAAAGGGTGTGTTAATCGATCGCGACGATCTGTACGTCAGAGTCTCCACGGAAATTGAAGATTTCGAAATTACCAGGGAAGATTGCTTGCTCAGCCTCCTGCCTTTTTCGTTTGATGTCGGACTGAATCAGCTCTTTTCGAGCATTTTATCGGGCGCCCATCTTATCATTCTGAATTCCTGGTTTCCACGGGATATTGCAACGGCAATCAAACGATTTAGTATCTCAGGAATTTCCGCGGTGCCGACCATCTGGGCTGATATGCTTTCTGTCCCTCAAGAAAACGGCTTCTCGGAAGATACGAAAACGTTGCGGTACATCACTGTTTCCGGAGGAGACCTCGCCCGAAAATATTTAGAACAGTTGAAGCATTATTTTCCGAAGACGAAAATAATAAAAACATACGGGCAGAGTGAAACGTTCAGAAGCGGCATATTAAAAGCGAACGACTATGATGCTAAAATGACATCGGTAGGCCGTCCGGTTAAGGGAACTCGCATTTTTATTTTGAAAGACACTACCCAAATCGCATCCCCGGACGAAGAAGGAGAAATAATTCATTATGGAGCCGGTACCATGCTTGGATATATTAATGAAGTTGCTGGTTCCCAGAAAAAAATTGCAGAGATACCCGCGTGTTTAAAACCAACGATCTCTGCGGGCAAGGTCGTTTTTACCGGTGACCGAGGAAAAATCGACCGCGATGGTTTTCTGTATGTTTTGGGCCGTGAAGATGGAATGATCAAGAGCTCAGGATTCAGAATTTATCCCAAAGAAGTGGAAAGCTGCATTCTGGAACATCCTGGAGTAACGCACTGCGCGGTAGTGGGAATTCCGGATAATCGGAAAGGCCATAGCATAATAGCGGAAATCATTTCCCATGAAGGTCTAGAAAAAGAAGACCTTATCAGACATATGAAGGAACGCCTGCCGTCGTATATGGTGCCTGACGACATCAACATTGTGAAAAGCCTCCCTCTGGCTGAAAACGGCAAAATCCGTTATGCGGAAATAAAAAACAAATATGAACAAGCAAGAATTTTACAAGCTAATACCAAAATCTGAACTTCTCGCTTTTTTTGATGGAAGAAAGTTTCCGGTTTTTTGTTATTTTAAAAAGATTATTGAAAAAAAGTACCGTGACCTGTCAGATTGTCTGCCAGAGCAGTTCAAAATTCATTACGCGTTCAAAGCCAATCCCAATAAAGACATTCTGAAAACAATGAACGCGCTTGGCATGGGCGCCGACGTGGCCTCGGGGGGGGAACTCGCGGCGGCACTGGATGCCGGATTTTCGCCGGATACCATTGAATTCACCGGTCCTGGGAAGACTCTTGATGAATTATCGTTAGCCATTGATTCCGGAATTTCCTGTATTAATGTTGAGAGCATTTCTGAAATTAAAAAGATAACGGAGCTTACTCGTTCACGAAGAAAAACCGCCAACATCGGCATCAGGATAAATCCCAAAACACGCCCCACCTCTTCAGCCATGAAGATGGGGGGAGATACCCAGTTCGGCATTCCTGAAGACCAGTTGGAGGAAGCCATTGCCGTAATCAAATCCCATCCGGAAATACTTCGCTTCCGGGGCCTGCACCTGCATCTTGGTTCACAGTATCAGGAATCAGACAAAATTTTGAGCAATTACCGTTTTATTCTCCAAAAAAGCGTGGAAATCGCACACAAATACGGAATTGTCATCGAAAAAATAAACTTTGGCGGCGGCTGGGGGATAGATATGTTCGGTAAAAAGCCCCCACTCGATCTTGCGGCGCTTAAGGAAGGTCTTTCCGAACTTTTAGCTGATGAAGAACTCATGGCTTCGTTCAGAAATACTACATTCATCATCGAGCCAGGCCGCTTTCTGGTGGCGGAATGTGGAATTTATGCTGTTGAAGTTTTATATTGCAAAAAAAGCTATGCCCGCGAATTTCTTGTTGTTGACGGTGGAATGCATCAGCAGTATGCGGCGGCTGGCGGCATCGGACAGGTAATCCGGCGAAACTACGAGATTGATACACTGTCAGAAAAGGAAGAATCCGGAACTAAAAGCAAGTACACAATAACCGGCAGCCTCTGCATTCCCGACGATGTTTTAGCGACTGACGTTGAACTGCATGCCGACATCAAGGAAGGTGATGTCGTTCTGTTTTTTAATTCAGGAGCGTATGGTTTTTCAGCAAGCCCGCTTCATTTTCTCAGTCATGCGCTACCAGCTGAAATTGTTGTGTAAAGCGATAGAATATCGGACAATGCAATTGTCAGAAAGGATCACATGGCAAAGAATACTGCGGTAAACACGCGACAAGCAGAAAATCATTCTGCTGTTTCTACCATCGTGGATCTGCTCGATAAGACGTTTGCTTTGCACGCATCAAAAACCGCGATACGGCTCTATGACAAAATGTGGACCTACCATGAGCTGCGCGAACTGACTCTTGATGTTTCGCAGTATCTGCAGGAGAGTGGTCTGAAAAAAGGCGATCGTGTCGCACTCATGATGAACAGGTCAATCTATCTGTATGCCGCCATGATCGGCATCATGAGGGCGGGAGGAGTCGTTGTTCCACTGGACACCAAAACACCGCCGGCCAGACTGACTGATTTATTGGCGGAAATATCTCCGCTCCGCGTTTTTACCGACCGCTTTTCAGCTGACCTGTTCAGAAAATGTGCTGAACTGTCTCCAGGGCGTTTTCAGGCCGTTCTGCTTGACGATGGTGAAGATAGCAATTTTGTCGAATTGCCGTTTGGAAGCGCGCGGCCGGATGATCCACAAAAAGCAGATCTTTTGCCGAATGATCTGGCGATGATTTATTTCACGTCAGGCTCCACTGGCGAGCCGAAAGGCGTCATGATTCCCCACGGCAGTATTTTCATGAATGTCCAGTGGGTGATCGATACTCTGGGTTATAACGTGGATGACGTGACCAGTGGGCTGAATGCAACCGCATTCTCCGCCTCAACCGCTGACATATTTCCACCACTGTGCTCAGGTGGAACACTTGCTGTTTATCCGGAGGAAGTAATTTTTCCTAAGGACATTCTGGATCTTACGTATACGTACAAAGTCACCAGGACCCTGCTGGTAACCTCTACGCTGAACGCTCTCGTGAACAGTGGTCTGATCAAGCCAGAGCATCTTCAGGGACTGAAAACTGTTTTGCTCGGTGGTGAACCCGCCAACCGGAATGTTTTGGCAACTGTGATGGCCATGCTCCCCAACGCAAAGTTTATCAACGGCTATGGATCTACTGAATCGTCACTGATGGCTGTTTTCTCGCTGAACGATTACAAGGGAGAGGACGGAGGCGCTGTTCCCATTGGTTTTCCGATAATGGGAATCCGTTTCACACTTGACAAAACCAACTTTCCGGAAAATGAAGAGCGAGGAGAGCTCATCGTCCATTCTCCTCACTTGTCTATCGGATATTGGAATGATCCTGACAAAACGAACAAGGTTTTTGGAAAGGATGAGCACGGAGTGCCGTTTTACAGGACTGGGGATGTTGCGTCTTTTATTCCCGGGGTCGGCTACTGCATCCATGGCCGCAAGGACAGTCAGATCAAATTTCTCGGATATCGAATCAATTTACAGGAAATCGAAAGAGTTGTTTCAAAAGTTGATTCAGTGACGGGTAATGTTGTCATCCCTGTCCGGGAAAACGGTGAAATTAAGTCGCTCAAACTTGTTTACGAAGCGGCTGCGGACTGCGATGAAGAGATTCACCACAACCTGAGAAAGAGCCTGCCCCGATATATGATCCCGCAGCATCTCGTCAGACTCGAACAGCTTCCCAAAAATAAAAGCAAAAAGATAGACAGAGCACTGCTCTTTACCACTTACGGAACTTCTGAAAATTAGATTGAAAGAAAACCATGCCGGATAGAAATTGCGGCATTGCGGATGGAACTCATGCAGATTAATAACGGACAACCACTCAGCTCGCTCATGAAATCTTTGAAACAAGAACGGCTCTTGAAATTTAACCGCCTTTGTCTCGAAGACTTGTCTAAAATCAGTCGGTTCCTTAATGCTGTCTGGGGTCAACTGTATGGTAAAATGGGGAGCCCAGTCTTTCATCAGGACTATTTACAGTGGCTATACGGGGGAGTAAATAAGGATAAAAATATTCTCCTGGGAGCATTTTTGAACGATGAGTTAGTAGCATATCAAAGCTTTCTTTACCGGAGAATGATCTACGATAGAACCACACTGGAAACCTATCTGAATACACATCTTGCCGTTTCTCCGCAGCTTGATTTGCGTTACAGGATGGACAGCATAATGCAATTGTCCGAACAGGCACATTTGTTTCATCCGGATTCAGACTACCATAACCCGGACTGCAGCGCGACATTTGCGTTTATTGAAGAGGGAAAACCATTAAAACATATCGGCGACAAACTGTCGGCAAGATATTTTCAGGTGCAGCGAAAAACCTTTACATCATTTAACCAGTGCGTGATTATGCCCGCGCGTCTCAAGAAGTATGTAAAGGAAAATCCTCACGTTAATCAGGAGGGGAAAATACGGCCTGCAGAAGAAGGTGATGCGGAACAGTTATCGCAGTTGTTCAACCAAATTCCGGATGGACCGCATTTCAACCTGAATATGACTGAGGAAGAAATCAAGCATTATTGCTTCGGACATTCCGCTCACAGCACTTTTGTAATCGAACAGGAAGGCGAAATAAAGGCTTTTACTAATTTTTACCCGCTGGAAATGACCAAAGAAGGTAAAACCCAGTTTTATATCATCATAGATTTTCTTATCACAAGCCGAGACAAAGAATGCAGTAAGCCGCACATTGCAGCGCTTCTGCATGAAGCGGTAAAACGTGCAGAAGAAATCGATGCAAAGGCTGTTGTGTTTGAGAATGCAACATATCTGAATTTTGAGACATATGTACCGTTGGGATTGGTGCCCAGTTTCAGAAAAATGAACCTGGTTGTGCTCGCCAAAGATAACACCATGAACTATTCGGGAAGTTTTCGTTGTGACATTAAATAACGCCCGGAAGATGATCGCATGCATTGACGGAGCTTTTATTCATGAAAGTATACTGTAAAAAAATAAGAATTCTTTTTACACCCGTCTATATGGTACTTTATATTCTACACAGGATTTACGAACGATTCCGATACAACGACATTACAATTGCGGAAAAATTCAGAAAACAAGGGGCAAAAGTCGGTAAAAACTGTTTTATCCAGATTAGAACCTTGAGTTCTGAACCATATCTGGTGGAGATCGGCGACAGCGTTTCAATCGCGTATGGCGTCGATATTATGACCCACGATGGCGCGAGCGTGATATTCAGAGATGAGCTCCCACATCTGCGCTTTTTTGGAAAAGTAATTATAGAAGACAATTGTTTTATAGGTGCTCATGCGACTATATCGGCAGGCGTCAGAATCGGAAAAAATTCGATTATTGGACCCTATGCCACGATCATCAATGATGTGAAGCCGGGTAGCATAATGATTGGTAACCCTGCAATACGCGTTTCAACAGTAGAAAAATATAAGCAAAAATGCCTCATGGAATGGGAGCGGCAGGGCCTGACGAAGTTTGACTATTTATTTAAAGGTAAAAATAAATTTGAAGTCCAGGATTTCATGGCTTCAAAACAATTTAGGGAAGAATTAAAATGCCATTTACTTTCCGTCGATTTCTCAAAACCGAAACAAGAATCTTGTGACACAAAATCCGACACCACGGACAACAAACAAGAAAAAAAGTAATTTAGTTGAAAATATGCTGAAATTATGGAAATGACGAATAAATATAATGTGCTGATCCTGACTGACACATTCATGGGAATGGCCGGGTCAGAACGTAATATTACGCAACTATTGCGAGGCATCGACAAAGGAAAATTCGATCTGCATATGGCGTGCATCTATTCCGGTCAACTTGCTCAGGAAATGCGTGAAGAAGGCCATTCAGTCTTTGATCTTTTGCGGGGTGGAATCTATACCGCCAATGGGATAAAAAATATCTTTTTTCTGCGCAGGTTGATTAAAAGTAAGAATATTTCGCTCATCGTGACGTATCACGAAACTTCAGATTTTTACGGCTTAATCCTTGCTAAAGCATGCAATATTCCGGTTATTTCAAGCAGAAGAGACATGGGCTTTAAAACGCGCTCGCATCATAAAATGGCGTACAAACTTATCGGTAATTTCTTTGATCGGGAGATAACCGTATGCGATGCAGTCAAACAGGAGATAGTTAAACAAGGCTGGTTTCCTGAAAATCGGATAGTTTCGATTTACAACGGAGTTGATTTACGGGAATACAATACGTGCCGCAGAACGTGCTCAGATATTAAAAAAGAAATAGGTATTGACCCTGCTCATCCTGTAGTAGGACTCGTCGCAAATCTTCGCAGGATAAAAGGCATTCCGTATCTCATTGAGGCGGCTTCGCGTATTTATAAAAGAAGATCTGATGTTGAATTTCTCATCGCCGGCAATGATACAAGCGACATGGGTTATTCAATCAGCAGTATGCAAGCCATGGCCGCAAAACTTGGTATTTCCCGGAATGTGCATTTTCTGGGAAGGCGCAGAGACGTTCCGGAAGTCATTTCCATATTCGATGTTGCCGTCGTGGCTTCATTAAGTGAAGGTTTTTCAAACACGATTTTGGAATACATGGCTTCTGCCAAGCCGGTAGTGGCAACAACGGTCGGCGGCAATGCTGAAGCAGTTGTTCAGGGTGAGACGGGTTTTCTGGTCCCACCCGGGGATTCCCACGCGCTGGCGGAAGCCATCTGGTCCCTCTTGGATGATCCGGTAATGGCTCAACAATTCAGCTCGGCCGCTAAAAAAAGAGTGGAAGAAAAATTCAGCCTGGAGCATATGATAAAAAATTATGAAGCAATCTTTAAACAGGTAATTCTTGCCAGAGGAAACTGACCCTCAACAGCGTAAAAGAGGCGACGACCGCGATATTTTCCATGTTAACAGCGAAGTCAGACATAGAAGTGAAATCTCTTTTTATAAAGCGGATCTCGGAAAAAGATTTTGCTTTTCTGCGAGAACAATGGAACGAACTCCTCAGCAGATGCGTTACGAATGAATTCTTTTTGTCATGGGAGTGGATGTTTTCCTGGTGGAATACATTTAAAAACGAAAAGAAAGAATTGCTTATTGTCTGCGGTTATAACACACAAGAACAACTTCTCGGGATTGCACCGTTCTATATCGAGAAAAAAAGATATTTCGGAGTCCGACGCAATACAGTAAAATTCTGCTCCTCTTCCGAGACTGCTCCTGATCATCTCGATATCCTTTGCGACAGAAGGGTTGAACATCTTTTTCCGAAGCTGGTATTTGATTATTTGCAGACGCATGAGATGGAATGGGATGAAATAACATTAGAAGGTGTGCATGAAAACTCCTGTATAAAAAATTATCTTTTGAAGCATCAAAACGGGCTGCTCAAATTGCTCATTGAATGCAACGCTGACTCTCGTTGTCCCTATCTGAGTATCGATAAAACTTTTGAGGACTTTCTCGGTTCTTTTTCAGGAAAAACACGCAATACGCTTCTGCGCAAGAAAAAAAATCTGCTGGAAAAGGAAAACTGGAAATGCTGCATTCTGGACAGTCAATCCGATAATCTGCAACACTACCTGAAGACTTTATTCTTGCTTCATGCGGAACGTGCAAAAAGAAAAAATTACCCGACTGCCTTCAGAGGAGACAAGGTTTATAGGTTCCACGAATCCCTGATGGGCTACTTGCTGAATGAAAACAAAATAATTATAGCCTTTCTCCTGAAGGAGTCAGTTTGTCAGGCTTTTTATTATTGTATAAAGTACAACAACAAATACTATTATTACCAAACCGGACTGTCCGCGCACGGGGAAGAAAAAAGTGCAGGCACGGTTCTGCTATCCCTGATGATAGAAAAAGCTTTTTCCGAGAGATGCTCGGAGTTTGATTTTCTCCGCGGCGATGAAAAATATAAATATTTCTGGGCAAACAATACCCGCTTTAATTTCTCGCTTTTTATTAAGAAAAATAATATTTCCAATAGAGTGGCACATTACCTGTCACATCGGGTTATTAAACCGAGCAAAAAGTTGATAAAAAATGTATACAGTAAAAATCGCAACTGACAAGGAATTCGAAAAAAGCAGGGACGCCTGGAACAGTTTAGCGGCTTTGATGCCAATTCCATCAATCTTCTGCACCTGGGAATGGATATATACCTGGTGGGAACAATTTGGAGGAAACTACAAACCGCTCATTTTGTTTGTGTATGAGGATTCCGAACTTAAAGGCATACTCCCGCTTGCTTCGTATAATATTTGTTTGAGCAGAGAATGTACTGTCGGCCGTGTATTAACCTATTGCGGCTGCAGAGAATTGTATCCTGACCATCTTGATGTTATTGCATCAAAAGAAAACGCGAAAGTATGCATCGAAGCCCTCTGTAATTTCCTGCATTCTGAATATAGAGAGTGGGACGTTCTTGATTTGCGATTGTTTGCAGAAGGCAGCAACTTTATTACATGGGCTAAACAGGACCGCGCTGAATACAGTAACGGCCTCTGTTTCAATGTCCGGCAGGATTCCTACGCTTACTTTATTCCGCTGCACGGCAACTTTGAGGATTTTGTAAATACCCTTGATTCCAAGCAAAGATACAATCTGAAAAGCAGAAAAAAGAAGCTGGAAGCGCAGGGTTTCTTATACGAGTCGTGTGACCCGCTGGCAAAACCGGAAGCATTTGATACCTTGTTTGCTATTCATGCGAACAGATCCAGTAGAAAAAAAATTCGCAGCACCTTTAATGATGCAGCGATTATCGAATTCCACAAGGCTCTGTCAAAACGCATAAACAACTCCGGTTGGATTTCCATGAGGTTTTTACGAAACGAAAAAGATGTCATTGCCGCTTCTTATAATTTTAACTATCAAGGACGCATATTTTCCTATCAGAAGGGAATGGACGCAAAATGGGAGCGGTTTGGACCGGGTAAAGCAATTGTATTTGAGGCAATCAAAGAAGCCTTTCAAAACGGCAATACAGAATATAATTTCTTACAAGGAAGCGAGGAATATAAAAGCGGCTGGACCAAAGATGGCCGGCCTTTGTTTACGGTTACTCTTTATAACAAAACAATAAATGGTATGATATCGAATATTTTATATCGTATAAAATGCTCAGCAAAAAAACTATTTAGAAGTGCCGGCTTGCCTAACCAGACTGCATATGTCGCCAAGAAATCCTGAAATACCATGAAATGAAGGTTCACGTCATAAATACATATGAAGATTTTTTAGAGATTAAGAATGCTTGGAATAATTTACTAAAACGAAGCCTTCATCCTTTTGTTTTCTTAACTCACGAATGGATGGATGCATGGTGGAGAACCTTCCAATCAAAAAATAAGCTTTTTATCATGCTTGTATATGATAATAACGAACTTATTGCGATAGCTCCTTTTATGTTCAACCAAGGACCACATACAGTCATTGGCAAAACAAACACAACGCTGAACGCAAACAAAATTGAATTTATCGCAAATGTTCATTCAAACAGAGCAGACCTAATATTAAGTGATAAGCCAGAACAAGCATGCGATGTTATAGTCTCATGTTTGCTGAATGAATATGGAAAAACATGGGATTTGCTGAATCTTGAGTATTTTTACGACGATTCACCTGCTAAAAAGCACTTTTTAGCGTCTTTGAAGAAAAAAGACATTTCCTGCAAACAGTATTTTCAAATGTCGACGCCGTATATACCCATAACGAACTGCTGGGATGACTATATTAAGAACCTTCAGCCACGATTTAAGAGAGGTTTGAACAGCAGGTTTAAAAAACTGGCGGAAAATGGCCCTGTAAAACTTGTCTCCTATAAGAACTCATCTGACTTGGATAAAGCACTTGATGATGTATTCACAATTGCTGCAAAAAGCTGGAAAGCCAGAGAGGGCACGGCTCTTTCTTCGACACCATTACTAAGATCTTTTTATCGTGACTTGGCATATACCGCTGCACGGCAAGCATGGTTGGAGCTTTATATTCTTTATGCCGGTAATACACCCGTTGTTTTTGACTTTTGCCTGCTATATGAAAACATCTTGTATGATTTAAAAACTGAATTTGACGAAACATATCATGAATTTGGAGTAGGCAACACGCTTAAATGGATGCAATTTGATGCCGTCTTCAAGCGTAACATAACTGAATTTGATTTTCTCGGACCTTCCATGACATGGAAGCGAATATGGGCGAAGGAAAACGAGAGAAAACATGTCATAGTATGTGCATTTAATAAAAGTTATAAAGGACAATTATTACAGCATATTTTCAGTATAAAAGATTTCGCGAAAAAAATGTTTAAGTTGACCACCCATGGTTAATAATATGACTGAGTTCCCGTCTGTATCTGTAATAATTCCTACTTTTAATCGTGCTGGTTTAATCGCCGAGTCAATCCAAAGCGTGCTTGATCAGGACATCCCCAATTGCGATATTGAAATTATTGTTGTTGATGATGGATCAACGGACAATACGCGGGAAGTTGTACTGGGATTCGGCAGTAAAATAAAATATATTTGCCAGCAAAATGCCGGTGCTGGCGCAGCAAGAAACCGCGGTATCGAAGAAGCTCAAAACGAATGGCTTGCATTTTTAGATTCTGATGATATATGGTTGCCATTTAAGCTGTCATTGCAATTTAGCGTGTTGAGGGCATTTCCTGCCTATAAAGCGGTGCATTCAGATTTTTATATTTTCGATAAAACAGGAGTTATTTCAAATAACGGTCTGCATACCTGGGCAGGCATGGGAATAAAAGGAAGTATTCGTGCTTGGTCAGATGTATATTCGAAACAATACAGCTCTAGGGATTTTGGAATAACCTATAATAACGATTCTTTTGATATATATACAGGAAATCTATTTTCTGCAGAATTAAAGAATAACTATATCAGCGCCTGGACACTTTTGGCTAAGAGAGAATGCTTTGAGAAGAAGATTCGGTTTTCAGAAAGTTATTTGACATGGGAAGATTACTGGCTTATGGCCCATTTGACACAGGATTGTGATCTTGTTTTTATGGATATTGCCACAGCGGGCAACAGAAGTCATGCCGGTAATCGTCTTACCCAGGTCGAATATCTTACAAAATTGCGGTATCATATCGACATTTGTAAAAAAATATATTTCTCATCGCAAAGTCCGAACAGGCCTGCAATAGAAGAGATTGAAAGGGAATACAAAAGATTGCTTATCCTTCTATACAAAGAATATCTGAAAAAAGGCATGAGGTCTGAAGCAGAAGCAACATATAAGATGATGAAATCAATAAATAATTCATATTGCGATAATACTTTCTGGTTTTATCGCTTGTGCTCACTGCTTCCTTTTAATGCGATAAAAATGCTTGTCTCGCTTAAAAGAATGTTGTTATCCTGGAAAAACTAACTTTACGCACAACTTTATCACAGAAAAGGTAACAATTGTGATTACTAAAATAAAGCAAATTGTTCGAAGAGTCGTAGGTTTCCTATATCTATACGCCGGATTATTTTATTTCATCCGTTTCCTGAACAATATTGCCGGTAACCGACTGACCATCATAACCTATCACAGGGTGACTGACCAAGCACTTAATAGGCTTGATGCTTCACTGCCATATCTGTTTACAACAGTAGAGAGTTTTGAGAACCAGCTACGTTTTTTAAAAAAATGGTATACTGTTCTCTCGTTCCAGGATTTAAAAAAAAATTATGCCGGCAATAAGTTACCTTCCAACTCTCTGATTATTACCTTTGACGACGGTTATGATGATAACTATCGCAATGCCTACCCAGTGCTTCAAAAGTTGAATTTGACCGCGACATTTTTTCTCACAGCCGATAAAATCGGTAACAAAAATGAGGACCCGTTCTGGTGGGATCAATTGTATTATTACCTTATTCAGATGCAGCGATGGGGCAGCAAAGAGACACTTATGCAACGGGCCGGCTCTGAGATAGCAATGTTATTTGAGGAATTTGAGAAAAACCCGTCAGGTTTCTTTGCCAGGGTTAATGAATGGGATTCAAAGAAAGTCGATTCACTTCTCAAAATACTCCACGAAAAGCTGGAGACAGATTATGAAAAGCTGAAAAAGAGCAATCCCATAATGAACTGGAATCAGATTGTATCGATGCAGGGTCATGCTCAATTCGGCTCTCATACCTGCAGTCATGACAACCCGACCTTGATAGACAAGATACAGTTGAAGCATGAACTGTATGATTCAAAAAAGATTATCGAAGAGAACACCCGGCAGCAGGTAAACAGCTTTTCGTATCCATGCGGAAATATCGATTCTGCGCTCAAGAAGGCGGTTCAGGAAGCAGGATATGAATACGCCGTTACAACGGAAATAGGTATCAATGATCTTTCTGATACTTTTTCATTAAAAAGAATTAATATGTGGGAAGCCTCCAGCTTGTCTCTTAACGGGGGATTCTCAAAAGGGTACTTTGCACTAAAGTTGACCGGTTTTTAAACTACAGGTTTTCCGACGCAGAATTGCCTGATTGGCTCTGCAAAAATTATTTTATCATGTCAGCTGTCAGAAAATTTTTTACACAGTTCAGTCACTTTATTACCGGGATGGGCATGGCGCAGCTGCTCAGCTTTATCTCCTTTCCCATATTGACAAGGGTCCTTACGAGAGAGCAATATGGAATTCTGGGATTGGTGACCACAACAATGCTTATTGCCGTGGCCATCAGCAAAGCCGGCTTGTCAGACGGTATTATCAGATTGTATGGAGAAAACAGCTCGGATACCGAGACTCTAACGGTATTCTCCACGACGGTTCTGATCAGAGGACTTGTCTTCGCAGTCGTCACGGTCGTGCTGTATCTGCTCACTCTTCCCGCTCTTCGGCATTTTATCAATATTGATACGACGTATCTTACCTGTTTCGGCGTTATGGCTGCTTATCTGTTTATCCGTCCGCTAAACATTATAGCGATGAATTTCATGCGGGTTAAAGGCAAGACAATTTTCATGAACTCGCTTAATGTATGCGAAAAAGCGCTGTCCATAGGTCTCTCACTTTTTCTGCTGTTGTTCGTCGTTCATGAATTATACGGATATTTCATCGGCGTGGTAATCTCTGAGTTTGTGGCCGGCATTGTCTTGTTTACCTGGTTTTTTAGAACGTTTCCCGTACAGCTGGGAAGGGTATCCGGTGACCTCGCAAAAAGATTGATAAAATTCGGACTTCCGCTGCTTTTCAGTGAATGCGCTTTTCTGGCATTGTCCTATGCCGACCGTTATCTTATCGTTGCGTATCACGATGAGGCCATGCTCGGCCTGTATGCCGTTGGATATAATCTTGCCATGTATATAGCAAACATTATTACGTTTTCCATATCCTATGCGATTGTCCCGATTTATCTGGAAGTTTACAATAAGGAAGGCAAGGAAAAGACGGAGGCTTTTTTACAGAAGAGCATGCATTATCTTCTGATAGCTTTTATACCCATTTGCTTCGGATATATTGCGGTTTCCAAAGACCTGTTTATCACGCTGGCTTCTGAAAAATACGCAGCTGCGGCTTTCTTTTCGCCGGTTATCCTTGTCGGCTACATGATATTTGCGATGGGGAGCCTGTTCAACGCTGGCCTCTATTTGGCAAAACGAACAATGACCATGCTCGGCATTATGCTGTTTGCCGTTGCCGTCAATATTACCATGAATATACTGCTGCTTCCCTCCTACGGTACCACCGGCGCTGCTATTGCAAATTTGACGGCATGTTCGCTTGCGACATTCCTCGGAGCATTTCTGTCGAGGAAATACCTGCGTATCAATGTGGAGTTTAATAAATTAATTTATTATCTCGCGCTGTCGTGTGTCATGTTCCTAATTGTTCTGCAAATCCACATCGCAACTGTCTGGATGAGCCTTGTTGCCAAGGTCCTTACAGGAGTCGTCATTATTTGCATCGGAACACTGTATAAAGAAAATGAACTAAGAGAAAAATTGAAAAGAAGTTTAAACTGGGCTTGATTCCGGCAATTCCACTTGCCGGAACTAATTCTAACAAAACAGCAGGCATAATACATGATAGCTTTTTTACGACCAATCATTAGTTGGATATTAGTCAATACGCTTTATTTCGGCGGAATTATCACCGCTGTTATCAGCATTGCCAAAAAAGCGGAATGGGCGCTGTATCTGGCAGTCGCCTTGATACCGCAGCCGAATGTGTACCATAAACTATATAGCTTTCCGTACGGCAAAGATTTCATCGACATGCTGGTCTTTGCAGTATTTATCGGCATTTTCGTAAATAAAAAAGGTTTTTCAAAATCCGATAATTCCGTTATCGTGCTGATTTTCCTTATCGTCAGCTATATTTCGGTATGGAATGTCAGCCTGAATTTCGGCCTTCCCACACCCATAACGCGGGAAAGCCAGGTTCTCGTGATCTGGAAAAGTTATTGCGTCATGATCTTCACCTATTTTCTGACCGTGAGCGCAATCAAGGATGAAAAACAGCAGAAACAACTGGTTGTCATCATGACCCTGGTGGTCTTGTACGTCGCTGTAAAAAGCTTCAGGAATTTTACGGCAGGCGCATCTTTTGTCGATGAAAGCAGGGACGCGGGTCCATTCTGGGTCGCCGGGCTCGGTTCGAACCACTACGGTGCGTTTATCGCCTATTGTTTTTCATTTATCCTGGGCCTTTTCCTTCTGGACAAGGATCGGAAAAGAAAATGGCTGTATCTGGCGGCCTTGATTTTTTCACTTCATCCGCTCTTTTTTACGTTCTCCCGAGGAGCATACCTTGCTGCTTTTAGCGCGGTGGCGGTTTATGGCCTTCTGAAAGACAGGCGTCTTTTAGTTGCGGTTGTATTGCTTGTCCTGCTGTGGCAGGTCGTGTTGCCGACTTCAGTCGTTGAGCGTATACAGATGACCGAAAGCGGAACCGGTGAGCTGGAGTCTTCCGCAGCGGCACGGCTGATGCTCTGGAACTCAGCAATGGACATGTTCCATGAATATCCGATTTTCGGGAGCGGATTCAAAGGCTTTACCGTGGCGCATATCAATGAGCACTGGTCAGACACGCATAACTTCTATTTAAAGACTTTGTGCGAGCAAGGCCTTATCGGCACGTTCTTATTGCTGCTCATTTTTTTGGGTGCGCTCAGAAGCGGCTGGAAGTTGTTCAGAGGCGGCACAAGCCAATTTCAACGCGGTCTCGGGCTCGGTTTTATCGGATGCGCTATAGCGCATGCCATTACAAATATTTTTGGCGATCGCTTTTCCTATTATGAAATGGGGACATATTTTTGGGTTTTTTGGGGACTGACCGATAGAGGAATTCTGTTAATGAAATCTGCGAAACAGCAAGCCACGCAGGTCGAAAATTCAGTTCCTGATGCCGGCAAAGCGATGCTTGAGGTCCCAGGGAGGAAACGTGTATAAACCTGTCTTATATTGTTTTTTTCTTTTTATTCTCATTCTGACCATGATTCCTGCCTCCGCAATCGGTGCAGGAGACACCTATTATGTTTCACCAAGCGGATCTGACAGAAACAGCGGCTCTCAGAGCAGTCCCTGGGGCAGCGTGGAATACGCGGCGCGAAAAGCGCGGCCGGGAGACACTGTGCTTGTTCGCGGCGGAACCTATCAGGAAGGTGAAGTATGGCTCCGTGCGGAATACGGCCACTGCGGCGCACCCGGAAAGTTGGTGACGATAAAAGCGTATCCGCACGAAACGCCTGTTTTTGTGAACAGTCAAAGGCCCTTTATCATCGAATGCGACTATATCCGCATTGAAGGGCTGCATTTTAGAAACGGAAAGTCAATCGGCGCGGGCGGGATCAACCGTACCACGATACAGCTGGTAAATAATAATTTTTCAGGTGCCGGGTATTCATGGGATGCGATCGGCGTGAGCGGCAATAATATTCTTCTTGAAGGAAATGTCTGCGATATCAAAGCAAGCAGCGTCGGAACCCAGGGCCATTGCTACTATATCAGCCACGGGACAAATATTAAAATAAAAAACAACACTGCACGCGGAATGAGCGGCTATGGAATTCATGTCTTTGACCAGCGGCGCGGCGGCGACAAACCGGGTTTTGAGCGGCTGATAAAAGATGTTGTCATAGAAGGAAATATTGTCTCAAATTCTCTGCAGCGGTCGGGAATCATCCTTGCGGCATATGATCACGCAAGAATTGAAAATGTCATTATCAGAAACAATATCCTTTTTAACAATCCCCACAGCGGCATCTATATCCCGGGTGTTGTGTCACACGTGAAAATTTTCAATAATACTATTTTCGGCAATGGAGGGGCGGCGCTGTCGATTTATGGAACCGAACGGGATGTAAACAGCGTTGTCGTGCAGAATAATATATTCGATCTTTCGAACGCCGACGGCTCGACGGCGAATACGCAGCATGTGAAAAACGAAAAAGGAAATTCGACTATCAAGCTCGCGAATAACTTGTACTGGCCCAAGCCGGTAAAACTGCTGAAATTGACGGATACGTCTCCGGTGATCGGCGATCCTCGGTTTGTAAGTCCGCGGCAGGAAAATTTTCATCTCCAGCAGAACTCCGCTGCAATCAATAGGGGAGTAGCGTTGCCGGATGTCACGATGGATAAAAACGGTGTGAAGCGGCCTCAAGGGACTGGTTTCGATATGGGAGCATACGAGTTTCATTAAGTGCAAGTCATATTGCGAACGAGTGAGCAGGTTATGTACATGGAAAACAACGTTGGACAAAAATTCAAAGTTTCTGTTCTGATCCCCTGCAGAAACGAAGCTGGGCATATCGAAAGCTGTCTGAATAACATTTATGGTTTTGACGCACCTGCCGGCGATTTTGAAGTTATTGTCATTGACGGCATGAGCACGGATGGAACCAGGGATATCTATACAACGCTTCGGACTAAATACCCTGGGCTGATTGTTCTGGACAACCCGCAGAAAACGGTTCCACACGGCATGAATCTTGGAATCATGCAGGCTCGGGGGGAATATATCGTGCGCGCAGATGTACGGTGCGTTCATCCGAAAAACTATTTAACGGAACTGATTGGCCTTATGGAGCAGACCGGTGCCGATAATGCCGGTGGCGTGCTGGTGCCGGCAGGCGTTACCTACACGCAGCAAAGCATTGCGCTTGCATATAAAAGTCCCATAGCCTTGGGAGGCGCCTTGCGTGATCGGGGAGATTTTATCGGCGAGACCGATGCGGTATACGGCGGCTGTTTCAAAAAAAGCCGTCTCATTGAAGTCGGCTTGTATGATGAACGTATGATCAGGAATCAGGATGATGAGTTGTCGTTCCGTTTGAGAAAGGATGGAGGCAAAGTCATTCAATCAGGCAGAATCAAGATCCAGTATTTTCCTAGAAAGACGTTCAAACAGCTGTTCAAACAGTTTTTGCAATACGGTTATTGGAAAGTATTTGTGTTGGAAAAGCATCCCCGGCAGGCGTCATGGCGCCATTACATGCCAGCACTGCTTGTAGCCGGATTCGGCGTACTGGGGTGCGCTGGACTGCTCAGCCACTATGCGGCCGCATGCTTTTTTCTGTACACAGGCGGTTATCTGGTTGCACTTGCAGCGGAAGCCCTCAGAATCGCCCTGAGGCACGAGGTGAAATTTTGGCCCGGCATTGCCGCCTCCATCTTCTGTATTCATACAGGCTTCGGAACAGGCTTTCTGTTTGGATTGGCTAACCGATTCCTCAATTTCAAATCAAGCTGGTTCGAATCACTCAGCAGATAACGAATATGGCAAACAACAGTATTCACGCCTTTTCCGTAGATGTTGAAGACTGGTACCAGTCTTCTTATAATTTCGACGCGCCCATCAGTGAACTCTGCGTCCGGAACACACGGCATGTTCTTGGCTTTCTTGAGCGTTTGAATGTAAAGGGTACGTTTTTCGTCCAGGGCATGGTTGCAAAGCAGTATCCACAGTTGATCAAGGAAATCTGTACGAACGGCCATGAAGTTCAGTCGCACGGGTATTCTCATCGACCGGTTTACAGTCTTACGCCGAAAGCATTTAAACAGGAATTAACGGAGACGGGCAGACTGATTGAAGACATTATCGGAAAACCGGTAACCGGATTCCGTGCCCCTGATTTTTCGATCGACAAGGACAACTTTTGGGCGTTTGATGTCATGGTTGAATGCGGTATTAAATTTGATTCATCCATTTTCCCTTTAAAAACACCTCGCTACGGCATAGAAGGTTTTGAACGGGGATACAGCCTGATTGAAACAACGAATGGGCTGCTGGAAGAACTGCCGGTTACTGTCCTCCAACTAAAGCGGCCCTCAGGCCTTCGCATTCCGATAGGAGGAGGCGGATATTTTCGTTTGTTTCCGGCCTGGTTTCTGCGGCGATGTTTGAAGCGGATTGAGAAAGAAAATATGTCGTTTGTCATCTATTGTCATCCGTACGAATTTAACCCGCAGGAATGGCGTGAAATGATGAAGCATGTTCCTGTCAACCGCAGGCTGCATCAGGGAATTGGACGTGCAGGATTCGAGGCAAAGGTAGCCGGACTTCTGCAGTTGAGCCGGTTCGGAACAATATCAGACATTCTGCAAAAAAACCGCGAAAAGGCAGGTACATAGCATGCGCATTGTTTTTTTAACGCCGGATGAACCGCTGTATTTGCCGAATTTCTACCAATTTGTTCTTGAACATCTGAAGAGTCGGCACGAGGTTAAGGTAGTTGTCGTCCCACCGCTTTATAAAAAAACTACAACGGTGGGCCTTGCGCTGCGCTACGCAAAAACGTTCGGCTTCTGGGAAGCCGGGATGCTTTCCGTTCAGGTCCTTTCACACAAGGTGATGGACCGTTTTGGTGGCAAAACAGGAAAATATTACTCGCTTAAGTCGGTGCTGGCGGCGTACGGTATTCCTTATGTGCAGGCTCTTGATGTAAACAGCCCGGAGACCCGGCAACTCTTAAAAGATTGGAGCACAGAACTTATCATATCCATATCATGTCCGCAGATATTCAAAAAGGACTTGATCCAACTGGCGCCAAAAGGCTGTTTGAACCTTCATGGTTCGCTGCTGCCTGATTATCGGGGAGTAATGCCGTCGTTTTGGGTCCTTGCAAATGGTGAAAAGGAGGCGGGGAGCACGCTGTTTTTTGTGAATGAGAAGGTCGATGCGGGCGACGTGTTGGTCCAGAGAAAATTCCCCATCCGCGCGAATGACACTCTGGATTCTTTTATCCGAAATTCCAAGCAGATTGGTGCGGAAATGGTGCTTGAAGGCATAGAAAAAATTGCCAGGAACGACGTAGCAACCCGTTCGCTCGATATGACTAAGGGAAATTACTATGGTTGGCCGGGCAGGGAAGATGTAAAGCGTTTTCTGAGCCAGGGCAGAAGATTCAGATAACATTCAAGGAGCGTAAGATGAATTCAAGTAAAAATGATTTCCTTCCCTTTTCTCTCCCGTTAATAGGAGATGAAGAAATTCAGGCAGTTGTGGAAACGCTGAAGACAGGCTGGATAACGACAGGCCCCAGAACGAAGCAGTTTGAAAGCGATTTCGCAAAGTATATCGGGTGCAAACACGCTGTCGCGGTAAATTCATGCACGGCAGCTCTCCATCTTGCGTTGGAAGCCATCGGAATCAAAGAGGGAGATTCGGTTGTTACAACTCCCATGACGTTTGCTGCCACCGCCGAAGTGATCCGCTACTTCAAAGCAGTACCGGTTTTCGTTGATATTGACCCGGTAACAATGAACATTGACCCTGCTGGCATAGAAGCGTATCTGTCTTCATGCGCTGAGCGCGGCTCTGCTCTGCCGAAAGCCGTCATTCCTGTTCATTACGCCGGCCGTCCCTGTGCCATGGAGGCAATTATGGCCATCGCCAGGAAATACGGGTTAATGGTCATTGAGGATGCGGCGCACGCTTTTCCTGCAGTATATGGCAAGGACATTATCGGGACGATCGGCGACATTACCTGCTTTAGCTTTTATGCGACAAAAAATATTTCTACCGGTGAAGGCGGAATGATAACAACGAACAACGACGAGTGGGCCGATAGGATGAGGATTATGAGCCTGCACGGAATCAGCAAAGATGCCTGGAAAAGATATACGGCGGAAGGAAGCTGGTATTATGAAATTATAGCGCCGGGCTATAAGTACAATCTCACGGATACAGCGGCTGCTCTGGGCATTGTTCAGCTGAAAAAAGCCGATGAATTATGGAAACGGAGAAAATATATCGCCGAAAGATACAGTCAGGCATTTTCGAAGCTTTCGGCAGTTGAACTGCCGGAAATGGACGGGAACAACTCTTCGGAGTTAATGGGTGGTGCCCAGCAATATAAACACGGCTGGCATCTGTATGTGCTCAAGCTGAATCTGGAGACCCTGAACATCGACCGGAACCGATTCATCGAGGAACTGAGGCAGCGGGGAATCGGGACCTCCGTACACTTTATCCCATTGCATATCCATCCGTATTACCGGGACACCTTTGGATACAAGCCTGAACAGTATCCTGTGGCATACGAAACCTACAAGAGAATAATCTCTCTGCCAATTTATCCGAAAATGACCGAGAGTGATATTGACCGGGTGATTCGGACTGTCAGGGAAGTTATCACGCTCTATAAGAAATAACAACGCGTGCGCGCCCCGCACCGTTATTTATGCTTACATGCTATGATGATAAAACGCCTTTTTGATTTTTTTAGTGCTTTGATTGGACTTGTGGTCCTGTTGCCGCTTTTTATCGTTGTCGCTTTTCTGGTCAGATTCGGCAGCAATGGTCCTGTTTTCTTCAAACAGGAACGGATAGGCCGGAGGTTCAAACCGTTTTTTATTTACAAATTCAGAACCATGGTGCGTGATGCTCAGAAAAGCGGATTGCAGATTACTGCGGGCGGCGACGCACGTGTTACCGCGATTGGACGGATATTGCGAAAGACAAAAATTGATGAACTGCCGCAGCTTATCAATGTGGCAAAAGGCGATATGAGCATAGTGGGACCACGGCCGGAAGTAAAAAAATATGTCGAGTATTACAAACAGGAATATGAAACAATCCTGAGCGTGCGCCCAGGCATTACGGATATTTCATCTCTGACATTCAGGGATGAAGAAAGCGTTCTGAAAGGACAGGACAACCCGGAGCATTTTTATCTGACCGTGCTTCTTCCGGAAAAAATGCGGATGGCAAAGGAATACATATTGCATCGTTCATTTTTCTATGATATGAAACTTATTTTTCTGACTTTCTACCGGATTTTGGTTCCGGCGCAAAAGCAGGACATCATGCAGAATGCCAAAAAGTGCGGAGATGATACGTGCAAGAGTTGACATCTTCACACCCGACAAATACAGCGCGACCCCTGAAAGTTTTGCACTTGATCAGCAGCAGAGGACTGTATGGGGCTGAACGGGTTGCGATCGAACTGTGCAGCAGTCTGAAGCGGCAACAGTGCGAACCTGTTATCGGCGTCATCATGAATACCTATAATCCCCACAAGGAAGTCGTGGAGGAGGCGGGAAAGAATTCCATAGCTGCGGTTGTTTTTCCCTGCAAGGCAAAATTCGACAGCAGAACGGTTGAAGCGATCAGGACATTTGTCTGTAAAAAAAACATCGATATCATTCATTGCCACGGATATAAGTCAAATTTTTATGCCTTGCTGGCCAGAAGAAAAGGCATGCCGCTTGTAGCGACAAACCATAACTGGCTTACGTCTCACTGGAAACTACGCATATACCGACGGATTGACAGTCTGCTGATTCGTTTTTTTAATAAAATTGTCGCTGTATCGGAAGGTGTAAAAAGTGACATGTTGAATTCAGGCGTACCGGCGGAAAAGATCAGTGTTATAGACAATGGGATTGATCTGACAAGATTTCAGAACCATCATCCGGCGGAAAAACTTAAACGTGAACTGGGGATTTCGCTCAATGAGCTTGTGATCGGCACTATAGGAAATCTCGGCGTGGAAAAAGGACACACGTATCTTTTGCAGGCCGCCAGAAATATTTTCGCCTCCGGCAGAGCTGTTAAGATGCTTATTGTGGGAGAAGGCCCTCTTCTGGGTTTCTTGAAGCAGGAAACTGAGCAGTACGGTTTGAATAAAAATGTAATTTTCACCGGTTTCCGGACGGACATCCCGGAACTTCTGTCCATTATGGATATATTCGTCCTTCCTTCAATAAAAGAAGGACTTCCCATGGTATTGCTGGAAGCCATGGCTGCGCAGAAACCGGTCATAGCCACGAGCGTAGGTGCTATTCCGAATATCATCCAGGCAGAAAACGGCATTCTTGTTGCCCCTGGGGATGTTCAGGGGCTGGAAGATTCACTTTCTTCACTGCTTGCAGATGACGGCAAGCGAAGACGTTATGCTGAACGTGGGTATGAAACAGTCAGGACGAACTATTCGTCCGACCGTATGTCTACCCGATACCTTGCGCTTTACAAGGAAGTAATGGTATAGAGTATGCCGACGAATAATACTTTACGTGTGCCTGTACTCCTTTATCATGCGCTGTTTGAAGGAAACAGTAATACAGAAAATTACGCTATTTCTACCGACATTTTTGAACAGCATATTCAATATCTGTCGAAGAATGGATTTTCCAGCGCTGATTTTGGAGACTTGCTGGATAGCCGGCTGCTTGATCAAAATGGGAAGTATGTCATCATTTCTTTTGATGACGGCAATTACAGCGACTATGCTGCAGCCCTTCCAATTCTGAAACGATATGGCTTGAAAGCAACATTCTTTATTACGGTAAACAGGGTTGGTTCCCCCGGCCATGTTGACTGGACGCATCTCAGGGAAATGGCCAAAGAGAACATGTCGATCCAGTCCCATAGCTTTAACCATGTATTTCTTTCAGATCTTGACAATGAAGCATTGATGCATGAATTGCAGGAGTCGAAAGATCAACTACAAAAAGAACTTTCTCTGCCGGTTGATTTTATTTCTCTGCCAGGCGGATTTTGCTCCCGGAATGTTTTATGCGCGGCGCAGAAGATCGGCTATAAAGGAGTGGCAACATCTTGTCCTGGTTTGAATAAAACAGCAAGTGCCGGAAAAAACGGTACCGTTTTTAACCGGTTCGTGATCACGCGATCCACGCCGATAAGCTGCTTTCGGCAGATTGTAGACGCCGATCCGTCCTATGCCACAAAGGAAAAACTTGTATACAGCGCGAAGGCAGTCGCGAAAAAAATACTGGGTAGCAAACTGTACTACCGCATCTGGTCCGCTTTTTTTAAATACAGAGTATGATCCCGGAAATCAAATGAAAAAAAATATTTTTGTCATCCCCAAGAATCACGAATACATCAATCAATTGAAGCATCATCTAGAGGCAGAAGGTGTGCAAGTCGTAGTTTTAAAGCCCTTCCATTATTCCACCTTCACAAATCTCGTTAAAATGCTTTATTTCAGGTCGCAGGGATATAGAATCATCCATGTTCATTGGTTATATATTTTCCCGTTCAGCGTCGTCATGAAAGGTTTTTATTATTTTTGCAAGGCACTCGGAATAAAAATTGTCTGGGAAATGCATAATATTCTTCCACATGGTTATACGGACAGAGATAAATTATCTTCAGCATGGTTTTATGAAAAGTCTGACGCGATCATATTCCACAGCCGGCACGATATCGAACGCGCAGAAGACACGTTTGATACAAAAGCAAAAAAAGATCATATTGTTATTCCTCACGGCAATTTTAATGAGTCATATCCAAATACTGTCACGAAGCAAGAGGCCCGTGCTTTCTTAAAGATACCTGAGAACAGTAACGTGATACTATGCTTTGGCTTTATACGGGAAAACAGGGGATATGAATACCTGCTTGATGCGGTAAAAGATAGAAAAAATACAATCGTCATCATTGCTGGAAAACTGCAAGATACGAATGTATACAAAATGCTTACCGATCACGCGAAAGTCATGCCCCAGCTGCGTCTTTTCGCAAAGTGGATCGGCAACGATGAAATACAGTACTATTTCAATGCCTGTGATATTGTTGTGCTTCCGTATACCGATATTACCACGTCAGGTGTAATCCCGCTCGCTTATGCATTCTCAAAGCCCGTGATCAGCACCGCTATTGGTGGAATAAAAGATATCATAAATTCCGATACTGGCATCCTTGTGCCGACGAAGGACGCTCAGGAACTTAGAAAAGCAATTGACCGACTGTTCTCCATGGATATACAAAACATGGGAGAGAAAGCCCGTGCGTATGCAGAACGCGAGTTTAACTGGAAATCGAATGCACGGAAAATCCTTGATTTGTACGAGTTGGTCGATAAAAGCAGCACTTAAGTGAATGCCAGCCACCGGGCAAACAATGTATTTGCCCGACGATGAAAGAATGCATCGCGTGCTTGATACAGGAGGAAAGTATGAATACAAAAATCCAGGAACTATTGAAAAAAATTCGAGAAAGCGAAACCACAAATAATGTGCTTTTGCAAAATCGAAATACACTCATTATTTTGACACAGTTGCTACTCGCAGCTTTTTCATATATTGCGGCGTACAATATACGCTTTGATTTTGCAATACCGAGCAAAGAGCTTCCTATTCTATACAAGTGTTTGCCTCTGCTGCTCATTTCCCGGATCGTTACGTATTATTTTTTCAAGATTCACGCCGGTTCCTGGAGGTTTGTGAGCATGCAGGACCTGATTGATACGTTCAAGGCGGTTCTTTCAGGCTCACTCCTTTTTCTTACATTGATGGTTTTTGTATACCGCATTGAGGAATTTCCCCGCTCGATTTTTATCCTTGAAGGCCTTATTAACCTGATGGTCATAGGTGGGAGCAGATTTATTATTCGGTATTATTCGGAATTAAAAAACGCAAAAACAACTAAAATATTAAAATATATATTAATTGTCGGTGCCGGCAAGGCAGGCGTTATGATTCTGAATGAAATCAAAAACAATACCCAGCTTGGTATTCATGCAGTGGGTTTTGTCGATGATGACCCCTATAAAAAAGGAATTCATATTCAGGGAACACCGATTCTCGGCAACACGCTGGACATTCCCCAACTGGCAAAAAAATATTCCGTCGATGAAGTTTTTATTGCGATTCCCTCTTCAAGCTATAAAGATATTGTCAGAATCACGAATATAGCCCAGGAAGCGCAACTCAAGATACGGGTACTGCCCAATCTTGGGAAACTGATAGAAGGAAAGGCAATCACCAGCCAGCTAAAGGATGTAGCTTACGATGATCTTCTTGGCAGAAAAATAATAAAATTCAGCCGCGAATCCGATCGCAAACACATGGAGTCAGAAATCAAGGGGAAAGCTGTTTTGGTGACCGGGGCAGGCGGTTCGATAGGTTCTGAACTCTGCAGACAGGTTGCCGAATATAAACCGCGCACATTGATTCTATACGACCGCTACGAAAATACCTTATATGATCTTGAGCTTGATATCAGAAAAGAATTTCCGGGTCTTGCCATTGTCCCGGTTATCGGTGACATTTTAGATGCTGAAAAAGTAAACGGCATTTTGCATCGGCATGAGATAGAGCTTGTGTATCATGCAGCGGCATACAAGCATGTCCCTTTAATGGAACGCGAACCGATCGAGGCCGTGCGGAACAATGTGCTCGGAACTATGAACTTGGCAAAGCTTGCCGTAAAGAACAACGTGGGTAAATTTGTTCTGATATCCACCGACAAAGCCGTTAATCCTGCGAACATTATGGGAACGACGAAGCGCATCGCCGAACTGTCCGTACAGAGCTTGAATACTGAAAAAACAAAATTTATTGCTGTTCGGTTCGGAAATGTTATCGGCAGCAACGGAAGTGTCATCCCCTTGTTTAAAAAGCAGATTGCAAAAGGTGGCCCCATCACGGTTACGCATCCTGATGTTACTCGTTATTTTATGGCCATTCCGGAAGCTGTTCAATTGGTTATGACTGCTGGCGCAATGGGTAAAGGCGGGGAGATATTCCTACTGGATATGGGCGAACCAATCAAAATTGTTGATCTTGCTCATGAATTGGTGCGCCTTTCGGGCCTGGAACCCGGAAAGGATATAGATGTTGTGTATTCAGGTCTTCGACCGGGAGAAAAACTGTATGAGGAACTCTACTGGAAAGGTGAAGGCATTGTACCGACCAGCAATAAAAAGATTACCATGCTGAAACAGAATGGGTGTGCCTGTGCGGGTCTGTTTGAGAAGGTTGACCTTCTGAATGCTTGTGTAGAGCAGAATGATACCGTCAGGATTATAGGGTTGTTGAAGGAAATTGTACCGGAGTCTACCATCAAGGATGCGAATGCAGTCTCATATTCCTTGAATGATTCAGTTTCATAAAAAAGGGTGGAAAGCGAGCTGCTTTCCACCGGATATTTTTTTATTGCCTCAGTTATCTTATCGTGACGCCGGTTACTGTTGAAGGCACCTTAGTTGATGATGAGGTGGTAACACAGGTTACACCTACAGTCGTTACGTTTGCACTGGAAACGGTTCCTGAACCGTTTGATACTGTGCACGTTTGACCAGTTGGATTATTCGTGACGACAACAGAATAGGTAGCTCCGTTTACGAGTGCTGTGGAGAAGGTGAAGGAGCCGTTTACGTTCCGAGCTAGGATATCACTGGAATTGTTTTGGAGCGTTACGGTGCCGCCGTTTAAGCCGCTAATAGAACCTCCGATCGTGTAAGTATTCACACATACGATTCTTACACTTGTAACATTCGCGCCGGATACTGTTCCCGTTCCATTTGATACCGTGCACCGCTGAGCGGAGGGTTGGGTGAGAACAGTTACCGCATACGTCGCGCCGTCACTGAGCGCGCTGGAAAATGTAAAGGTCCCGTTGGTAGTCAAGGATAAATCGTTTCCACCATTATTCTGTATAATTACCGTTCCGTTCAAACCACTAATCTGGCCGCCGAGAGTATAGGTAAGGCCGGGATTATTCGTACAGCTAATACTAATATTAGTAACATCGGTACTCGAGACATTGCCGGATCCGTTCGTGACGGTGCAGGTCTGACCGGTGGGTTGCGTTACTACCCGTACGTCGTACGATGTATTGTCGCTTAGGGCAGTACCGAAAGTAAATGAGCCGTTTGTCGATACGGTCAGCGTATCACTTCCGTTATTCTGTATGACCAGCGTTCCATTGAGACCGGTTATTGAACCCCCAACGGTATAGGTGGATGGAGTCGTACTTCCGCTGCCGATGGTTTCATAAACGCCTATATCATAGGCTGAATCCTGTGGTCGCGAAGTACCAACATAATCACTCGCCACTACGGAACTGACAGAAGATGTTCCACTGTTGAGTGCCGGGCTGCCGATTTGCAGTGTAAAATCACCGCTTGACGGTGCAGAGAAGAGAGGATTGCCTGTAAGCGAATTCGTTACGGTGATACCGCTTCCGGATGGAAGGCTGCCGCCATTATAGAAAAGGTCGTGATCAGAATTAAACTGTGCGCCTTTGCTCGCCCCATCCCAGTAAAGATAACTTATAGATGAAGAGTTAGAATAAAAGATATTATTACGGGAATATACCCTTGAGGCAAGGGGACCTCCCGTATCAAAGCCAGAGAGCAAAGCGCCCGCGCCCGATCCGGTCTGATAAAACACATTATTATACAGATAGACGTTGTTGGTGCCTCCTGCAAAGGAAATAGCGCCGCCGTTTGTGTTTGTTCCGCCTTTGAAAATATTGTTGTAGATGTAGACATCTCCTATATTGACATTGTCGCCTATATAAATAAATTCCATATTCCCGTCGTGAAAATAATTGTCAAAGACATAAATATTATTTGTGGTATATGATCCGGCGTCACTGTTGCGGCTTATAAAGATCGCCCCACCTCTGCTGTCGGTGCCGGCTACGGGGTTATTGAATTCATTATATCCGATGTTGACGTATTGAACGCTGCGGTCGCCGGTATATCCTGCTTGTGCTTTGAGATAGATATTGTGTTTGTAGGAATCATATCCATTATGGCTGAAATAATTACCATAAATGGAAACTTGTTGTGAAGCAGTCGCCCAGATGACCCCAGACCAGGCAGAAGTAAGATATTCCTGGAGTGTGTTGCCGATGAACCTATTATAGTCTCCCAGCGAGTCAAATGCTGTTTTTCCCCCGTATCCAGATAATTTTGCAAAAGTAAAATATGAGTTCCTACCATACGAGTTGTAATCGGCATTCCAATTTATGCCATCGGCGCTTGTTGTATTTAATAGGGGAGTTTCAGCCGGATAACCGATCAACGCGTGTCTGCTTGAAGACGAACCGTATGGACCTCTCAGTGCTACGAAAGCATTCGGATCATTGACCCGATCTGTTGTGGTATAGGTTCCGCCCCGCACATAGATGATATATGAGCCGGTGCTCCCTTGAGGATTATAGCTTGGATTGAACATATCGATGTCCTTGAATGGGCCATCACTACCCGTATGGCCGGTGCGGGTTGAGTATAACCCATTGTAGCTGTTGTTGCCGTCATTCACGGATATAAAATAGATTGATCCCGTCATCACAGTGAATGCGAGTGCATTCGATGTGACACTGCCCACGGTTACGGTAATTTGACCATCGCCGTTTGATGCAGTACTGGGGACCCAGAACGTTATTCTTTCAAGACCCCTTGCTGGGCCGGTAGCGCCCCATTCAGCATAGTCAGAAGCGCTTGTGAGCTGCGCTCCGTTAATGGTGACATAGCTGGAGCCTCGGGAACTGCCGAAATTTTTCCCCCAGATGGTGACTGCTGCTCCTTTGGTTGATGATCCTTCCCAGCCCGTTTTGGGACCCCAGTTGAGGTCGGAAAAAAGCAAAACAGGATCAGCTTGGGCGGAGTTGCAGAGAACGATGATTGAAGTGATGGTGAGGACTACTGCTAACAAGAAGTAGTGGATTAGTTTATTTTTTATGATTTTTTTCATAATACTGTCTCCTCAAGTATTATTCCGCGTGCCCTATATTCATGTGCAAAGATCGGCTATTAAATTTCAGATTATCGAACTGTCTTGCTTACCTCAGCAGATAAAGAACTTTCGACATTTGATGCATCGTATACAGCAATTGCAAAGTAGTAAGTGGCGCCTCTCGGGAGGCTGAGAGTGTAGCTCGGTGAGTTTGGATTGCTCAGACTTCCAACAGGAATTTGCTTATATTGTGAATATGTTCCTGAAGCAGTGCCGTAGTAGATTTTGTAACCCGCAGGAGTGAGCGTAGAACCATCAGTATAGGTTGTCGCACGGCTCCAGGATAATGTTGCAGCTCCATAGCTGGATGACGAATAGGTCGGCCCACCGCTTCCGCCGCATCCAGCTTGTATGATCGCTATTAGTATCAGCGTTAGGAGAGTACGTATTGTTTTGTTTAGCATGCGACAACCTCCTTGTCTCATAAAAAAAACCGCCAGAAAAATCTCTGGCGGCTCGGCGGACATAAAAGTCTATTAATTATTAGTCCCGTTGCTTTGCGTCCCAAGGTTTCCCTTGGTTTGCTCTGAGCAGAGAAGAAAAAAACGCTAGATTTTAATTAAACGTATACTATATTGTAACTTAAATATACCCAGAATGCACAAAAAAAACTGTGATTCTTATCACGTCCTTAAAAATATTATTCGGCGTTCAAAAGTGGTAGCAGACTTAATACAAACTGCGTACAGTAAATAAAGCTTTGATATTCGCAATAAGCAAAATAAAAGTATCAATCAGATTGAAATCCCGATATAATTAAAAAAAAACAACAGCGTAAAGTCATTTCATGAAGCAACAATCCAACGAGGATTCTTCTGCTGGGTTGATGAATTTTCTCCCGTAGGGTGCCACTTGAGAAAATACGATCGAATAGATTTTTTAAAAAAAAATCCGCTTTTTCACTCGCTGACTCCTGAGGATTTCCAGCTGGTTCAGGAAAAGATTATTATTAAAAATTTTAGAAAGAATGAGATAATTTTACGTGAAGAGAATACCAGTGAATTTATGTACATCATTCTTGACGGCGAGGGGAAGGCGATTCAAACGACGGAAAAGGGAAAAGAAATACTGGTAACTATGCATCAGCAGGGCGATTTTTTCGGAGAATTGTCGCTGATTGATGGAAAAACGGCTCCCGCAACCATATATGCAACAAAAAACTCCGCTGTTGCGCTTATTTCGAAACGCGATTTTTACTCGCTGCTTTATGGCAGGTCCAGAGTGCTCGATAATCTCCTGAATATCTTATGTGCGCGGCTTCGTGAGTCACTCAAAAAAATACAAATGTTGAATTTTAATAATGCCGCACAACGAATCAAGATGCTCTTTCTCCTACTGTCTGAAAACTACGGAGAAAAGAATGCAACGGGTGTCGTCTTAAAGGTGAAACTCATTCATCAGGACATCGCGGATATGACCGGACTTTCTCGTGAAACGGTCACCCGGGTGCTTGATAAATGGCAGCGGAGCGGTGAAATCCAGATTTTAAAAGATAAACATATTTTGCTTAAACCTGAATTTGAATCAATCTCCTTCTAGACCCAGCGGTTTTATTTGCTGAATTGCATTGACTGCCGTATGCCCCTGTGAGATAATTCTCAATTCATAAAAATAAAAGGATGGTTCGGTTAATGTATGCTGTCATTATGGCAGGTGGTTCTGGAACACGCTTCTGGCCTCTTTCGCGAGAGAAGACCCCGAAACAACTTCTGAAGATCGGAGGAGAGGATTCCCTTATTCTCCAAACGGTAAACCGCGTTCTTCCGATGGTTCGCATCGAGGACGTTTTTATAGTAACAAATCATTCACTTGCAGACTCCATTAACCAGCAACTTTCTGCAAAGTTCAACCGTACCTGGAATGGCAATTTTATTCTTGAACCGGAAGCAAAAAATACGGCGCCAGCGCTCGGTCTTGCAGCGCTTCACCTGGAACGCATTGATCCTGATGCTATAATGGTTGTTCTTGCTGCGGATCATATTATCAGCAAATCGGATCTTTTTCTGGATCTGCTCAAAACAGCATCTGAGGCTGCTGAACAGGACTTTCTGGTAACGCTCGGCATCAAACCTGACCGGCCGGAGACTGGGTACGGTTATATTAAAGCGGGAACCAGTGTATCTTCTGCATCGCCTGGAAACCAGATGCCTGCTAATGTCAACCGGGTTGAGGCCTTTGTTGAGAAACCGGACATCGATACTGCGCGGGGGTATCTCAAAAGCGGACGCTATTTCTGGAACAGCGGTATTTTTATCTGGAAAGTCAGAACATTCCTTAAGGAGATCGAAAAGTACCAGAAGGATCTCTACCAGGGCTTGATGGAAATCAAAAGAAACATCGGTTCTGACAAAGAGTCGGAAGTTATAGCAGAAGTGTTCAAAAAAATAAATGCTATTTCTATTGATTACGCGGTCATGGAAAAGACAGATAACGCGGCCGTCATCCCAGCGGATATTGGCTGGTCGGACGTGGGGAGCTGGACAGCCCTTGATGATGTTTCCGAGAGAGACCGTTCGGGAAATATTATAACCGGCAATGTCATCGATATCGGAAGCAGCAATTCGATTCTCTACGCTGACAAACGGCTGGTTGCTACCATCGGTTTACAGGATACTGTTGTTGTAGACACTCCGGACGCGACCCTCGTGTGCAGCAAGGAGAAGGCTCAGGACGTTAAAAAAGTTGTAGATGAACTTAAAAAACGCAAAGCGGATGAACACTTGGTGCACCGGACTGTTCAACGGCCATGGGGTTCCTACACGGTTTTAGAAGGCGGCGACCGGTATAAAATCAAGCGAATAGTAATCCATCCGGGGGCGAAGCTTTCCTATCAGCTCCATCATCATCGGAGCGAGCATTGGGTGGTGGTCGCCGGCACGGCACGGGTCACCAATGGGGATAAAGTCTATGATGTACACCCCAATGAAAGCACCTATATTCCCATTTCCACGAAACACCGTCTCGAAAACCAAGGGAAAATACCTCTCCAGATCATTGAAGTCCAGAATGGAGAGTATCTTGAAGAAGACGATATTGTTCGCTTTGACGATGACTACAACAGGCATGATGCCAAGAAGAGAAATTCCCTTCCCGAGCTTCCCGCCGCCGAATAACTTTTATTAAAGGATTCGTAAACGCACGATGATTAACTCCGATATTTTTAGGGAATACGACATCCGGGGGGTTGCAGATCGTGATCTGACTTCTCCGGTTATTGAATCTCTGGGAAGAGGGTTTGCTGCTTATCTCAGACCTCGTAACGTGAATGAGGTTACGGTGGGATATGATGCCCGTACTAGTTCTCCAAGACTGTGCGATGATCTTGTCCGGGGTATCACTGCGGCCGGAATGCACGCTACTGTTCTTGGTCTTTGTCCAACCCCTGCGCTTTATTTTTCATTGTATCATCTCAACCCGGGCGCAGGCATCATGATTACCGGGAGCCATAATCCAGCGGAATTCAACGGATTCAAACTCTGCGTTGACAAGGATACTATTTATGGTGAAGAGATACAGAATCTGAGAAGGATTATGGAGGCAGTTGCCGATAATATTGGGCACTCAAAAAAAGCCGGTCAAATGTCAACCGTTGGAAGCCAAAAAGCGGGAACGGTATCGCACCATCCTATTCTGCAGGATTATATCGCTTGTCTTAAAAGTAAATTCAGCACTGTTCAGGACAGACGACTGAAGATTGTCCTTGATTCCGGGAACGGAACTGCCGGGCTTGCAGCTCCTGAAATTATTCGCAGCATGAACTGTGACGTGGTCGAGTTGTTTTCAGAACCGGACGGCAGGTTTCCAAACCATCATCCTGATCCCACGATTCCACACAATCTCACTACATTGATCAATACCGTCCGCAGAGAGAAAGCTGATATGGGCATTGCCTTTGACGGTGACTCCGATAGAATCGGTGTGGTGGATGAAACGGGAAGCATCCTGTGGGGCGATCAACTGATGGTCATTTTTTCGCGCGCAATCCTGCTTGACCGGCCGGGTGCTGTTTTTGTGTCCGAAGTGAAGTGCTCCCAGACAATGTATGATGACATCCGCGCCCATGGCGGGAATGCCGTCATGTGGAAAACGGGCCACTCTTTGATCAAATCAAAAATGAAAGAAGTGCATGCGGCGCTTGCCGGTGAAATGAGCGGCCATCTCTTTTTCGCCGACCGGTATTTCGGCTACGATGATGCAATTTACGCTGCTTGCCGCCTGGTGGAAGTTGTTAAAAAACTGAAATCCGCTGGAGGGGATGTGGCATCACTCAGTTCTTTGATAGCTGATTTGCCGAAGACATATAATACTCCGGAAATCCGCTTTGATTGTCCTGATGCCATTAAATTCCAGGTTGTAGAAAAAGCAAAAGATATATTTTCCCATGGACAGCATATTTCCCTGAAACCAAAAGATGTTATTACGGTCGACGGCGTGCGGGCAATTTTCGACAAGGGATGGGGGCTGATCCGGGCTTCAAACACGCAGCCGGTTCTGGTCATGCGTTTCGAAGCAAGCGACCCCGAAGCTTTGGAATCCATTAAAAGTTCAATGGAGAAGCAGGTAAGCTCCATTGTATCCTGCTTACAGTAGCGCTCACCAAAATACCTCACACAATGCGTCAGAACTTTTGCACGTACTACTGATAAGCCGCGAGTACGTGAATCATAGATATTCATTCGGCAGACAGAATGCCGGTAAATCGGATGTTATTAAGGAAAGGAGTACTATCCATGGATTTAGGAAAAAAAATTGAAGAAAAAACAGCAAAGGTTGGGGTCATCGGTCTGGGGTATGTAGGATTGCCTCTCGTGATGGCGTTTGAGAAGCAGGGGTTCAATGTAATAGGATTTGATCTTGATGAAAAGAAAGTGGTGTCGCTGAACGAAGGCAAGTCCTATATAAAACACATTCCTTCCGAGCATACAGCGGCTTTGAGAAAAAATAACCGTTTTCACGCAACAAAGGATTTTTCCCTGCTTCGTGATGTGGATTGCATCATCATTTGCGTTCCCACGCCGCTGAACAAACAGCGAGAACCGGATCTTTCCTATGTATTCAACACAACAAAGACCATAGCACAGTATTTACAAAAAGGACAGCTTATTTCCCTGGAATCGACGACGTATCCCGGCACGACCGATGAGGACATGCGGGCCATACTCGAAAAAACGGGCATGAAAGCAGGGAAGGACTTTTATCTTGCATTCTCACCTGAGCGCGAAGATCCGAACAACAAGGATTTTACCACCAGCACGATACCCAAAGTGGTTGGTGGATATACCGCGGATTGCCTGAAGTACGCGAATGCCTTATACAGCGCGATCGTCGAAAAAACCGTGCCGGTATCATCGACCAAGGTGGCAGAATCGGCAAAGCTGCTTGAAAACATTTACCGGGCGGTAAATATCGCGCTGGTGAACGAGTTGAAAATATTGTTCGACAGAATGGGGATTGACGTGTGTGAAGTCATTGAAGCGGCAAAAACCAAGCCATTCGGTTTTCAGGCTTTCTATCCCGGGCCCGGCCTTGGCGGCCATTGCATTCCTATCGATCCATTTTATCTCACCTGGAAGGCGCGTGAATATGATTTCAACACGAAATTCATAGAACTGGCTGGCGAAATCAATACGTCCATGCCGTATTATGTCATCGGAAAAGTCATTCATGCGCTGAATGCAAGAGGTAAAAGCATCAAGTCATCAAAAATTCTGCTTCTGGGGCTTGCATACAAGAAGGATATCGATGATGTCCGTGAATCGCCATCCTTGAAATTGATAGAGCTTCTTATGGAACATGGTGCAGATGTTGATTATAATGACCCCTATGTCCCGCAGACGCACAAGATGCGCATGTATGATCTTAAAAAGAGCTCGGTTCCGTTGACGAAGGAATCACTGAAACAATATGACTGTGTTTTGATTTCCACGGACCATTCATCCTATGATTATGAATTCCTTGTCCAGAACGCCGCGCTGATTGTAGACGCCAGAAACGCGACGAGCAAAATCAAGAATAAAGGCAACGTCGTGCGGGCATAAATACACTCGGATCATAGCGGTAAAAAGATATGCAGGGGCGTACATTGTACGCCCCTTTTTTTTGTCGATTTTCTGCAATGGAGTAATGAAGAAGGCAAAGAGAGTGGTTTAGGCAATCGGACCTGTTTTCTTAAGTTTGATGATGGGAGTGGAGCTTTTTAAAATTTTATCAGCAAATTCAGTAAAAAGCGTCTTTTTGTCGGCATAGGATTGATCGGAATCAAGGAGTCTTTCGAGTGAGGATATGAATTTTTTAAAGTCTTCCTCGCTGTAGCGGTCCGAGTGCAGCAGCTCAATAAAACGCGATATCTGCTGGCTCAGTTGTGAAGCGAGGTCATAATCATGTTTTGAAAACGTTTCCGCCGTCTTTTTGTTGTTCATGTTCAATACCCCGATGACGCGGTCCCCAATTTTCAACGGAAGCGTCATCAGCGACTTCGTGGTATATTGTGCGACATTTGTTTTTGCAAAGCGGGCGTCATTTTCTATGTTTTCAATGAACAATGGTTTTCCTTCGAGAGCCACCCAGCCGGCGATCTTGTCACCGAGCTTTATCCGTGTGCTTTTAATAATGTCTTCATCAAGGCCGACCGCGCTTTTTACCGTCAATTCGTTGGTTAGATCATCGCTGAGCATAACAGAGCAAATATTGATGTCAAGCAGCTCGGAAATGAGCTCCACAAAGGAATTCATACTCTGGTCAACATAAATATCGATTGTCTGCTGAACGCTTTTTGGAATGGAAAGCGTTATCTGACACTGCGAGTCCGAGTTGACGGCGGACAAGTTCCATCGGTGTGTTTCGATGATGTTCCGTGCAAGATAAAGCTTCAGACGGTCCTCGGGGTGCTCAATCTGAAAAACATACCGTCTGTCTCCCAAAATGGAAAGGACGTCTTTCGGCAGCGGACGGGTTACAGAAACGGAGATGGTGATATGGCCGTTTTCCGCCGCCCTGATTTCAACAGCGTCGCCGCGTTCGAGATAGGGGCAGACTCCGGCGATTAAATTCGTAAAGAATTGGATCACTTTTATCCTGTCGCCGATGAGATCGATGCGGTTGCCGTGCACGTCCATGGTGAGCCGAACATCCTTGCGCGAGAGGAGGGTCGTCAGCGATTTTGTTTCCTGCACCTCTTTGAAAATGTCGCCGAGATCGAGCACTGTTTTTTTTGTTATTCTGGTTTCATCTTCCAGACGAAGGAAGTTCAGGAGGTTTTCCACGATAGATACAAGTTTATTTGTCTCCACTGAGATGATTTCGTGAAATTCCTGCTGCTCATTTTTTTCGATGGCTCCGCTGTGTTGCAGGAAATAAATTGCCCCTTTCAGGGAGTTCAAAGGGGTCCGCAACTCGTGAGAGACGCGCGTGAGAAATTCGGTTTTTAAAATATCGGTTGCAACCAGTTTTTTGTTTACTTCTTCGAGCTCCGCCGCTTTTGTTTTCAGCTGATTCAACAAAAAAACATTTTCCAGAGCGATTGCAGCGTGGTTTGCAAGGGTTTTTAAAAGCTCGAATTCGTCGATGTTGAACGGAGTTCCGTCTTTCTTGTCATTGATATTCAGCAGCCCGATCAGTTTGTTGTTGATGACCAGAGGGCAGGAAATGAATGAGTTCGTTTTGTATCGATTGCGCCGAAAGTGTAAAAATTTATTTTCTTTCTCGATGTTCTCTACCAGCACGGGAGCTTTGTTTTTGGCGATCATACCGGCGATTCCGGTGCCGATTTTTACTTTGTGGCTGGTATCGATCCGGTCATCCATTCCCCGTGATGCAAGAATGGACAGCTCATCCTGTTCGGTCATCAGAAGGAGGGATCCTTTTTCTGCATTGGTATAGTTGAGGGCGAAATCAAGCAGGAGATTTGCTATCGTGTTGATGTTGTCTGAAATAACAATGGCGCTGGAAAGATCCTGGAGGATTGAAAATTTCTTCTTGTAAATATCGGTTTTTTCCACGTATGATTACTCCGCTGCAAGCAGGACTTGGACTTGTTCCGAACGGGAACGCGCTGTGCTTATCGCGGTTCGGTAAGTACCTATTCGATTTCTTTCAGCCTTTTATAGAACGTTTTTCGAGAAATACCGAGTTGACGTGCCGCTTTAGAGATATTGCCGCTGCACATAAGCAATGCGTCTTTTATGGCCTGGTGCTCGATAACCTTGAGTGTCTTTGCCGTTTCTGGAGTCTTTGGCTTGTTGCAATGGATAAGAAACTCCTCAGGCAGCTCCTGCAGGGTTATGTGGTCGCTTTGTGCAAGAACGACTGCACGTTCAATAACATTTTTGAGTTGCCGCACATTTCCTGGCCAATCATAATTCAGAAAGACTTTTTTCACATCATCATCGAGCACAAACGGTCTGTCTTCCCGCAGAGAGAAGCTGTTCAGAAATTCGGTCGCCAACAGGGGAATGTCCTGCTTTCGGTCACGAAGCGGCGGTACTTCTATCTGAATTACGTTGATCCGGTAGTAAAGATCTTCTCTGAAACGCCCTTCCCGGACTTCTTTTTTCAGGTCTCTGTTCGTGGAGGATATGAGCCTGAAATTGACTTTGAATTTCTTGTTTGCACCGAGCCGCTCCACTTCCCGCTCCTGCAACACCCGCAGCAGCTTCGCCTGGACGGAGAGCTCCAACTCGCCTATTTCGTCGAGAAAAATCGTCCCTTCCGCGGCCTCTTCAAATTTACCGGCGCGTGCCATGGACGCCCCCGTAAACGCACCCTTCTCAAATCCAAAAAGCTCTGACTCCATGAGATCCTTGGGTATTGCGGCGCAGTTCAACGCGACAAACGGTTTCTGCGCGCGTTTGCCGAGATAATGAAGATTGGCGGCAATCACTTCTTTTCCCGTTCCTGTTTCACCTTGGATGAGGACGCTGCTTTCTGTATCTTTGACCGTATCGATGGTTTTAATGATCTCAATAATAGGTGGCGTTTTTCCGATAATGGAGTATATTTTATCGCTTTGCGCGGAATTTTTTTTCAGGAGTGCAAATTCTTTCTTTACCGCGTGCTGCTCCACGGCACGCGCCAGAACGCTTTTGAGCTGAGCATAATCGGGAGGTTTGATGAAATAATGATAGGCGCCGCTTCGCATGGCATCCACTGCTGATTCAACGGTGCCGTACGCCGTTAGAAACATCACCGGCATATCGGGATAATGCGCGGAAACGTACTCGAAAAGCTGAAATCCATCCTTGGAGGGCATTTTCAAATCGGTAATGACCGCATCCACGTCCTGGTTGCGGATAATGGCCAGTGCGCTGTCCACGTCTGACGCGCCGAAGACCTGATAGTTTTCCTCTTTCAAAATCATGGAGAGGACCCGTACGGCATTCGGTTCGTCATCAACAATCAGCACTTTTTTGCTGTCTTTCACGGCAGTTCCTTTGCCACATGCTGACAGGGAACAAAGAGGGTAATGGTCGTGCCGATATTCTTTTTGCTGTCTATTTCTATGTGGCCGCCATAGTGTCTGAGAATTTCGTACGTAATGAACAGGCCGAATCCTTTTCCGTTATTTGTGCCTTCTGAATTGAGCTCATCCAGTTTTTTGTCGGATATCCCGGGGCCGGTATCGCTTATGGATATCACGACATAGTATTTTTTACTGCGCTCTGCCGTGAACGTTTTGACGGACAGCTGGCCTCCACCCTTCATTGCTTCGATTGCATTATTAATGACATTCAGGATAGCCTGCTCCAGATGAAAAGAATTGATGGTTATGGGAGGGACACTGCCAAACTCGTAGTTCGACTGAATATTCTTCGTGTATATCTGCAGAGAGGTAAATACCTCAATTTTCTTCAACAGTGCATTAATGTCTGTTTCGATGACTTCCGTTTCAGACACGGAGGAACTGAGGAATTTTGAAATAAAGATTTCGAGACGTGAAATCTCCTCTTCCATGATTTTTGTAAATTCAACGAGGGTGTCCTCTCCTGAATACTTTTCTCTCAGATAAACAACAGCACCCTTTATGGCATTTAACGGATTGCGCACTCCGTGAGCAAGCGTGGAGGCGATTTTGCCGATATCGATAAGTTTTTTCGATTGGCGCAGCTTTTTTGCCACTCCGCATGTTGAATGGGGCTGTATGGTTACTTTCAGCCGGGTTGATTTTCCAGCGGTGGATGTAAGCAGTTTGATTCTTATGTCGGCTTTCAGGTTGCCATACAGGCAATGAAAAGAATAGTTTTTGAGGGCGAGCGATTTTCCTTCCCGAATGACCCGGGAAAGTGCGTCTTTATTTTTGACGGTAATCCGAGGAAAAACATCATAGTACTTTTTGCCGAGAAGAGAAGATGCCGGCCGCCCGGTGACCTCGGCAATTTCTTGTTCCCATGTGCAAATGCGCAATTGTTTATCAGTACAAAAAAAAAGTTTTTCCATGCTGGGCATCACACCTGTTTATTCATGCTCATTGTGCCGGCAGTCCGAAAATCACGTTCTCGTGCAGTAAGTATCCTCTCAACGCGTTGAAAACAGGTGCTAACATTTTTATTATACAGGAGTGATTATTATACTGCAACGGCATACTGTTGTCCATACCGATAAACGGTGGTTTGCGAAAAAAAATGGTGCATTGTGGGAGTTATTTAAAAAGAATAAAGAGAAAGTCTCAATATATCGCATAGTTAAGTGCTTTTTTATAGAATTTACTTTTCGGCTCTCTGCGGTGTTTATATTGTGATTGATCTGAACAGGAGATGTCGGAGCAGCGGGAACGGTGACCGGGTATGGATGTTTTATTGTGAGGGGACATCCTTCATGATCTGTCCTAAGATAAAATTTCTGAGCAGTTCTCTGTCGGTGGCCGATATATCGGCAAATTTCATGGCCATTCCCGGTTCTTTGAATACTCCGGGATTTATGGTGATGCTGCGCAGGACGGTTGCTTTCAGTTTGACGGGGATAGAATGAATCATTATGGTGACCGGCAATATTGATCCGACGGGTCGGGGACTCAGTGTTCGTACAAAAATTCCATCCTCAGAGAGTGCTGATACGAATTCTGTTCCAACGGTCTCGTTTGCAGGTGTCCCGCCAATTCTGACCGGGAGCAGTGTCCGCAGCCGTATGTGCCTTCGCGGCGTCTGCTCTGTTGCCTGCTGGATCGCACTATAGAGTGCGCTTGGGTTTGCCGGCTTTTTCAGGATGGCTGAACATCCCGATGCCTTGCACAGTTCCTCCCGTTTCGGGTCATCCAGAGCAGTATGAATGATGAAAGGAATGGCTTTGCTTTCAGTGCTGTGTTTTATTCGCACAAGCAGTTCAAGGCCGGACATGTTTGGCAAAACCAGTTCGCTTATGATGAGCGCAGGCATGGCAACGTCGATGATTTTCAGGGCATCTTCTGCCGTATTGGCAATATAGATGTCATAACCAAGACGCTGTAGTATTAATCCTGTTGTAAAGAGGTCTTTTGCGTAGCCATCTACGAGAAGCGCAAACTTTGTTTTCTGGTCAGGCGTCTTGCTTTCTGAATCCTGAGTCATCGGTTCGACCACGGGATGCACACTCCGTTTTGTTTGGTGATGCCGGCATTGAGCAGTGCTAATTTTTTTTGTTATTGAAAAAACCAAAAGACAGTTTTCATCAGCCGTAAACATAAAAATAAAAGCAGTAATACCTTAGGCATTTAATTCATTGCTATTGGAGGAAAGATTTCTCGTGTTCCGTTTGTTATGCTAGCATTGTTTCGTACTGTAGTCAAGAAGTCTGCCGCTGTCAGAAAAATAATACGGAATCGAAGAAGTTTCTTAATATATAGTACCGGTTGCCTTATAGAATCGTTTCAATGTCTGGATTCTTTTTGTTCAGATATGAAAAGGAGGATGCAACTGTATCATAAAAACAAAAAATCTTTTGCAAAAAAACCATCTCTATGATAGAGTACAATTAAACCATATGAAAATATAGCTTTTTTTACAGGTAATGCCGCGCGTCGGTTGTTTTCCGATCATGCAACCGGTTATTTTGTGATGCGCACATAGCCTGATGCAGTGGTCTTCTTTCCGCATCAAAAGAGGTACATTGCTGCGGAAATGAATCTCGGAGGAGTCGCAATGGAACCAAACATGTGCCCATTTTGCGGCGGTACGAACCTTTTTCAGGAAGATGACTACAGTCTTGAGATGGATTTCGAATACTGGACGATACATCACTGGGAATGCCTTGACTGTGCACAGTCGTTTGACAAAATAGAAATACTGCCAACATCGAACTCGTTCGAAAAAATCAATGAGAGCACCATACACTGACGTCCATACAGACTGCCCGTCATCGCCGCCGCTCCGGGCTGCTTTTCGCAGGCCGACACGGGTGGTCGTTGATCTGAACTCTCTCGCTCATAATTATCAGGAGATCGTGCGCCGTGCCGACGGCAGTAAAATACTTGCAGTGGTCAAGGCAGAAGCCTACGGTCATGGAGCTGTGGAGGTTTCCCGACGGCTTCTGAGTCTTGGTGCGGACATGCTCGGCGTGGCGCTGGTCGAAGAGGGCTACGATTTGCGGGAAGGGGGAATTACCGCCCCGATTTTGGTGATGGGAGCGCTTTTTCCGGAGCAAGCAGACGCTGTTGTCGCGGCGGATCTTACTCCGGTTGTTTTTACGGGTTCGGTTGCGCGTGCGCTTTCTACTGCGGCAAAAAAGCATGGCAAGACAGTTCCGGTTCATGTAAAGATAGATACCGGCATGGGAAGGATCGGCATTCCGCCTGAGGATGCGCCGGCCTTGATTGCGGAGTTGAGAGCACTCGGCAATCTGAAGGTCGAAGGTCTGATGACTCATTTTGCCGACGCCGATCTATGCGACAAAAGGTATGCTGATCTGCAGCTGGTTCGTTTTGAGACGCTGATCAAAACGCTCCTGGCGGAAGGAGTGCAGATTCCTCTCCGCCACGCGGCAAACAGCGCGGCAGTGCTTGACTACGGGCAGGCACTTTTAACGATGGTGCGGCCGGGACTGATACTGTACGGATATAATCCGCTGGAAAAGCACGCGGCAGGCATGGACCTGCGTCCTGTTCTGTCGCTGATGACGCGTATTGCCTTTCTTAAAACCGTTCCATCCGGTACTTCGATCAGTTACGGCAGAATGTTTGTGACGCGCAGGCAAAGCGTCATTGCAACGATACCGATCGGCTATGCGGACGGATACAGCCGCGCTCTGTCGAATAAAGGGGAAGCCATCGTCCGGGGCATCCGCGTCCCCCTTGTGGGCCGTGTCTGCATGGACATGTGCATGCTGGATGTGACCGATGTCCCCGGCGTTAGTGAAGGCGACGATGTGGTGCTCATCGGAAGTCAGGGCAACGAACGAATAACGGCGGACGATATTGCTGCCAAAATCGGAACTATTGCGTACGAGGTGCTGTGTGGCATCAGCGACCGGGTCCCCCGGATATATTCTTAATCTGTTTGAGACAGTGGGCCGCAAGACATCTCACTTTGTCGCGGATGTCGGCAAAGTTCTTATTTTTTTCTGGCACACGCTCCGCTGGACCTTCAGCAGGCCGTTCTATTTTAAAAACGTCCTGAAGCAGATGGAGCAGATCGGCGTCAATTCCATTCCCGTGGTTCTGACCACGGCGCTGTCGACGGGCATGGTGCTTGCCTTGCAGAGCTATACTGGCTTCAAACGATTCGGCGCGGAAACGCTGATCGGCACGGTTGTTTCATTGTCCATGACCCGGGAACTCGGCCCCGTGCTTACCGGTCTTATGGTGGCAGGCAGGGCGGGCGCGGCCATGGCTGCGGAACTGGGCACCATGCGGGTGACGGAGCAGATCGACGCGCTTTCCACGCTTGCCACGAACCCCATGAAATATCTGGTAGTGCCACGCTTTATAGCGAGCACGATCATGATGTTCTTCCTGGCTGTTCTCGGCATGGTTATCGGCATTACCGGAGGGTATTTCGTGGGTGTAAAGGTGCTCGGTACAAACCCGGTCACGTATATCAACAACAGCATCGACTATACGATGGTTTCCGACATCTGGTACGGTCTGGTCAAGTCGCTGGTATTCGGCGCTGTGGTCGGGATCATCGGCTGTTACAAAGGATTTACGACGCAGGGGGGAGCGGAAGGGGTGGGCAAAGCAACGACGGGAGCCGTGGTCGTCTCCTGCATGCTTATCCTGATCTTGGACTACTTCCTGTCCGCCCTCTTGTGGTGATGCCATGCCGATGATTGAGATTATTGACGTGCATAAACGCTTTGGCGATCTCCAGGTGCTCCGGGGACTGAGCCTTTCGGTGGAGAAGGGCGAGAGCATGACGGTTATCGGCGGCAGCGGCAGCGGCAAAAGCGTGTTGCTGAAGCATATCATCGGCCTGTTGTTTCCCGACAGGGGACGGGTGCTTGTTGCCGGTCAGGAATTGAACAAACTTGATGAATACGGTCTGAATGAACTGAGGAAAAAATTCGGGATGCTGTTTCAGGGCGCGGCGCTGTTCGACTCTCTGACTGTCTGGGAAAACGTCGGTTTTTCCATAAAACAGCACACCAAACTGTCTGATGCGGAGATACGGAAAATAGCAACGGAGAAGCTTGCACTTGTGGGGCTGAAGGACATCGAAGACAAAATGCCGTCGGACTTGTCCGGCGGCATGAAAAAAAGGGTGGGGCTTGCCCGGGCAATCGCCATGAATGCGGAGATTATTTTGTACGACGAGCCTACGACGGGGCTTGATCCTATCAGTGCGGATTCGATCAACGACTTGATCATCGATCTCAGGAAAAAGCTCGGCGTAACCTCGGTTGCCATTACCCATGATATGCAGAGCGCGTATAAGATATCCGATCGAATCGCCATGTTGTATAAGGGCGAGATTCAGGAAATCGGGACCCCTGCGGAGATCAGGAACACGACCAATCCTATTGTGCGCCAGTTTATCAGCGGCAGCGCGGTGGGACCGATAACGGCGGAATAAATTCATTTCGTCACGGAAATGCGGATTGGGCGGCTGCTTTGGAATGTTGTTGGATCGAGCAGCTTGTTTCCACGTCCGGATTCCGTCAGAAAACAGGAGCCTGCATGCAGAAACTAAGTCCGGAAGCAAAAGTAGGATTGCTGGTCATTGTCGGTTCCGTCATCCTTCTGGTCATGACCTTTGCTGTTGGCAAATACCAGTTTGGAGCAAAAAAAGGCTACCTTTTGCAGGCGACTTTTGATTCCGTTGCCGGTCTTGATGCAAAGTCCGCGGTGCGGATGGCGGGTGTTAAAATCGGTGTCGTGGAAAAAATTGAGCTTGAAAACAGCAGGGCAAAAGTAATCATGCGGATCGACCCTGATGTGCAGATACAGCGCGGATCCGAAGCGATGATCAAAACAATGGGCCTCCTGGGAGAAAAGTATGTAGAGTTTGTCCCCCAGAAAAGCTCCCCTCAACAGACTGCTTCCGCAGAGCGTTCTCCCTATTATCAGGCAGGAGACCGCGTGCAGGCGACAATATCACCGAGCGATGTGGACAAGCTTGTCAATCAGCTTTCAGCCATCGCCGACGATATCAAGCAGGTGACGGCTTCCCTCCGGAAGGTTTTCGGGACCGAGCAGGGAACGCGCTCCATGGAGGATATCCTCGGCGATCTCCGCCAGACCATGGCAAACGTCAAGGATTTCTCCCGCACCCTCCGGAGTGACGGAGGGGAACTGGTCGTGAGGCTGAACGAACTGGTCGCAAGCCTTAATAGTGTTGTGACGGAAAACCGCGATAATCTCAAGGTGACGATGGAAAATGTCCGCGTCGCCTCGAAAAAAGCGGAACAGGCGCTTACCTCCATAGAGAATGTGACCCAGAAAATCGAACGCGGAGAAGGAACCATCGGCAAGCTTGTGAACGACGACAGCATGTATAAAAACATCGACACTGCCGCCAAAGGGCTGAGCGACTATGTCTCCCGCGCTGAACGGCTCAAGACGACACTGGCGTTCAGGTCGGAATACATGTTCCCGGAAGCAAAAAGTTACGCCACGCTCGAAATCAAGCCACGGCCCGATCAATACTATATTCTGGAAGTCACCAACGATCCCTTCGGGAAATACCACCGGACGGTGCAGTTGACGCCCGGGGGCGAGGTGGTGTCAGAAAGCTATTCCGATAGCTACGAATTCACCTTGCTCTTCGCAAAGCGGTGGGGAAATCTTGCCGCGCGGCTCGGCCTCATAGAGTCATCAGGCGGCGCAGGTGTTGATTATTTTGCCTTTGATGACCGGCTGAAATTCAGTTTTGATGCCTGGAACTTCAGCAGCAAGGAAGAAGGAAATAAAAACGCGCACCTGAAGGCAACGGCTACGTATCAGCCTTTCAAAAACCTTTTTGTGAATGCCGGATATGATAATTTCCTGAACAGCAAGAGGAAAGCGCCGTTTATCGGTATCGGGCTTCGGTTCGACGATGATGATTTGAAATATCTGCTCGGCAGCGTACCGGTCAGATAGCGGAATGCCCGCATGGTTCAGATCATCCACCGATTCTTGACTTTTGCGAAGGTGTTTTCTAATATGGAACAAGGAGTTGTTTGTGCATAGACCAATTACAAAAGCAGTCTTTCCAGCTGCCGGTCTCGGAACGCGTTTTCTACCGGCAACTAAGGTATCACCGAAAGAAATGCTTCCACTTGTTGATAAACCGCTTATACAGTATGTGGTTGAAGAGGCGGTGTCATCAGGCATAGAAGAGGTGGTATTGGTCACCGGGCGAGGAAAACGGTCCATTGAGGACCATTTTGATGTGGCATTCGAGCTTGAAGAAGACCTGAAAGCGAAGGGCAAGCATAAGCTGTTATCGGAAGTCCAGCGCATTGCAGATTTGGTGACATTCTGCTATATCAGACAGAAAAAGGCACTGGGACTCGGACATGCCGTGCTGACGACAAAACGCATCGTAAGCAATGACCCGTTTGCCGTTCTGCTTGGCGATGATATTATCGATGCCGACGTGCCTGTTTTAAAACAGATGATACAGGTGTACCAAAAATATCCTGCGACCATTTTGGCAATTCAGAAAGTGCCGAAGTCGCAGACGCAGCACTACGGGATTATCGATGCCAGAAAAATCGAGGACGGTGTTTACCTGGTCAAAGATATGGTTGAAAAGCCCTCACCGGACGAAGCACCTTCCGATCTCGCGATTATCGGCCGCTATATTCTCATGCCGGAAATTTTTACCGTACTGGAGCATACGAAACCAGGCAAAGGCGGGGAAATCCAACTGACGGACGGACTGAAAATCCTCATGCGGGAACAACCGATTTATGCCTATGAGTTCCGGGGAGTGCGACACGACGCTGGTGATAAACTGGGTTTTCTGAAGGCGACGGTTGAGTTCGGCCTGAAAAACAAGGAATTCGGCGAAGAATTTCGGCGGTATTTGCAGAAACTAAAACTATAAATCCCTGCGAACAGGGGAAAACGGTCGGTTATTGGTTCTGACGACCAAGGAGGACAGGTTGGCGAAAAGCGAAACAAAAGACACGGATTTTCAGCAGGCCATCGAGATACCCAAGAAAATACCGCTGCTGCCGATTCGGGATATTGTCGTATTTCCACATATGGTTCTTCCCCTTTTTGTGGGCAGAGAAATGTCCATCAAAGCGATTGAAGTGGCCCTGGAAGGAAACCGGATGATCTTTCTTACTTCCCAGAAAGACATCAATATCGAAAACCCTTCTCCGTCTGATCTCTATTCCGTCGGTACCGTCGGTTTGATCATGCGAATGCTGAAGCTTCCTGACGGGCGCATCAAAATCCTGGTTCAGGGAGTGTCCCGGGCCAAAACGGTAAAGTTCCTGCAGAAAGAGCCGTTTTACCAAGTTGAGATAAAGACTTTTCCCGATGCTCCGACGTCAGTAGACCTTGAAACCGAAGCGCTGATGAGAAACGTAAAGGAACAAATCGAAAAGCTGGTATCATTCGGCAAGGTGATTCTTCCGGACATCATGGTGGTCATCGAGAACGTGGACGACCCCGGAAAACTCGCTGATCTCGCGGTCGCCAACATGGGCATGAAGGTGGAGCAGGCCCAGGAGATCCTGGAAATTACAGACCCGGTGCAACGGATCAAACGCATCAACGAGGCGCTCGGCAAAGAAATAGAACTTCTTTCCATGCAGCAGAAGATCCAGGCGGATGTTCGCGGTGAAATCGACAAAACGCAGCGCGAGTATTTTCTTCGGGAACAGTTGAAGGCGATCCAGCGCGAACTGGGGGAGACAGACGACCGGTCCGAAGACATCCGGGAACTTCGTGATAAAATCAAGGAAGCCAACATGCCTGAGAAGGCGGCCAAGGAAGCAGAAAAACAGCTGCGCCGCCTTGAGCGGATGCATCCGGACGCAGCAGAGGCGTCCATGACCCGCACATATATCGAATGGCTGGTGGAGATTCCCTGGAGCAAATCCACAAAAGACAATCTCGATCTGAAGGCAGCGCACAAGGTCCTGGAAGAAGATCATTACGACCTGGAAAAAGTGAAGGAGCGAATTCTCGAATATCTGTCCGTCCGCAAGCTGAAAGAGAAAATGAAAGGGCCGATACTGTGCTTTGTAGGTCCTCCTGGAGTTGGCAAAACGTCCCTCGGCAAGTCCATTGCGCGCGCTCTGGGGCGCGAGTTTGTCCGAATATCCCTTGGTGGCGTGCGGGACGAGGCCGAAATCCGCGGACACCGCCGGACCTATGTCGGAGCTCTCCCCGGCAGGATCATCCAGGGGATCAAGACCGCCGGTTACAACAATCCGGTGTTCATGCTGGACGAAATCGACAAGATCGGCGCAGATTTCCGGGGCGATCCATCCGCGGCTCTGCTTGAAGTGCTCGACCCGGAGCAGAACAATTCATTCAGCGACCATTATATCGGCCTGCCCTTTGACTTGTCGCACGTGATGTTCATCACTACGGCGAACATGACCGATCCCATTCCGGGACCTCTCAAGGACCGGATGGAGATTATCCATCTCTCAGGATACACGGAGCAGGAAAAGTTGGGGATTGCAAAGAGCTATCTGATCCCCCGCCAGATGACTGAGCACGGAATTTCGGAAAAGGACATCAGCATTCCCGACAAGACTGTATTACAAGTCATTGCGCAGTATACCCGTGAAGCAGGCGTCAGAAATCTCGAGCGGGAGATTGGTCATCTCTGCCGCAAAGTGGCGCGCAAGGTGGCGGAAGGCGAAACGGGCCTCTTCACGATAACCACACAGAACCTTCACACCTATCTGGGGGTCCCTAAATTTCTGCCTGAAGTTGAACGGGAAAAGGACGAGATCGGTGTCGTAACCGGACTTGCCTGGACCGAAACAGGCGGTGATATTCTGTACATCGAAGCGACAACGATGCGGGGGAAGGGGAATCTCACGTTGACCGGACACTTGGGGGACGTCATGAAAGAATCCGCCCACGCAGCGCTCACGTATGTTCGGTCGCGAGCAGGGGTGCTCGGCATCCAGCCTGAAGTCTTCGGGAAAACGGACGTTCATATCCATGTTCCCGCCGGTGCCATTCCGAAAGACGGACCTTCTGCCGGCGTTACGATGGCAACGGCCCTTGCATCGGTCTTCACCAACGCGTCCGTAAAAAAAGATCTGGCCATGACCGGCGAAGTGACCCTCAGAGGCAGAGTGCTTCCCATCGGCGGTCTCAAAGAGAAGACACTGGCCGCGCGCAGGGCAGGAATCAAGACCATGATTATTCCGAAGGAAAATGAAAAAGACCTCGACGATATTCCGAAATATCTCCGAAAGGACATGAAGTTCATTTTTGCCTCTACCATGGATGATGTGATATCCACAGCGCTCACCGGAAAAAAAGTCCGGCGTGTTGCGCGAAAGAAAACGCCCGGCAGATCCATGGCAACACATTGATAGAAAGGCACCCGAAAGCAAAGGAATTCAGAAGCATGAAATTGTCAACGCTGGGCGAATTTGGTCTGATCAAAAAAATTCAAAAACAATCTTCCCGCACGTCGCCCGCCGTTCAATTGGGCATCGGCGACGACGCAGCTGCTCTTGCTGTTTCACCTGGCATGCTCCTGCTCACCACAACCGATATGCTGATCGAACGGGTGCATTTCGATCTGTTATGCACCGATTTTTACTCTCTGGGATGGAAGTCAGCCGCGGTGAATGTGAGCGACATCGCCGCCATGGGTGGTGTTTCCCGTTTTTGTCTTACCTCCCTCGGCATCACTTCCGGCCTCTCTGTGGAGCATATCTCAGAATTCTACCGGGGGTTCAATGCGGTTCTTGCTGCATATAAAACGGCTCTTGTCGGCGGGGATACCTGCTCTTCCCGGGACGACCTGATCATCTGCGTAACGCTTCTCGGCGAGGTGGAAAAAAAGCGTGCTCTGACCAGGGCGGGGGCAAATGCCGGAGATAAAATTTTTGTCACCGGAACACTGGGAGATTCGGCCGCAGGACTGGAGATTTTGCTGGATGCTAAGCGCGGGAATCGGAATGGAAAACGGAGGCTGTGTGTTCCAGTACCTGCACGCTCGCGCCTGATAGAGCGTCATCTCCGTCCTGTGCCGCGCGCGGAATGGGGCAGAAAAATCGCCCGCGCCGGTTGCGCGAGCTCCATGATAGACGTAAGCGACGGCATTTCGTCGGATCTGGGGCATATCTGTGAGCAGAGCAGGGTGGGAGCGGCCCTCTACGCAAACAAAATCCCTTTGTCGGACGGACTCCGGAACGCGGCAGCGGCGTTAAGCAAACCGCTCCTTCATTATGCCCTGTCCGGAGGAGAGGACTATGAACTTCTGTTTACTGTCCCGCCTGCAAAAATACCGAAGCTGCGTGCCCTCAAAATTCCTGCCGTTGAAATAGGAGAAATCACCCGCAGCAAGGGAATGACTCTTGTCGATGCCGACAGCAGAAAAAAACAGCTCAAGCCCACAGGGTATAATCATTTTATCCATGTCGCTTCTTAATCTTCACTGTCTCGTCAGGTTGTCCGCCGGTCTGCTATGAAAAAATATATTCGTGAACGATTCCGTTCCATCATAAAGCTCGACGACCCTCCGCACAAGCTTGCCCTTGCTTTTGCAGTCGGCATCTTTATTGCTTTCAGCCCCTGGCTCGGTCTTCACATCATTTCCTGTTTTTTCTTTGCCTGGCTTTTTCGCGTGAGCAAATTTGTCGTTCTTACTGCGTCGTTTGTGAATAATCCCTGGACCATTGTGCCCATGTACGCATTCTGTATCTGGGTCGGCCTCAAGATTACCGGCACTCACGGTACAGTTCCCGATATCGCATGGAATAATCTTACAGCGACGTCAGCGTATGCCGTTTTGAAACCCTATCTCTGGTCCTATCTTGCGGGCACGATTGCGGTGAGCACTGTCGCCGGTATCCTCTCATATTTTGCATTTTACTGGATTGTTCTCCGGTACCGGAAATCGGAACGGACATAGACGGTATCGCTTCTTTTTTTCGAATATGGTCTTCTCATACTATAGCAAACTGTCTGCAGCCCGGAAACGCGTGTACCAGAAAAGCGATGGGATCCATGCCGTGCTGCTGCCCGATGTCGCGATATTGCACCCACTCATCCCTTGTCTGGCTTCGGCATTGGAGCAGGAAGATAGAAACAAGGTCGAAGAAATCTGTGTGGCATTGTTAACGGGCTTGGTGGAACGTCTCGGTGTTCCGCGAATCAGACTCCGGGTGCTTGCTGTACGGCCGAGCACCGCAGGAGGAGAACTGCACGGGTTGTATGAACTGGAAGAAGGACGGGCCGCAGTCGTCACCCTCTGGATGCGCACGGCAAAACATAAACGCGTGGTCGCTTTTCGTTCTTTCCTGCGCACGCTCCTGCACGAGTTTTGCCATCATCTGGATTATCACCTGTACCGACTGACGGATTCCTACCATACCGAGGGGTTCTATAAACGGGAATCGAGCCTTTTCCACCAACTGATGAGGGAATTGTGAGAATCTACTGCTGTCACATGCGACCGGCACACCGCTACTCATGCATCAAGCACGGATCGGACTTTATTTATAATATCGTGCGGTTTTGACGGTTTCGGGAGAAACTGGAACCCTTTTTCAAGCACGCCTTCCTTCTGAATCAAGTCTGCTGGATACCCGCTGGTAAATATTACTTTCATGTCCGGCTTCATCGACCGAACCTCATCATAAACCTGTCTGCCGTTCTTTCCGGGCATAATGACGTCAATCATCATTAAGTGAATCCGGTCTTTATTCTCTCTGAATTTTTTAAGCGCATCGACCCCATCGACAGCCTCGACCACATCGTATCCGTGCTCGTGGAGAATTGTCTGAGTGAGCTTCCTTACCGGATCATTGTCTTCCGCCAGAAGAATGGTTTCGCAACCACCTCGGGAGGGAGTTTCGGCGAGCACGCCGGTGTCGAGGGAAGTATTCTGACACGCATTGACTAGGGGGAGATAGATCGTGAACTGAGCGCCTGCATTCAGTTCGCTCTGAACTGTGATATAACCGTTGTTCTGCTTCACGATGCCGTAAACAATGGAAAGTCCGAGTCCGGTTCCTTTGCCGACCGCTTTGGTGGTGTAGAATGGGTCGAATATTTTTTCTTTTAATGCTGCATCGATGCCGGTGCCGTTGTCCGTCACCGTCAGAACGGCGTACGTACCTCTTCTAATGAAAGCTGGTGCGGCTGCATTATCTTCTTCAACTTTTATTCTGGATGTCTGAATGAGGAGCTTCCCTCCGTTTGGCATCGCGTCCCTTGCGTTTGTGGCCAGGTTCATCAGTATTTGTTCCACCTGCATGGGATCGACGAATACAGATAATGCTGTCGTGCTCAATGTCGTGCACAGGGTGATATCTTCACTGATAATGCGCGCGAGAAACCGCTCGATTTCATGGATGACATCGTTTAGATTAACAATCCTGGGATTTATTGTCTGCTTGCGGCTGAAGGCGAGCAAGCTGCCGGTAAGTTTGGTCGCGCGCTCCGCCGAAGTGAGAATATGGTCTAAATGTGTTTGACCCGGGTCGTTTTTGCCCAGCGTCATCCGCATGAGATTGCCATATCCGATGATTGCCGTGAGGATATTGTTGAAATCATGCGCAATGCCGCCGGAAAGCTGGCCGATGGACTCCATTTTCTGAATGTGCATTACCTGGGACTGAAGCTTTGCTTTTTCCTCCTCGGCATGTTTGCGTTCGGTGATATCGCGTCCTATGCAGGCAAGCGCGATCGGCCTTTCGGTTTTTGAGTCACTGATGCTGAACACATTCATATCAACGGGAACCGGCAATCCCGTTTCAAAGTGTCTCAGGCTCAGTTCCCCGACCCAGCTTCCCGTGCGAAAAGCCGCCGGCAGAATTTCCGTTTCGAGTTGCTGATGGTCGGTTTTCATGTGGAAGGTGTTGATAAATTTCCCCCGCACTTTTTCAATGTTATCGAGACCGACGAGATTGAGGGCAGCCGCATTAAGATAAAGGACCCGGCCGTTTAGATCCGCTATTCCGATGAAATCGCGGCTCATCTCGATCACCGAGACAAGTTTCTGCCGGTCCTCTTCAGCTTTTTTGCGTGCTGCAATGTCCCGCACGACCGCAAGCACCCGTCCGGAACCGCCGATGTTCGTCGCGCACAAAACTATCTCGGTCCAGAACTGTTCACCGTTTTTCCTTCGGGCCAGCCATTCGAAGGACTGAGGGCCTTCTTGCACGGTTTTTTGGATCCATTGAATTGCTTCCTTCAGGGAATAGGGTGGCGGTGCGAATCCGAGAGGTCGTCCTTCCTGGTGCAGCATTTCCGTGCGCGAATATCCGTACATAGTCTCCACGGCAGTATTGACGTCGAGAATGCCTCCCGATACAGCATCGTGCACGAAAATGCCGTCCTTTGTCGCGTTAAAAATTTCTCGATAGTTTTTTTCGCTTTTGACAAGCGCCTGTTCACGCAGCGCAAGTTGGGAGGCCATCTCATCAAAAGTCTGGCCAAGTCTGCCGAGTTCGCCTCCTGCAACGAGGTCGGTGACCCTGACTTTCAAATTACCGTCTGTTACGGCTCGTGTTGCTTGTTCAAGCAGAGTGACGCGGTCTACAATCGAGCGTTTTCCGATATATAAAGCCAGCAGTATCGCTGCGACGAGAAACAGGATCAGAATGAGAAGATTTTGAATCAACGCTTTTCTGGCATTCTCGAGCACCGTTGAAACCGGGATTCCCGCCCGGATGTACATATACGGTGACTGTTCGCCGGGAAGCCAAAGCTTGCGATAGGTCAGAACGCGATTATCTCCCTGCATGGCTCTCATGTTGTCGAATGTTGCCGTGTCAGGACCTTTTTGCATGTTTTTAAACAGCGTTTCATCGAATTTTTTCCCGATGAGTTCGGCGGTGTCAAGGGAACGATACAGAATTACTCCCTTGTGATCGAGCAAGGTAATGTGCGCACCGGGCGGAAGCATTGCGCGTTCAAGCACCTGTTGATATACGTCGATTTTCAATCCCACACTAATGACACCAATTGTAGCGCCACCGGCATTTTTTATCGGAGACGCGATATTGATGACAGGCATGGAGATTGCTCTACTGATGACATATTCGCCGGAAGCCAACCGGTCGTTTTCCAGGGCGTTTTTGAAATAACGGCGGTCTGCTACGTTTGTAACACCGGGAACCGCGGTTGCCCAGACAATGCCTTTTCGTGAGGCTATAAATATGTTCGAAAAATGGGGCTCCAGTTTCAAGGCGTCGCGAAGGATCGGCTGAACTTTTTTCGCGTTCTGATTCTTAACATCGGGCAGCATGGCAAGCATGCTGATAACCTGTTGTGCGACGGCGATTATGTTCTGCTGCTCCGCAGCAATGGCAGTCGTAAGCCTTTGCGTATCGATAACGGCTTTGTTTATTTCTTCTTTTTGTATATGGTTGCTGGAATAGATGATGGTGCCGGCTGTGGGGACAGCCATGATCATGGCAATGAGGAGTATCTGTGTGCGGATCGCTAGGGACAATAAAGAGCGCATAGAAAGTATACTCACACGGGGTATTTAACGAAACGGTATCGAGGCATCTGCTAATAAACTTTTCGGCAGAATTCCTAAAAACTTTAATATTTATCTAAATTTACGTAGTATTTGAGATTATGTCGTAACAACTGCAAAGCATCTTTGCTCTTTTTTTATCAGGGCAATAACGCTTTACTTTTTAGTAATTTTGTAGTATCTTATCAACCCTTTACGACGTGAGAGACTATCTTGCAAGCGAGGCGAGGTTGTCATGGATGAAAAAAAGATGATTTCAAAAGCAAAGCTTTATTTGAAAAGCCATTACGGTGAGGATACGGTCAGTATGGATGTGACGGACAATTCTGTCGGAGAAAATGGCAACGGCATACTTTCCGTTGACTGTACCGTCATTGCCGGCGGCAGTCAGTCAGATTGGAGCAAAAAGTTCCATTTTAAGAATGGAGAAATTACTAAAATGGACTGGAAAATGCGATAGGCGTTTTCGAGGTAGCTGTTGAACGAACATCATTTTTTTTCGTTATACAGAACAATGTGTTTGCGTCTATAAAGCATCGATTATGTCAAAAAAGTTCATGCTGCATTTCTTTTGCGGTCGCGCTTTCACCGTGGGCGTACTATTCAGATTAACTCGTTAAATAAATCTCAGTAAAAGCAAAGGCCACTTCTCATGCCGTCAACGGTGTCAGGAAATCCAGAAGTGGCCTCGTTTATTTTTATCGGTCGTCCGGGATGAGTTACTAACAGCAACGATTATACTCCCATCCGGTCGGATGGCGGCGGAATGACGAATGGCTCCGCAGGTTCGAACTCTTTGGAACAATCTCCCACCCGGTCAGGATTTTTTATCAGGTCCAGTTTTTTGACCGGAGTGCCCTCCGTAAAGTCCAACGACTGCATCGTGACCCAGACTATATTTGGGCTCGTGGTTGACTCGAAATAGTAAACCAGATTCGTCAAATCGGCAACAGTGCGCCATCGGGTTGCACTGATGTATGGCCGCGCAGGATCGGCAATGCCGAACGGTTGTGCAACGTTCCTCATCACGCTCAATACCCCGGCAACGCATTGTCGGTAATCAGCTGGTGACGGCAGATTTTTCAGATAATAGGCAGCGCGGACAAAACGATCTGCAGCCTGGGTTGTTCCCGGAAGCGGTCTGTTACCGCCAAAACCCGTATACTGATGAAGCTGACTCAGTTGCAAATCGAATGTCGGGGAGTTGGTTGCTACCCGGTATTCTTTGCTATGAAACACCTTGGGTTTGCCATTGGTATATTCGATGACGGCGGAGTCTCCGCTGGCATCCTCAAGGATCAGGTGAAGGGTAATTTTCTGTCCCTGCGGCATGCTTCCAGAGACAATTTGAAATGGCGTCTTGAGCGTAAACGCGACAGCTTCCTTAACCGTGGCAAAGTTATCGAGATAATACTGCACCCACAGTCCTACGCTCAGTCCGGGCAGTTTTGCATCCCGGATTCCATAGTTCGATTCGGACAGCCAAAGGACGTGCGCTGCGAACCCTTTTTCATTCATCCCGTCCGACGCGGCCGTATCAGCTGCCACCATGCTGCCGTACTTCGCAGTCCACCGCAGAGTATTATCTCCGGTCATGCCGTCTCTTTTAATTCCTCTCGGCAGGAGCCAAAGATTAACCGGCATGGGATCACTCCAGTCCATGTTCCTTCCGACAACAACCGCCTTTCCGTCACAATCCCATACGGCGCGGGAGCATGCATGAGCGCTGAAATATAATCCTGAGACGAACAGTACCGTAACAATGACAAACCCTAAGCAATACATATTTCTTCTTAGCATTGTAATGTCCTTTCCTGTTCAAGATTGAGATATCCTGACTTATTATATGTTTGCCGGTGAAGTGTTTGCATTATATCATGAATCAAGACGATAATAAGGTATTGTTTTAAAAGGTTGTTCTTTTTTAGTTTTTGATTCTTGTTTGCAAACAAATAAACTTGCCAATTACTTAAAACTATTGTATTCTCAACGTGTTAAGGCGCATATGCTGTTGTCTTGTCTGGTGGTTTCCCTGCATCAAAGTATAGAACAATTTTGTTGCCGCTTTCTGGAGGAACCATGTCTTTTTGGGGCTGCTATGAATAAATGCATATTGACCTTTTTTAAGCCATTCTTTTTTTTCTTTCTTTTTTATGCCGCTTTTGGTGATTCGGCAAACTGCTTCGCACTGCAGACACCTTCCACCTATAAATTACAATCAATCACGGTAGTAGCTGACGACAATTATCCACCCTATATATTCCGTAGTGCGGACGGAAAATTACAAGGTATTCTTGTTGACGAATGGAGACTTTGGGAGAAAAAAACAGGCATTCCTGTCCAACTGTTCGGCATGGACTGGTGGAAAGCAAAAGAATTTCTGGCAGATGGTAAAGCGGATGTTATCGACACCATTTTTTTTACTGAAGAGCGGGCCACGGTCCTTGATTTTTCAAAACCGTATGCCACACTGGAAGTGCCCATTTTTTTCAACAAGGACATCAGCGGCATCAGCGGCCCTGCATCTCTGCGTGGTTTTACCATCGGTGTCAAGACGGGGGACACCTGCGTCGATGTTTTGAAAAAAAGCGGTGTCACAACCCTTTTGGAATATCAGAACTATGAGGAAATCATACAGGCGGCGGCTGACGGGACGATCAAGGTGTATTGCATGGACAAGCCTCCGGCGCTTTATTATCTGTATAAAAAAGATCTTGAAGCCAGGTTTCGGCATACGCAACCGCTGTTCACCGGACAATTTCACCGCGCTGTTTTGAAGGGGCGCACGGATATTCTGGACAAAGTCGAACAGGGGTTTTCCCTGATCAGTGATGATGAACGCAGGATGATAGAACGAAAATGGATGGGATCGGCACTGCACTCTTCTTCCTCTCTTGTCCGGTATGGTTTGTACTCGGCTTTAGGCGTCGTTCTTCTCATGGCGTTGCTGGTGCTGTGGAATACAATGCTCAGAAAGCGGGTGTCGGCGCAGACATCAGAACTGCGGACGGCGCTGGAGAAACTTGGTGCGAATGAAGCCCTTCTGAAAGCAATCATCGAGAGTCTTCCCTATGACTTCTATGCGATCGATATGGAAGGCCGATATTTCATGCAGAACAATGCGTCGGTACGGCGGTGGGGCAATGTTATCGGCAAGCGTCCTGATGAAGTCATACTGCATTTTCCCGATCAGACGCAATGGCTGGAAAACAACCGAAGGGCTTTTAACGGCGAGATGATCAAACAGGAGACAGAATATGTCATCCGCGGAGAAAACCACCATTTTCTGGAAATGGTCATGCCAATTTGGAACGCTGACCAGCAGATGCTCGGTATACTCGGTGTTAATTTCGATCTGACCGACCAGAGATACATCGAAGATGCCTTCCGCGAGAGTATGAGGAAATACCGCGCCCTGATCGAAACAACGCACACCGGCTTCGTCATTCTCGACAAAGATGGACAGGTTTTTGATGCGAATGCGGAATATGTTCGTTTGACCGGCCATAGTCGTCTGTCGGAGATCGTCAACAGGCCGGTGACGGACTGGACTGCGGATTCCATGAAGGAAAGAAATGCTGACGCGGTCCACAAATGCTTCGCGCGCGGAGGAATCAGAGACTACGAAGTAGACTACGTTGATAAACATGGGAGAATAACGTCCGTTGAAATAAACGCAAAGGTTGTGGATACGAAAAATGGCCGCCAGATTCTGACGCTTTGCCGCGACATCACGGAACGGAAAAAAATTGATGAGCAGCTCCGGCAGTCTCAGAAACTGGAAGCGATCGGCAAGCTGGCCGGAGGGGTTGCCCATGACTTCAACAATATCCTCTCGGCGATTATCGGATACGCGACGCTGATGCAGATGCAGTTGGCGGACGGCGATCCCAACAGCAGAAACATCGAGCAGATACTGCATGCCTCGGAACGGGCAGCCACACTCATTCGGAGGCTCCTGTCCTTCAGTCGCAAACAGGTCATCGCCCTGAATTTCTGCGATTTGAACGACATTGTGCGAAGGGCTGAAAATCTTCTGTTCAGATTGATCCGGGAAGACATTGAACTCAAGACTGTCTGCACGGACCATGCCCTGACTGTCCTTGCAGACGCTGCGCAGCTCGAGCAGGTGCTGATGAACCTGATAACGAACGCACGGGACGCGATGCCGGACGGCGGAGCCATAACGATCCGGACCGGGACGGTGTTCATGGACATGGATTTCGTCAGGTCGCATGGATATGGAGCAACGGGCGAGTACGCGCGCATCGCTGTTTCCGACACCGGGGCGGGCATGGACGCGGCCACACAGGCGAGGATTTTTGCCCCGTTTTTCACGACCAAGGAGCAAGGAAAAGGAACCGGCCTCGGACTTTCGATGGTGTATGGCATTGTGAAGCAACACAACGGTTATATCGACGTCAGGAGCGAGCCGGGCAAGGGATCAACTTTCTCGGTCTATCTGCCCCTTTCGAAAGAGGGAGTTGCCGAGGAACGCTGGGAAGTGGAGCCTGTGCAGCCGCAGGGAGGGCTGGAGACAATATTGGTTGCCGAAGACGATTCGACCGTCAGAACACTCACCGCGACGATACTGCGCAGCCACGGCTACACCGTGATAGAAGCAGGAGACGGGGAAGACGCCGTGGCCCAATTTGTTGCCAACCGCGATCTGGTGCAGCTGCTTTTGCTCGACGGCATCATGCCGAGGAAAAACGGAAAAGAGGCGTATTTGGAAATACGAAAAATGAATCCCGATATCAAGGTAATATTTATAAGCGGATACGCGGAAAACATCATCAACTGGGAAGGAATGCTTGAACCGGGAGTCAGTTTTCTTATGAAGCCCCTTGCTCCGTCTGTCCTGCTGAAAAAAGTTCGGGAAAATCTTGATGTGAATTGGCGCTAATGTCAGTTCAAAGCACCGTGATTCTCCCTTCGGATACGCCTGAGATTTTTGTAATTTTTCAAAATCGTGAACAGAAAAAAACTAAAAAAACACCAACGTGATGAAAAGAGTCGTGTCCCCGGGGAAGATATAATCCGGAAACCGACAAAAACCGACTTGCTGGCGGCATACGGCAAGACAGTGCCGGATATCATTGCGCCCCGGCTGAAGATCTTGTTTGTAGGCATCAATCCCGGCCTGTATTCCGGAGCTGTCGAGCATCATTTTGCCAGGCCGGGAAACCGGTTTTGGCCTGTACTATACAAGGCTGGGTTCACTGAACGGCTGCTTCTCCCTGCAGAGGAACGCGAACTGCTGAAGAGCGGGTATGGTATTACAAATATTGTGAGCAGGTCGACCGCATCCGCTGCCGAGCTTGACAACAAAGAGTTGAAAGCGGGTGGGCTGCGGCTTGCGGCAAAAATAAAACGCCATCGTCCGCGCATTGTGGCAGTGCTCGGCCTCACAGCTTTCCGCATCGCCTTTGGGCAGCCGAAGGCAGGTCTCGGCATCCAAGAAAAACTCATCGGCATGTCGCTGCTCTGGATTCTGCCGAATCCCAGCGGTTTGAACGCGAGGTATCAACTTCCTGAACTCAGTAGGATGTTTCGGGAAGTCCGTATTGTTGCCGAAGAAAGATGCCAACAGCAATTGCATGCAGGGAAAAAGTATGAAGCAGAAAAATTATTCATTCGTGAAACCGAGCAATCATAAAAACCGCAGTACTAAGCAAACGCCCCGACATCAGCGCAGCAGTATTGAAGTTGACGTGGAATCGATTCTCCAGCTTGAAAACCGCTGCAACGGCTGTGTCAGGGGCGAGAAGTGCTGCTGCGCATCCTATGAGGTTTGCGTTACCGCCGCGGAAATGAAACGGATCATCAAGGTCTTGCCCGAAGCCGCGAAGCTGTGCCCGCATCTTCTGACCGTCGGCGGATATGACAATGTCTTTGAAGAAGAAGAGCCCGGACTGTATTCCCTTGATACGAATGAGGATGGTCTGTGCGTTTTTGCGTACTGGTCCAATAACCGGACGCACTGCTCGCTGCATACTGTTGCAATGAAGCTCAACCTGCCGTTGCACCTTGTGAAACCGAAGGTCTGCCTGCTCTGGCCCTTGCACTTCTCGGATGGAAACGAAGTGCTGGCCGCGATCGGCGATGCTTTCCAATTCAGCTGCAATGCACGGAAAGAGCCGGGATCCCGCAGTCTGAGCCCCGGTTTTATGGAGGCGATCGATCTGGTGTACGGCGAAGGGTGCGGCATCCAGGTGGAGCAGGCGGCGCAAAATGGAGATCGCCGAACGCTGCTGTTCGCGCGACGGTAATCGTGTCCGGCAACAAACCGGCGGCGCATTGTTCTTGTTACCGTGGAAATCGAACACATCTTAGGGCTCCTCAGATACGCATCGCCGGACATAATCTTGTTCTTGAAATAATGACCGGTTGCCGTTATAATTCTTTTGCCGATTCAATCGGTGAACGCATGTGTGCAGACCAGAAAAAATAAATAGGTGAGATTCCAGTGAAAAAAAAGAAAATCATGCATAAAAGACCTGAGAAACGACGGCCGGATGCGGCCAGTTCTGATCAGGCACGAAAAAAGAAGTTCCCCATTCCTTTTACCGAACATGAACATTTTAAAATCATATACCGACCCGTTCTGATAAAAGTCTTTTCATCGATCCTGATGGTGCTCATGCCGATTGTTTTTCTCTTCGGCGCTCTCACTATGTATTATTATTTATTGGGTACAGTGCACGGCAGCGTGTCCTTTTGGATCGCTTTTTTGGCGTGTATCGCAATGACACTGGGCTGGCCGATGGTCATCGCCATGAGCAGGCTGCCGAAAGAAAGATTTGCATGCTTCGGCTTTCTGAAATTCTTTTTGCGGCTGAAGGAGCCGTATCTGGTTATTACCTCATATACCGGCGAATGCCCTGTTTGCTCTCATACCATGAATCTCGTCTTTAACTTCCCAGGCTCCCTGATACGAAGACATTCCTATTTCGGCAAGTGCAGCAAAAAATCAG
>CAZPGZ010000012.1:0-87974 GCA_964586075.1 uncultured Nitrospiraceae bacterium | reverse complement strand
TCCCTGATGATGAGTATTGTCCACTTGCTCCCGATTATCCGCAGTGTTTTTGCCACCGAACAATCTCCGGCAGTGCATGTTTTATAGGACATGATATCTCCTCAGTATATTTTTTGAAACTGTATAACAATTTTGTAACTACTTGACAGAGTATACTATGCATGTTAGCCTGACGCAATAAAATTCGCAATCGTTCCTGCGGTATAATCACTGCAGCGAAGTCTTTCGATTCAAAAAAGGAGGTTCGCATGTCGCTTTTCACAATTAATGAACAAAAGTGCAAAAAAGATGGTGCCTGTGTCGAAGAATGTCCTTTAAGGCTTATCGAACAAAAAGACGATTCAGCACTGCCGACACCTGTGCCTGATGCTGATGCACGGTGTATTCGGTGCGGGCACTGCGTTGCTGTCTGCCCTCATGGGGCCTTAACTCACTCAGCGTGGAAAGCGGAGGATTTTATACCGATACAGAAAAAAACGGCTTTGAGTGTGGAACAAGCTAAGCTTTTTTTAAAATCACGTCGATCCATCCGTACGTATCAGACAAGGCAGATTGAACATGAAAAATTGAAAAAGCTCATCGAGATTGCACGATACGCTCCAACGGGCAGCAACAGTCAACTGGTGCATTGGCTGGTAATCAATGATCGGGAAGAGGTGAAGCGAATAAGCAGTCTGGTTATCGATATGATGCGCACCTGGGTCGAGGAGAAAAAACCGATTGCAGAGAAGTATCGCTTGGCTAATCTCGTGGCAGCCTGGGAATCCGGCTTCGACGGCATTTCACGGGGCGCACCGGCCTTAATTATTGCTCATGCTCCGAAGGAATACGGACTGGCCCAGATTGACTGCACCTCCGCCCTCACCTATCTGGATCTGGCTGCGCCCACGTTCGGGCTTGGTTGCTGCTGGGCCGGACTCATCATGATGGCTTCCATGCAGTCTCAGCCGCTTCAACGGATGTTGTCGCTTCCGGAAGGCCACGCAAGCTTCGGAATTATGATGATCGGTTATCCAAAATACAAATACCACCTTTTGCCTCCCAGGAAGGATGCGCAGATTATCTGGAGATAGGAATTGCCGCGGAATAAAGTTAGATAATGTGCACGTTGGATGTCACTAGAAAGGCGGGCATAACTCGTGAAAATTATGGCGATAAATGGCAGTCCGAGGAAAAAATGGAACACGGCCACTCTTTTGCAACAAAGTCTTGAAGGAGCTGCTTCGCGAGGGGCTGAAACAGAACTTATTCATCTGTACGATCTTTCGTACAAAGGGTGCATCAGTTGTTTTGCCTGCAAGACGAGAGGGCACAAAAGCTACGGAAAATGCGCGGTACAGGACGATCTGACGTCGGTTCTCAAAAAGATCGAGGAAATCGATGCTCTGATACTCGGTTCCCCGGTCTATTTCGGGAGCGCCACCGGTGAAATGAGATCTTTTCTTGAGCGTTTACAGTTTCCTTACCTGATGTATACTGATCCGCCGAAAACACTGTTTCCGCGGAAAATCAAAACGGGGTTTGTATATACGATGAATGTTCCGGAGACCGTAATGAGGGAGTGGGGGTACGATCAAAATTTTCAACGTGCTGCAATGGTGCTGCAGTTGTTGTTTGGATCAGCAGAAACTCTTACAAGCTGTGATACCTGCCAATTTGAGGACTACTCGAAATATGTGGCCGACCGCTTTGATCTCGTGAAAAAAGCGGAACGGCGCAGAGAGGTGTTTCCACAAGACTGCCGAAAAGCTTTCGAGATGGGAGCTCGCCTGGTGAGCCGTTGATGCGTCTTACGGCAGGGAAGGCTTTTATAAAATGCTTCACTCAAAATACTATCGCAAAAGAAAGGAAGAAAAATGAATTTTATAGAATCGAAGCCGGAGCAATTGACTGATAATCCTTTTAAACTGATAGGTAAGGACTGGATGCTGATCACCGCGGGCACACAACAGTCGTTTAACACGATGACTGCGAGCTGGGGCGGGGTGGGAGTGCTCTGGCAAAAGCAGGTCAGTTTCTGCTTCGTGCGGCCGACACGATATACGTTTGAGTTCATGGAACGCTCTGAGAATTTTACCCTCTCGTTTTTCGAGGAACGATACCGCACGGCGTTGAATTTTTGCGGGAGCAACTCCGGAAGAGACACGGATAAAGTGAAGGAAACAGGCCTTACGCCGATATCAAAAGACGGTTTTATTTATTTTGGCGAAGCGCGGCTCGTGCTTGCGTGCAGAAAACTTTATTTTCAGGATATCAATCCTGGTTATTTCCTGGAGCAGGGCATTCACGACTTGTATCCCGTGAAAGATTACCATCGCATGTATGTGGGGGAAATTGTATCCTGCCTGAAAAAAAGCTTCTGACGGCAGGCAATGTTTTAAACGCCATTACGGGCAAAGCTGCAGCAACGGTCACCTTTTTGGGGGACGATGAGGCATCACCGAGTATGTGTGCCGCTGCCGCAGCGTGCAGCTACTGCACTTCCTCAAGTTTGACGGGAACGGTGATTGGTTTTGCATCGCGGATGATACCGAGATTTACCACATCGCCGATTTTGTATTTATCAAATTCATTTCTCAGGGTATCGTAGGACACCACCGGTTTATCGTTCACGCTCACGATTATGTCCCCGAGGATGATGTCGGCACCCCGTTGCCGTGTTCCTCTGAGGCCGGCCGCTTCGGCGCTCGTACCTTTCTGGACATTGAGAATAAGAACGCCTTGAATATTGAGTCGTTCAGTGAGGCTGGGGTGGGCAATGGTTATTCCGATGCCCGGTTTGCTGACTTTTCCGTATCGTATGAGCTCAGGAACGACCCGGTTTACAATCTCGACGGGAACAGCGAAGCCGATGCCCGCGCTGGCGCCTGACGGGCTGTAGATGGCGGTGTTGACGCCGATGAGGCGCCCCGCGCTGTCGAGCAGCGGACCGCCGGAATTTCCGGGATTGATCGCCGCGTCGGTTTGGATCATTCCCTGTATTGTTCTGCCGTTCGCGGACTGGATTTCCCGTCCCAAGGCGCTTACGATGCCGGACGTCATTGTCTGGTCAAGTCCGAAAGGGTTCCCGATTGCAAAGACTTTCTGGCCGACAAGAAGGTTTTTCGAATCGCCAAGAGGGATGGGGCTCAGTTTATCCGCGGGGGCGGAAATTTTAAGAACCGCAATATCTTTATCCGGCGATGCTCCGACAAGTGCTGCTTTCCATTTGGTATTGTCTGCAAGGATTATTTCAATGCGGCTGGCGTCCGCGATGACATGAAAATTGGTAACGATCCTGCCATCCTTGTCCCAGACAAATCCCGAACCGGTCCCTTTAGGAATTTCGTACACATTTAAGGAAAAGAAATCGCGCCGGAGTTCAATGCTCGAAATATACACAACCGAACGAGAAACATTCTTGAATATTTCGACGGCGGTTTTCTCCTCCTGGGCAAGATCGCCCCGCGCAACAACCGCCCGGGGCTCTGCTTTTTCATCGGTAATTTTTCCATCAGGCCGTACGAAGAGCCACCATAGTACAGCTGCCAGGACGATGAGAAAAATGATGTGCGCGGCACTGAATCTTTGCTTTTCCTCCATAGTGAATATGAGCCTCCTGAATGTGTTTGTTACCTGCATTATCAACTGCAAGATAATTATACATCAAAGATCTTCTTCTTGAAATATACCGTAGGATGTCTATGGTCCGAAGGAAAAAACAGCTGGAATGTGTTTTGCTTATACAAGAAATTTTGTCTTGACAAAAATAAATAATTAATTTAAATTTCCATTTGAAATTTTTGTTTTAATTTTATGCAATAAGAACGGACAGCGGAGGCGCCGGTGAATCTCGCCAGAAAAAAACCAGGGAAAACCAGTACCAGCCTGCTCGAAGCAGCAAGCGAAATTTTTGCGGCGAAAGGCTACCGGGATGCCACCATTGCGGAAATATGCGAGAAAGCCGGTGCAAACATAGCTGCCGTGAATTACCACTTCGGGGACAAAGAAACTCTGTATCGGGAGGCATGGCGGTATTCCTATCTGGAATCGTTAAAAGTGTATCCGCCGGACGGAGGCGTGAGTGAACATGCGTCAGCGGAAGAGCGTCTGCGGGGATACATCCTCTCGCTGGTTCGGCGTATTGCGGACAAGAACAACAAGGAGTTTGTCATTATCCACAATGAGCTTGCCACCTCAACTGAACTGCTCAAGGACGTGATTCGTGAAACAGTCAAGCCGTTGCATGAAAAATTTGAGCATTTGATCCGCGAACTCCTCGGTCCATTGTCCTCAGAGATGCAGGTCAGATTTTGCACGATCAGCGTTATAAGCCAGTGTACTACACCACTGCTTATTCGCCGGGAAGAATTGAAAAAAATATCAAAAAAAATTGGGTTGTTGTCTATCTGTGATGAAGAAGCGTATGCCGAGCATATTGCGGATTTTTCTCTGTCTGGAATTCTGGCACTACGCGCTAAAAATCAGGCGATACGGAAATAATAACACCGCCGTTGATTACAACGGAACTATTTGATTATGATTGTGTGGAGGAAAGAGATTATGCAGTATATGCAAATTACTGACAAAACCGGAGTGATAACCCTGATGGGTATTTTGATTATCGGCCTTATGATGACCGGCTGTGAGAAAAAAGCTCCGCCGCAGAAACCGGGCCCTGTTGAAGTTAGTGTGGTTACGGTTCAACCGCAGCGTGTTGTGCTCACCACAGAACTTCCAGGCCGGACTTCTCCCTATCTCATTGCCGAAGTGAGGCCGCAGGTGGGCGGCATCATCCAGAAGCGCCTGTTTACGGAAGGCGCAATTGTGAAGACAGGAGAGGTGCTGTACCAGATCGATCCGTCCACGTATCAGGCCAGTTACGACAGCGCCAGGGCTGCACTCGCACGGTCAGAAGCCAATGTTGTTCCCGCCCGGCTGAAAGCGGAGCGGTATAAGGAGTTGATTGCCATCAAAGCCGTGAGCCAGCAGGAATACGATGAAATTGTTGCCGCGTCCAAGCAGGCCGAGGCTGATGTCACCGCAAACAAGGCCTCCGTGGAGACCGCCCGTATCAATCTGGCATATACGCGTGTGGTCGCGCCGATTACCGGCAGAATCGGAAGATCATCAGTCACTACCGGTGCATTGGTAACGGCAAGCCAGGCGATCGCACTCGCCACGATACAACAGCTTGATCCGATTTATGTTGACGTGACCCAGTCAAGTACGGACTTGCTGCGCATGGAGCAGGCAATGGCGAGCGGTCAGCTCAAGAAAGCCGGTGCAAACCAGACCAAGGTGAAATTGCTGCTTGAAGACGGGACCTCGTATCCTTTGACAGGCACCCTGAAGTTTTCGGAAGTCACGGTGGATCAGACTACCGGTGCCGTTACCCTGCGCACGGTATTTCCCAACCCGAAAAACATAGTGCTGCCGGGCATGTTTGTCCGGGCAGTCGTGAGTGAAGGCGTCAAAGAGAAGGCTATTTTAATTCCTCAGCAGGCGGTTTCGCGCGACCCGAAGGGGAACCCTCTGGCCTACGTTGTCGGCGCTGAAAGCAAGGTCGAACAGCGGATGCTTACCCTTGACCGGGCGATCGGAAACCAGTGGCTTGTCACTTCGGGGCTTGCAGCAGGCGACCGGGTGATCGTGGAAGGGATGCAAAAGATACGTCCCGGCACGGTTGTAACAGAGGTTCCGTTTACGGAAGAACAGAAATTGGGGACGGGAACCGAGCCGGTAAAAACAAACACAACAACTACAACAAAGAAATAACGAAGAGGTATCATCATGTTATCGAGATTTTTTCTGAACCGTCCGGTTTTCGCCTGGGTCATTGCCATCATACTGATGGTGGCGGGCCTGCTGGCGATTTATAATCTGCCCATATCGCAGTATCCTCCCATAGCGCCTCCGTCCATCGCCATTACTGCTTTTTATCCTGGCGCCTCCGCCGAGACGGTTGAAAACAGCGTGACGCAGATTATCGAACAGAAGATGACCGGTTTTGATAGGATGCTGTATCTGTCGGCGACCAGTGATTCTGCGGGCCAATCCCGCATCGAACTTACCTTTGCTCCGGGAACAGATCCGGACCTTGCCTGGGCTCAGGTGCAGAACAAGCTCCAGCTTGCCATGGCGAGCCTGCCAGCGGTTGTGCAGAGCCAGGGTGTAAAGGTGAGCAAATCTACCAGAAACTATTTGATATTCATCGGTCTGATTTCAGAAGACGGCAGCATGGACGGGAATGATTTGCGCGACTATGCCCAGTCCAATCTGGAGAAGGTCCTTTCGCGGGTGCCGGGAGTAGGAGAAGTGGAACTTTTCGGCACTCAGTATTCCATGCGGATATGGCTGAACCCCGACAAACTGACGAATTACCAGATGACGGTCGATGATGTAGTTACAGCGTTACGGTCTTACAACGTAGAAGTGTCCGCAGGCCAGTTCGGAGGAGCGCCGGCAGTGAAAGGGCAGCGTTTGAATGCGTCGATCATAGTTCAAAGCATGCTCAAAACACCGGCGGAATTTGCATCAGTCCCGCTGCGCACCAACCCGGATGGTTCCATTGTCCGGGTCAAGGACGTGGGGCGGACGGAACTCGGGACAGAAGTCTACGATGTCCAGGCTGCCTATAACGGTAAACCTTCCGCCGGATTGGCCATACGGCAGGCGGCCGGCGCCAATGCGCTCCAGACAGCAGACAGCGTCAAGGCCAAAATGGAAGAAATGAGTCATTATTTTCCGGCCGGCATGAAGGTCGTCTATCCGTATGACACTACTCCGTTTATTAGAGTTGCCATCAACGAAGTATACAAGACTTTGTTTGAGGCAATCATACTGGTCTTCTTGGTCATGTACCTGTTCATGGGCAACATGCGGGCCACTCTGATTCCGACCATCGCGGTGCCGGTGGTGATTCTTGGTACGTTTGCAGTGCTGGGACTTTTCGGTTTTTCCATCAACATGCTTACCATGTTCGCCATGGTGCTGGCCATCGGCCTGCTTGTGGACGACGCCATTGTGGTGGTAGAGAATGTGGAACGCATCATGAGCGAAGAAGGCATTTCACCCTTTGAGGCCACCCGCAAATCCATGGACCAGATCACCAGCGCGTTGATCGGCATCGGCCTGGTCCTTTCAGCGGTTTTCGGTCCTATGGCTTTTTTCACAGGATCAACAGGAGTCATCTATCGCCAGTTTTCAGTGACCATCATCTCCTCCATGTTGCTGTCCGTGGTGGTGGCATTGATCCTGACTCCGGTCCTCTGCGCATCACTTCTGAAACCTGTGCCGAAGGGACATGAACCGGCAGAAGGGGGAATCTGGTTTCTGAGGCCGTTTTTTCGATGGTTTGACCGTCTCTTTTTCAGGGTAAGAGACTACTATCTCGTAATGGTGGGTCGGAGCCTTTCCCGAAAACTTCGTTACATTATAATATTTCTTCTGATTGTTGTCGTGATGGGATTCCTCTTTATGAGAATGCCGACAGGGTATCTTCCGGATGAAGATCAGGGTATCATGATGGTGCAGGCGCTGCTTCCTGCAAACTCGACTCTGGAACAAACCGACAAGGTGATGGAGTCAGTCAAAAATTATTTTTTAAGTCAGGAAAAGGATGCCGTAGAGGCAGTAATGACGGTTTCCGGCATAAGTTTTTCCGGCAGAGGTCAGAATTCCGGCTTGGCATTCGTCAAGCTTAAAGACTGGAAGCTTCGGAACCGTTCGAACCTTAAGGTTACCGCAGTGGCGGCACGGGCCATGGGGGAATTTTCCAGGATCAGGAACGCTATGGTGTTTGCGTTCGCACCACCCGCGGTCGTGGAACTCGGCCAGGCAAAAGGATTTGATTTCCAGTTGTTGGACCGGGGCGGTCTGGGGCACGAAAAATTGATGGCAGCCCGTAATCAACTCCTTGGCATGGCTGCAAAAGATCCGGCATTGACGAAGGTGAGGCCCAACGGATTGGAAGACGTGCCCGAATACCGGATCGACGTGGATTGGGAAAAGGCTGGAGCGCTTGGAGTGCCTATATCTACAATCCATAATACTATCTCCGCGGCGTTCGGCAGCGCATATGTTAATGACTTCATTCAGGCAGGGCGCGTAAAGAGAGTGTATGTTCAGGCCGACGCACCTTATCGCATGCTGCCCAGTGATCTTTCAAGATTTCATATACGCAACAATGCCGGCAAAATGGCGCCATTTTCTTCTCTCGCATCCGGACACTGGACCTCGGGATCTCCTAAACTGGAGCGCTTCAACGGCTTTCCGTCCCTGAACATTCTTGGTGAAGCAGCGCCAGGGAAGAGTACCGGTGAAGCCATGCAGGCCATGGAAGGGTTCGTAAGGAAGCTGCCGCAAGGGATTGGTTTTGATTGGAGCGGACTTTCCTACCAGGAACGTCAGGCAGGATCTCACGCAGCACCATTGTATGTCTTTTCGATTCTGGTTATTTTCCTCTGTCTCGCGGCGTTGTACGAAAGCTGGCCGATCCCGATTTCGATTTTGCTTGCTCTTCCGCTGGGAGTCATCGGCGGCGTGATCGGATCGTCCATCCGGGGATTGCCGAATGATGTCTATTTTCAGATCGGATTATTGACAACGCTCGGTCTGACCACGAAGAACGCCATCCTGATTGTGCAGTTTGCAAAGGCACGGGTGGAAGAAGGCATGGACCTGGTCGACGCGACACTGGAAGCGGCCAAACTGAGAATGCGGCCTATCGTCATGACGTCACTGGCTTTTGGATTCGGGGTCATGCCGCTGGCATTTGCGACCGGAGCCGGAGCAGGCGCTCAGCAAGCCATCGGCACTGCAGTGCTGGGGGGCGTGGTCACCTCAACCTTCCTGGTGACCATATTTGCGCCGCTTTTTTATGTGCTGATTCAAAAGAACTTTGGCAGACAAAAGAAGCATGAAGCTGCCAAGACAACTGATATAAAACCATCAGGGGAGCATTGAGATTATGAAAAAGAATCTATTTATGATAACGGCTGGAATTGTCATTGCTCTGACCGGCTGTACCATGGCACCGAAATACACCCGGCCGGAAGCGCCTGTTCCCGCTTCCTGGCCGACCGGTACCGCCTACCTGGACACCAAACCGACGACCACACAGCCTGCCCCGGCCGCTTTTGACATCAAATGGCAGGATTTCTTTGCGAGTGATCAGCTGAAAAAGGTTATCGAACTGGCACTGGCAAATAACCGTGATTTCAGGGTTGCAGCGCTCAACATCGAAAAGACGCGGGCGCAGTATCAGATCCAGCGCGCAGCACTTTTTCCGACAATAAATGCCACCGGCATGGGAAGTGAGCAGCGATTGCCTGCAAGCGTTTCAGGCACGGGAGACATATATATCAGCCGGCAATGGAGCGCCAACTTGGGGTTCAGTTCCTATGAGCTGGATCTCTTCGGCCGGATCAGAAGTCTTAAAGACCGTGCTCTTGAGCAGTATTTTGCCACTGAACAGGCCCGCCGGAGCGCGCAGATATCCCTGGTAGCCGAGGTTGCGAACACATACCTTATATTTGCCTCGGACCGGGAACATCTGAAGCTCTCTCAGAACACGCTTGATGCCCAGCTGGCCACGTACAATATGATTCAGCGGAGACATGCGGCAGGTTTGTCCTCAGAACTGGATTTGCGGCAGGCGCAGACCAGGGTAGAGGCCGCCCGCGTGGACATTGCGAAATATATACGGCAGGTGGCACAGGACGAGAATGCGCTGACGCTTTTAGTGGGGACGCCGATTCCTGCAGAACTGCTGCCCGGGGAGTTGGACTCGATCTCAACGCTGAAAGATATCAGCATCGGCCTGCCGTCCGAGGTGCTGCAGCGCCGTCCTGACATTCTGCAGGCGGAAAATCAGCTGAAAGCTGCCAATGCCAACATCGGTGCGGCACGGGCTGCGTTCTTTCCGCGCATTTCATTATCTACTACGATCGGGACTACGAGCGACCAGCTATCCGGACTTTTTAAACCAGGTTCTGCTGCGTGGACCTTCGCCCCTCAGGTTGTCCTTCCGATTTTCGACGCTGGCACCAATATTGCCAATTTGAAAGTTGCAAAGGTAGACCGCGATATTTATCTGGCCCAGTATGAAAAGGCGATTCAGACGGCCTTTAAGGAAGTGGCCGATGCCCTTGCCCAGAAGGGAACGGTGGGAGACCAGTTGGCTGCCCAGCAGTCCCTTGTGGATGCCACTGCCAGAAGTTATTTCCTTTCCGATGCGCGTTACAAACACGGGATTGACAGCTACCTGACCCTTCTTGATGCGCAGCGCTCGCTCTACAGCGCGCAGCAGGACTTGATTACCGTCCGTCTAGCACGTTTTAGCTCGATGGTGACGCTCTATAAAGTGCTCGGCGGAGGAGAATAAGACGGCGCTGATGTTATGATGTTCCGGCCAAGAGATGAAACGTCTGACGTTTTTTTGGGCACCGGATCAAATCCTGCGGCATTGGATCCCCCGACTCCCATCGGGGGAAGAATGCAATAAGACGTGCCCGGCACTCGCGCTATCGTACTCGTCAAGACTGGTGATGTTACGTTTATCGGAGGGGGCATCCGGTTCCTGCCGGAGGGGCTCCACTCATTGCAGCAAGTTAATCATCGTAGCGGACGCACAGTTTCCTAAAATTCTTGATTAGAAATAGGTATAATTATATACTGATGCATACTGACACGCTGTTTTCAGTTTGTCCAGCGAACACCGGTGGATTTGTAAGACCTCAGCTTTGACCGGATAGAGATGGGGCCCTATGCAACCTCAGGTACGTGTAACATATGCCACTGATGATGTCCTGCAAATCCATTTAAGCGGAGAATGGAAAAGAAACCACGCCATCATCCCTGCTGCCGGAGAAGTGAACGATGTTGTGCAGGGATCCTCTCACATAAACAAAGTGGTGTTTGACTCAAAAGAACTGACTGGTTGGGACAGCAGTCTTTTAACATTTCTGGTCAAGATAACGGATTTCTGTACCGCAAACAATATAACAGTGAACAGCGAGGGACTTCCGCCGGGTGCACAGCGTCTTCTCTCGCTTGCATCCGCGGCTCCTGAATGGAAAAACGATAGAGATGAAGATGCAAAAGCCTCCATTCTTGAGCAATTGGGAGATGCCGCGGTTTCCTTCGGCCGGGCGCATTCCGCGATCACGACGTTTATTGGAGAAACCTGCCTGGCTGTGTGGAGGTTTCTAACCGGCAAGGCAAGATTCCGCAAAACGGATCTGTTCCTTACTATGGAGGAATGCGGCGCACAGGCTCTTCCCATTGTTTCCCTCATAAGCTTTCTCGTCGGTCTTATTCTTGCCTTTATCGGCGCAATCCAACTGAAAATTTTTGGCGCTCAGATTTACGTTGCGAGTCTTGTGGGCATCGGCATGGTCCGTGCTCTTGCTGCGGTCATGACGGGCATTATCATGGCTGGCCGTACCGGAGCGTCTTTTGCGGCACAGCTCGGCACCATGCAGGTGAATGAAGAAATTGATGCATTGCGGACTCTCGGTATTTCTCCCACTGAGTTTCTGGTGCTGCCCCGCATGCTTGCACTTTCGCTTATGATGCCGCTCCTGAGCCTTTATGCGGACCTTATGGGCATTCTGGGGGGGCTCTTTGTGGGAGTAACGATGCTTGATCTCAACTTTATGGAGTATTTCAACAAGACGCGGGAGGCCGTGCATCTGAAGGATGTCTGGATAGGGTTGTTTACTGCTGCGGTGTTCGGTGTTCTTGTAGCGCTTGCGAGCTGCCTCCGGGGGATGCAGTGCGGCAGGAGCGCGTCCGCGGTCGGTGAAGCGACAACCTCCGCGGTGGTCACGAGCATTGTCGGCATTGTGGTGGCAACGGCAATCATAACATTTATCTGTAACGTGTTGCATATTTAATCTAAGTATATTTTTGCTTTTAAAAGCATTCCCGGGTCGTTTTCGGCGGCAGCGAGAGCAGAGATGGAGAAAAAAGAACCGCATATTATTGTTCAGGACCTTACCTTGTCGTATGGAGAAATCCTGATCCAAAGCGGTCTTACCTTTACCGTAAATCAGGGTGATATTTTTATCATCATGGGAGGAAGCGGCAGCGGAAAAAGCACGCTGCTGAGGCATCTCATAGGGCTGAAACGTCCCGCGCACGGAACCGTCCGGTATCGTGACATAAGCTTTTGGGATGTCGAGCATCACGAGCAGGAACGCATCATGAAATCCTTCGGCATTCTCTATCAGAGCGGGGCGCTCTGGAGTTCCATGACGGTCGGAGAAAACATCGCCCTCCCGCTCCAACTGTACACGGATCTGAGCCCGGAGCAAATAAGGGAACTCGTTTCTTTGAAGCTTTCACTTGTCGGACTGAAAGGGTGCGAGGATCTGTATCCCTCGGAGATCAGCGGCGGTATGAGAAAGCGCGCCGGTCTCGCGCGCGCGATTGCACTGGACCCGGAAATATTGTTTTTTGACGAACCGTCCTCAGGGCTTGACCCGATCAATGCGCATCTGCTCGACAAACTTATCCTTGAGCTCCGCGAGAGTCTTGGTGCAACGATAGTCATTGTCACCCATGAATTAGCCAGCATTTTTGAGGTTGGAAACAACTCCATTTTGCTTGATGCTGACGCAAAAACCATGATTGCAGCGGGGGACCCGAAACAGCTTCTGACTGAATCCAGGGACCCCAAAGTAATCAATTTCCTCACGCGGGGAACGGGCATGCGGAAAGGGTGAAACAGAGAGGGTGGAGGGGAAGAACAATGGGGAAACAGGCAAATAAAACGCTCATCGGTATTTTTGTTTTGATAGCCATCGTACTCGTTATTGCGGCTGTCCTGGCGTTTGGTTCGGGAAGGTTTTTCAAGCACACAACTAAATTCGTCCTGTTTTTCGAAGGATCGGTCAAAGGGCTCCAGGTAGGTGCCCCCGTCATGTTCGAAGGGGTTAAAGTCGGACAGGTGACGGACATTGCTCTGCAGCTTGATGCGAAGGACCTGTCTGTTTTCATTCCCATCTATATAGAAATAGATCCCGCAACAATCAAGGTGATCAATAGTACCTTGCCAAAAGGCAGAGACGAATACATTCAACCGTTGATCGAAAAAGGGTTGCGGGCTCAGCTTCAAATTCAGAGTTTTGTGACGGGTCAGCTTATGGTTTATCTTGATTTCTGGCCGGAAAAGCCGATCAGGCTTGTAGGCGCCGAGGATGGAACCTATCCGGAAATTCCGACGATTCCGACGGACCTGCAGGATTTGACCAGACGGCTCGGATCGCTTCCATTGAAGGAAATTCTTGACAAATTAAACGCCACACTTGACGGCATTGAAAAAATCGCAAATTCTCCAAAACTGCATGCGAGTATGGATTCTCTGGATCGTTTGCTCAAGAATGCCGACAGGATCCTTGCGCAGTATGACGGCCTTGGTCCCCAGACGAACAAGACCCTTGAAGATGTTTCGCGGATGTCCCGTTCACTCCGCTCTTTGGCAGACTATTTGGAGCGCCATCCTGAATCCATCATCAAAGGCAAACCATCGGCAAAGGGAGAATAAAATGAAACGGATTTTTACAGATCGATGTGCGTTGCTCCTTGTAACGGTTCTTATCGCACTGCTGTCCGCATGCGCCAGTTCATCCCCGTCCCGATTTTATACACTGAACGTTCTGAAAGAAGCGCCGGCGGCGATGCAGACTGCCTCAGCCTCTGCCGATATCATTGTCGCCGTCGGTCCCGTCCTCATTCCGGACTATCTGGACAAACCGGAGATCGTGACCCGTTCGGGGCAGAATGAGCTTACGGTACATGAGTTTCATCGTTGGGCCGGCTCTTTGGAAAGCATTCTCTCTCATGCTGTTATTGAAAATCTTTCTTCTCTGCTGCCGTCCGAACGTTTTACCGTTGTTCGTTGGGTACCGGGTATGCATGGCAATGCATCAATAACATACCGCCTTACGGTTGACGTGATGAGATTTGACGCCACTCCTCGTGAGCGCGCCTGTTTGGAATCCGCCTGGACACTGAGCGATGCGGGAAAGAGAGCGATTCTGATCCGCAGATCCGTTGTTGCAGAACCGCTCTTGAGCGCAGAGTACAATGAATTGGTTGCTGCTATGAGCAGGACAGTAGAAGCATTTTCCCGTGAAATTGCGGAAGTCATCAAAACGCAAAGTGCTGCCTCTGACAGACCATAGTAGTTTCCCTAGTCTGCAATGTACCGCTGCAATCGGCATTTTGTAAAACGGCAGCAGTATGGCAATGGGACACGTCAAAAATACTGAAATGAGTCTTCTTGTCACCTGTTTTTAAATAACTTTTTTGAATGTCCTTCATGGCAATAACAATCCTACTTTCCTCCTTTTTTTTCCTGCAGCATAACTTTTAAATATAAATCTAAATCACCTAAAGAACTGACTGCGAAATGCCGACAAGTAAAACTGAGAGGCATACGATAAAGCTTTGCGCGAGTTGTGCGCAGGGTCGGTATTGACTGGAGATAAAGAATGCCATGAAAGTATTACGAAAAACGGGGCTAGTAGTTTTTTTGCTGACAGTGGTTTTTTCCCCTCCACGCATTATGTCGGCAGCAGAAAGGACTGTTGCAGGCGAACTGACAGTTCTGCCATATACTGTGTCAGTTGAAAGAAATAATTTCAAGGAGCTTTCAACACAACGGTATGATATAACAAGAGAAAAAATAGTTAAACAGGAAGTGGCCGCTCTGGCATCTTTTGCTGTTATAGACTATGTGCAGAGTGTCGCCATGTTTTACGGATCTGAAAAATATCGAGAACTGAACCCTCTGTTCGGTTCAAGACCGAGCAGAAGCAGCATGGCTCTGTTCGGCATTATCGGGGTAGGGTTGTCTTATTTGATTGCCGATACGCTGCGTGATCCCTGGAAACAGATTTTTATTGACTCTGTCCTCGCTTCAGAACGGCTGAATATTGAAGACAACAGGCGGGTTTATCAGGGGTGGAATACAGAAGGTCCTCCTATACGGGGCCGGTCATTTAACGGTATCCCGATTGTTATCAGTTTCCGGCTCAAATGATTTTTTTAAAGAATGGCTAAGGCTAAAGTTGGGTATTTTAATCCCTGCGACATGGAATCCCTTGGCTCCTGCCGAAGGGGGCTTCAGTATGAAACAATTTATCTGTTCTATCATAAACTTGCTACTTCATCGAAAAAAAACGCCGGAAGAAGAAGCGGAATTTCTGGGCTATGAGTCGTTTTCCCGGATGACCGAATCCGCAAGCAAGACGGCGGTTTTATCCCGGCCGGAGAAGTACGTCGTCGAGAAATAGCATAGCAATCGTTGGTTAAGGTTCAAAAAATAAGCCCCTGGCACTGTGTGCCAGGGGCTTTATTGTTACGAGTATCAAATGCGCGGGCTATGCGTTATTCAAGCAACTTCTTCATGCTGACTCTCATACGATCGATGGCTTTCGCCAGTGTTGAAATTTCGTCATTTGTAGATACTTCTACTTTTTCCGACAGTTTTCCCATGGATATCTCGTCCGCAACTTTTGTGAGGCTAAGTACCGGATTGATAACGGTTTTCTTCAAGCTATAGTCAATTGCAAAAGAAATAAGAAGAAGAATGGAGAAGTATACGGCGATGTTGATAAAAAGAACCCTGCGGATTTTTGCCAGCAGTTCCGTCTGGTCCTTGAAAATATAAAGATATCCTATCTGCTTTCCCGAAAAATCAGCAAGAGGACCCATGGCTATATAATACGTCCTTCCTGCATGGGATCCGGTATTGGTAATCATGCCATCAGCACTTGCCTTTGTCTTGAACAGGGCGGGTTTTATCAGCCCTTGAGTGAGTTGAGGGCTTGTGGAGTAGAAAAACAGGTGGTTCGCGACCAACGTGGCATCTTGCTGCTGCCAGTCCGGAAGGACCTGAAGCATAGCGTCTTTCGAGAGCAAAAGCCCTGCTTCGATTCGGAAAACACTTTTTGCTTCGTCGATTGTCGGGGCTAGTTCGCCGCCGAATTCTACCGCCCCTACATGGTGGCCTTTGGAGTATACGGGCTGGATGCCTCGCAGGGCCAGTCCGCGCGCCCCGATTTCCACACCCCGGGTGCTTGCCAGCTTTGTATTCACATATACAATCGCATGCCGGTACGCCGATTCATCGTCACCGAATTTGGGAATATCGTGTAGTCTCAAAAATGACGTGGCAGAGGGTTTGTAAAAATGGAGACGGTTAAGCTGAAAATTCTTTTTGAGGTTTTCATACGCTGGTTGCAGCTCGGTAATGAGCCTGTTTCTGTCACCCCGGGCAAACGTATCAGAGATCATCGGCATTTCCGCCAGCAGAATCGACATCTGTTCATATTGCTTTGAACGTTCATTGATCATATTTTGAGTTGAATTGAGAGTGCTCCTGAGAGTATCTTCCGCTTCTTTGTTTAATAGAGCAACCTGCGAAAAATAGTTGTAGACCGCCAGACCGGTCATTGCAATCAGCAGGATCGCCAAGAGCGGCAGAAGCGTCTTGGATTTTATGCCTAGATTCAAGTTCATGGTTCCCTCCTTAAATGTATTCCGGAAGAATGCGTTTCATTTATGAGAGTATTCGTTCCGCATCCTGAGTAAATTGATCTTTGTTTGCGTCATCTTCTATTTCATTTTTTAAAAGAGCAACCAGTCTTTGCAGGTCTTCTTTTGCCGGGGATAGAACCCGCCATTTTTCGCTGATTATTTTTGTTAATATTTTTCCACCGGCCGGGCCGATTTGTTTGATAAGAGCGACTTTTAATTCTTCCTTGATTCTTTCATAGTCTGCGGGAGCAATGGCATCAACCCCGCCGGTTGAAGCAGACTTCCCGTCAGGGTGTATGATTTCAATGGGAATGTTCTTGCTTTGGAATAGTTTTACAATCTCCGGAGTTGCCGGAAGGCCTACGGCATGGGGCACATCGGATTTTGCGTTGGCCAAAAAAGAACAAGATGAAAAATCAAAGGTGTCATAATAATTCAGACATTCGGAATCCTTTTGATTGCCGCAGGTAAGGTGATAAATGGTCCCCTCTTTGAAAAAGACCTTGAACAGATTTTTAGCGTCACCCCTGATGGCAATTGACAATATTCCGGTTTTCTTGTTTTGACTGATGTCTGCAACAACTTCTGATAATGTCATCTCCAATCCACCCGCTCCTTTCAGCAAAGTATAAATAAGTCATTTTTACTATCAATTTAAGCGTTACAAGCGTTCTGTCGGAGATACAAAAGCTCCAGGGTGTCCCGATGCCAGCAGCGGTTTTCTGAGATGTTTTATGATGTGTCGTGTCGGTATAACGTTCAGTTCAATATAATCCAGGGCCGCAGTTGCAAAAATCCCCATTAGTTCTTTTTCAGATACTTCTTGATAGCAAGCAGCAAGTCGAGGGGCGTAAATGGTTTCAGCAGATATTCGGAGGCCCCTTGTTTCAGCCCCCAAGCCTGGTCGCTTTTCTGGTCCTCGGAACAGACCATAATAATGGGGACATCGCCTATCTGCTTGTCGCTGCGGAGTTCCCGGCAGACCTGAAAGCCGTTTTTCTGGGGAAGGTGCGTGTCCAGGATCACGATGTCCACCGACTCCGTACGGGCTTTTCGTGCGGCTTCATCGCCATCCGCCGCTGTGATAATTTCGTGGCTTGTTTCCTTGAATATATCCACGATTACTTTGAGTTCGGCGTTGCTGTTTTCCGCTACCAGTATTTTTGCCATGGGTAAGACCTTTCACATGCAGTTTCTGTTCGTATCGTCAGGGTGTTGTTTCCTAGCTGGCCTGGCACACGACCGCTTTAGATTTGGCTAGCCGAATGCTGCACATGATTTTCTGTGTGTAGCAAATTAACGTGGTTAATATACTAATTTTTTTTTGAAAAAGCAAGAAAAAAAATTTGTTTGGTACCGTTATAATATTTTACTCGGTACATGCTCTCGGGCGGGAATTTCTTGCTCCTGTTGAATCCGCATCAGGTAAACAATGAGATGCCGCTGTACTGGTCTGCTGAGGTATCCATTGAGTTGCCGTAAATATCCTTTCCCAGAAACTTGAATTGCAGGTGTGAAGGATCAATGGTGCCATTACCATCGGCATTTTGAGTGATTTTAAAGGAGACCGTAACCATGGATGTTTTCGAATCATATTGCACGCTGACAGGCAAAGGTGAAATGGGGACATCGGTGCTTGAGGCCAGACCCCAATTATACGCACCACCCGTGGAACCATAGGTCGCTTTGGAGATGCTCCAATTCAGCGGGTTTACGAGCGAACTGACATCCATTGCTTTGTTGAAAAAGAAGTTCATGCTGAACAGCGTTGAGGAGTTCGGAGTCGCAAGATTCGAATCCAGGCTGGAGACCTCCGTACCGGGGCCGAGCCCGGGTTGGAAACCTCCTGTGGAATAGGCCGCAAGAAATTTTGGTTTACTGACTTTTGTAATGTACGCGCTGAGCGTGGTTGCCATGCTTGACGACTGTTTTTTCAATACCGCTAATTGCTGGTTTGCGAGGTCTGTTTTGCCCAGATCGGCATAGGCCGAGCCGAGGTCTACATAGGCATTGTAAAAAGTCGGTTTAAGCTTGATGACTTTCTGAAACTGCGTGACTGCTGCCTCTGATTTACCTTCTTTGCTGTACGTCTGTCCCAAGCCATAATACCCAGAGTATTCTTTGGGAGATAAACGAATGACTTTTTGAAACTGGGTCTCTGCGTTTTTGTAGTCACCCACCGCAAGGTAGCCCTGGGCAAGGCTGTAGGCATTTGCAGATGAAGTCGGGCTGATTTGCGCCGCGGTTTTGTACTGTTTCAACGCATTTGTATAATCACCTTTGTTATAGTAGAGATTCCCGAGACTTACGTATGTTTCATCATTTGACGGGTCCGTTTTTATGGATGATTTATAGGCCTTGATCGCATCGTCGTTTTTTCCAGCAGCGATATACGTCGTTGCTAATAATTTGTACGCCTTGACGGCGTTGTCTTTGGAAGGATCTAAACTGATGGCCCTTTGAAATTCCTTGGCAGCTGCGGCATAGTTGCCCTTTTGGTAGAGCGTGGTGCCGTTTGACAATGCTGACTGCGAAAGGGAGCTGAGATAGGATTGTGCTTCTGTGCCGCCAGTCGCGGAGAAAAGCGCATTTGCATTAATTTGTATTTGCTCAAATAGCGTGTTTGACATGGTATTGTCTCATTACTTCGCGGATATACTGTTAAAACAACCTGATCCAGCACCCGGGTGGCAATTCCTAGTCATACTTATCGTCAATCCTTTTGATATCTTTAGCAGAAAAAAACTTTATTTTTTAGGATGTTGAATCGGCAATAAAAATTAAGTATACAAAGAAAGTATATTTTTTCTAAAACATACCGATAAGATACCTGGTGAATTAATCATGCAAAAAATGCGTATATACACTCTGTTGCTGTTTAGCATATGTCTCGCGGCCCAGTCTTTCGGTGCGACTCCCGCGGTTTCTGAACAGAGGAATGCGGGGGCAAATTTACGGTCCGACGCAAAGAACATGCTCAAAAACGCCTCTGGTGATAATTCCGGTGCGGATGTGGTGCTGTTGCTGGATTGTTCCGGAAAAATGAAGCAGATTGATCCGCATGACTATCGCAAGCCCGCGGCAAAGCTGTTTATTTCGCTTCTCGATGAAAACGATTCAATAAGCATCGTAGGTTTTGGGGATTCAGCGCGGGAAATTGCTCCCTTGGCCCGGAATGATGCAAAGAACCGGGAGAAGTTATTTAAAGGCATAGATAATATTACCGCGAAGGAATTCAACACCAACATTACAGAGGCTGTCCAAAATGCGTACGACCGTCTGAAAAGCTCTTCCCGAGGGAAGAAGACCATAATTTTGCTGTCAAACGGCATATTGGACCTCGGATCACCTGCGCAGAATGAAAGCGCTTATAAAGAATTGAAGCAACTTTTGCCGTTAATTGCCAGATCGGGCATTGTGATCCATGCCATAGCATTTACAGAAATGACTGAAATGGGCCTGCTGAAGGAAATAGCCGAGGAGACAAAGGGAACCGCCGTGCTTGTCAGAAGCGATAAGGATCTGCACACTGTTTTTGTTTCTACGTTTGAAAAAATAAAATCACCCGACGCCATCCCTTTGCATGGAGACAGTTTTTTTGTTGATAAAAATATTCAGGAGATAATACTGCTGGTTACCAAAAAACCCGGAACATCAACCGGCCTGACCGATCCGCACGATAAAACCCATTTACAGGATTTGCATGCAAAAAATATTCTCTGGTATAAATCGGATGCTTTTGACATGATAACCATTACGGCGCCCGATATCGGCACCTGGAAGGTGAGCCTGAGCAGCACTGAAGGAAACAGAATTTTTATTGTTACGGATCTGAAGCTTAAAGCTCTTTTTGACCGTGATGTAACCGGGGTAGGAGAAAAAAACGGTATAAACGCATGGCTGGAAAAGTATGATGCGGTTCTTCGTGAACCGGAATTTCTAAATCAGGTGACGCTCTATGCGGAAGTCAGCACGCCTGACAACAAGACGCGAAGAGTGGAACTGCCTGCCGGCAAACTGTCCGGTCAGGACAGAGTAAAGACCGGCATTTTTTCCGGAGAACTTATTGCAGGAACGGCAGGCATATACCGGGTACGAGTCAAAGCCGAGAGCAAGACGTTCCAGCGGGAAAAGCTGTGTGAGTTTCACGCGATTGAGTCGGTATCTGCCTCCGGAGGATTGAACCAGAGCGTGAGTACAGATGGAAATACGCCTAAACCGTCTCAGACTGTTAACTGGAGATATGTCCTGGGCGTTTTTGCAAGCGTCAATCTTATTTTGGCATGCGCTGTGTCTCTCGTTGCCATTGCCTGTCGCCAGTATAAGAAACTGAAAAGAAAGCGGACAGGGAATAAGTCTTCGGAGCATGATGCCGACGCGGTACCTCCGCAGGAGAAAAAACGATGATCCAGGTTGATGCGCTTATGATGCTTTTTTTTCTTGAGTTCACTGTAGGATGCATGGTGCTGTTTTTTATTTTCTATTTTAAAAATCGTAAGCACCTGCGGTTGTACCAAAAAACCTTGCAGGAAATTGTAGAATTAAAAGCCCTGAGAACCTCCGGCGACAAAGCTCCTGAAACCACGCATACCAAACCGGCTGCTGCGGATCACTCTGGAAGTGCCGCATATGCGCAGCTTCAGAAGGAAAAAGATCAACTTGTCGCGAGGGCGGCTGAACTAGAAAATAAACTGGAAACAGAAAACAAACACCTGGAGGCTCTGAAAAAGAAGTACGCAACACTGGAAACGGAATACTCGATTCTGTATGATAAAAGCTTCGGTGGGAAAGAAAGCGCTTAAATACAATTTGCGATGAGGTCCGGCAAGTCTATGCAGAGCGGGATAACCGAGACGAAAACAAACTTTACAGCTCGGAAAAACTTTGCTAAAGTGGAGTGTATGAAAAAAGCGGATCAACAAACCGGAACAATAATATCAGTGGGCGGCGGCAAAGGAGGTGTCGGCAAAAGCCTGCTGTCCATCGGCCTGGGCACGGCGCTGGCACGGGAAGGGCTCCGGGTTATTCTTGTTGATCTGGATTTGGGCGGTGCGAACCTTCACACCTACCTCGGCATTCTTCGCCAAACGCCGACGGTCGCCAATTTTCTGCTGAATAAGGTCTCTTCGCTTGAAGACCTTCTCGTCGAAACCACCGAAAAGAATGTGAAGCTTATCAGCGGCGCCGAATTCGTCCCGGGGGCGCTCCATCCGCCCCACTGGATGAAGCTCAAGCTGATGCGCCATCTTAAGGCGCTTCCCGCAGATTTCATCATTATCGATCTTGGCGCCGGTGTTCATTTTAATACGCTGGATTTTTTCGGCATCTCCGACCACGGCGTGGTTATTACTGCGCCCGAGCCCGGCGCGGTAATGAACGCGTACAGCTTTATCAAGGGCGCCCTGTACCGAAAAATGCAGAATGTTTTCAAAAACCACCCGGTAGTGGCACAATTGATTGATGAGGAAAACAAGAATGCAAAGAGCGAAAAACGGTTTACTCTCGAATGGTTCCGGGAAACCCTGACCAACGCAGCCCCTGAACTGCTGCCGCTCATCGAAGAAATCGAACAATCATTTCATCCTGCCCTCGTCATCAACCGTGTACCGGAAGGTAGGACTCATGTGCTGGTGAAAAACCTGATTTCTTTATGTAAAGAAAAGCTGGACATCACGCTGGAGCATGTAGGGGACCTGCCGGACGTGCGGGCCGTATCAAACCATCTGTTGAATGTCCCTCGATTTCTTCACCTCCCTGAAGGAGCCCCCTATTTTACAGCCGTGGGGAAGGTCATAGCCCGACTCACGGCATCGGCAGTACGGGATGACCGAAAGCCAGGAACGGTCTTCGACTACACCGACGAAGAGCAGGAGGAACTGCTGCGGCTCATTGATACGCTAGACGAACGCGTATTCAGCGCGGCAACAAAAAACACCTGGAAGCTGCGCATGTTTTTCAGACCTGCCGATGTAATTGGTTTTCTTATCAGCCGCGGAGTGACGCATCCCTTGTTTTACAAATCGGCATAGGCAGCCGCCTGCAGAACTTCAGGAAAACAGTGCGCAACGGTGCTGGGAGGGGTCTTCGAGCCGGAAAAAAATTCTTGCACTATGGAAAAAAATTCCAAATTATTTCGCCGAAGCTGCGGCTGCATATTTATGCTGGCGCTTTCTCGCAACAAAATTTTTATCAGCAAAGCAGGGGAGCAGATTAGGCACAACACAATTTTTCCCCAAAACCTTTGCTTTGTACAGACGTTCGTCGGCTTCCTGCAGGAAACTGCTGCTGTCAGTTTTGTTTTCGAGGCTTGATACGCCGAAGCTTGCCGTGATCTTAAGGCACTTTTTCCCGATTTTTATTGAATGCGATTCTAGTTTTTTCCGCAGTTTCTCCGCCAGTTGCACCGCGCTATACAACGACGTTTCCGGCAGGACAAGTACGAACTCTTCTCCGCCGTACCGGCCTAGGTAATCGGTTTTCCTGACTTGGGAATTGATGCAGGAAGCTATTTCCTTCAGGACCACATCTCCTGCCAGATGTCCGTGCATATCATTGACTTCCTTAAAGTTATCAGCATCAATCATGACGATTGAAAGATCAGCACCATATCGTTGTGTGTACGCGATATCGCTTTCGATGAAGTCAAAGAGCGCCCTGCGATTATAACAACCGGTAAGAGGATCGATTGCGGCGGCGTTTTCGAGTTGTTTGGCGCTCAAGCATTTTTCAAGAGTGGTTCCCAAAGTTCGGATGATCGTGCTTATAATCGTGTCATGATGATGAAGCATCTTTCTTTTCGGCAGGATGTACAGTTTTGCCATGAAATTAATTTCTATAACATTATAGGAAACAATGTCTTGCATGTTTATATTGTCAAAATTATGACTTTTTTCTGCACAGTTTTTTTGGATATTGTGCATGATAAAGTCATTTTTTTGGCACTTGAAATCTTTTTCAATATATTCAGCAAACTGTGCTGTATAGATGTACGGATCTATCCAAACATCAACAGCATCTTTATTTTTCATAACAAAACCGAAAAGATCATATTGCAAAATATCGCTTAAACATCGCGCAGTTTCCTGCAGAATTGCCTCAATATCTTTTTGCTGATTAATTCTCAGCATATACAGGCACAAGTCCTGATAATCCATGCCGCGGGCCAGCCTGTACACGAGTTTTATGGTTTCCCGGATGTTATTGTAATGACTTATAAATGGTTTCGTCATGGCCGTCTCCTTTTTGAACTTATATGCTGCAAATATGATGCCAAACTTTGGGATTATTTTTTACTATACTCCTGGAAATAGTGGTACAGTTACAAAAAGCCAGGTTGCAGGTAAAACAAGTAACATGTTTTCTATTCAGAAGAAATCATCAAGAGTACTATTTCTTTATAGGAGGAACGTATGAGCAGCGAGAAAAAGTCAGGCATTACAAGAAGGCGTTTTCTGGGTTCCACGGCGGCAATTGCCGCTGGTGCTGTGGCAGGAGGACAGCTGTTTCCGAAGGAATTGCATGCAGTAAGTCAGCCAAAAAAATGGGACAAAGAAGCTGACGTAGTAGTAATCGGCACCGGATATGCCGGGCTTGCCGCCGCGATTGAAGCATTTGATGGGGGTAGCAATGTTATCATTCTTGAAAAGAATTTGTTTATCGGCGGCAACTCGATTATTGCCAGCGGCGGCATGAATGCGGTGGACCCTGAACGCCAGAAAAAACAGGGTATTGAAGATTCTATCGACCTGCACTACAAACACACACTGGCAGGCGGTGATTTTCGGGGGGACCCGGAAAAGGTCAGATTTTTGGTGGAGAACGCACTGGACGGTGTCAAGTGGCTTGAAAAGATGGGCGTGCAATTCGAACCAACTGTCTATACCATTGTTGGTTCTCTTTATCCGAGAAGCCATGACCCTATCAACGGAGGACGGGGTGGCGCGATCGTAAAGGCATTGAAAGCTGAAGTTGATAAAAGGAAAATCCCGGTTCTTATAGGGTACAAACTGAGCGGAATCGTTCGGGAAGGATTTTTAACCGGCATGGTACAGGGCGTTGAGGCCGAGAACAAGGGGAAGAAGCTGTATTTCAAAGCAAAACGCGGCGTGGTGCTGGCGACAGGCGGATTTGCCGCAGATGTGAGAATGCGTTCGAAGTATGCGCCGCTTCTTGATGCGGAGTTGCCGACGACAAATGTTGCTTCTGCAACCGGTGAGGCAATTACCAGCGCAGAGGATGAAGGCGCGGATGTAATCGGCATGGATTATATTCAACTGCTCATCGCGTGCAACTATTATACAAAGAAATACGGCTCACTGGCGAACCTCGGGATTGACTCAGCCATCTTCGTGAACACAAAAGGCGAGCGGTTTGTTGCAGAAGACGCTAGACGCGATGTCATGTCTGATGCGGTTTTGCAGCAGCCGAAAAAGCTGCTGCTATGGGTGGCGGACGACCTTTGCAAAAAAAGATTTGATGCCGCGACAATCGAGCGAACGCTCAAAGACGGTTTGATATTTAAAGCGGATACGCTGGAAGGTCTGGCCAAAATCCTGAAAGAAAAATTTGATGTGTCTGAGGAAAAATTCCTGAACACGATAAAGAACTATAATGAGTTTGCGAAAAAAGGAGAGGACAAGGAGTTCGGAAAGAAGGTTACGAATCTTAAACCGCTCGCAAAAGGGCCGTTTTATGCCAGCCCAACCCAGGCGGGAGCGCACCATACCATGGGAGGTTTAAGGACCAAAGGGACAACAGGGCAGGTCATTGATCGCCATGGCAATGTTATTCCGCGGTTTTATGCGGCCGGTGAGGTCACAGGAGGCGTGCACGGAGCCAACAGGCTGGGCGGCAACGCCACGACCGACTGCATCGTCAACGGCAGGGCATGCGGCAAGAATGCTGCTGCTGAGAAGCCCTGGGCATAAACGGCATGCGATTGGATATGAATAGAAAACGATAGGAGCTTATTATGCAAAAGGACGACTCATCCAAGACCACAGCAAACAAATCTGCAGCAAAGGCAAAATCCGGCAACGGTTCTCTGAGCCGTCGAGGTTTTCTGAAGGCTGCAGGAGGAGTCGGAGCGCTTGCAGCAGTGCCGGCTTTGTCGCTGGGTATTTTTCGGGGAGATGCGGAAGCCGCGACCGTCCGTATGCTTCCTAAGAAATGGGACGAGGAAATAGACGTTGTTATTGTTGGTTCAGGGTTTGCCGGTTTGGCTGCGGCTGCGGAAGCGGCGGCACGGGGCAGCAGCACCGTCATTCTCGAGAAGATGCCGATTTCCGGCGGAAACTCTACGATTAACGGAGGCGGGTACAACGCTTGGACCGACAATCAGCAACTCCGTCAAAAACTGAAACTGGGCGAGGATAGCGCTGAACTTCACTATCAGGACACGCTGAAAGGCGGCGATTACTACAATATTCCGGAATTGGTGCGGGTGCTGGTAAACAACGCTCCGGCTGCGCTTGACTGGATGGTCGACGAAGGCGGCCTCAAACTGAAAAATGTGTTGGCCCGCATAGGCGGACATTCCGCATACCGGGATCACATTAGTATCGACGGAACAGGACGGGGCTACGTTGACGCTCTCAAAAAGATTGCGGACCGAAGCGGCGTCAAAAAGATTCGCCTCAATACAAAAGTAAGCTGGATCTGGCGCAAAGACCCGGCAGGCCCGGTGCTCGGCGTTGAAATTGAGACACCCCGGGGTGTTAAGAATATAAAAATAAAAAAAGCCCTAGTGCTCACCACGGGAGGTTTCGGGCGCGATGTGAAGATGCGGCAGATGTTCAACCCCAATATCACGGACGCATACAACTGTACAAACCAACCGGGTGCGACCGGAGAAGTGATCCGGTACGCACAGGCGATCGGCGCTGACGCGCTTCAACTCAGTTTCATTCAGCTGTATCCCACGGCTGATCCTGACAGCGGCACTCTCGATAAATATGCGCTGTATCCTTCGCGTATGCCGAGCTATGGCGGTGTTTTTGTCACGCCGCTCGGGAAGCGGTTTGTGAGCGAACTGGAGCGGCGTGACGTTGTCGCGCGGGCGGAAATCAATACGGGCATGAAACGCGCTTTCTGCGTGTTCACGGAAGAAATGATACCGAAGGTGACTACCCAAGAAGAGGTAAATGGCGGGATTGCGGCGGGCCGTGTCTGGAAGGCGGCCTCCCTTGCCGAGCTTGCGAAGCAGATGGGTGTGCCAGCGCCCGCCCTTGAAGAGACAATCGCGAAGCATAACCAGTATTTGAAGGCAGGCAAAGACCCTGAGTTTAATAAACCGTACACTCCGGTAATGTTGGCGATAGAAAAGGGGCCATATTACAGCGTTGCCCAGTGGCCTTCGGTCCATCACTGCATGGGAGGGCTCAGAATTAATGCGTCCGCCCAGGTCATTGACATCTGGGGAGACCCGATCCCGCGGTTGTATGCTGCAGGCGAGGTGACCGGCGGTGTGCATGGCAATAACCGGCTGGGGGCCAATGCCACTCCCGACGCAGTAGTATTCGGCCGTATAGCAGGCATAAATGCGGCGAAAGAGAAAGCTTGACGACGCAGCACAGAGCAAGGCCCGGCTGTAATTGCACGCCGGGCCTTTTTAATGTCCGAATACCAACAAGACGATTGAAAGGAGGCCTTGTTTCCCATGAGAAAGACAAAAACAGCATGTATCGCCCTTTTGCTCGGTTTGATTGCCTCTGGGGTGTATGCCGCCGATAAATCCACTGCGACGGAAACGAAAAGCGCCGGGACGTGCAAAACCTGTCATACAACGTTCTCCGCAATTCTTTCTGAAAAACATCCATCCGTCTCCGGCTCAAGTATCAGTGCTTGCCTGAAATGCCATAATCCATCGAAATCCGGCGGTCCCGTGGCAAACGCATATTTTACGAAAATGCACGCGAAACATATTGCTGGCACCCCACCGGTTGATTGTACCGTGTGTCACCAGTATAAACCGGGAAAAAGTTTTGGCCTTATCGGTTCCACGATATCATGGGGAAAGCCGCTCAAGGAAGATATGTCGCTTGCGCAACAGGCGGCCGTGTCCTGGGCAAAATCTCGGAACCTCGATGCAATTCACGCGCAACAAAGCGTGGGATGCGCCGCCTGTCATGGAACTGTATTTCCGGTAAAAGGAGACACGGTGGAAAACGAACGATGCGGCGCCTGCCATGGATCGTACAAGGATATTGCTGCCCGGACAAAATCCGAAAAGCACCCGAACAGGAATCCGCATGCTTCACATCTGGGAGAGATAGATTGTGTTGTTTGCCATCACGCTCATAAAGTATCGTATGCATATTGCAATGGCTGCCATTCCAGGTTCGACATGAAAATACCGGGAGGAAATTGATCCAAAAAGAATGCAGTTGCTTAACAAATGAAGGGAGGGACGTGTTGAATTATTATCGTGAATCAAACAGCTCTGTGAAGGCCTGCGTTTGTGCTCGGATAATGCTCATGCTGTGTGCTGTATATGTCTGGTATGGCTTCTGCTCGGGAACCGCTTTTTCCGGCCCGAAGCAAAATGAAAATGCCAAACCGGGTGATTGCATCATTTGCCACGGGGACCAGAAGGTACTGCCGCCTGCGCATGTGAAAACCGATGGTATGACGTACAAACGCTGTCTGGGCTGCCACCAGAAAACAGGAGAAGCCAAGAAACCCGGAACACTCAGAGGGAAAATGACGTCGGGCCATATGCACCAGCTCAGCGGCATCAGCTGCAGCGACTGTCATGGGAAGGAACGACCGGCTACGAGTCCTGAGGGGCAGAAATGTCTCGATTGCCATGCCGACTACAAGACAAATCTTGTGCTAACGGACAAAGCGCTGCCCAGCCCTCATCAGTCGCACATGGGAGAGCTTGACTGTCTTCTGTGCCATCACGTGCACGCACGGTCGGAAAATTTTTGTGCTCAGTGCCACCATTGGAAATACAACGTTCCGTAGCTGAAAAGCAACGATACATTTTCAACATAACTGTAGTTGTTTGGAACAAATAGTGTAAGGGAGGGGAGGTTTCCCGCACTACTCCACGCTTGCGCATTTCCAAAATCTCGAAACGGGCATTACATACAGTATACGGAGAAACCTCCTCGGGGGGGATGAAGTATGCAGACGCGCCTGCCGTGATGGACGCATCTGCCTAAGTGATTTTACCCAGCATTTTTATAAAGACAGCCATAAGATCCGGATCGTAATTTCCAGTCTCGTTCACCATGATCGATAAAGCCTGAAACGGCGCGAATGCCGGTTTGTATACCCGTTTGGTCGTTATGGCATCATAACAATCAGCAATCGCCGAAATCCTGCCGAATAATTTAACTTCCGTTCCTGCCAGCCCGAAGGGGTATCCTTTTCCCGATATCCTTTCATGGTGCTGAAGCACTGCCGCATACGATTCCTCCGGAATTTCTTTCTGTTTCCTGAGTATTTTTTCACTTTCCAGAACATGGCTTTTCATGATGCGGAATTCGTCATCAGTAAGCTTCTCCGGTTTATTCAGAATTTCGTGAGGGATGGCACTCTTCCCCAAGTCATGCAGCATGGTTCCGATGCCGAGTTTCTCAAGACTGCTTCTGTTCAGCCCGCTCGCGATGCCCAGCCCGACCGAGAGGGCCGCCACGTTCACCGAATGTGTGTAGGTATAGTAGTCATGACTCCTGATGGAGAGCAGTTCGTACACCGCGTCCCGGTTCTCCAGGATGCCGTCCACCATTTTGTTCACCATCACAATTGATTCTTTGATTTTTTCACCGCTGCGCGGATTATCAAGCAGGTCTTTAACAATCAGCTTCGAATTTTCTTTGATGACAGTTGATTTTATCCGCGATAATTCCGCCGTTGGGAGGTTTGAGGATGCCAGCAGGCCGTTCAAATAGGCTTGGTAAGAAGGGATGTCGGCATTATTGATAACAAGCTCTTCGGTCGCGCTCTGAATGGACTCAGGAATTCTGGCAGGCGACTTCTCCGATGCCTCGACGACCATGTGCAAAGCAGCCTGATTGAAGGTATAAATATTGAAATGCACATCTGTTCCCGGGACCAGCAGTTTTCCATCTATCTGAAAGTGCTGTTCCTTCTTGACAGAATATTCTTTAAAATCCATAGCAGGAGGAACAGGCGTCTCGGGCATGACAGGAACAGCCTCTTCTGCAAATTCCTGCTGTATTTTTTGAGCTGCGACTTTGTGTTCTTCATTCTTTTTAATAAGGACTTCTGTAACGCCCTGTTTACGAAGAACGCTCATGGTTGAAGCGTCAAAAATCATTCCCCGGTTAAAAAGCGCCACGGTCTTTCCATTGTCATTCAGAAAAATATCGCAGGGAGATGCCGCACCCTCGACAAACTTTTCAATAGCCATGGGAATCAACTGTTCATCAATAGTTTGGGTAAACGTGTCAGTCATGGGATAAAGTTATTTTCCTGTATGCTGTCTGTGCGTTCTTGTTTTGATAATATTCAAATTATTCAGATGGTTATGTGCCGATAATGATGCGGATTTTAACTGCATATTTTACTATTCGTATCTATCGGCATTATTGTAAATAACTTAAGTGCAACTCGGAGATTTTTTTGACAGGGAACGGACACTTCGACAACAGCTAGAGCGCGGACTTTTTGGTTTCTTCACTTAATCGATAGATAAAGGCAAGCACCTCTGCGACCGCTTTATAGAGTTCGGGAGGTATTTCAGAGTCAAGATCCAGCGTGGAAAGGGCCTCCACCAGGTTCCGGTCTTCCCGTATGGGGACGCCGTGCTCCCGCGCAAGGGCGATGATACGGTCTGCCACAGCACCTTTCCCTTTTGCCACAACCGCCGGCGCAGTCTGGGAACCGCGCTGGTATTTCAGTGCCGCAGCTTTTCTTTGCTTATCCCTCATATGTGCAAATCCAATCCTGTGGAAACATCTTGGCTGAAATCCAGATTCTGCTTCAGTGCAGCCGAGATGCCTCCCGCTTTCAGACCGGCGGATTCAAGCTGTCTGCCGAGAAGCTCCGAGTGCTTCTGCATTATTTCCACAAACGCGGGGTTGTCGCAGATCATTTTAATGTGAATACGCCCGGACTGCAAAAGAACGTGGGACCGCAATTTCCCGATTCGTTCGAGTTCAAGATTGATGGTGCAGGAATAGCCGGTATCAACTGAATTGCTCCTGGTCTTTTTGAATGATATCCATTCTTCTTTCAGTTCGTTCCAGAGTACAGGCAGGAACAGTTGAAGCGTATCTCCGAGCTTTGATTGTATCTGTTGCAGTTCAATGTTCCCGACAAGTTTATCAAGTGTTTGGTTAAGCTGCTGTGTGCTCACTCCGGCGTCCCGGAGAGCTCCCGAAACACCAGAATCGGCAAGAGCATCCTTGACGGCAAGAAGGACTCCTTTAAGGTCGCTGCCGGGGATCTGCGCTCCCCCCGCCCCACCTTCCCATACTGCTTGTTCCGCGATAATGCGCAGTTTTGCTTCAAACAATACACCGCTGTCAATGACGGCCTTCTTGAGCGCATCACCGTCCAATGCTTCGATGGGGAAAAAAAGCTTGCCCAGTATGGAAAGCTCGGGAACCCTGTCCTTGATCCCCTCCGGGATTGCATGCAGGAGTCCTGCCAGCTTCTCAAGACCTGCTGCGGCCGGTTCCAGTGTTTTCAGCCGTGAAAGAGATGTCAGCAATGCATCCACCAGCGCCGCATCGTTCTCTTGCGGACCTGCCGTGACGCGCAGTCGTATCTCACTGCCAAGCGTGTCGACTTTCAAAAAGAGGACCTGTCCGGCATTCAAAGGAAGATCGGTTTTTGCCTGAATGGGTGTGTTTCCAAACTGAAGAAGAACAGTATCCTCGGAAATGATGTCCTGCACGACTGCCCGTATGACTTGGCCGGGGCGCAGGGAGAGTGGTGTTTTTGTGCTCGGATACAGGTTCCCTGCCTGACCGGCAGTTATCGCAAGAGGATTGTCCATGGTATTTGCGGGTCCTTCATTCAGGCGATGATTAGTTGAATTGTACTGTTGTGACGCATTTTAAGCAAGATGGATTTTGCACATACCGTCAAATCGTCCATCATTATTTGGCAAATATTTATCAGAGTCATTAATTTGACATTCTTGAAAATAATAAAATTCTTTTTTATCAGCATGTTGCGTCGGGCATGCAATTTGAATATCTATGATCGTTAGCCGAGCTTTGAATGGCAAGGAGGAGCTGCAAATGGCCGAGGCAAAAAAAGAAGAAAATGAACAAGAGCAGGAAGAAGGGAAAAAGAAACCGGTGCGTGGAAGCAATAAAAGCCTGTTGATTATTATCGGTATTTTGGTGCTTTCTCTCGCAGGCGGCATTTTTGCTTATATGCATTTTGCGGGAAGCAAAGGAAAATCCGCTGAGGCAAAGAATGAAGAAAAAAAAGCGCCGGCAAAAACTGTGCTTATCGCGTTGGATCCCTTCGTTGTGAACCTTGCCGAGCAGGGCAGATTTTTAAAAGTTGCCATGCAGTTTGAATTGGGAGACGCTGCGAACCAACCGCTGGTCGCTGAAAAAACCCCCCAGTTGCGGGACGCCATTATTACACTGGTGAGCAGCAAGTCTGTTGATGCCGTGTCCAGCCCGGAGGGAAAGTTTCAGCTCAAGGATGAACTTCTTCTGAGAGCAAACCTGGCCATCGGAAAGGAAATCTTTAAAAATCTTTACTTTACGGAGTTTGTAATGCAATGAGTGACATCCTTTCTCAAGACGAAGTTGATTCCCTGTTAAAAGGCGTACAGTCCGGCGATATCGATACCGAAGAAGCCAAGAAAAAGCTTATGGGCGGTATCAGAGTGTACAACCTGGCAAACCAGGAGCGGATAGTCAGGGGCAGAATGCCGGGTTTGGAAATGGCGAATGAGCGTTTTGCAAGGCTTTTTCGCAACTCGGTGTCCGGATTCATGATGAAATTTGTCGATACTGCGGTGCAGAACGTGCAGGTTCTCAAATTCGGCGAAGTAATGAAAACAATTCCCTTTCCTTCAAGCATCAATATTTTCAGGATGGAACCGCTCAAAGGGCTCGCTTTGTGCGTGCTAGAAGCACCGTTTGTATTCGCATGCGTGGAGTTTTTCTTCGGCGGCGGGAGCGTCAGGAACGTCAAATCCGAAGGCCGGTCGTTTACCTCCATTGAACAGCGGGTGATTAAAAAAGTCATCACCATGGCTCTTCACGACCTGGCAGCCTCCTGGAACGGCATCGAACAGATACGTCCGGAGCATGTGAGCGCAGAAATGAACCCGCAGTTTGTAACGATCGTTACGCCGAGTGAAATCGTTATAAAAATAGAAATTCATGTGGAAGTCGAAGACTTCACCGGAAAGCTTTTTTTCTGCATACCCTATTCCATGATCGAACCGGTAAAGGAAAAAATTTATTCCGGCATTCAAAGTGACAAATTCGGGACCGACCAGCGTTGGGTGGAACGACTGAAAGAAATACTCATGGGATCAAGGGTTAAAGTCGTAGCGGAGATGGATCGGGCCCGGTTGACTTTCGGAGATTTGATGAGCCTGAAAGTTGGAGACGTGATTACTCTCGGAAAGAGTTCAACAGACGACATTATGGTAACAGTTGAAGATGTGCCGAAATTCAGCGGACGGCCGGGATACAGCAGGGGAAACCAGGCCATACGACTGACGAAAACCAATTAAATTAAGGAGACAGACATGGCAGAGCAAGCACAAGTACAAACTGCCCCCAAGACGCCGCCGCCGCAGGCGGCCCCGAAAGTACAGCCGCAAGGCGCCGCCTTCGAAGAGCTGAAGGATGATGGAAATGGGCAGGTAAAGGCAAGGGACATCGATTTTCTGCTGGATATTCCCCTTGAAATAAGCGTGGAAGTCGGAAGAGTGCGCATGCTGATCAAAGATCTTCTTCAACTCGGCCAGGGATCGGTGATCGAACTCGAAAAGATTGCCGGCGAGCCCATGGAGATCCTGGTGAACGACAAACTGGTGGCCCGCGGCGAAGTGGTCGTTGTGAATGAGAAATTCGGAGTCCGGCTTACGGACATCATCAGCCCTACGGAAAGGATACGGCAACTGAAATGATTACCGCATACCTGCAGATGGCATTTGCCCTTGCGGCCGTCATCGGACTGATCGTCGTGATGGGTTTCTTCCTGAAAAAAAGACAGCAGATGACAGGAAGCATGATGAAAGTCGTGGCGCACCAGTCTCTCGGACCGAGGAAGGGGTTGATTGCGGTCAAGGTCGGGACGGAGGTCCTCCTGCTTGGGGTCACACCATCGGATGTGAGGCTGCTCAGGACCTATGAGTCCGACGACATCAAAGTCGAACCCGTCGTGAAAGAAACGGGTGACAAACTGAAAAAATTAAAACAGCTGAAGGAAACACTGTATGACCATCAATGATCCGGTAATAGAAGTCTTTCTGTTGATAAGCTTTCTGTCGCTTTTGCCAGCGGTCCTTATCATGTTCACATCATTTACGAGGATCGTGGTCGTGCTCTCGTTTCTGAAGCAGGCGCTCGGCACCCAGTCGATTCCGCCGAACATGGTGCTGGTGGGGCTCGCGCTGTTTCTGACGATGTATGTCATGTCGCCGACGATCGACACAATCACCAAGGAAGCGTTGAACCCGTACCTGGACAAACGTATAACGATCAAGCAGGCGCTAGAACGGGCTGCGCCCCCGGCAAAGGCTTTTATGCTGAAGCAGACGCGGGAAAAAGACATCGCGCTTTTTCTGAACATTGCGAAGGAAAAAACACCCGAAACTCCTGCGGACCTTCCTCTGCGGATCGTGGTGCCTGCTTTTGCGATCAGCGAATTGAAAACAGCTTTTGAAATCGGCTTTCTTTTATATCTTCCCTTTTTGATTATTGACATGGTGGTGTCGAGCATCCTGATGTCTATGGGTATGATGATGCTTCCACCGACGCTTGTTTCGCTTCCCTTTAAGGTTCTCCTGTTCGTCCTGGTGGATGGATGGAATCTTGTGGTGGGTTCGATTGTAAGGAGTTTCCAATGACTGTGGATGTTGTACGAGAGCTTTCCGGAGAAGTGTTCAAAACCGTGCTGCTTGCCTCAGGACCGGTGCTGATCGTAAGTCTCGTGGTGGGATTACTGATAAGCATGTTCCAGGCAGTAACGCAGATACAGGAATTCACCCTGACGTTTGTGCCGAAAGTACTGGCAGTTTTTTTGTGTCTCTTTATTTTGTTCCCGTGGATCGCACGGGTGCTTATGACCTTTACAACAAATATTATCACGAATATCCCCGTGTATATACGGTAGATAAAATCTCCTGTGAATTGCGGGCTGGACAGGATAACGATGGAATTGCTGACCCAATACATACCGAACTTTCTTTTTATTCTGCTCCGTGCAGGAATCATGGTAAGCCTGCTCCCGTTTTTGAGCAGCGACAACTTTCCGGCACAGGTCAAAATAGGATTTGCCGTTGCCGTCGCCCTGATTCTTTCACCAATAGTGGAGTTCAAAGTCGAACGGCCGGAAATTCCGATCGTAGTCATGCGCGAAATCGTTTTCGGAATAGCGCTCGGCTTTTCAGCCCGGCTTGTATTTATCGCTGTAGACATGGCCGGACAGTTGATGAGCACCGCAACCGGTCTTTCCATGGCTTCCGTCTTCAACCCGGAAATGGGTCAGTCCACGGAGATTTCCATGGTCTACGGCATCATCGCCATGTTCGTTTTTCTTTCCATGGACGCCCATCATGATCTGATCACGATATTCGTCAAGAGCTATGAATGGATACCTGCAGGCCATCTCAATATACAAAGCCTTGTTTTTTCCATCATCGCAATGGGAAGCAAAATGTTCATTATCGCGATCAAAGTCTGCGCCCCGGTGGTAACCATCATGCTGATCGCGAATATTCTGCTTGGGTTCATTTACAAGGCGGTGCCACAGATCAACATCTTTTTCGTTGCATATCCGATCTACATTGCACTCGGTTTTTTGGTGATGATCATCAGCATGCCCGTATTCATCTATGTAGTGGGTGATTATTTCACCGGCATCAAGGATGATATGCTGAGGGCCATCGCTGCAGCAAAGGGTTAATCATGGCGGAACAAGAAGACAAAACAGAACGCGGTACACAGAAAAAACGCGACGAGGCACGGGAGAAAGGCCAGATTGTCAGAAGCAGGGACATGGTCGCCCTGTCGGTCATGAGCGGTATTCTGTTTATGCTGTATTTCTCCGGCAGATCGCTCATGGAGCATCTGTCACGGATGATGGGCGACATGCTCGGCCTCCGGTACGGGAGAGATCCTTTTCGAGCGCTGTATGTCGCAGGAACCGAGACATTCTGGATATTGGCGCCGTTTTTCGCCATTGCCGTCCTCACTGCGCTGCTTTCCTCGGTGGCGCAGGGCGGATTTCTGGTAAAGCCGATGAAGCTAAATCTGGAGAAACTGAACCCGTTAACCGGCATAAAACGTCTCTTCTCGCTCGAAGGACTTATGGAATTCGGCAAGAGTCTTTTGAAGTTTATAGCAGGCGGTCTGGCGTTTTATTTTATTATCAGCAAAACGTTCGCTTTTCTTCCCCAGCTGTCGGCCATGGATCTTCAGGAAATTATGCCGGCATCCATGAAGCTCATTGCGCAATCGGTCATGTACGGCTTCGGATTTTTTGCCATTATCGCAGTTATCGATTATTTCGTGCAGAAATGGCAGTTTGAACGGTCCATCAGAATGAGCAAGAAAGATATCAGGGATGAATTCAAGGAATCGGAAGGGGATCCCATCATGAAATCGAGAATCCGCAGCCTCCAGAAGGAACGGGCGCGCAGACGGATGATGCAGGAAGTCCCCAAGGCGACTGTGGTTATAACCAACCCGACGCATCTTGCCGTTGCCCTTCGCTATGAGCGGGGCGGGACGGCCGCCCCCCGGGTGGTCGCAAAGGGAGCGGAACTCATCGCCGCGAACATCAGAGAGCTCGCCCGCAAACACGGCATTCCGATCGTGGAAGACAAACCGTTGGCCCGCACTCTGTATAAATTGAATTTGAACGAACCCATCCCGGAAGAGCTGTACCGTGCAGTGGCAAAGATTCTTGCGTACATCTATAAGCTGAAAGGCGTCGCGTAGCGTACGTAAACAGGAGATAAGAAGAATGGGCATTCTTACGATGATTCAAAACCGGGCGGATATCATGGTGGCATTGGGCGTTGTCACGATTCTGGGCGTCATGATTCTTCCTATTCCGCCGTTCGTGCTGGACATGCTCCTGTCGTTTTCCATATCGCTGTCCATTGTCATTCTGGTGACCGGCATTTTTATCAAGAAACCCCTGGATTTGTCGGTGTTCCCGTCGATTCTGCTGATGACGACACTCTACCGGTTGGCTCTCAACGTGGCTTCGACACGGTTGATTCTTTTGAAGGGGAACGAGGGCGAAGGGGCAGCCGGAGAAGTGATCAAGGCCTTCGGCAATTTCGTTGTGGGCGGAAATTATGCGGTCGGATTGACCGTTTTTCTGATTCTGGTGGTCATTAATTTTGTCGTCATCACCAAAGGATCGGGAAGAATCGCCGAGGTGGCCGCACGGTTTGTCCTCGACGCCATGCCGGGAAAGCAGATGGCCATCGATGCGGACCTCAATGCCGGACTGATCGATGAGAATACGGCACGAAAACGGCGTGCGGTCATAGCCCAGGAAGCCGACTTTTACGGCGCCATGGACGGCGCGAGCAAGTTTGTGCGGGGCGACGCCGTCGCCGGTCTCATCATCACCGCCATTAACATAGTGGGCGGATTTGTCATCGGCACGCTGCAGCAGGGCATGGCTATTGCCGACGCGGCCCGGACCTATACGATCCTGACCATCGGTGACGGTCTGGTAACCCAAATGCCTGCACTGCTTATTTCCACGACCGCAGGCCTTATCGTCAGCCGTGCGGGGAACGACAGCGATCTTGGAAAAGACATTACCCGCCAGGTGTTCATCAACCCGAAGTCACTTGCGACCGCGTCAGGTGTTATGGCGGTGCTCGGTATTATCCCGGGGCTTCCTCACCTCTCATTCTTCCTTCTCTCTGCTGCATCCGGTGGCATGGCGTACCTGCTTGCGAATGCGCCTGCCGAAAAGAAAGAAGAGAAGCAGGATGAGGCGGCGCCACAAGCTCAGGCAGAGCCGGAAATCGAACCGTATGTGGAAATAGAGCCTCTCACATTCGAAATCGGATATGGCCTCATACCGCTTGTCGAATCAGGAAAGTCGGAATTATTGAGCAAAATAAAAGCCATGCGCAGACAACTTGCGAGTGAACTCGGCTTTGTCGTGCCTTCAATCCATATCAAGGACAACCTGCAGCTCAGGCCGCACGAATACTGCCTCTCCCTCAGAGGCATTGAGGCGGCAAAAGGTGAAGTCATGGTTGGATATCGTCTTGCGATGGCCTCAGGCGAGATGGAACGCATTGAAGGGATCCCGACCAAGGAGCCGGCATTCGGTTTGCCGGCATTCTGGATCCGCGAAGAGGAAGTGGAAAACGCCCAGGCGCGGGGATACATGGTGGTGGATCCTGCAACGGCAATGGCAACGCATATCGCCGAGGTGATCAAGACGCATGCCTGGGAACTGCTGACCAGGACCGAAGTGCAGCATTTGCTTGACGCAATTTCGAAGAATTATCCCAAGATCGTGGAGGAGCTTATTCCTGCCTATCTGACGCTCGGCGGCGTGCAGCGCGTGCTGCAGAATCTGCTGAAAGAACGGGTGCCGATCAATGATTTAGTTGCGATACTCGAAACACTGCTTGACTATGCGCCTTCCGTCAAGGATGTGGAACAGCTGACTGAGTATGTGCGGCAGACATTGTCGCGATACATTACCCGCAAGTACGCAGCGTCTGACGGGAGCATTAATGTTATGGCGCTGGATCCCCGGTTCGAGCGGGCACTTTCACAGGCCATGGAAGAAGGCGGTGCGCTCCGGCCGGATATGGTCACGAAGCTGTTGCGGGCTATCGATAACGCGGCAAAAGGCGACAGGTTCCGGGGAGGCTTTCCCATTATTCTGTGCTCGGTCCCGGTGAGAAGGTTCCTGAGAAAAATTACGGAACGGTTCCTTCCCACGTTGACGGTTTTGTCAAATGCAGAAATCGCTCCATCGGTAAAACTCTATACAACAGGGGTGGTGAAGTATGAAGATTAAGACATTTAAAGCCCGAACATTTTCCGCAGCACTCGATCTGGTGAAAAAGGAAATGAGCAACGATGCAGTAATTCTGTCCACCAAGGAAAAGAAAGGCCTTGTTCCGAGCGTGGAGATTACGGCCGGTGTCGATTATGATGCCGTCCAGAGAAAACCGGTCCACAGCAAGACCGTGACCCAGGCTTCGGCGATGACGGCACCGGTGCCGGAACCACCCAAACCCGCTCTTGTTGATGAGATAAAGGACGAAATCGGAAGCCTGCGGCAGGCCATTGAAAGCATGAAAAATCGGGGGTATGAAGTGGACCTTCCGGAAGAGAAAAAACTGATTCTGGCGTTTCTCAGAAAACAGTCAATACGGGATGAATACGCTGTTCTCCTGTGCGAAAAAGCCAAAGACCTTGACGATATTCCTCTTTTGATATCATCGGAGATTAAAATCAAGCGGCATCAGGGCATGAAAAAGGCCGTTATGCTGATCGGGCCGACCGGCGTCGGCAAGACCACGACCATCGCGAAACTTGCGGCGCAGGCGATCAAAAACAAAAAACGAGCATGCATCGTCAACCTTGATACCTACCGGATCGGTGCGGTGGAACAGATGCGTATTTATTCGAACATCCTCGGCATTCCCCTTGCCACGGTGTCGAACATAACGGAGTTCAGGAGCGCGCTTGCGAAGTTTGCGCAGACCAAGGACGTCATTTTCATCGATACCATAGGCAGAAATCCGCGCGATGATGCATATATTAAGGGCATGGATGAAATCTGCAAGGCAGCGGGCCTTCCCCTGGAACTGCACCTCCTGATGAACGCAAACGGAGACGACGAGTTCATGATCGAATCGTACCGTCATTACCGGAATCTTCCCATTGACTATGTTGCCTTTTCGAAAGTGGATGAAGCCGTCCGGTTCGGACCGCTCTACAATCTTATGACCACGTACCAGAAGCCTGTAGCGTATCTCACCACCGGACAGCGGGTCCCCGGTGATATAGAATACCCGACCGTGAACCGGTTAGCGGGTCTTATCGTGAATAGGGAGTGTGTCCCATGCTGACAAAAAATCAGGACGTGAAAAAACGCTGCGTAAAGACGATAGCCGTTGCAAGCGGCAAAGGCGGTGTGGGCAAAACCAATGTTGTGGCGAACCTTGCAATCGCCATGCGGGCACGCGGTTTGAATGTTATGATCTTCGATGCCGATCTGGGATTAAGCAACATCGATGTGCTGCTCCACCTTGCGCCGCATTACAATATTCAGCATGTTCTGCGCGGGGAAATGTCGCTTCGCGATGTGGTCGTGGAAGGCCCTCACGGCATCAAGATTCTGCCGGCAGGATCCGGTGTTCAGGAACTGACCGCTCTGGACGAATTCCAGCGCCTCAAGATCATGGAGGAATTCGACTCGTATGTCAGCGACATCGATGTGCTTCTGATCGACACGGCGGCGGGAATTTCCGAAAATGTAGCTTTTTTCTGCATCGCAGCGCAGGAAATCGTCATCGTCACCTCGCCCGAACCCACGGCAATCACCGACGCCTACGCGCTGATCAAGGTGCTGTGCACGCGGTATCAGGAAAAGGAATTTCACGTGCTCGTGAACTCGGCCAGGAGCCCGGAAGAAGGATATGACGTGTTCCGGAGGCTGTCATCCGCGACGGAAAAATTTCTGAGTATTTCCCTGAACTACCTCGGCGACCTGCCCTTTGATGAAATGGTGCCCAAGGCTGTTCGGGCACAGAAGGCTTTCATCGACGTGTATCCCAACACGCCGACATCACAGCGCATCCGGGAACTGGCGAAAAAATTTAGTGAACAAGGCACCAAAGTGAAAGGCACGCTTCAGTTTTTCATCGGGAACCTTTTGTCGGCATCAACGCACTCATGAGGACAATCGTATGCTTGGATATAAAACGGAAATAAGCGAACAGGAAAAAGAGCAGATCATCAAGGATTTTCTCCCGTTCATCAAATATACCGCTTATCGTCTGGGAAAGCGTCTCCCTCCCCAGCTGACGATCAACGATCTGATCAACAGCGGGATTGTCGGGCTCCTGGACTCTCTGCAGCGGTACGAAGAGGGCCGGGTAAAACTCAGCACCTTCGTTGAGCACCGCATACGGGGTGCCATGCTCGATGAGTTGCGGTCTCAGGACTGGGTTCCTCGCTCGGTAAAGAGCAAAATCAGCACGATACGGAAAGCGTTCCAGAAGCTTGAGCAGGAGCTTGGTCGTCCTCCGTATGATGACGAAATAGCTGAGCACTTGGGAATTTCCCTCGATGATTATTACAAGATCACCCAGGACGCTCATGCCGCCGTCATGCTGAGCCTGGAGGACTTTAACGGCTCAATGTTTGATGACCATGAAATGCATGTCTCTGAACGCATTGCCGATCCGACAGCGAGGACCCCCTTTGAGGTATATGAGGACGCTTCCATCAAGGAGGCCCTTGCGCAGCACATTGAAGGGCTTCCGGAAAAGGAAAAGCTTGTCCTGTCTTTGTACTACTGGAACGAACTGACGATGAAGGAAATCGGCAAGGTCCTGAATCTCACCGAGGGACGCGTTTGCCAGTTGCATAACCAGGCCCTCATCAGAGTTAAATCAAAAATGGAGGCCCATGTACCGGGTTAAAGAACCGTGGGAAAAAGCCGATAAGATGACCCAGGAGGGAGATTTATGCTGGAAACAGAACAACTTACCCGGTTGAAAAGCGACCTCGCAGGCGCTGATCCAGGACAACGGAGAGCGGCTGCGGAAGCGCTTGCAGGCGCTGATGAGCGGGCGATTTACCCCCTTATCAAGGCGCTGCATGATGAGAATCCGGGGGTGCAGGACGCCGCAATGCGTTCTCTGATAAATATCGGGGGAGAAGTGACCGCGTACATGATTCTCCCGCTGCTCCGAGAAGGTCCGTTGTTGAGAAATACGACTTTGGTCATTTTAAAAGAGATCGGACCGCCGGCAGTTCCGCTGCTCCGGGATCTCTTTATTGACAAGGATGATGACATCCGAAAATTTGCCGTAGATCTGATCGGTGATATCGGAACCTGTGACTATCCGGGCGAGATCGTGAAGCTGATGCAGATTGATCCCAACGCCAATGTACGCTCATCATCCGCCAAAACGCTGGCGATTTTAAACTACCGGGAAGCAATTCCCGCATTAATCGCAGCGCTGCGAGATGAAGAATGGGTTTGTTTCTCCGCTCTGGATGCGCTTGCCTCGTTCAGCGATGAAGCATCACTCGGACCGGTAAAGGGACTTCTTTCGAGCTCTTCCGCGGCTCTTCGGTATGCTGCTATTGAAGCACTGGGGAAGTTTCCGTCTCCTCAGGCGAGCGCCATTTTGTATGATTATCTTCCCAAGGCTGCTGACATGGAGAAAAATGCGGTTGTGAAAAGCCTTGTCCAAACAGGGCTTTCTCCGTCTATGACCGGCGTTACCGATACGCTGATGAATATTCTGAAACAGGGAGAGTGGGAAGACCGCCTTATCGCTATTCGTGGTCTCGTCGATATGGGGGAAAAGCGTGCGATTCCGAATATCATCGACATCGCAGGCTTGCTTGACCCGTCTGATCCGATGGGCGACGAGCGGCTTGCAGAAATCAAACAGGCGCTGATGGATTTTATGGACCAGGGAGATTTCATCGAGACACTTCGCAATCCTGCGATAAAATTCCGGGGCAAGGTGATCACACTCGATATTCTAAGAGAACTGGGGAATGCAGAAGCATTGCCGCACATCACTCCCCTGTTCAAGGACGTAAGCACCCATGTGGTTCTTGCGGCAATAGATGCCGTTGCCATGCTGGCGGGCGACAACGCGGCGACGTTTTTGGCGCCGCTTAAAGAGCACCAGGAGAAAGCGATCAGGGAGCGCGTTATGTGGCTGCTGGAGGGCAAATAATAATGAATGCCGTTTTGCAGGATGCCACATTCAGGCAGCTCAGAGATTTCATCTACGAGAAAAGCGGCATTTTTATTCCGGACACCAAAAAGTACCTGCTTGAGAAGAAGCTCGCTTCGAGGCTTGAAGAAAAGAAGCTGAAAACGTTCGATGAATACCTTCAATGCGTCCGTTCGGGCCTGAATGGAGATGAGCTGACAAAGCTCTTTGACGCCGTGACGGTAAATGAAACGTATTTTTTTCGCGAGCCGCAGCAGCTGGATGTATTCAACGACATTCTTGTAGGGCGCATCCTGGAAGGCAAGGGCTCTTCCGATATCAGAATTTGGTCTGCCGCGTCTTCCACGGGAGAGGAAGCATACACGCTTGCCATGATGCTTATGGAAAAGAAACAGTGTTCAAAAATGGAAATTTTTGCTTCAGACATCAGCAATGAAGTGCTGGAGGCAGCTAAAAAAGGCGTCTACGGCTCCTACTCGATGAGGACCGTAAAAGAACCATACTTGAGCAAGTATTTCAAAAGAAACGGAACAGGGCATGAGATTGATGTCGTCGTAAGAAATGCGGTCAAATTTCTAAATATCAACCTGACGGATGAAAAAAAAATAAAAACGCTTCCGGCTATGGATGCAATTTTTTGTAGAAACGTGCTTATTTACTTTGACGATAAAGCAAAGCAGAAAGTAGTCTCCCTGCTGTATGACAGTCTGCGGCCGGGCGGATTTCTGATCATCGGTTCTGCGGAAAGCCTGCATAACATTACACGGGCGTTTCGGCCGGTTCTTATTAATAAAGTTATCGCGTATCAGAGAGGATAAGAATGAAGATCATGATTGTAGACGACGATAAGACGACCCGGAAGCTGCTTGGGCTCTTTTTAAAATCAAAAGGATTCGAAGTAGTCCATGCTGAAAACGGCCTTGACGGACTCGAAAAACTGGGAAGCGAAAACGTCAACCTGATCATCAGCGATCTTAATATGCCGTATATGGACGGCATTGAATTTGTAAAAGCAGTCAGGGCTGATGCCCAACAGGCGCATCTTCCGATTTTGATGGTGACCACGGAAATGGACAATGTGGAACGGGAGCGGGCCTTTAGCGCGGGAGTGAATGGATATCTTACGAAACCGGTTACTGCTGAAGTCGTTATGCAGAATATCCGGACTATTTTGAAGAAAATGTTTGCTGAGGGAGGAAAAGGTCATGCCTGATCCAAAAATGAAAATTCTTGTCGTGGATGACTTCTCGACAATGCGGAGAATCGTCAAAAACGTGCTGAAGCAGCTGGGGTACGACAATGTGGAAGAAGCGGAGGACGGAGCCCAGGCTTTCAGCAAGCTCAAAACCGGCGGATTTGGCTTCATGGTCTCCGACTGGAACATGCCGAACATGGACGGTCTGGATTTATTGAAAAGCGTACGGGCTGACGCTGAGCTTAAGGATTTGCCGATTCTGATGGTCACCGCGGAGGCGGAGAAGGAAAAAGTGGTCACCGCAATCAAAGCGGGCGTAAACAACTATATTGTGAAACCGTTTACCGCGGAAGTTTTTTCGGAGAAGATGGAGAAAATCTTTGAAAGGCTGAAAAAATAACATCGCGCTGCATGGCCGATGAAAATACCAGGGAGTAAAATCTCAGTCGAAAATGACAAGAAACACTGAGCGGAGCAAATCATGTCTGACGAAATGGAAGAAATAACAGCGGAATTCATTGCGGAATCTGAAGAAACCCTTGATAATGTCGATACGCTTTTCGTGGAGCTTGAAGCGAAGGGAAGCGATCAGGAAATTGTCAACAAACTGTTCCGAAGCGTCCATACCATCAAGGGCGCTGCGGGCTTCCTCGGGTTTCAGTCTATCGTGGACGTGGCGCACAATGCCGAAAACATCATGAAGAGAGTGCGGGATGGTGAAATGAGCATTTCACGCCCCCTGATCGATGTTATCCTGAAGAGTGTGGATATGCTCAGGCTTCTGCTCAGACATATCCGGGACAAGGACGGCGTCCAGGAGGACATTACCTTGCTGGTAAAAGAGCTCGGCAACGTGCTCGCCACGGCCCAACCGAAGGAAGCGGCGCCGATTGCGGAACAGAAATGGGAACCTGTGAAATCTGCAGAAACGGAAATCCGGAAGGAAAAGCCGGTGGCAGCAACAAGCACCCCGGAACCTTCAGCGGACGCGACAAACCAGAAAAAAGATGCGGAACACGGCCAGGGTCAGTCAGAAATGGTATCAGAGAAGAAAGACTCTTTGCAGACGCTTCGGGTTGAGGTCGGGAAAATTGATAAGGTCATGGATCTGACCGGCGAGGTCGTACTGGTACGGAACAGACTGCTGAACATTATGAACCGCCTCGAGCAAAAGTATACAGACGACCGTGAGGTGGAAAGCTTGAACGAGGCGGTTTCGTTCCTAGATCTGATAACGTCGGATATGCAATTGGGCGTGATGCGCATGCGCATGCAGCCGATCCAAAAAGTATTCAGCAAGTTCCCGCGGTTGGTAAGGGACTTGTCGGGCTCTCTCGGCAAACAGGTCGACCTGAAAGTGTTCGGTGAAGACACGGAAGTGGACCGTTCCGTGATCGAGCATATCGGCGATCCCATGGTGCACATCATCCGGAACGCGATTGATCACGGCCTTGAAACGCCGGAAGAGCGGGTGGCCAAAGGAAAATCGGAACAGGGTACCATAACAATACGTGCTTCCCAAAAGGGGAACCAGATCGTAATCGAGGTTTCCGACGACGGCAGGGGTGTTAATGTAGAAAAAGTGAAGAAAAAAGCACTGGCCAAAGGCATCATCACTGCGGACGAAGCAGGCCGTATGACGGATGAATCAGCGGTCAATCTTATTTTCCTTCCCGGTTTTTCAACAGCAGACGTCGCGACCGAGCTTTCCGGACGCGGTGTGGGCATGGATGTGGTAAAAACGAATATCTCAAAGCTGAACGGAGCGGTTGAAATAACCACGAATAAAAATGCGGGATCGACAATAACAATCAGGCTCCCGCTTACCGTGGCAATCATTCAGACCCTTATGGTGCGCTCGGGTGATGCGCGGTATGCGATTCCTCTCGCGCCTGTTGAGGAAACATTGATGGTATCGAAGGATGATATTTCCGAAGTGGCGGGCGTCGAGGCGCTTACGGTCAGGGGCAGGGTGTATCCGCTTTTCGACCTGACGGGCATACTCGGCGACTCCCGGGGAAAAGACCTTTTGTACAAATACGCCGTTGTGGTTTCGGTCGGAGACAAACGTTTTTGCATCGGCGTGGACGAACTCCTCGGCCAAGAGGAAGTGGTCATTAAGAGCGTGGACGGCATCAATACCGGTTCCTCGCATATTCTGGGCGCGACTATTACCGGTGACGGAAAAGTCGTATTCATTATAGACCTAACATCATTATCGAAAAGCATTGCGATGCTTGCTGCCGCATAAGGAGGTACCAGGTGCAACAGTATATAGGTTTTCGTCTCCATACCGGGGAATATGCCATTCCCATTACCAAAGTGCGGGAGATAGTCAACATCCCATCGGTCACCAATCTGCCCCAGTCTCCTGCATACTTGCGGGGCATTACGAATTTGCGGGGCAATGTCATTCCACTGGTGAATCTTAAAAAACTCATCAACGTGCCTGAAAACGGTACCGGCGGCACCAAGGTAATCGTAATCGTGAGCGGCAGGCTGATCTTCGGCATTATTGTTGATGGAATAACCGGGGTCCTTAGCCTTGACGAAAGCACCATAGAGTCTCCGGAAGGGCTTTCCCGCAGTCACTCGCAGGAAATCACCGGCGTCGCGAAGCTCGATGGGCGTTTAATTGTTTTGTTGGATACGGGAAAGCTCATACCTCTCAGCGATCAAAGCCTTCTGGAGGAAGTGGCGGAAGTGCACAATATGGCACAAAGCGACACGGTGGAAGTGCTGAAAACGGTGCAGACCATGGCCGGAGAAATGAAAGTAAAAGAATTGCATGACGCGCGCGAGTACTTTGAGAAAAATAAAATGATTTCACCGGAAGACCCGCGAAGTGAAATATTCAGCGATATTGTGGATTTCATGAATGCCATTACAAACCAGGATTATGATAAGGCAGACACCATAATACAAACAGTGGCGAAAAAAGGGCAGGGAAATCTGTTTCAGGAAGTGGGGAAAATCACCCGGAAACTGCACAATACCGTCAAGAGCTTTCAGGATGCACTGGATCCGAGATTCAAAGACATTGCGAACAGCGACATTCCCACAGCCGTAGGAAAGCTGCAGTTTGTCATCGACAAAACGGAAGAAGCGGCAAACAAAACCATGAGCGTCGTGGAAAAATATATTCTTGTTATGGACGATCTCGCAGCGCATATTAGGAAAGTGGAAGGTCCTCCCGAGACGATCGCGTATCTCAAGGATTTCAAAAATACGCTGGAAGACGACCTCACCCAGATACTGACCACTCAGTCTTTCCAGGATCTTACCGGGCAGACAATCAAGAAAGTAATCACGCTGGTCGGTGACATCGAGTCTGAGCTGGTGCGGCTTATTACGCAATTTGGAGTAAAAATCGACGCCGGAACCCCATCATCAGAGGCTGCTCCGGAGCGGGTGTCTCAGGAGGGAGTTGACGACCTGCTGAAGGAATTCGGTTTTTAAATCGACTGACCGGAGTTCTGTGCTGGTCCGGTGATTTTTTCAAGGAGGATGCGGGTATGGCTTTTATGGTCTGGGACAACAGCCTCAGCGTCAATATCAAGGAAATCGATGAACAGCACAAGAAACTGTTCAATATAGTAAATGACCTGCACTCTGCCATGGGGGCGGGAAAAGGCAAAGAGATCATAGGAAGCGTTCTTGCCGGTCTGATTGAGTACACAATAACCCATTTCGCTGCGGAAGAGGGATTGATGCAAAAGCATCTGTATCCGGGGTACCTTGCCCATAAAGCGAACCATGACGCCCTGACCCGTCAGGTTTCAGACGTCGTGAAAAAGTTCCAGGACGGCCAGGCCATCGTGACGGTTGAAATAATGAACTTTCTCAAGGATTGGCTTGCAAACCATATCCAGAACACTGACAAAAAATATTCCTCTCATTTAAACAGCAAAGGGGTCGTGTAGACAGTATGTATTTGATGGCACGGAAAAAACGGTGCTCACCATGACTATAAAAGTCCTTATTGCCGATGATTCGGCATTTATGCGAAATGCACTCACGAATATGCTTTCATCGGACCCGGAGATCAAGGTCGTCGGGACGGCACGGGATGGCATCGAAGCTGTGGAAAAGGTCGCTCTTCTCAAACCCGACGTGGTCACCATGGATGTTGAAATGCCGAAAATGGACGGGATTGAAGCGCTGCGGCTCATTATGGAAAAGAACCCCGTGCCGGTGATCATGGTAAGTTCACTTACCGCTGAAGGTGCCCAGGTGACCCTGGATGCTCTTGACTACGGTGCGGTTGATTTTATTCCCAAGAACCTTTCAGAGCTCTCTATCAACATCGTCAAAATCAAGGAAATGCTCATCGACAAGGTGAAGCATATTACGCGGAGCGGAGTGGTCCGAAAGCTCAAAAAAGTCGAGCGTGCTCCTGACGCAAGCCGCGCGCCCCGGATTGTGCCGGCCTTGTCGACCGGCGTGCGGCGGGTCAATGTCGTGGCGATTGGCACCTCTACCGGCGGTCCGCGGGCAGTCCAGGAAATTATTCCACACCTGCCGAAGGATTTTCCCGTTCCTATTATCATCGTACAGCATATGCCGGCCAACTTTACCGGACCTTTTGCGGAGCGTCTGAATGAATTGAGCCAGATTACCGTGAAGGAAGCGGAGGAAGGCGAACAGCTGAAAGCGGGCGTCGCACTTGTGGCGCCCGGCAGAGGGCATATGCGGGTAAACCGTCTGCGGGGCATTGAAACGGTGGTGAATATAACGGAAAACAAGGAAGAGTTCATTTACCGCCCATCCGTGGATTACTTGATGCAATCCATGGCTGAATTTTATCCCGGCAGGGCGCTCGGCGTAATTCTGACCGGAATGGGTAATGACGGGGTAAAGGGCATGACGTCCATGAAACAGACGGGATCGCGCATTTTCGCGCAGAATGAAGAGACATGCGTAGTCTACGGCATGCCCCGCGCCGTGGTGGAAGCAGGGATTGCGGACAAGGTGCTCCCCATTGAGGAAATGGCAGGAGAAATCATCAACGCCGTATAGGACTGAAGCAAACGCAGATGATTATAAAAAAATTTTCTTATTCACGCGGTAAACACTGAAATTTTCTGGAGGCGTTGGGTAATGAAAAATATGAAGATTGGACCCCGGTTGGCTGTTGGATTCGGATTGGTGCTGGTTCTTACAACATCAATGACGCTTCTTGGTATTTATAACATCGGGAGAATACAGGACAATCTAGAGAGAATTGTTACGGTAAACAATGTTCGGATGCAGCTGGCAAATGATATGTCTGACTCTGTCCGCGAGGTAATTATATCCTTGCAGAGCATGCTTTTGGAAAAAGGCGCCGAAAAGAAACAAAGCTTGATGAAAAAAATTCAAAAGGAGCGGGAACGATACGACGCGGCATTCAACAAACTTCAATCGATGGTGTTGAAGGATGACGCGGAAGGCCTCGCATTGGTGGAAAAGGTAAAAATAGCAACAACAACCATTCGTCCGCTTAATAACAGAGTCATTGAACTTGCCCTGGCGAACAAAACCGAAGCGGCCCTCGCTGTTCTAGACAGGGAGGCTGGTCCGGCTGCCGGCAATTGGATAAGCGCAGTAGATGCTCTGGCAAATCACCAGGCAAAACGCACTGAATATCGATACACCGTATCTGTGGCAATGTATAAGAACACCCTTATCCTTATGTTTGTCCTGACTGTCGGCGCTCTGGTCCTTGCTTTCTTTATCGCTGCCTACCTGGGCCGCGGGATTGTTAATCCGCTTAAACAGGCCGTAGTCGTTGCCGAGGGCCTTGCACACGGCAACCTAAACACGGATATGAAAGCATCGAGTAATGACGAGATCGGCCAACTGGTCTCCTCTATGCAAATCATGATAGAGAAATTGAGGGTCGTGGTTGCAGACGTAAAGAATACGGCAGACAGTGTAAGTTCCGGGAGCAACAACCTTTCGTTAACTTCCGATGAATTGAGCAAAGGATCGCAGGAACTTTCGTCACAGGTAGAACAGATTGTAACGGCCATGACGGAGGTTTCCCAAACCATCATGGACGTTGCCAAAAACGCATCCAGTGCGGCAGAAGCGGGAAAGAATTCCTCAGATACCGCCACGCAGGGCAAACAGATTGTGGATACCACGGCAAGCGATATGGTCAGAATTGCGCAAACAGTACAGGAAGCGGCGGGCACCATTGAAGAACTGGGAAAAAGTTCGGCGCAGATTGGCGAAATTGTTGCGGTTATTAACGGTATTGCAGATCAGACGAACCTGCTGGCGCTGAATGCCGCCATCGAGGCCGCTCGTGCAGGTGAACAAGGACGCGGTTTTGCCGTGGTGGCGGATGAAGTCAGGAAGCTTGCAGAACGGACAGGCCAGGCGACGCAGGACATCACCCAGCGCATCGCGGCAATTCAGGCAGCCGCCGGAGAATCCGTTGATGCTATGAAACGCGGAAGCGATGAAGTAGACAAAGGCGTAGAGCTTGCGAAACAGGCAAGTTCGTCTCTTGATACCATTGTGACGGCATCGACAAATGCCATGGACATGGTGCAGCGGATTGCGGCTGCAACGGAAGAACAATCGGCGGCCTCGGAGCAGGTCACCCAGAACATGGAAAACATATCGAGCATTACGAAGCGCGCGGCAAATTCATCAGATCAGATTAAATTTTCTGCGGAAGAGCTTGCGAAGCTTTCTGCCGGGTTGGCGGAGATGGTGGCCTTTTTTAAGGGGACAACCGTGGAAGCCGAGACACTGGTCAAGAAAGCGATTGAATTCTTAAAAATGAACGGCAAGGAAAAAGCGTATGAAGAATTCAGCAAACTGAAAGGTAAATTCACAAATCGTGATCTGTATGTTGATGTCTACGATTTGAACGGAAAATGCCTTGCCCACGGCCAGAACCCGGACAGGATCGGGAAAGACTGGATGGCTCTCCTGGATGCGGACGGTAAACCTTTTGTACAAGAGCGGGTGGAGATTGCCAAAACACAGGGCAAAGGATGGCAAAACTATAAATTCTCTAACCCGCTTACCAAACAGATCGAAGACAAAACAGCCTATGTTGAACGCTACGAAGATATTATTGTAGGGTCGGGAGTTTATAAATAAGGTATATGCACTGTTTGCAGCAGAAGGCCGGAGCCGATGGCTTTTTTTGGTAAAAAAAAACGATTTGTCCATGAAACAGTTTTTATGCGAAGAAATCGCGAATAGTTTGCAGGTGACAGTGACTCCAATAGAAAGCAAAACTATGAAAATGCTATCTAAACTGAACAGTTTCGGCAACAAAATATCATTTCTCTTTGTAAGCGGTTGTGTATCCGTCGCTATTGTTGTGAGTTTAATTGCATTGACGCAAAGCTACAGAATATACACACAAGCCACAGAAGATTATCGAAAAGCTTTGTACGCGGATTTCGACACCCTGGCAAAAAGCGAAGTCCAGACGGCTGTCTCGATGCTCCAAGGCATTTATGAGAGACAACAAAGAGGTGAGTTAACGCTGGATCAGGCGAAAAAAGCAGGAGGCGGCCTTTTGATGTCGCTTAAGTTTGGAAAGGACGGTTATGTTATCGCGTATACGATGGAAGGCGTCAGTGTTGCTCATCCGAACACCAAAAACATAGGTACTAATCGGTATGATACTCAGGACAAAAAAGGCAACTATATGGTGCGTGATTTTCTGAAGGAAGGAGCGAACCCGGAGGGCGGCTTCAGTACCTATTGGTATCCGAAGGAGGGAGGCACGGTGCCTCTTCCCAAGAGAAGTTACGCACTTCAGTTCAAGCCTTTTAACTGGGTCGTCGTGACCGGTAATTATGTAGATGATATTGAAGCGATCGTAAAAAAACAGGAAGAACAATTTAAGAACAGTTTTTTGAACGGGATCTATTTGCTTATTGCCTCTACGGTTTTATTTGTCCTTATTGCGTTGATCGTTACGAACAGGACCACGAAAAAAATATTGAAACAAGTAGGCGGAGAGCCGTCTTTTATAGCAGAAATAGCGGAAAAGATATCCCGGGGTAATTTGAACGTGCAATTTGAATCGAACGGGAAAGTGGAAGTCGGGATTTATGCAGCAGTGCATAACATGAATGACAAGTTGAAAAAACTGGTCACGGATATTAAAAACGCCTCGGACAGTGTGTCGTCGAGAAGTTTCAACCTTTCCGAATCCTCCGATGAGCTGAGCAAGGGAGCTCAGGAGCTTTCATCGCAGGTGGAACAGGTCGTAACGGCCATGACCGAGGTTTCACAAACCATCATGGATGTCGCAAAAAATGCATCTCACGCGGCAGATGCGAGTAAAAAAGCTTCCGAAACCGCTGCGCAGGGTAAACTGACTGTTGATAAGTCTGCGGAAGACATGGTCAGGATTGCACAGATAGTGAAAGAAACAGCAGCAACCATTGAAGAGTTGGGAAAAAGCTCCGCGCAGATCGGAGAAATTGTTGCGGTTATTAACGGGATTGCGGACCAGACGAACCTGCTGGCGCTGAATGCGGCTATCGAGGCCGCGCGGGCAGGCGAGCAGGGGCGCGGTTTTGCCGTGGTTGCTGATGAAGTGCGAAAACTTGCTGAACGTACCAGCCAGGCAACCAAAGACATTGCAGACAGAATCAGCGGCATTCAGGCAGCGGCGGCTGGTGCAGTCGAGGCGGTAAAACTGGGCAGCAGCGAAGTGGAAAGCGGTGTAGGACTTGCGAAAGATGCAAGCGCATCCCTGGATTCCATTGTCCAGGCATCATCCGGAGCCATGGACCTAGTGCAGCGGATTGCAGCGGCAACTGAGGAACAATCGGCGGCATCGGAAGAAGTCACCCAAAACATGGAAAACATAGCGAGCATCACGAAGCAATCTTCCGTATATGCACACCAGATAAAAAGTGCCGCAGAAGACCTTGCCAAACTCACCGTGGACCTCCGGAAGCAGATTGCATTCTTTAAAGCAACCCCCGCAGAGGCGGAGATACTTGTCAAAAAGGCGATTGATTTCATCAAGGCCAAAGGCCGGGATGCGGCCTTTACCGAGTTCAATGACCATGCAGGCGCATTTGTAAACAGAGACCTCTACATTGTGGCCTACGACATGAACGGCAAATGCCTCGCACACGGCCGCGATAAGGAAAAAGTCGGCGAAGACATGATAAACCTCATGGACCCGGACAACAAGCCGATTGTCCGCGACCGCATTGAGATCGCCAGAACAGCGGGCAAGGGATGGCAGGAATATAAAACTATTAACCCTGCCACAAAAGAAATGGAAAACAAAATAGCGTACAACGAACGATACGAAGACATTATCGTAGCTTCGGGAGCGTTCAAATAATAGGTTGCTATTCCTTCAATGTGATCGAGCAATAAGGCGTGATTTAGAAAAGAAAGGATTTTTTATATGAGAATCAACAACATGAAAATTCGTTCACAGCTTGTTCTTTTTAGCCTGCTCGGTGTCGGGGCAGCTCTTTGTATTATCACTGTTGTATGCTTGTCGATATTCCACCAGGCGCTTATGGCTCAGATCAAAGATGCGCAGGACGATCATCTAAGAGTTTTCTGGGAATTGCTGAAAGATAAAGGCACACATTTTCAAATTGCCGACGGCAGGATAATGGCAGATTCTTATGTGTTGAACGATAACAATGAACTTCCGGACAAGATTAAAAAGCTTTTAGGCGGAGCAGCAACGATTTTTATGGGAGATGTCAGGATTTCGACAAATATCATGAAACCTGAAGGCGGACGTGCAACAGGCACAAAACTCCAGGGACCTGCTTATGAAACGCTTTTTAAGGAAAAAAAGTCATACCGTGGTGAAGCAGACGTACTCGGAGCAAAATATTTCACTGCATATGATCCCATAAAGAACGATCAGGGAGAAATAATAGGGGCACTTTTTGTCGGTATCAAGGAAAGTGACTATTTTGCTCCCTTCTACCGGTTAGTGATCTTAATAATAATTATTGCGGTTTGCATCCTGGCAGGCGTGGGAACGCTTACATATTTAGTCACCCGCCGTCTTATTGCTCCTCTGGACCATGTTGTTGCCGCAGCCGGTGAGTTGGCAAAAGGTAATCTAACCACGCAGGTGGAAGTAAAAGCAGGAAATGAAATCGGCGAATTAGCTGACAGCTTTAATCATATGATCAAAAGTGTCCGCGAGATGGTTGCTCAGATAAACTCCACGGCAGGCACGCTGAGTGTCAGCTCGGAGCAACTGAGATCGACGGCGGACGACCTTTATAAGGGCACGCAGGATCTCAATTCGCAAACGGACCAGGTTGTAACGGCGATGACGGAAGTTTCCCAAACGAACATGGATGTGGCAAAGAACGCGAGCAGCGCGGCAGATGCAGCAAAGAATTCGTCCGGCACGGCCGTTCAGGGGAAATCAGTCATCGATGCAACGGCAAACAGCATGGAGGCAATATCGGAAACGGTGAATGGTGCGGCGACAACAATCGAAGAATTGGGAAAAAGTTCGGCCCAGATCGGGGAGATCGTGGCGGTCATCAACGGCATTGCGGACCAGACCAATCTTCTAGCGCTGAACGCGGCCATTGAAGCAGCGCGGGCAGGTGAACAGGGGCGGGGCTTTGCCGTGGTCGCCGATGAAGTGCGAAAGCTTGCAGAACGGACCGGACAGGCGACACAAGACATTGCAGACCGGATAAGCGCCATTCAAAAAGCAGCCACAGAATCCGTCGAGGCAATGCGAAAAGGCGCGGAAGAAGTGACGAAAGGGGTTGACCAGGCAAAGGAGGCGAGCATGTCGCTCGATTCCATTGTTCAAGTGTCATCCTTGTCAATGGACATGGTTCAGCGGATAGCTGCGGCGACTGAACAGCAGTCCGCGGCATCAGAGCAGGTGACCCAGAATATGACAAGTATTTCAACCATTACGAAACAAGCTGCAGCTTCGACGGTGAGCATTAAACAGTCTTCTGATGAGCTTGCCCAGCAGACGGCGAAGCTTCACGAAATGACGACATGGTTTAAAGTATAAAAAAACATCGGCACGTTGCGATGCCTAATATACTACCGGACAATGCTGTTCTGACGCGCTGTTCCGCGAGGAGGTCTTATGGTAACCGATACAGTGAATACAGAAATGCTCCAGTTCGTGACGTTCAAACTGGCGGCGGAAAAATACGGAGTGAATATTCTGAAGGTGCAGGAGATCAATAACATCAAGGATTTCGCAAAAATCCCCCATGCTCCTCCGTATGTTGAAGGAGCGATCAATCTCAGAGGGAAAGTGATCCCGGTCTTGAATTTACGGAAGAAATTCGGGATTGAAGCAAAAACACTCGATGATTACACGAAGATCGTGATCATGAATGTCCGGGGGCACACCATGGGCATTCTGGTAGATGCGGTTTCGGAGGTGCTCAGAATCCCGCAGAGCGTGATTATGCCGGCTCCTCCCGTGGCGTCGGAAGTGAAAGCCGAGTTTATATACGGAATAGCCAAGCTCGAGCAGGGACTTATCATTATTCTCGACATGGACAAACTTCTTGGCCGGGAAGAGCACGATGCGGTTTTTGGAATTACCGCTCAAATGGCGGCCGAATAAGAGTGTGCAAGTGCATGCTCTCTGCATGCCTGTGCGCAGAGGACATGGCATGCAACCAATTTCCCTTTGCCTGTTCAACTGTTAGCAAATACAGGAAACTTGTTCGATAGCTTCCCTGTTTGCGCACATAACAGCTTTTCCTGCTTTTTCCACTGGCGTCAAGCGGTACCAGGCATATATAAAAACCTCGCGTCAATGTATTGACACATCGCCGATAATCTGTATAATACGTTCATGCAGAGAGTCCTTATTATTGACGATGATGAAACAGTCCGCGATGTCCTGCAGTCTTTTCTGGTAAACAAAGGCTTTGAAGTCACTCTTGCCGTAGACGGGCAGAGTGGAATTGATTGCATCAAAAGCAGTTCATTCGATATTATCCTGACTGATCTCATTATGCCGGGAATCAACGGCATTGAAGTCCTCAAGGAAATTACCACCCTGAACATCAAAACACCCGTTCTCGTGATCACTGCCTTCGGAACCGTGCAGACTGCAGTAGAAGCGATGAAGCTCGGGGCCTTCGAGTACGTCACAAAACCCTTCAACCTCGATGAGATCATGATTGTCATCAACAAGGCGTTGAACGTCTCAAAGCTGCAGAAAGAAAACATCATGCTCAAGATGCAGCTTATGAAGAAATACAAGTTTGAGGGTATTGTCGGGGACTCTCCCAGCATGCAGGTAGTATACCGGCTGATCGAGCAGATAGCGGACACGGACAGCACGGTCATGATCCTTGGCGACAGCGGCACCGGAAAAGAACTTATTGCCAAGACAATCCATTACAACAGCTCCCGCTCAGAGGGGCCGTTTGTGCCGCTGAATTGTGCTGCGATACCGCGCGATCTTCTTGAATCAGAACTGTTTGGGCATGAAAAAGGTGCTTTCACCGGCGCGATCAACACACGGATCGGCAGATTTGAGCTGGCGCAGAATGGGACAATCTTTCTTGACGAAGTGGGAGAGCTGGATCCTTCGCTCCAGGTAAAACTCCTGCGGGTACTGCAGGAGCGGGAATTTGAGCGCGTCGGCGGTATGAAAACCGTAAAGGTAGATGTGCGGGTGTTGGCTGCAACAAATAGAAATCTCGAAAAACTTACCCAGGAAGGCAAATTCAGAGAGGACTTGTTCTACCGACTGAATGTCATTCCGCTCCATCTTCCACCCCTCAGGAGCAGGCCTGAAGATATTCCGCTTCTTGTTGATCATTTTATCCACGAGTTTGCTAAAAAAAGAAAGCGGAACCCGTTTGTATTTTCCCGGGAAGCCATGCATTGCCTGTTGTCATACCAATGGCCCGGGAACGTCCGGGAACTGGAAAATTTAATAGAGCGTCTTACTATCCTTGTACGCAACGATACCATTCAGGTTTCTGATCTCCCCGAAAAATTTTACGCCTGCCTGCCGGCACAGCAGCCAAGCGCTGATCCTGTCTCGTCTATTTCAGCCACAGCACAAAAGACGGCCAATGACATTCCCGAAACCGGTGTTGATCTCAGCTCAATTGTCAGCAATCTGGAAAAAGACTTGATTCTCAAAGCCTTATCAAAATCAGGAGGGGTCAAAAGCAAAGCGGCACAATTTCTTGGCCTCAACAGAACCACATTACTTGAAAAAATGAAAAAAATGGGCATAGAATCAACTAAATAGCGCAATATCCGCCAAATCACTGCCACCTGTCATTTCTCTGACGTATTTTCTCTTCGCAATTTATTAAAAAATCATTATATATCAAAATGTTAAGTTTGGGCATGCTTGTTGCTTTATGTCAGGTATGAGAATAGCGTTTATTGTCATAGCGCTTCTTCTACCTTTGGCGGTTTTAGCTGATGATTCCGCAACAGGCACCAGCCCGATCGAAAAAGCACGGATATTGTTGAATGCAAATAAGCCGGAAGATGCTCTGGATGTCCTGTCAGCATACCAGCCGACCAGCCGTGAACTTTCTGCATACCATAGCCTGTTCGCACAATCGCTTGTGCAAATGAAAAAGCCGGCCGAATCCATAGAACATTTCAGGATCGCTTATATTTACGCGGCTACGACAGCGGAGAAGGAACGATTGCTTCTGGACAGGGCGGAAACCTACAAAAAAATGACCTGTTATTCCGAGGCCACGGTTTGCTACCGGAATTTTCTCAAAAATTTTTCACAGTCCTCATTCGTGCCCCGTGCTGAACTTGGACTTGCCGATTCTTTGTACCAACTCGGCAATTTTCATGAGGCAATTGAGTCATATGAAAAAGCAGGTGAAACAGTCCAGGCGCTTTTAGGAAAAGCAAATGCGGTCCACAAACTCGGAAATTATAAAAAAGCCAATGACCTGTACATGTCGCTTCTTGCCAGAGATAAAAAATTTGTGGAATCCTCGCAGGAAGCACTTTTCAATATCGGTGAGAATTTCCGGGAGATGGGCAGACTACTGGATGCAAAAATTTATCTGAATTCCATCAAAGATCCTGAGCTACAGCTCTCTGCGTATGCCGGGCTTGGCCTGATCGCTAAAGAAGAAAAAAAATATCCCGCAGCAGAAAAGTATTTCACCGAAGTGCTCACTACCAAAGACCGGAGATTGCATCAGCAAGCGCTGCTGCATCTGGCAACGACCTATCTTGCTTGGGGAAAGCAGGAAGAAGCGCTCGACAATCTTCTGGAAATACGCCGGAATTATCCGTACGGGAAAGAATACGACACCGCGCTGCTTCTTCTTGCAAAAATGTACAGAAGCCAGGGCAAGCCGGGGTCGGCGATTCCATTTTTGAACGAACTGGTTTGCAGACGCACGCCGGTGCCCGCTGCGCTTGAGGAGATCGAGTCTCTGTTGATCGAGCTGAAAGACAAAGACAATACAGAGCTGGCCAATGTATGGCGTGTGGCGGGCCACTGGCTCCTTGAACCGTCGCGGGCTCAATCAGTCGTTAAGATCGCACGCGCGCTCCGGCACTCGGGCAAAATTTACCTTGATATCTGCAGATGGCTCATAAAAAACGGCTCGGAAGAAACAAAGGCACAAGGCAGGCTTCTCCTGGCTGATTTCTATGCGGACATCGGCGAGGCCGCAATTGCATCGCAATATGCCAAACGGGGCAGGAAACTGGCGACGGAAGACGACGCGCTGCGGACGCAGGCGCGAGTCTTGTTTGTAAACGGAGCATATCAGGAAACGCTTGCAACCCTGAAGAACATCAAGGAAATGAAGGAACCGGACGTTCAACTGCTGCTTGACGTGGCGCGATCACTGCCGGATCCAGGACAGGCATTAGTACTCTGTAATAATTTATTCGCAAAAAATCAGTGGTCGCCTACCGCAGAGGTTATGTTTGCGGATTTTCTGTTTGATCAGGGGAAAAAGCAGGAAGCGCTGGGGCATTACGCCGCAGTTGCTTCGCTCAAGATTGACAGCAAGCAGAACTCTGCAGCGCTTGCGGACATCGAATGGGCCTGCTACCGAGTTTCGCTGCTGGCACCGGCAAAGCAGGCATCAGATGCGCTTGCGAAAATCAAGATGGTCAAAAGCGCATTGGGTCGCCTCGCCGGCGCAGACCTGCAGGGCAGGTCCATTTCCGAAAGGATACCATAATGGCTATGAACGTGGAACAACTGAATCAGGCGTTTGATAATTTCACCCGGGCATCGCAGAGTCTTGAGTCCTATTACGGGCTTTTGCAGGACCGGATCACCTACCTGACCAAGGAGCTGGAGAACAAAAACCACCAGCTCAACCGGGCGCTCGCCGAAGCAGAACAAAGCAAGGACAATCTGAATGCCGTGCTCTACAACCTCGAAGAGGCCATTGTTGTTGTGGATCCCCGCGGCCAGGTCACGATGCTCAACCGGTCCGCGGAGAATCTGCTCGGCCTTGATCCGGGGACATCTGTCGGGAAATCGTTTTCAGCGCTCGACTTCTCCCTGGCCGATGAAGGGCCGGAGACCATGCTGACGGTGAAAGGGAAAAAATATACGGTTATCGTATCTCATTCCAATGTCGTCGATGCAGCGGGATTGTCGCGTGGGCGTGTTGTGCTTATCAAGGACATAACAAGGCTGCGCGAGCTCGAAGTCCAGCAGGAACGCAACCAGCGTCTGATTTCCATGGGAGAAATGGCGGTTAAGATCGTACACGAAATCAGGAATCCGCTCTGCAGCATTGAATTATTCGCGAGCATGCTCGAAAAAGAGCTTGTAGGCACCCAGCACAGGGACCTTGCACAGGGGATTTCAACCGGGATTAGCAATCTCAATGCGATTCTCACCAATATGCTGTTGTTTGCGCGCCCCCGAAGACCATCGTTCAGGCCTGTCGAACTGGAGAGTGTCATGCAGGAGTCCCAGAACATGCTGGCGCCGCTCTTGAACTCTCGCAGAGTAACCATTGAACGCGCGACGGCACCATGCTCCATTATGGGAGACTCAGAACTTTTGAAACAGGTGTTTATGAACATTATTATGAATGCGGTGCAGGCCATGCCCGACGGCGGCGTGATTCAAATAACGACGGCAAGCAACAACAACCAGGTGGCCGTAAATATCACGGACAACGGCGGCGGCATTGCACCCGAGAATGTGGAAAAGATTTTTGATCCATTTTTCACAACAAAGGACTCCGGGACCGGCCTCGGGTTGGCGATTACATCAAAAATCATGCAAGCACACAAGGGAGCTATCACGGTCCGAAGCGAAACGGGAAAAGGCAGCACGTTCAGCCTGTGGTTTCCCTTGGAAGAAACCGGAGACAGCACCTTAGCCCATGCAGAATTGTCCGCGCCGGTTTTATCAGGAACTCACGGCTAACTGTGGACAGCGAAAGGAGTATTACCGTGCAGACAGCGTGTACAAAACCTATTCTTGTCGTCGATGACGACCCGCAAATGCGATCAGCACTGAAAGAGGCCATTCAGCGAATGGGTTTTCCGGTGGTTGTGTGCGACGGCGGGGCGGAAGGCCTGAACAAACTGCAGCAATCCGGCTATCAGTTGGTGGTGACGGACATGAATATGCCGAAAATGGACGGCCTCACTTTTTTGAAGGAAATACGCCGCCGCATCGGAAATCTGCCGGTGCTGGTAATAACCGGGTTTGGGACCGTCGAAAACGCAGTGGAAAGCATGAAAGAAGGCGCTACGGATTATCTTATGAAACCTTTTTCCTTTGATTCGCTGAAAAAAGCGCTTGATTCCATCATAAGCCGTGCTGCCGCGGGAAAGGACATGCTGGCGGAAAGCCCCGAGATGAAGAGGATTGTGGCGCTTGCGGAGAACCTTGCGGCAAATGATATCACAGTGCTTATTAACGGAGAAAGCGGTACGGGGAAGGAACTGCTTGCGAGGCGCATTCAGCAGACAAGCCGGAGAAAAGACAAACCATTTGTTGCCGTAAATTGCGCGGCGATCCCCGATAATCTGCTTGAGTCCGAGCTTTTCGGACATGAGAAGGGCGCATTCACCGGCGCGATCGAGAGGAAAAAAGGCAAATTCGAACTGGCGGACGGCGGAACTCTTCTGCTTGATGAAATAGGAGAACTTCCCTTGATGCTGCAAGCAAAGCTTCTGAGGGCCTTGCAAGAGCGTGAGATCGACCGCGTTGGTGGGAAAGAACCGATTCCGGTCGATGTCCGTGTTTTGGCGACAACAAACAGAAACCTTGCCAAGGAATGCGCAGAAGGGCGCTTTCGTGAAGATCTGTTTTACCGGTTGAACGTGTTTCCCCTGAAAGTGCCGCCGCTCCGGGAAAGACCGGAGGATATTGTCTCACTCAGTGCACGCTTTATCGAACGGTTTTCCGCAGCTGCGGGAAAAAAAATCCGGGGATGTTCGGAGGAGGCCACAGCGATCCTGAAAGGACGGTCATGGCGCGGTAATGTACGGGAGTTGGAAAATGTTATTCAACGGGCGGTATTGATCTGCACCGGTGACCTGATCGAACCGTGTGATCTCATGGTGGATGCTGCGGAAGGGGAGGATCAGACCGCCAACGGGAAAATCAGAGATATGGAAAAAGAATTGATTTTAAAGACACTTAAGGACGTTCACGGCAACAAGACAAAAGCGGCACAAATACTCGGGGTGAGCGTCAGGACCATACGAAATAAGCTGAACGAATACGGAAAAAATTTCCCGGGTTATGAAAATAGTGCCGCATATTAGCGCGAGCTGCCGAAAAAATGTTGCAAAATTAAAGAGATTTTACAAGAGCTTCTGGCACGATATTTGATAGTAATTAAGTAAGGAGGATAGCGATGAGTGACGGTTTTACAATCCTTAATCGGCTGGTAGAAGCAACGGGGTTCCGGCATAAGGTGATTACCTCAAATATTGCGAACGTCGACACTCCGGGGTACAAGGCAAAGGACGTTCAGTTCAGCCAGGTTCTTGGCTCAGAATTAAAGCTAACGGTCACCTCCTCGCAGCATTTAGGCGGAAGCGAAACGGGATCATCTCAGATATTAACCGCGGAGGATGCGCAGGCCTGGGTCGATCAGAATACGGTAGAACTCGACAAGGAAGTTTCCAAAATGACCGAGAACTCGATTCTGTTTCAGACCAGCGTGTCCATGCTTGGAGCAAAAATTAAGATGTTTAAAAACGCAATCAAGGGGTAACATATGGATTCTTTCGGTGTTTTTCAGGTAAGCGCATCAGCGCTCGCGGCGCAGCGTCAGCGTATGAATGTCATCGCTTCGAATATGGCGAATGCTCATTCCACCCGCACTGCCGAGGGCGGACCGTACAAAAGAAGAGATGTGGTTTTTTCGGCAGAACCGGAAAAGTCGAATACCGAGGGACTCGAAGGCGTGAAGGTTTCCGAGGTAGTGGTTGACTCGACGCCTCCGAAGATGATCTATGATCCCGGTCATCCTGATGCGGACAAAAACGGGTTCGTGGCAATGCCGAATGTCAATGTGATTGAAGAAATGGTGAACATGATGATGGCCTCGCGGGCGTATGAAGCATCGGTCGCAGCTTTCAACATGTCTAAATCAAATCTGGTAAGAACGCTTGATCTGTTGAAAGCGTAATAAACAATGTGCACGAGGAGGGAGTCATGTCTGACCTCAAAATTACCGGAGCCGGCGCAGGAGAAAATTTATCCCAGCTCAAAACGACGGGCAAAGAAACGTCCTCGGTCTTCGACGATATTATGCAGGAGGCCATGGGAAAGCTCACGCAGGTGCAGAATGACGCGGACAAGGCCGTAAAGGAACTTGCAAACGGGGGAGACGTGACGCAGGCGATTATTTCCATGGAGAAAGCGGACATGAATTTTCAGCTGATGATCGAGGTAAGAAACAAGCTGCTTTCCGCATATCAGGAAATCATGAAAATGCAGATTTAAAACAAGGAAAACGGCCGCTCCGTTCGGATCAGTAGCCGGTATCATAATGCAGCATCGGATTCTATTTTGCATTTTATAATCAGAGGTATGTCATGGCAGACTTAAATACGATTACAGAGCAGGTTAAAATCATGCCGCTCCAGAAAAAATTGACCCTTCTGGGTGTCGTTGTTCTGATTGTTGCGGCAATTATCATGCTGGTGACCTGGAGCCAGAAAGTGGAGTACCAGCTCCTCTTCTCGAATCTTACCCAGGAAGACGGGGGGGCCATTATTCAAAAGCTGAATGAACTGCGGGTTCCTTATCGTACTGAAGGCGGCGGGATCATGGTGCCGGCCGACAAAGTATACGAGTTGCGTCTCCAGCTTGCTGGTCAGGGCCTGCCGCAGGGCGGCGGCATCGGGTTCGAACTGTTCGACAAGACAAGTTTTACCATGACGGATTTCGTTCAGAAATTGAATTACCGCAGAGCCCTCCAAGGAGAATTGGCGAGAACGATCCGTTCTCTTGCAGAAATAGACCAGTGCAGAGTGCATCTTGTAGTTCCGGAAAAATCCCTGTTCATGCAGAAGGAGGGAAAACCGAAAGCGTCGGTGCTCGTCAAGCTTAAGGCCGGAAGACGGCTGACCCAGGCGCAGGTGCAGGGGATTGTGCACCTGGTGTCGAGCAGCGTTGAGGGGCTTGATCCGAACGATGTGTCCGTGGTGAACAGCAACGGCGAAATGTTTACGGCCCGGGTCGACGAAAACATGGCCCTGACGAGCGGCCAGTTCGATTATCAACGGGGCTACGAGAAGGACATAGAAACAAAAGTGGTGAGCATGCTTGAGCCGGTGGTCGGCAAAGGAAAGGTGCGCGCCAGAATTTCCGCGGCACTCGACTTTACCAAAACAGAAAAAACCGAGGAAAAGTATGATCCCGACGGACAGGTCGTCAGAAGTGAACAGCGGAGCAGTGAAAAATCGAACGCGGGAAGTCCCGCAGGCGTGCCGGGCGTTACTTCGAATCTTCCGGACAAAGCGCAGCAAGCGGTGTCAAAACCGGTCCCGGCAACGTCAGAGAAAAAGAATGACACCGTCAATTATGAAATCAGCAAAGTAGTCAGCCGTATAGTCAGCCCGACCGGTGAAGTGAAAAAAATATCCGCCGTGGTGCTTGTCGACGGAACATATGCGACCCAAGCCGGATCAAAAGAGGCGAAATATACTCCTCGCACTGAAGAGGCCATTCAGCAGTTTGAAGAAATGGTGAAAAAAGCGATCGGTTTCACGGCGGCACGAGGCGATGAAGTCAAAGTGGTCAATATGCCTTTTGAAACGTCACCGCAGGAGGAATTTGCCGATGCAGACAAACCCGCCAGCCAGACAGCGGTTATTATCAATACGGCGACTTCGGCGGCAAAGTATATCGTTCCGCTGGCGGCAATTATTCTGCTCTTTTTGTTCGTGGTAAAACCCATGATGAAGGCGTTGACCACGCCGACGGGTATTCCCCGGACACAGCAGATGCAACTGCCCCAATCCGTTGCCCAGCTAGAACGTTCGCTCGAGTCCAAGGAGCCGTCTGGAAAGGACCAGGTGATTGACTGGGCAAAAAGAAATCCAAGAGATGCGGCAAGTATGGTGAAGGGATGGCTGGAAGAACGATGACGTGTTCCGAAATTTCCGGGAACTTCCGGTTGCTCGGGTTTGGTTATACGTTTTTGATGGTGCAGTCAATTCAAATCAATAGCTAACAGGTGGATTACATGCCGCTCAATGGACATGAAAAAGCTGCAATATTTTTGAGCTCGATCGGTGAAGATGCCGCATCGGAAATACTCAAGGGCCTTGATGTGAAGGATATCGGAAGAATCACCACCTACATGACGAGGCTCAAGAAAGTGGACCGGAATTCCATGGAGGATGTCCTGAGAGAGGTTTCGGACTTGGTGACCCATGGGAACCTGCATGTCGGCGGAGAAGAATTCATGAAAAAAGCCCTCGTAAAAGGTCTGGGCGAGGACGGGGCGAGCAAAATCATGGAAATGGCTTCCAAGGAGGGGCCTCTCGATGCGCTGAAATGGGTGGAGCCCAAGGTCCTGGTAAACTTTCTTATTACGGAGCATCCCCAGACCATCGCGCTTATCATCTGTCTGCTGGAGCCGACGCAGGCGGCGGAAGTGCTTTCGGGTCTGCCGGACACGCTCAAATCCGATGTCGCCATGAGGATCGCCATGACCGAACGGATTCCTGAAACCGCTATAGAAGAGCTGAAGGACGTTCTGAAAGGCCAGCTTGACATGGGAGGAAAAGGCAAGGGCAAAAAACTGGGCGGCAACAAAACGATTGCGGAGATACTGAACCAGTGCGACCGGAGCACGGAACAGAAAGTGCTGCAGGGGATCGAAGGAGTAAACAGTACGGTTGCCGATTCCATCCGGCAGCTCATGTTCGTATTTGACGACCTGGTGAAGGTTGACGACCGAGGCATCCAGCTCATTCTGAAAGAGGTAAGCCAGGAAGACCTTGCTTTAGCGTTGAAGTCAACCAGTGATTCGCTGAAGGACAAAATATTTAAAAACATGTCTCAGCGCGCATCGGCGATCTTGAAAGAAGACATTCAGAACCGGGGCCCGGTCAAGGTCTCCGACGTTGAAAAAGCGCAGCAGAACATCGTGAAAGTAGCGAGAAAACTTGAAACAGAAGGCAAAATAATTCTTGCCGGACGGGGTGGTGAAGAACTTGTTATCTAGAAATGCGCAGGAAAATAAGGGCGTGTCGCTCTATGCCATGCCGCTTCTCAAAAACGAGTTTGCGCTCGGCAAGAGTCTTGACTTCATCGAGCGCGAAGCATACGAAAAAGGATATGCGGCGGGTGAAAAAGCCGGACTCGAGATGGGGACAGAGAAGGCAAAGGTATTTTTGGACAGGATCGACAATATTCTTCATGAGTTGATGACATTGCGGGAAACACTTGTTCAGGAAGCCGAACCGCAGGTGGTTGAACTTGCCGTAAGCATCGCGGAAAAAATCCTGAAGCGTGAACTGGTAATGAAACCGGACAGCATCGTTGCAATGACCAGAGAAGCGCTTTTGAGGATTGAGCGATCAGGGCAGATAACCATCAAAATAAACCCTGCCCTGTATGATTTGTTTATGAAATTGAGGCCACAGCTCCAGAGCGTCCATCCCGACATCGTATTTGATGTAGACCCGTCCGTATCGTCCCATGGCTCGGTGGTGATGGGAGGGATGGAAGACGTAGTGACGGATCTGGACGAGCAACTCCGGAATCTTATTAAAGACATGGGGGCCCAGCGTGCCGCTCGTTGATCTGTCTCCCTATAGAGAGGCCGTTTCCCGGGTCGAGCCCCTGAAGGTGTACGGACGGGTGGTCGAGATCACCGGGATCATCATCAAGGCCACCGGTGTGAAAGCCAGCATCGGGGAATCGTGCGTGATTCTGTCCGAAGGACTGTCTTTGGATGCGGAAGTGGTCGGTTTTAAGGATGGTTATGTTTTGCTCATGGCAGTAGGAGATTTGTCCGATATCAAGCCGGGAAGCAGGGTCCTGCCTGCCGGCAGAAAAGTTGCGGTCAGGGTCTCTTCGGGACTGGTCGGCAGGGTCGTGAATGACCGGGGACTGGTCATCGACGGCAAGGAGCACATCAGCGGCACCGAATGCACGCTCATATCTTCAACGCCGCATCCGCTCAAGCGGCAGCGGATTTCGGAGCCGATAGACCTCGGCATCCGAGCAATTAACGGCATTCTTACCTGCGGAAAAGGACAGCGTATCGGCATCATGGCCGGTTCTGGTGTCGGTAAAAGTGTGCTGCTTGGAATGATGGCGAAGTATACGGCGGCAACGGTCAACGTTATTGCGCTCATCGGAGAACGAGGGCGCGAGGTGCGGGAGTTTATTGAAAAAGACCTCGGACCTGAAGGGTTGAAAAAATCAGTGGTGCTTGTTTCCACCTCGGATCAGCCACCCCTGGCGAAAGTGCGCGCCGCGCTTGCAGCGACGGCAATCGCGGAGTACTTCAGAGACCGGGGGGAGAATGTGCTGCTGCTCATGGATTCACTCACCCGTGTCGCCATGGCCCAGCGCGAAATCGGTCTTGCCGTGGGTGAGCCGCCGACGGCAAAAGGGTATACGCCTTCGGTTTTCGCGCTTCTTCCCCGGCTGCTTGAACGGGTAGGCACGTCGGAGGGTAAAGGAAGCATTACGGGCATTTACACCGTCCTGGTAGAAGGTGATGATATGGCTGACCCTGTCGGGGACTCCGCGAGGGCTATTCTCGATGGTCATATCGTTCTTTCGCGCGAACTCGCCATGGAAAATCACTATCCGGCCATTGATATTCTGCAGAGCATCAGCCGGGTGATGCCGGATATCGTTGATCCGCGGCACAAAGAATACGCGGCGAAATTTGTCGAAACAATGGCCACCTATAAGAAATTTGAAGACATGATAAACCTCGGTGCATACAAAAGCGGATCCAATCCCAAGGTGGATTATGCCATTAAAATGATCGATACGCTCAGAACCTACCTTCGCCAGGGGATGAAGGAACAACGCGATATGGCCGACAGCCTGCAAGGCTTATACTGTACGTTCGAGCAAGGAGGGACAAACTCATGACACGAAAACATAAAACAGTGACAAAGGTCCTGAAGCTCAAGGAATTTACCCAGGAAAAACTGAAATCGGATGTGCATAAGGCCCAGAGAGATTTTGACCAGGAACAGGAGAAGCTCGATTCTTTGGAGGAAGAACTCAGGGTCCACCTTGATGAATTCAGCCGCAGGCAGGACCGGGGAAGCATTGGAATACGGGAGATGGATCTCTTTTATGTATATTTTGAACATCTCCGCAAGCTTATTGAGCAGCAAAAAAAATGCGTTTTTGTGCGCCAGGCCGAATTAAACGAAAAGCAGAATGCCATGCGTGAAGCGCACAAGGAACACCGTTTAATGGAAATCCTCCATGAGAAAATCACTCATGAAGAACTGCTCCAGATGAACAAGGGCGACCAGAAGGAAGCGGATTATCAGTTCCTCGCGCGGAGAGCACACCGATGAAATCAACAAAAGGCGGCAACAGAAATGCGGCAATAATAGTACAGTACGTTGTTTTCAGTGCTTTTTTACTGTCAGGTTCTTTTTGGCCTGCCGGAACAGCCGGTGCCCAGGATGATGTCGTTAAAGTCGTCGAAGAGAAGCGCATTGAACTGAAGGCGCGGGAAGATGCTCTGAAGAAGGAAGAAGAGCGGTTGAATATACTCAAGAAGGATGTCGATGAAAAAATAGCGAAATATACAAAATTGCTGAACCAGGTGGATGCGGCACTCAAACGTGCGGAACAGATTCAGAACGAACGGCTGTTGAATATGGCGAAGTTGTATGAGGCAATGCCTCCTGAGGCCGCAGCTGCCCAGCTTTCGGCCATGGACGCGGACGCAGCTGCCCAGATCATGCTCAGGATGAAAAGCAAGAAAGCCGGGGCTGTTGTCGCCCTTTTAAAACCGCAGAAGGCCGTTACTCTGACTAAAAAAATGACAAACCTTCAAATTAAGCAGTAGAGTCGTTGCATGAAATTAATTGCAACATTTTGCTAAAGTTTCTAATGTTTTGCACGATAAGTACTGAATAAGAGTATCATTTTCTGTAATTAGCGGTTGTTAATTTAACGATGAGAAGAGACCACATCCATGAATAAGCAACGATTAGCGATTTACATAATCCTTATGCTGCTTTTTTTAGCAGCACCCTCTTTGATCGGAAATTGGCAGATACGAGTGGTTGCCCTGATCATTGTATGGGCTGTGGCCTCTGTTATTATTCTAAAGTATTCAAAAAAAATACTCCATTCAATTGATGCCGGCCATAAAGCAGAGCAGGAAGCACTGCTTGCTGAAATGGACTCCATCGTGGGACCGGTGGCCGCACACCTGAAAAATACCAATCAACTGGTACCGGTTTTGGTAAACCAGCTCCGTGAAGTGACGGAGCAGACGGAGCAGGCCGCGCTTGAGTTAGGTGAGAAGTTTATGAACATGGTAGAGCGGGCCCGCGGCCAGTCAACAAAAGCATCTGACGCTTTTAATGGTTTTGCCGGCACCGCCGATGAAGCTTCGCTCGTGGTCGTAGCTCAGAAAACATTCAAAAATGTTCTCGGAAGCATGGAGGAGGTCAATGCAATCACCGCCGACACCATGCAAAATATGAAAGTGATGACCGCGGATACGGAGGAGATCAAGCGGATCGTAACGGACATTGAATATGTAGCCCATCAGACCAATCTGCTCGCCTTGAATGCCGCCATTGAAGCAGTGCGGGCGGGTGAGTTCGGAAAGGGCTTTGGCGTTGTGGCGGATGAAGTCAGAAAGCTGTCTGAGCGCTCCAACAGCGCAGTGGACCGCATCAGAACCGTCATAACAAAGATGTCTGATGATATGAAGGCAATTTCAACAAAAAATGAAGCCGGCGCCGCAGCCAGCAGTACACATGCGGACGAAGCCGGTCACGCCGTGGAGCAGGCCCTGGCAAAAATCAATGAGGCAATGACCGGCACCCAGAAGAAGCTGGATGAACTCACCGCCGAGACAGCAGGACTGGCCAAAGACATCAGCGCCATCATGGTTTCCATGCAGTTCCAGGACATCACCCGGCAACGAATCGAGCATGTCATAGAGCCGCTTATGAGATTCAAGTCCGATGCGGAGAATATCATAAGCAGGCTGGAGGCCATGAGCGTCAAAATACATGACCACACGTCCGACAGCATCGCGTCCTGGCTCAGCAACATGTATACCATGGAGTCTGAGCGTCTGGTGATGCAGGCAACGCTTTCGGCGGAGAGAAAGTAGCAGCAAGGAGGAATTACAGTGGCGAAAACATTTCTAGTCGTAGATGACTCAGCTTCCATGAGGCAGCTGGTGACTTTTGCGCTGAAAGATGCGGGATACGACGTTATCGGGGCGGTGAACGGCAAAGACGCCATCGGGAAAATGACCGGCCAGGCGATCGACATGGTGGTGACCGACCTCAATATGCCGGAAATGGACGGGATCGAGATGATCAAACAAATCAGGAGCATGCCGAATTACAAATTTATGCCTATCGTCATGCTGACGACGGAATCACAGGAAGAGAAGAAAGCGGAAGGCAGAGCGGCCGGGGCGAGCGGCTGGATCGTGAAACCATTCAAGCCGGAACAGCTTATGGAGGTAGTGAAAAAATTTGTGAAGTAAATTAGCAGTCAAGGCAGAGAACATTCCGAAAGGCGGAATGACGACGCACATAAAGCGCGAAAGGTGAAGATACTTATGGGGGCACGTGTTGATATCACGGACCGAAAAGGAACGATAATACTCGATGGCGAAATAACGGTGCGGTATGCCGCTGAGATCAAGGACGTTTTGTTGAAAACGCTGGATGAGACGGACGAGATGATTATGCAGTGCGCCGCTGTAACAGCCGTTGATCTGGCCGGGTTGCAGCTGATCTGTTCGCTTCATCGTTCCATCACGCTAGCGGGCAAGCGGCTTTTTTGCGCCGGAGTACTGCCGGATGCCATGAAAAAAGTTGTAGCAGAGGCAGGATACGATCGTTTGACCGGATGCCGTCAGGATGATCAGAAAAGCTGCTTTTGGGTTCAGGATGCAGTATCCGGCGACGTTCACTAACAGACACAGAGGACGCTATGGAAGATATTATTGGCAAGCTCCGTGAGACATTCAAAGAAGAAGTGTATGAACTTCTGGCCGAACTCGAAGCATCCCTGCTTGAGCTGGAGAAGACCCCTCAAGACCAGGAATTGATCGCACGGTCCTTCCGGGCCATGCATACGATTAAAGGGTCAGGTGCAACGTGCGAATTTCATGATGTAGCATCGTTTACGCATGACATCGAAACCGCCCTTGACCTGGTCAGAAAAGGGAAGATGGCGGCATCAAAAGAACTTATTGATTTAACTCTTGCGGCGCGGGACCACATAAAAGCGATGCTTGACGCGTATTATTACGGCGGCACGGTCGACGCCACAAAAGCCCGCAGCATCCTTATTTCTCTCAGAAAACTCGTTCCTTCGCTGGACGAGAAAAACGCTCCTGCCGCTTCTCTTCATGAAGATGCGGAATCCTCAAAAGGATCAGCTGAAAAAAACGTTACGTACCGCATCCGGTTCCGACCGAATCAGAATATTTTCGTGCTCGGAATAGATCCTCTGCTAATGCTGGAAGAACTTCGTCAGCTTGGTTCTTGCAGGGTTGTAGCCCAAACCGATGATATCCCGCCTCTGGCAGACAATAATCCGGAACTGTGCTACACCTACTGGGACATAATCCTGACCACCGATCGGGGCGTCAATGCCATTCAGGATGTGTTTATTTTCGTCAAAGATGATTGCGAACTGAAAATCGAGGTCATCGACGAGGATGGAGTTCTGGATGATGAAGTTTCGTATAAAAAATTGGGCGATATTCTCCTGGAGCGCGGTGACCTCACCTCTCCGGATCTCCAGTCGGTATTGAAGGCAAAAAAGCGTTTTGGAGAAATACTGGTGGAAAACGGCCTTGTGGCCGGAAATAAAATTGAGTCCGCGTTGGCAGAACAGCAGGCCGTGCGCGAAGCCCGGGAGAAGCGGCAAGAAGCGGACATGACGTCCAGCATCCGGGTTTCGACGGAGAAACTGGATACCTTAGTGAACCTGGTGGGAGAGCTGGTGACCGTGCAGGCCCGCCTCAGCCAGACGGCATTTACCCGCCAGATTCCCGAGTTCGTCTCGATTGCCGAGGAAATCGAACGATTGACCACAAACCTTCGCGACAATACGATGAACATCCGCATGCTGCCCATCGGAACGACGTTCAGCAAATTCAAACGGCTTGTCCGAAATCTCTCTCAGGAACTGTCCAAAGAAATCGAACTTACCACCGAAGGTGCGGAAACGGAGATGGACAAAACCGTGATCGAGCGTCTGAGCGATCCGCTGGTGCATTTGATCAGAAACAGTATCGACCATGGAATTGAAAAACCAGGAGTGCGCGAATCGCTGGGAAAACCACGGCAGGGGACCCTCCATCTCTCCGCATCGCATTCCGGACCCAGTGTTGTAATCCGCATCAGGGATGACGGCAAGGGACTCGATACCGCCGCCATCCGCTCCAAAGCAATCGAACGAAAACTTCTCAGTGCAGAAGCAGAGCTGAGCGAACAGGAACTGTTCTCGCTGATTTTTGCACCCGGTTTTTCTACTGCTCAAGAAATTACCAGTGTCTCCGGACGCGGCGTGGGAATGGATGTCGTGAAGAAAACCATCGATTCGCTTCGAGGCACGATCGATGTCAGCAGCGAGCGCGGCGTCGGGACCACGATCACCCTGAATCTGCCGCTGACGCTTGCCATCATAGACGGATTCCTGACAAGAATCGGCGCTGAAAACTTCATTTTCCCTCTGACGATGGTTGAGGAATGCGTGGAGCTGACCCGGAAAGACATTGAAAGCGCGCACGGAAGACATGTAGCCAATGTGCGGGGACAGATTGTGCCGTATGTACGGCTTCGGGAGCAATTCAGGATCGGGGGAACGGGTCCTGACATTGAGCAGATCGTAATCACGAGAGTGGAAAATCAGAGAGTAGGTTTTGTGGTCGATACAATCATCGGAGAGCACCAGACTGTTTTGAAATCACTCGGGAAATTTTACCAGGATGTGGAAGGAGTGTCGGGAGCAACAATACTGGGCAATGGAACCGTTGCGCTGATCCTTGATATTCCGAACCTCGTCCGGTTGGCTGAACAGCAGGAAAACCTTCTTGCCAGAGGAGGTGACGTATCCTGATGTAAGTGTGTGTGAGCATTGCTGTAGTAACCGCTATGACGGAGTTGTCGGCGGGAAAAGCGGCTGTTTTGTATAAAGATCACGATTAAACAATCGAAGAACCAAGGAGGGAATTATGTCAGTTCTAAAAAATGCAAAAATAGGTGTACGGTTGGGGGCAAGCTTCGGTTTGCTTATCGCCTTGATTCTGGTAATGGCCGTAGTCGGGATATCTCGGATGGCGGTGATTAACAGCAATCTGAGAGATATAACCGACAAAAATATCGTTAAAATGAATTTATTAGAAGCAATGTCAACGGCGGTGAATGACGAAGCCATTGCAATACGGAATATGATCCTGGTGACCGAAACCGCTGAGATTCAGGCAATGCAGAAACGCATTGAAGATGACGGCAAACGTTTTGAAGAGGCAAAATCAAAGCTTGCCGGCATGCTGGTAACGGAAAAAGGAAAAGAGGCTTTCGCCAAAATCAGCGATGGCGCCAAAACCAAAGAAGGCACCATGCGCAAAGTCATGGATTTTGCTTTGGCCCGGAAAAAAGCTGAAGCGACCTCAGTACTCCTTGCTGAAGTGCGACCGATCCAGCGGAAACTGCTGGATGATCTCAGCGACTTGAGCAAAGCTCAGCATGGGCTTAATGTGGCAGCGATCGACAATGCGGAAAAAGCATACAGCGGGGCAAAATTATTTATAGGCGTTATTTGCGCTATATCGCTTATTCTTGGCATCGTCGCGGCACTTCTGATTACGCGTGGAATAACCCAGCCGTTGATCAAAGCGGTCGGCGTGGCCAATAACATCGCCGCGGGGGACCTTACCACCAACATCGATGTCGACAGCAAGGATGAAGTGGGCCAGATGGCAGGCGCAATGAACAGCATGATCGAACAGCTCAAGAAGGTAGTGGCGGATGTGCAGACTGCCTCGGATAATGTGGCATCCGGCAGTCAACAGCTTTCATCGGGTTCCGAACAGATGTCTCAGGGGACGACCGAACAGGCGGCATCTGCGGAAGAAGCCTCGTCATCAGTAGAAGAGATGAATGCAACGATCAGACAGAACGCAGACAATGCGCAACAGACAGAAAAGATCGCACTGAAGTCCTCGGCGGACGCTGCCGAGAGCGGAAAAGCCGTGTCCGAATCGGTAATCGCGATGAAAGAGATCGCCAGCAAGATATCGATTATTGAAGAGATCGCACGCCAGACCAATCTGTTGGCGCTGAATGCCGCCATCGAAGCTGCGCGGGCAGGCGAACACGGAAAAGGGTTTGCCGTTGTTGCCGCGGAAGTGAGAAAACTCGCGGAGCGGAGCCAGACCGCGGCTGCGGAAATCAGCAATCTGTCGGGAACAAGCGTGCAGGTCGCCGAACGGGCCGGCGAGATGCTTACCAAACTGGTGCCGGACATCCAGAAAACGGCGGAACTGGTCCAGGAAATCAATGCCGCGTCGAAAGAGCAGACCACAGGCTCCGATCAAATCAATGCCGCGATCCAGCAGTTGAACCAGGTCATTCAACAGAACGCGAGCGCAGCGGAGGAGATGGCTTCCACGGCGGAAGAGCTTTCTTCGCAGGCAGAACAGCTCCAGGATACGATCTCGTTCTTCAAACTTGACGAGAAAGCACAAAGGGCGAGAAAAACCATTGTTCAAAAACCGGTTGAACCTGCACGCCAGCTGAGCGCGGCTCATCTGGAGCACAAACCGGCGGCTGCCCCGGCGCAATCTGCGGTCAAACCTGCGGGAGTAGCATTGAACATGGTGAAGGGAAATGGCGACGCGCGGGACGCGGAGTTTGAAAAATTCTAAAGCGTGGTACCGACATCGGTCGCCGGAAAACTGGTGCGGCATCTGCCTCATCAAAACGACGGCCGGTTTGTATAGGAGGACATTATGAGTATAGCGGGGGTTGCAGAATCCACCCAATACCTGACCTTTAAGCTGGATGATGAAGTGTTCGCTGTCGACATCGCGAAAGTCAGGGAAGTGCTTGATTTTACCTCAGTTACCAAAGTGCCGAGAACACCCGAGTTCATGCGGGGCGTGATCAACCTCCGGGGGAGCGTGGTGCCGGTTGTTGACCTTCGGTTGAAGTTTGGCCTATCGAAAACAGAAAAAACCGTGAACACGTGCATCATTATCACGGAAGTGACCGTGGACAATGAAACAACGATCCTGGGCGCGCTTGCTGATTCGGTGCAGGAGGTTATAGAGCTCGAATCCGGCCAGATTGAACCTGCACCGAAAATCGGGCTGCGGCTGAAAACAGAGTTCATTAAAGGAATGGGAAAGCAAAACGAGCGGTTCCTTATTCTTCTTGATATCGACAAGGTGTTTTCGACGGAAGACATCGCACTGGTACAGTCAACGCAGGCTGGCGCGGCGTAGAACGCGGTGAGCGCATCGGAAGAAATTCTGAAGAACAGAATAACGATGTGCTTCCGGTCAGAGAGAATATGAAAACAATTCTTGTAGTAGGGAGTACTTCGGACAAGTCCGGAGGGATATCAGAGATTATAACCGGACCTGAACATACGGTCATAGCCGTAGAAGATGAAAATGCAGCCCTGTCCGTCTTCCATGAAGGCATGCCGCTCGATATTATTATACTCGTATGCCGGGCCGACGGACAGGAAAAGCTCGATTTCCTGAGATCAGTCAAGAGGTGCACACCCTCCGCTCCCGTAATTATGGTAACAGAGTGCGGTTCCATCGAAGTGTATCTAAAAGCGCTCAGCCTCGGAGTGTTTGAATACCTTATTAAACCGGTTGCTCTGAAGGAACTCAGGAGAGTCGTGAACAAAGCGCTCACAAAAGATATTACTGCCGGCTGCTACCAGCACATGCATGCGTCCGGCATAGGAGTAGAGCACACGGCATAAGATTGTATGGAGAAGAGTGTGTCTATCGGTCGGATGCACCCTGTTCCAGAGGATTATCCGGTAGAGCGCTTTCTCCTGCAGAACGGATACAGGCATGGGTGACGTATTAAAACCGACACAATCACAGCTGGCCATGACGCATGCTGATTTTCAGCGCTTGAGCGAGTTCATTTATGATCACTGCGGCATTAAGATGCCCCCGGTCAAAAAGGTCATGCTGGAAGCGCGCCTCCAGAAACGGCTTCGCAGTCTCGGGATCACTTCGTATAAGGATTACTGCGACTATCTGTTCGACTCTCCCCACAGGGAAAGCGAATACGTGCACATGATAGACTGTGTTACCACGAACAAAACGGATTTTTTCAGGGAACCGGTCCATTTTCATTTTCTCACCGATACCCTTCTTCCGGAATATGTAAAAACGGAACGGTCGGAAAAATTCACGATTTGGAGTGCGGCCTGCTCGTCAGGGGAAGAACCCTACACCATGGCGATGGTGCTGAATGATTTTGCATCGCACTGTACCGGTTTCCATTATTCCATTCTTGCCACCGACATATCGACCAAAGTGCTTGAAAAAGCGCGCATTGCCATCTACGAGGAAGATCAGACCGCAGGCATTCCGTTCGAAATGAAGAAAAAATATCTGCTCCGGGGCAAAGACCGGCAGAAAGGACTTGTACGCATCTCGCCGGAATTGAGAGCGCGCGTCCAGTTCCAGAGATTGAATCTTATGGATGCAAGGCTCATGGCGCCGGAGTCAATACATGTCATTTTTTGCCGGAATGTGATTATTTATTTCGACCGGAAGACACAGGAGGAACTGCTGGCAAAACTCTGTTCGTATTTGAAGCCGGGCGGTTATTTATTCTTGGGACATTCCGAAACGATACACGGTTTTGCACTTCCGTTTACGCGGATTTCATCAACGATTTACCGTAAAGAGACATAAAAACGGATACGTTCGGAGGGGCCCAAAAACAATCAAGCGGCAATTTTGAGGGCCAATTATATGAATAATAAAATCAACGTGCTGATCGTCGACGATTCAGCGGTGGTCAGACAGACGCTGCAGGAAATTTTATCGTCAGACCCCGATATCCAGATTATGGCCACGGCTCCGGATCCGTTCATAGCGGCGGAAAAAATCCGGCACCAGGTACCGGATGTCATCACGCTTGATGTGGAAATGCCCCGCATGGATGGGATAACCTTTCTGCAGAAGATCATGAGCCAGCACCCGATACCGGTGGTGATCTGTTCGAGTCTTGCGGAAGAGGGATCCGAAACAGCCTTGAAAGCGCTGGAATATGGCGCTATCGATATTATTACAAAACCCCGTCTTGGAACAAAAATCTACCTGGAAGAATCGCGGATACGTATTTGTGATGCCGTGAAGGCCGCTGCGGCTGCAAATGTGAAACGCATCTCGTCCCATGCGCATCAGGTTACTCCGAAGCTTACGGCTGACGTGGTTATTGCGAAGGCCTCGGCGACAAGCGAGGCGATGATTCGGACGACGGAGAAAGTGGTGGTTGTCGGAGCGTCGACAGGCGGCACGGAGGCTCTGAAGAGTTTCCTTGAATCCATGCCGCTCGATACGCCGGGTATTGTGATTGTTCAGCATATGCCTGAGCATTTCACAAAAGCGTTCGCTACGCGCCTTGACTCGACATGCCGGATTTCGGTGAAAGAGGCTGAAAATGGGGACACCGTGATCCGTGGCCGTGCTCTTATTGCAGCGGGAAATCATCATTTGCTGCTGAAGCGAAGCGGCGCCCGTTATTTCGTGGAAATAAAGGACGGTCCTCTTGTCAGCCGCCACCGCCCGTCGGTGGACGTTCTGTTCCGTTCCGCGGCGCGGTATGCGGGGAAAAACGCCGTCGGCGTGATTATGACCGGCATGGGAGATGATGGAGCAAAAGGCATGCTGGAAATGAAAGAGGCAGGAGCGACCAATATCGCTCAGGATGAAGCAACCTGCGTGGTCTTCGGAATGCCCATGAAAGCCATCGAACTGGGTGCTGTGGACAAAGTCCTTCCGCTGAACAGAATCTCCGCTGCGGTCCTGCAGGAATGTGCATAATTTTGCCGCTGATTGCATACAATAATACACTCAACAGACTATTTATGGATGAGAACTATGCAGGTATGGACAACGCCGAAAATAAGTAATTCATATCTTGAAAAAAATATGCCGGTCATGATCCGGGAAGAGGCGGAAATCAAGGAATCCTTCCTTCTGGAAAGCGGACCTGACGACGTTGCTGTCGTGACACTGGATGGGGCAGCGCGTGCATTTTATGATGCTGTGAGGGAGCGGGGGGAAGCACGTCGCGTGCTATTTCTATCATCCAAAAACGTTTCTCCGCCCGCGGAACAGGGACTGCCAAATGCGCTTGTTTTAAGCTTACAGCGACTGGAAGCGGAAGAATTAAAACAAATCCTCCGATTCGTTCTGAACAGTACAACTGCGAACAGGGGCAGCGAGACCGAGGATTGCCTTTCCGACAAGGAATACGCCAAGAAAACAGACGAACCGCCGCTTGAAGACGGGGGGAAAATCCGTGAACTGGCCGCGTATCTGATAAAAAACAAACTGCCGGTTATGCTCGGGTTCGAAGTGAGGGAACACGGCGACCCTATCCTTGCGCGGGGCATTTGTACGATCAGAGAAATTCGTGACAACATGCTGGTGCTGCATAATTTCAAACATACGCTTTTTTTTAAAAGTCTGAGAAAAGGAACGTGCGTCCGGGCCTTTTTCCCCTATAAGCAGGAAAACAAGGAAGGCATTGCCTGCATCGATGCAATATCGGACAATGAAATAACCATCGGAATTCCGGAAAAAATGTTTACTGTCCGAGACATCCGCATTCAGCCGAGCAGGGTTGACCCTGTCGGATTATACATCCTTATCGCAAACGAACCGACGGTTAACTATCCCGTGATTGATATCAGCCAGCAGGGTGTGGGTTTTCTGTGCCCCCGCGACATAGCCCCGGGGACTTCCTGCTATTTTACCATTGTGCTGCCGGATACTTTCACGGTCATAATTACGCGGGGGACCATCCGTCATAAAAAAGAATCCTGCAGAGGCTATCAGTACGGCGCCGAGTTCAGATTGCATCCGTGGGACGCCGACAATATGGCGAAATATATTATGAAACGCGAACGGGATATTATCGGTCTGCTGCGGGGATGATGCTCCGCGCAGGACCCGCTGCCCGATGCAGACGGGTACGGCTGACGGGATGTTTGCAATACGCAAGGAGGAAAACGTGAAAGAAGTTAGCGATGGTTTCTTGATCGAGGAGATCAAAAAGCGGCTTGCCGAGCGAAAGAAAACACTCAATGATTTCGCAGACGCAAATCGAGAGCTTGAGATCGTCAATGAAAAATTGCGGCAATCGGAGTCCCTGAAAAGCAACTTTCTTTCGAACATCAGAAATGAAATCAACAATCCGTTGACGGTGATCCTCGGAATGTCCCGGCAGTTGAGCAAGGGTATTCCTGACGAGAAGTCCGCCAGGACCGCAGCGGAGTTGATCTATAAGGAAGCATTCGAGCTGGAATTCAAGATGGTGAATATCTTTACTGCGGCAGAAATCGAAGCAGGTGAGGCTTCCGTCAATGTCTCACACACCGACATCAACGGGCTGGTTTGGAGTCTGATGGATTCATTTCATCATCAGGCAACGGACAAAAAGATAGCGGTGGAATGCTCCGTGGAGGCGCCGAAACCGGGAACAGTGCTGTTTTTTAATACGGACCCTGAGAAGCTGTCCTGTATCCTTTCCAATCTGCTTTCGAACGCCATAGAGTACAGCCAGGAAGGCGGCAGGGTGCAGGTCCTTGCCAAAAAGGACGGGCCTCTGCTGAGACTGAGCGTTGTTGATACCGGCATCGGCATTGAGGAGAAAGACCGGAACAGGATATTTGACCGTTTTACGCAGCTTGATACCGGGGCTATGAGAAAGCATAAAGGACAGGGCCTCGGCCTGAGCATCGTAAAAGCACTCGTTGACATGCTTGGGGGAGACATAACGGTATCATCCTCTCCGGGGAAGGGCTGCAACTTCACCCTGACGCTGAACGAACTCGGAACAGGCGACGAAATTCGCGACCTGTCGGAAGACGGCAACGAGCGAATTTTCGACGGCGCTCAGCAATATTAGTCCGGAGCGACAGCATCGGTCCGTGGGCGGGCTGTATGAACATACAATATTTTTTTAATGGGACTTACGAACGCTGACATAAAAAAACAAAAACAATACTTCCTGATGTCCGGCAGTATTTGTGTCCAGAATGCCCCCTGCATTATTACGACTATTCTCGGCTCCTGTGTCTCCGTGTGCCTGTGGGACCCCCTGACCAAAACCGGCGGTATGAACCATTATATGCTTCCGTTCTGGAATGGAGAAGGACTTGCCTCACCAAAATACGGAAGCATCGCCATCCCGAAGCTGATTGAGAAAATGCTGCACGTCGGAGCCTCAAAAAAGAACCTTCAGGCGAAAGTGTTCGGGGGGGGGGATGTGCTCACCATGAAAAGCTCGCTCATGAATATCGGCGAGCGAAACATTCTGTTTGCCCGCGACACGCTGGAAAAAGAACGTATCCCGATTATCAATGCCGACGTAGGGGGGGACTCCGGTCGGAAAATTATTTTCGACATACGCACCGGCAGCGTGTTTGTGAAAAAAATCCTTAAAAAGCTTGTTGATGCGGAGTAAGGACGGCGCCGGTGTAACTGCGGACGGCCCTGTGCGCGTTTTGTGGTTTCCGAACTATTTTTGAGGGAAAAAGAGAATAATGCTGATCCGCCTGTTGCGGGGGTCTTCCGTGTCTTCCTTAATCAGAGGCACGGTATCGGCATATCCTGCTACTCTTGTAATGCGTGAAGCACTGAGCCCCAGCGCCTCAAGTTCCTTGCGTGCAGCGAGGGCCCGTTCCGTGGACAGTTCCCAGTTGCCATAGGTTGAAGATTTATATGCCAGTGAGTCCGTATGACCTTCCACGGAAGCGGGATTCGGGAGATTTTTGATATTCTCACCGATAACCTGAAGTATCCGCATCGCAAGGGGCGTGGGGTGCGACGATCCTATTTCAAACATGGGTTTGCCCGCCTTGTCCACAAGCTGAAGGCGTACCCCCCCTTCAAAGATATCAACTAAAACCTGGTCCTTTATGTCGTCGAGTTTCTGCTCGATTGCTTTTTTGATCGATTCCTTAAAGTCTTCCGCCTTCATAGTTGCATTCATTGTATTCGCAATCGAGGGAGATGCATCGGGAGTGGATTTTTTGGGAGATTCTCCCGACTCTTTCAGCATTTCGCTGGTACGATCCATGAAGGATGTCCCGGTTTGTTGAAAGATACTGAAACTTTTAAAATACTCAGACAAGCGGATTCGTTTGTCCTGCGCGACCATGCTCAAAAGCCAGAGCAGCAGAAAAAAAGCCATCATGGCTGTAACGAAGTCGGCATATGCTACCTTCCAGCTTCCGCCGTGGCTGCCCTCCGATCCCCGCTTTATGATCTTTTTTATGATGATGGCTTTTTTGCTTTTCATTTTGTGGAATCTCTGACCGTTTTTTCGAGTTCATCAAAGGTCGGTTTTTCCTTGCCCGGTATAGCGCGCCGGGCGAACTCTACCGCCATCTGGGGGGCCGCGCCGCCTACGAAGGCCACCAGCGCCACTTTGATTACTTGAAAGAAATTGTTTTCTTCCTTTGCTTGGTGCTCGAGATTTACCGCGATGGGGCCGACAAAACCGTAGCACAGCAGAACGCCTAGAAACGTACCAACCAGGGCGGCGCCCACGCTTTGGCCGAGCACCGCAGGAGGCTGGTCGATTTTTGCCATGGTGAGCACAATGCCGAGGACCGCTGCCACAATACCGAGTCCGGGCAGACCGTCGGCAATTCTGGCCACGCTGTGGGACGGGATCAAAGCTTCGTGATGAGATGTCTCTATTTCAATATCGGCCAGGCTTTCCAATTCGTGCGGAGGAATATTTGCCGAGACAATCACCTTGAAGTTGTCGCAAATAAAATGGAGCGCATGCGGGTTTGAGAGTACCGAGCGGTATTTGGAGAAAATCGGGCTTTTCTGCGGATTTTCTATGTCCGCTTCAATAGAGATCAGACCGTCTTTCCGGATTTTTGAGAAGAGCCGGTACAGAAGCGTCAGCAGCTCCAGATAGTGTCCTTTGGTTCTGCTCTTTGAAGCGAAAATGCCGAAGATATTTTTAAGCACATGGGCGGTGACTTTCGGCGGCGAGGAAATCAGAAAAGCGCCCAACGCGGCTCCGCCGATGATCACCAGTTCGGCAGGCTGCACGAGGACGGACAGATTTCCATGCTCCATGAGATAACCGCCGATGACGGCGCCCAAAACCACGAGTGCTCCAACAATGACGAGCATATTTACCTTTCTGCGTTTTCCGGATGTGTTGATCCCAGTATTGCCGGAGCTTCTGTGCCGCTGACGGCACCGGTGGGCAACTCAACGATAAGCGTGGCCCCTTCTCCTTCAACACTTTCTGCCCAGATTCTGCCGCCGTGCTCCGTAATGATGCCGTGGGAGATCGCAAGTCCCAATCCTGTGCCGACCCCCACAGATTTTGTGGTAAAGAAGGGATCGAAGATTTTTGCGAGCACGCCCTTCGGAATACCCGATCCGTTGTCGCTGAATCGTATGGTTATTTTTTTCTGCTGCTTGTTGTAGCGCGTGTTGATCGTAATTTTTCCGGAACCTTTTCCCGTATCCTTGATTGCCTGCTCCGCGTTCTGCAGAATGTTCAGGAACACCATCTGCATCTGCTGCGCGTCTACGAAAACCGTCAGTCCTTCGTCGTACTCCCGGACGACCTCTATGTTGCCTGATCGAAGCCAGTACGTCCTGAGGTCGATCGTGCGGTCTATAATGTCATTCAGGGCCTCGATACTTTTTGTCGGGGCCTTCTGGCGGGAGAAGGTAAGCAGGTTCTCCACGATCTTTTTACATCTTTCGGCATTATGCAGGATTTTCTTTAATTCGTCGTCGATGTCTCCCCGGGAGGATTTCATTAAAAGAAGCTCCGAATACGCAATGACTCCGGTGAGCGGGTTATTGATTTCATGCGCCACTCCAGCGACCAGGCTTCCCAGGGACGCGAGCTTGTCTGCATAGTAGAGCTGGTCCTTGAGCTTTCTCATTTCCGTAATGTTTTTCATAACATGCACGGTATATGGTTTCTCGTCGATATACAGAGGGAAGGTGCTGAATTGATAAATATTGTCATTTACTTTTTTTTCCGCGGTGTTGGTGGTGTGCTGCAGGATATTGTTGATATGGCAGTCGTTGCAGGGCGCATTGTCCCCAAAAATAGCAACGCAGGTGCTCCCGATCAGAGACCGGGGATGGGTGCCGCCGAACGCGGAGGAGAACGCCCAGTTCATTTTTACCAGCCGACACTGGTCGTCGGTAATAAAAATAAAATCCGTTATCGCGTCAATGATGGTGATCCATTCCTTGCGGCTCTGGCTGATGGCCCACTCTTTCGCGCGCGACATTTTTCTATATTTATGGCGTGCAAGCGCGCGATCCATAACGACGGGAAGGGAATCGATATAATTCTCCTCCATGGTGAGACACTCGTAAATTCCTTTTTCAAAAGCGTTCAGGATCGCCTCTTTATCCTGGGGCAGGGTGACCTGCACGGTTGGGATATGGTATTCAAGCGACTGAATGGTTTTTATAAAACTGAATCCGTTTATCGAATCCGCAGCCTGGTTGATGAAAATTGCGGCAATTTTGGCCTTCTTCACGGCAAGAAGTCCGTCTTCGTTCGAGGAGGAAAAAACGATACCCAAGTCCGGATGTTTTTCCTTGAAAACGTTTTTGATGCGGGCGTGTTCCTCCGGATTGAATCCCAGAAAGAGTATTTTATGGTCCGTCTTTTTTGTTACCAAAGATGATATCTACCCTCCTGTTTTTTGTTCTGCCGTCGGGAGTGGTGTTTGATGTAACGGGACGGTACTCTCCATACCCCGAGGCCGAAAACCGTTCCGGTTTAAGCTGATGATCCTGGAGAAGAGAGGCCAGAACGCTCGTCGCCCGTGCAGCAGAAAGTTCCCAATTCGAGGTGTACCGAGAGCTTCTGATCGGGGTATTGTCTGTGTGCCCTTCTATTGAAATGGTATTGCGCGTCTGCCGGATGATTCCCGCGACGGAGGCAAGCAACGGCTGCGCATCTGTCTTTATCTCCGCCGATCCGGGTTCAAACAGGACCGTATCGCCAAATGAAATGAGCACGCCGCGTTCATCACGCGAAATCACGACGCCCTCTATTATACCAGATTTCTCAAAAACAGACCGTATCTCTTTTTCAAGCCTGGCGTCTTCATAATTGATGGGTTTGATTCCTTCAATAAGAGAGCTGCTGCTCGTAGGAGTTGCCTGGCTTTTCAGGGCGGACTTCATGGAGCCTGCGAAACGGTCAAGTTTGACCGCATCCACATGGCTGATCGCGTACAGCGTGGTAAAAAAAGCGAACAGAAGAGTAATGAAGTCCGCATAGGAAACCACCCAGCGGTCTACGTTCTCGGGTTCGTCTTGTCGCTTTTTTTTTCTCATCGTGGTTTTCCTTACTGTTCCTCAAGAAAAACCTTGAGACGTTCTTCGAGATGGTGGGGATTGGTGCCTGCCTGAATGCCCAGAACGGCCTCGATCAGCATTTCCCGCTGTGCAAGGTCCCGGTTCAAGGCGTGGGTAAGCTTTTTTGCCATCGGCAGGATAAAAAGGTTTGCCGAACCTACACCGTAAATTGTCGCCACGAAGGCCACTGCGATGCCGGCGCCCAGTTTTGAAGGATCGGATAGATTTTCCATTACATGAATGAGTCCGAGGACGGCGCCTACGATACCGATCGTGGGCGCGAACCCTCCGGCGGTTTCATACACTTTTGCGATCCGTCTGCGTTCTTCCTCGTAGGTTGTGTTTTCCTGTTCCATGATCTCCCGCAGCATAACGGGGCTGGTGCCGTCTATAGCGAGTTTGAGCGCCTTTGCGAGAAACGGGTGAGAGATTTTGGCGATTTCCGGCTCCAGAATGATCAGGCCGTTTCTGCGCGCCATATGCGCATACCGGATGATATCTCGGATGATTGCCTCGGGATTGCTCGTCCGCTGAAAAAAAATGCTCCGCAGCGACGCAACGGCCCTGACCACGTCTTTGAAGGGAAAACTCAGCAGTGTAGCGCCGAGGGTTCCTCCGAACACAATGATCGCGGCTGTGGGTTGCAGGATGGTGTTCAGCCTTCCCCCGTCAATCATGTTGCCGGCTATGATTGCCGCTATTCCGAGAATAAGTCCTAAGAAACTTGCACGGTCCATATGATGGAATATTTCCTTATCTGTCCTGTCGTCTGTTCATCTCTCGCTGCCGGTTGAAGGTATAGTGAATTATCTGGTCGCGCACATCATCGTCCATCTCGACGAACTGCAGGGCGACTTCACATCCGCCCCGATCGTTGGGTGTGGCCCTCAACACTTCTCCGCAGGCGACAATTGCCACGGGAGGATATACCGGTAACGCCATTTTGACTTCAACAGCATCTCCGCACGCGACGATTTCCGGTATGGTCAACCGGATTCCGGACGCGCTGACGTTAACCGGCGTACAGTGCGCCTGCGTCAGGCCTTCGCTTTCGATGGACAGTTTTTCCAGGATCATTTCTAGTTTCGTGTTGATGTTGACAAGCATTTTCCAGACTTGCGGGCTGACGGTCCCGTCCGGCATGGTGGACTCGGCGGAGTCTTCCGTACTGAAGCCGGTTATCATTCTGCATTGTTTGGCGGATGCATCGGACGATATCTTCCGGACAAGAACGGGAAAAACATCGTCAACCCGGAAGAAGTCCCGCTTGCCGGTCCAGAGCCGCTTCAAATGAAGCAACTCATCGTGCACCTCGGTAACTTCGGTGTAGTAATCACAGTCGGTGTCTGCTTCCGGTATGATTACATAGCGCCCCGGGGCCAGGTCCGTCGGCAGTTTGTCGTGTGACCGCAGGGTGAGCCGCGCGTCCTCGACGGACTCGATTGTACCCTGCAGCATCTCCATTCCCGGCATAACCCTGAAAAAAACAGTATCTCCTGCTTTTAGTCCCATCGTTGGCACCCCTTTATTGCTGCTGTTTGAAGAAATGCACGGACAACCTCACCGTCAAATTGCGTGTTTGAGCAGCGCTTGATTTCCGCAACGGCCTGCTCGTGCGTCAATGCGGTGCGGTACGGCCGCGACGTGGTCATGGCGTCGTAGGTGTCGGCAACCGCGAGTATGCGCGCGGTCAAGGGAATGCTGCTGCCGGCGAGGCCGTGCGGATAGCCGCTTCCGTCGAATTTTTCGTGGTGATACAGAATGACTTCCCGCTCCTTGGGGAAAAACTTGATAGGCTTGATGATCGTGTCCCCGATAACCGGGTGCAGCTTGATTTCGGCGTATTCCTCCGGCGTAAGTTTGTCGGGCTTTAGAAGGATGGTGTCCCGTACTCCGATTTTCCCGATGTCATGGAGATATCCTCCGAAGCTGATGGCATCTTTCCCTTCGGGAGAGAGATTCATGACGTTCGCTATTTCCAGGGCATAACGGGTCACGCGGTCCGAATGGCGCTGGGTATAAGGGTCGCGCGCTTCTATGCTGCTGACAAGGGACTTCAAGGTATTAATCAGGTTGTTGTGAAAAACTTCATACAGGGCGTTGTTTTCGATTCTTTGTGCGGCCTTTTTGGCGAAGGTGAGCACCAGGGAAACTTCGCCGTCGCTGAAACCCGTTCCGTCAACTTTATCGCAAAAATTCAGTATTCCGAAAACCTCATGATGGATGGTGAAGGGTATGGAAAAAAACTGCGAGGTCAGCGTAGTGCCGGTGTGCGGGTTGATCTCGCCGTGCATGGCAAGGTAGTGTGTTTGCGATTCTATCACATACGCTAACAGCGTGTTTGCCACGGGAATGTGCTTCAGGCTTGTGCCCAGTGCGCTTTTTGTTTTGAACCAGCCGTTTTCAATAATGCCGAACGATATTTCCTTGGCCGCAATGATCCGGGATGCCATTTCCACAATCTGTTCGTATATCTTTTTATTGTCGTACATACTGTCGATTTCTGTGCTCAAAGCCTGAAGGATGCTTATTTCCTGAAGCTTTTTAAAGAGCTCCGTATTCAGCCTGCCGACAGATCCGTCATAATCTCCCGGGCCGAGAAGCTTTTCGAGCAGTTTTTTCTCGCCGATGGTACGCTCGGCCACCGAAGCGACTGTCGCAATATTAAATGGTTTTGTTATGAAATCTTTCGCGCCTTCCCGCATGGCATTTATTGCATTGTCCAGAGTGCCATGCCCCGTGATGACCACGACAGGGAGCTGCGGCCGGATTTTTTTTGTCTCTTTCAGAAAATCAATACCGGTAAGCCGCGGCATGGTAAGGTCGGTGAACACGATGTCGTAATCGTTGTCCGTGACTTTTCTAATGCCGTCGAGCCCATCTTCAGCGCAGTCCGTCGTGTAATTTCCGACAGTTTCAAGCAGATCAGACAGGACGGATCTCACAATCGGATCGTCATCGACTATTAATATTCTGCCGGCTTCCATCACGCGTTGTCAGCCTTTCTTTCAGAAGAGTAGCTTCCTGTTCCGAAAACACGCTCATGGACTTCAACTGCTCGACCCGTTCGATCCATCCCGCCGTCATGCCGGCATTATTGTGGTTCGCCACGGTTTTGATCAGCTCTATGTCGCGATAGGTGTCCTGAAGGGCTTTCCTGAGTTCCCGGTTGTCCTTGATGAGCAGCGCCTGCTTGTATGCTTTTTCAGTCAATGCGATGAGTTCCTGCACCTTAAAGGGTTTTGTAAGATAATCATACGCCCCTTCCTTGACCGCTTCGAGCGTTGTGTCAAGGGTCGCGAACGCAGTAAGAATGACGACGGCGGTATCGGGATTATTCCTGACGGCATATTTCAGCACCTCGATCCCGTCCGCGCCCGGCATGCGGAGGTCGGTTATCAAAAGATGCATATCCTCGACTCTGAGGATATTGATCGCTTCAATGCCGTCGCGCGCGGTGACAACGGAATACCGCTCTTTGGTGAGGAGTGATTTGATTACCTCCCGCACGATTTCATCGTCATCAACCACCAGTATTTTAAAGTCTTGTTTTTCCAGAAGAATAGTCCGCCTTTTTCCAGATTTACTTGGTGTTCCTAATTCGTTCAAGAACCTCAGTCCGGGCTTGTTCTATGATTTGCTTTTTCTTTGCTTCTGCTGAAATTTTGACCATGTCCTGGGGTTCCGTCTGCTCCTCTTTGTCAAGGATCATGGACGGATTCAGCTTAAAAATCCTGTTATAAAGCTGAACAACTTCAGTTGTTTGAAAAGGAGCAATTGCCATAAAAATCATCCTTCCGCACCGGTCCGGGCGCACTGGGAATATGGTATAGGGAAATCTACAGATATCATATCGGCGCTCTAAGTCGAAACTTTAGATGAT
>CAZPGZ010000011.1:69382-89490 GCA_964586075.1 uncultured Nitrospiraceae bacterium | reverse complement strand
CCAAAACCTGAAAAGTCCGACTCTACACCTGGTACAATAACTGGGGGAAGGTCACGTCGATTCAATACGGCTATGCTTGAGCAGCTTCAAACGGACCTTATGGTGCGGGGGCTTCGCTCAGAAAAGGCAAAAAGAAGTAAGGGCAAGAATCTTCGCGGTTTAAAGCCCACGAGCATTAATCGCATTCTAAGCACCATAAAACATATGTTCAGCAAAGCCGTTGATTGGGAAATGGTAGAGTCTGACATTCTCAAGAAACTGCGAAGAGTTAAACAGTTCAAGGAACAAAGTCGTTTGCGATATCTGACCGTAGAAGAAGCCCAAGGGCTTATCAGTGTCTGCGATGACCACTTGAGGCCAATAGTGATTACTGCGTTGCACACAGGGATGAGGCGAGGAGAGATCCTGAATCTGCGATGGGATCAGGTGGATATGCAGCATGGTTTTATCCTTTTGGATAAGACTAAGAACGGAGAGCGGAGGGAGATACCGGTCAATGTGACGCTCAAAGCTCTGTTGCAGCGCCTACCACGTCGGATTGACTGTCCCTATGTATTTCATCATCCAAAGACACTGAAACCATACAGGGAGGTGAAACACTCATTCTCTACAGCGGTGACGCGTGCTGGTATCAAAGACTTTCACTTTCATGATCTGCGGCACACTTACGCGAGCTTGGCGATTATGAGCGGAGAAATCGATATTACGACGCTCAAGAGTTTGTTAGGTCACAAGGATATTAAGATGACTCTGAGGTATGCGCACCTTGCGCCTGCGCATAATCGGAAAGCTGCCAGTGTAATGGATAGAATTCTAAACCTGCCTACTGCACACCTTCAACCAACTGCACAATTACTGCACAAGGCAACAAAAAAGGAGTTAGCCGCAATCGCTAACCCCTTGAATGACTTGGTGGAGCTGAGGGGGATCGAACCCCTGACCCCAAGACTGCCAGTGGGAAAGGGCAGAAAAACACAATCCTTGATAAATCGCCTGGTTTCCCGTTTTGACTGCGAAATCATGGGGTTGTCGGCTTTACGATGATTCTGTCTGTTACGATGATTTTGCCTGTTTGGATTGGTTTTATCACATTTTTATCACATTCATGTTCCAGGGAAGCTGATATTTTGCCTTCAAATATAATTAAAATGAACCTGCTATATTATTGAAATTTAAAGCTATTATAATTACGGAATGTTTTTTGGAATATTTTACTTGATTTTTTACAAAACCTCCTGTATTATCTTTATTGCATAGGAGGTTTAGTCATGACCATATCAGAAGAAGCAGCCAGGGCAATCCTAAAGCCATACGAAAATGATTTACAAGACTGCATTATATCTGCGTGGAATACCTATAGTCAATATGCATTTCGACATATCCATACCGCGCGGACACGAGCTTGTATAGTGCATGATCACATGGTTGATAATGCGCGACAGCGGTTTGAAAATAGACCAAACACACGCACCTACGAAATTGGGGGTGTATTTTTTGTCGAAATAGAAGAAAAAGTTCTTATACGATTTAAAAAACTTGATGAAGATAAATTATCCTGCAATATTCCTACACAACAATCTCTTGAATTTCTTGGCCAGATGGAATTGCCTCACATGCCGCCCAAAGTCACTCGTTTGATAGCCGGTTACGAACTTAATGGTCTTCAGACCGCGATCAGAGCAGTATCCATCACTTGTCCCAATGGATCACACAATGCATGGTATTACGATTTAGAAACTGAGATGGCTGAAATCATCAACATGCCGACAGAATCAGGAATCGTCGAAGAAGCAGAGCGAATACTCATTAAGAAAACCGAAAGGGCGAAAGAGGGCAATGGATAAAATAAATCCAGATATGATAAAAATTGCCAGAGAGTCTCGGGGCCTGTCGCAGAAAGAACTTGCAGGCCTTATCGCTGTCTCTCAAGGTAAAATTTCCAAAATAGAAAGTGGACTGCTTGGCGTTTCTGAAGAGCTTCTTCAGGATTTGTCACGCCATTTGTCGTATCCGGCCAGTTTTTTTTCATTTGATGATAAAGTTTATGGCTATGGAATAAGCGGGATAGGAATTCTTTATCATCGCAAACGCCAGAATTTGTCGAATGAGATCATTGACCGCATTCATGCACAAATTAATATTCGCAGAATGCACTTGGTGCGTTTGCTGAAATCTGTAGAACTTAAGAATAACCTCTTTCGTCCTTTTGATATTGACGAATATAATGGAAAGATTGAAGACATTGCTCGTAATGTTCGTGCGAGCTGGTTGCTTCCGAATGGTCCTATCAAAAACTTGACAAAGGCTATAGAGGACGCAGGCGGCATTGTGATGGAATTTGATTTTGGAACAAAGAAGGTAGATGCAATAAGCCAGTGGATTCCAGGCCTACCGCCTCTTTTTTTTACCAACACCAATGCTCCAGGCGATCGTTTGAGATTCAGTTTGGCGCATGAACTAGGACACATCTTAATGCATCGACTGGCAACGCCCAATATGGAGGAAGAGGCTGATAAATTTGCTGGAGAGTTCCTTGTCCCTAGTCACGAAATCTCATCGTTGCTTAATTTTGTTACGCTTCAGAAACTTGCTAATTTGAAGCCATACTGGAAAGTATCAATGGCATCGCTCTTATATAGGGCTTCGGAACTCAATAAAGTCACTAAGCGACAATACCAGTATCTGTGGATGCAGATGGGAAAAGCGGGGTACCGCACGGTTGAACCTCCTGAATTGGATATCCCTCGGGAACGGCCTACACTTTTTCAGGAGTTGATGAATACGTATCGAACTAAACTGAATTATTCACTTTCGGAGTTGAGCACGTTACTTGGGCTGTTTGAGGATGAAATAAAGGCAATATATTTGGATCAGAAAACGCCTCATTTGACACTTGTGAAGTAACTTGTTGTGCGTGAAAACAAGAAACCCCAAAAGCTCTGCAAAGCTCTTGGGGTTCTCTGAAACCCTAACATGGTAAGGTTAGGATTCCTAGCTGGAAGCCAGCCCGTTAGATATTTTTAACATCGAACGGCTCTCCTGTCAAGGAAATACTCTGTTTCCAAAAGGGAGGAGGGCCGATCAATGGGCAAAAATCAGCACGTGGTCCCCAGTGATGGCGGCTGGGGGATGGATCAGGGGCGAAGGAAATAGCAGGCTTACGACTGTTACACCGACGAAAGCCGAGGCTGTTGACATCGCCCGCGGAATCGCGCGGAACCAGCAGAGCGAGTTGGTTATTCACGGCAGAGACGGGAAGATTCAGGACAAGGACAGCTACGGTAACGATCCGTGTCCGCCGAGAGACAGGAAACATTGATAGGGCAATGCTGTCTGAGGGCGTGAGAGACTCATGCCCTTTTTTTTCATCTATCCGTGTCCGGAGGAGATGACATTAAGCTTGTCTGGAGCTGTTGAGCAAATGTTTTCACTTAATAAGAAGCTGACGGCTTCCAAGACGGCATGAAAAGATTGCCCTTCAGCGCTAGAGCGACGCCACCGATCAGCAGATTGATCAGTTGGTGTATGAAATGTATGGTTTGACGGAGGAAAAGATAATCTTGATATCAAGTTGATGACAACGTGTTTTGGTGGAGTATCTATGATCGTGTTTCGAGAATATCTTTTTGAAATGGATTCCAATGCATTTGGACGGCTGAGGGTGAGAAGGCTGACCATTGGGGCCATCAATGAACTATTGAAGAGACTGCCAGACTACAAAAAAAGACCAGGTCGTGATATGACTTTAAATACTGCTTCGGTCCTTTGTATTGATTCAAATGGCAAAACCGTTGACGGTACTCAACTTACCGATCAGGAACTGACTACTTTTTCTGATCAGTTCTTAGCCGCTTATCCACGCATAACCAAGGTTGATGACGTTCCAGTAAACAACATATCGCGGCAGGAAAATGAGAACTCAATAGACTACTGTGGGCGCGTTATAGCCGATGAAATCAGTAGCTATCACGATCGGCTAGCGGCTGTAATTGATAAATCTGGTGCAATTAGTGCATTCAAGGAACTTAACAAAATAACTGACATGTTCAGGGAGAATGCTAAACTATCTTCTTTCTCCAAAATCATGAGTGCATCGGATAGCCTTCGATCTGCAATGATGGATGTCGAAAGGTTCTCTGCGTCGAATTTGCGTAAAATGGCTGGTATTCATGACTTAGAGAGGGAAAGTAGAGGCATTTACGAGGATATGTCTAAACAACAGGCATCGATAGCATATATCAAGTCAATGAACAATCCAATTGAGATACCGAAGTTGCCTCCAAATCCGATATACGAGACAAATGAAAAAATTGAAACTCTGACGGAGCAGGTTGAAGTATTTACGGGAACATTGACGGAGCACTTAGCAGCGTCTGCGGTAGCGTTAAAAGGAGTAGCAGAGCAAATTGAAAAAGGTTCGCATAGCACGAACCGACAGAACAACATTATGATAACACTTACTGTTATCTCATTGTTCATTGCGGTTATTGCTACATGCTTTGGGTATCTCGGCTATACGATGGGAAAATCAGCCAAAGAAGAGAAAATGCAACCGTCTGCTGTCGTAGTGCCTCCGGTAGAGAAGTCACAGACTGTTCCCCCGAAAAAAACGAAAAGGGAAACGAAGCAACCGAATTCTAGGCCTGCCGCAAAACAGCAGAATTAACATAGTTCAGGTTGCCGCTACTATGATATCATCTTCAAACTGTGTGGTTCTATGGCGAAAATAACCTGCATATATTGTTACGAAGAAATCTCAGCCGGATCCGGTGAGCATGTAATATTGAGTGCTCTTGGAGGAAAGAAACAGAGCCGATCCTTGTGCTGTGAAAAATGTAATAATCGCCTGGGAAATGAAATTGATCGCGACATAGCTGAGCAACTGCAAATATTCTCGAACATGATTGGCATAATAACAGGCCGCAACAAACCAGCGCCTACGATACTTGGATTCAAGATGGGCGATGGTAGCTCTGTGAACTTGGAATCTGGTGGCAAGCCAACTTTGGCCAAAGCCTCCGTTAAAACTAACAAGCGAGAGGACGGTTCTGTTGAAGTAAATATAATGGCACGAAACATTGAAGAAGCAAAAACATTGCTGGAACATCAGTTCAAGAGGTTCGGCAAAAGCCTGCCGATGGGTAGAGAAATTCCTTTCAGGAAAGTTCATTCTTATCCAGAGGGCAAACAATTACGATTCAGCTTGGGCGGGAAGCAGCATTTTCGAGCAATAGGGAAAATGATGCTCAATTATCTATCAACAAAAGTAGCGCACGAGGTAATTCGTGATGGATCGCTTAAACGTTTTATTGCTTTCGTTAATTCAGGCGCTGAGCTTCCAGACAATTGGATCAATCATGACTATGATAGTGCGTTTCCCGTGAGAACCGGGCCAAAATCTGACTTTGATCACAGGGTAATCATATATGCTAATTTCAAGACGAAGACAGTGATCGGATTCGTTGAGCTTTTTGGTTCTATAAGATTTTCCGCTGTTCTTTCTGATGACTGGCGAGGGCCCGATATTGCGCATGCTTATATAATCGATCCAGTAACGCATGAACAAAGAGAAGAACAACTCACCTTGCCCAGTGACTTATCTATCGATTCATTATTAAGGAGAACCTACAACCTTGATAAAATAAGAGAGGCGTTTCAGCTACTGTTAAGCAACATATTTGAAAGACAACAGAAGGCTGTTCTGACAGGTATTGTTGATAAAGCGATAGAAAAACACAAAGTGGGCCACGGGGATTATATTACTGAAGAAATGATAAACCGACTTGTACATGAAGTGGCTACAGAGTTTATGTATTATAACCAGAGACTAACGCATATTGAAGGCGAAGATTTAGGCGCTTAGTCTTCGTCCTGAGAGTTAGTTATTTGTATCTCTTCTTCTTCTCCATCACCACGCCGACAATCCGGTACTCTAAGTCCTTGTTCAGCACGATGTCAGGATATTTCGGATTCAAGGGGTGGAGGATTCTGGTATTGTCGAACCGCTTGTACTGCTTGAAGGTCGCCTCTTCCTCGTCGTTTTTCACAACAACATAATCTCCCGACATTGCCTTGTCATGCGGGCTGACGATGATGATGTCGCCCTCGTGGAATTCCGGCTCCATGGAATCGCCCTTCACCCGGAGCGCGAAGTTGTTCTCTCCCTTTATGTCGGTCTCGATCCAGTCTTCCGCCTCTTCAATCTCAAATGTTTCGTCAACTGAGCCCCACTTGCCGGCACGAACCCATGACACGACCGGGATTTTTCGCATTTTGCCGATGGCTGCGGGCTCGACGTTTTTCGGCAGGTAGCCTGTCTCACGCAGGAAATCCTGGACATCGGCGCGGTAGGCGCGAAGGAGCTGCATGACCTTGTCGAAGGCAGGCGACTTCTTTCCTTCCTCAACCTCCATAATGTGCGTGTGAGAAACGCTGGCAAGTTTCGATGCTTCGCGCAACGAAAGATCTGCTTCTTCACGCTTTTTCTTGAGGTATTTTCCTACCTTGTTCATCGTGTCAATTATAGCTTACGAGAAGCTTGACACGCAAGAACTTTTATTGTAAGTTATAGCTTACAACATGATGGTTTCTCAAGATAAAGCTTTTACGAATGACGCGGTTGTCAACATTGCTGATATAATAGACTGCCTTCTCCGTGGGTCAGGGAAGGCTATTTTTTTGCCATCAGTGTACGCAATAGCTTACAAAAGGAGGTAAAGCATGCTTGTAAAGCAGATCGTGAACCTCAAGAAAGTGGTTGTGGATTCCGACCTCAAAGTGTCTCTCACGCTTGAGTTCATCGCGGCGGATAGGGCGGGAAAGGAACGGGTGTTCGAACTGATCAAGATGCAGGGCGAGGTGCTCGAAGCCTCTTTTGAGCAGGCCCAAGTGTCCATGCCATTCCCGGTGGAAGCCAGGTTCAGGAGCGGTGCGCTTGAAGAGGCGAGCGTTTAACCGGGTGCCATGGCTTCCCCGCAGAAGGAGCACGGATATACGCCGATTGCCAACGAACTGCTTGACGCTATCGTGCGGACGCCAATGCCGGACCATGCCCGCCGGGTCTTTCTCTGCATCATCCGCAATTCATACGGCTGGCAGAGCAAGGAGGTGTTCCTGACCCCGTCGAGGATTGCGCGGGAGGTAAACATCGACGTCCGGCTGATACCCCGCGCTGTCAAGCGCCTGACGGACATGAACATGGTTATCAGGCAGGGCTGTTTCTATCGGATTCAAAAGGACTACGCAGCCTGGAAAATCTTCATCCGCAGGGATGAAGCCGTCATCTTGGGAGATGAAACTCCTTCATCAGGAGCGATGAAAACGTTCATCCGTGGGGATGAAAGCTCTTCATCCGCAGAGATGAAGGAAACAAGGCATTTCCCGAATGGCATCGGGGACTTAGACGCACCTAAAGAAAGAAAAGAAAGAACTAAAGCAATCTCTCTCTCAAAAGCTCAGGCTAGCTTAGGCGTTCCTGAGAGAGAGATTGTTTTAAATGATCTGAAACGCTTCTTTCCGACGCTCACTGTGCCGGCCGTTGTTCCCACGGAGCGGGCATATCTCTTCCTAGCCAAGCTTCGTTTCGGCGAGATTCGCAAGGAAGAGATCAGAAGCCCCCCGGCATTCCTGATCGCCATGCGCGACGAGGACATTACGCCGTATCTCGAGCGGGAGACGCAAATCCGGGAGCGCAGGCAGAGAGCACTGGAGGTGAAGAAACCGGTACAGGAAACTCCGGTTGACACGGAGGCGACACTCAGGTTTCTTCGCTCACTTCGCAACACCACGGAGGTGACTCATTGAATCTTCGCACCATGCGCAGCACGGAGCATGACATTCAGTCCGCACTCTTCGCCTGGGCAGAGCTCGCGTCAGGCCGCCACCCGGAATTGAAGCTTATGTTCGCGATCCCGAATGGCGGCAAGCGCGAGAAACGGCAGAACAAGAAAGGTCGCTGGTTCTCGCCTGAGGCGCAGAGGCTAAAGAAAGAAGGCGTCAAGCCAGGCATCCCGGACATTTTCCTGCCTTGCGCTCGCTGCGGGTCGCACGGCTTGTTTGTCGAGATGAAAGCTCCGGATGGGAAGGTTACCTCCGAACAGAAAAAAATGCATGAACTTTTAAGGTGGGCAGGCTATGCGGTCATCGTCTGCTATTCACTCGAAAGCGCAACAGCGCTCATCATCTGGTATCTCAAACAGAAACTCGGAAAGCAAAAGGAGGTGCAGCCTGATGTCAAAGCGCAGCATGATCCTGTTATTCCTCGTCTCATCCCTGGCCATGCTCAAAACCGGCCCGGCTTATGCCGATGAAAGCATTGCCGACGGCGTCGCGGTTATAGAGTACATCGTCAGGCACAATGCGCGGGCGCAGCAAAGCCGTGACATTGCCGATACCGGGTATTTCCAGCGGCTTTTTCAGAACGCCAAGATAACAGGAACAATCACGGAGAAGTATTTCAGCGGTACGGACAGGAACATCACGGATTACACCACGACAACAGACACAACCCAGGCCGGCACGACCGCGGCGATCACGCTTTCAGTCCCGCTCCTGGACTTCCGCGAATCCAGAGACAGGACCCGCGAGATGCTCCAGACCGTGCAGTCGGTGCGCGAAGCAGCGCTTAACGCTTTCAACCAGTTCAGGGAAAAGCAGGCCGCAGCCCGAAACCAGTCGGCGCATGCGAAGGAGCTCGCGGCTTATATCGTATGGCTCCAGCAGCGAGTGGATGCAGGCATTGATTACAAGAAAGAAATCTACAAGGAAAAGCTCATTCTCCTGAAGGAGCAGGAGGGGCTCGACATCACGATTGCTCAGACCAATGCACTAATTGACACGCTGCTTGGCATGGTAGACGAGGGTTCGCGGGCGCAGCTGCGAGCCATGCTGAAAGAAAGGTGGTGATGGACATGGGAGGCAGAGGAGGCAGATCGCCGAGAGGCGGACGCGGGGGAGGTGGCAAATAATGGCGACACGTAGCAGCAAAAACTGGAAAGCGAACATGCCGGGCGGCTGGGAAGCGCTGAACACGCACATGCTCTTTGGAGCTCCCAACATTTATGGAATTCCCATGCTCAGGCCGTCGGCAGCGCCGGAGATCCTCGGCCTGGTTCCGTTCAACAGCCCCGCGCCGATAGACAACCACGCCTGCCACTTCTTCCTGGACGACTACCGGTTTGAGCGGGTATGGAACAGGCCCTCTGTCTATGTTCCGATGCTCTCACGGTTTCCGGTTGTGCTTACGCCGGACTTCTCTCTCTACATCGATTGGCCGTTCACAGTCAATCTCTGGAACATTTACCGAAGCAGGTGGCTTGGCCGCTACTGGCAGGAGCACGGCATTATCGTCGTCCCCACAGTCGGTTGGGCAGGGGCAAGCTCGTTCACTTACTGCTTTCAGGGAATCCCTCTCGGCACCACGGTCGCGCTGTCTCCGCCGGATGTCCGCTCAGAAGACGTGCTGTACCGTTTCATCGCCGGGTACCGCGAGATGCTTCGCCAGGTGCGGCCTGTAGCCGTCTGGAGCTACGGCGTTCTTCCGTATCAGGTTCACTCGATGAGTGTTTTCGGACAGAAGCCGCGTCTTGTCGAGTTCCCGAAGAGGTGGCATTGATGTTTGCCAGGCTCTATCCGAAAGTCAAATCCACGGTTACGCGAGCGGGAAAGCGCGTGTATGTCTATTTCCGTAGGCATCAGGGCGGGAAAGATACCTGGCATTACGTGCGAGATGGTGAATGTCTTGTCGTGGAAGGAGGGCCGTCAACGGGCAAGACATCGTTCATCATCAGGCTTTCGGAGCAGCTCAGAAGGGCAGGGGAGAACGTTATCTACATAGATGCCTTGGAGCCTATGGGCACTTGGGTTAAGGCATGGAAGCTTTTCGGCAAGGATATCGACAAGCGCGTTGACATCTATATGCGCACGCTACCCGAGACGTACTACTTGATCGTGGACAATGCTGAGAAGCTCGCGGAATCGCGGAAGATGACGGTTCTGGTGGAACTCATGCAGAAGGCGAGGGGCACGGTAATCGGTTGCACTCAATTCGCGTGGCTCAATCCGAAGATCAAGGTCAGGCTCAAAAACGCAAGAATGCAGAACCTCGGCGCAGGAGCAGACACCTATGACGCGACGCTGTTTCTGGTTGTGATTCTTATCGCAGTGGTCGCCGTCCTCGGATTCAGCCAGCTTCTCTTTATCGCTGCGGCAATACGCTACATGTTTCAGGGCATCAGAATGGGAGGCAGAAAAATATGACATGGGTCAGCCATATCGCAGTAGGCGCGTCAACAGCAAAGCTTTTTGGGTTCAACTATTACCTCGCAGCATTCGGGGCAGTGCTGCCGGACCTTGTAGAAAGGCTCGTGCCGGGCAAGATCGCGCACCGGGGGCTCACTCATTCGGTCGCGCTCTGGTCAATTACGCTTTTCCTTTGCTGGAACCATCCGCAGATGAGGGCACTGGTGCTTGGCGTGTGCATCGGACACCTCTTGATGGATGCGCTCACTGTCACAGGCGTGCCGGTGTTCGACGAGAACTCGAAGAGCCTGACCTTGTTCGGAGGAAAGATCAGGACAGGAAGGCCGGGAGAGTACATCGTCGCAGGTGCCATCGCGTTTATCGCTTTTGTGCTGATCGGGTATTCACCGTTCGCCCAGGATGGCGAGAAGACCCCGACCTGGCCGGAATTGAAAGAGCAGGGGATTATCGACAAGAGGGAATACAAGGAAAAGCGGTTCACTTTTCATTGAACCGTCCGACAAGATCAAAATATACCATTACTCTATATAGACAAAATGTAGTAATATTGTGCATTAAAATGCACCTTTTTGTCATGGCGGATAGAGAGTGGCTTACAAAGGAGAAAGACCATGCGCAAAGCAGCTATCTTCATAATAGTCATATCGCTTCTCGCAGCCGCCGCCTCTTCAGCAGATCACGGCATGGTGATTAGGTCCACGCCTGGCGACGACATACAGATGCAGGTTTTCTTCAGTCCTCGCGGCGGGTGCACTGCAGCAATCGTTGATGCCATTCACTCGGCGAAAAACGAAGTTCTAGTTCAGGCCTATTCCTTCACGTCTGCGTTTATCGCCAAGGCACTTGTTGACGCGCACAAGCGCGGCGTGCAAGTGCAAATCATCCTCGACCGGTCACAGGAAACCAAGCAGTACGGCTCTGCCGACTTTACTGCCCACGCTGGCATCCCGACTTATATCGACGCCGCCCACGGGATTGCGCACAACAAGGTCATGGTCATAGACAAAGCTGTGGTTATCACTGGCAGCTTCAATTTCACGAAGGCAGCGGAGACGAACAACGCGGAGAATCTTCTTGTGATCAGGTCAAAGGTGCTTGCAAAGGTCTACTGCGAGAATTGGGAGAGGCATAAGGAACACTCGGTTATTTATGAAGGCGGCAGTACAAGAATTTTGAGTCCATGACCCCGTTAAAAAATCTTGACAAACGCATTTATATGTCTTATAGTTGAACAACTGTTCATATAAGGAATATTCTTTATGAAGGCAACCAGAAACGGAACCTGCGAGATCAACTACATTGACAAAAAGAAGGTGTCCTCTGTCAGAAAGAGGATGCTGACCGAGACCGTCATGCAGCAACTCGCCGAGACCTTCAGGGTACTCGGCGATGCAACTCGTACGAAGATAATTTTTGCCCTGTCGCAGGAAGAACTCTGTGTTTGCGATATCGCAAACCTCCTGGGCACGACGAAGTCAGCCGTGTCCCATCAGTTGAGGGTCCTGCGGAACATGGCGTTGGTAAAATATCGCAAGGAAGGAAAGATAGTCTTTTACTCTCTCGATGATGAGCATATCAAGAATCTCTTTGATGAAGGGTTGAGACATGTTGAAACGGTGGAAAAGTAGACATATATTTTTTGGTTGTTTAGTTGAATGATTGTTCAATCATCTCAAACGATCGCTATTAAGCGGACGGGCTGGATACGGTCGATATAGTCATATAGAGTAATGGAGAGGAGGAATATAATATAATGGGACCTAATTGCTGGTGGGGCTGGCCGGGGCATTTCTTCGGCGGGCCTTTTGGTATGATAGCGGGCATTCTTTTCTGGGCAGTGATAATTTATGGTGCGATTTACCTCTTGTCGAGACTTGCAAAAAACTCTTCCGGGGTCAATGCGAAACAGGAAACGCCGATTGAAATTCTAAAAAAGCGATATGCCAGAGGTGAAATCGACGCGGAAGAATTTGCGAAGAGAAAGAAAGATTTGGAATCGTAATGCATTGTCTCAGCAAAGGAGGGATCACCATGGAAAAGTTCGATTACACGGTGGAAACAAACAAGAGCTTTGATGAGGCGGTGACGGCAGTTGAGGCGAAAAGCAAAGAGAAAGGATTCGGCGTGCTGCATGTCCACGACGTGAAGGCAACCCTTGCCGCAAAAGGGTTTGAGCGGGAGCCGCTCAAGATCATCGAGATATGTAACGCAAAGTACGCTAGCCAGGTGCTGGCCAGAGACATAAAAATATCCCTGATGCTCCCCTGTCCGGTCAGTGTTTACGTGCAAAGTGGCAAAACCTACATCAGCACGCTACGGCCGAGGGTGATTTCTGACTTTTATCCGCAAGCGGACATTAAGACAATAGCTGATGAGGTTGACAAAATAGTGTTAAGCATAGTCGCTGATTCCAAATAGATATCACGGATAATTCACAAGCGCCGGAGGGTTGCTCATGAATTTAGAAGACAGAGAAAAGACTTACACCATAAAAGGCATGGACTGTGCCGGGTGCGCCCTGAAAATTGAAAAGGCGGTGTCCAAAATCAGCGGTGTAAAACTCGCACAGATTTCCTTTGCTGCGGAAAAATTAAAAGTAATTTCAGGGGCCCCATCAGTCGAAAGGGACATTCTGGAGGTAATAAAAAAGATGGGCTACTCCGTTGAGCCGGAGGATGCTCATAGGACCGTAACGTTGAAGGTAGATGGCATGGATTGCGCAGAATGCGCAAAGCACGTTCAGCATGCAATCGCCGGACTGCCCGGCGTAGAGTCGGTAAATATTTTTCTCTCCACAGAGAAAGCAGTCGTCCGCCTTAATCCCGCGCTCGTGGACCTGCCAGCTATCCGTCTGGCCGTAGAAAAGGCAGGCTATTCCATACCCGGCCCCGCTGCCACGCCTGCCGCCTCGCCGATTGGCAACTTCACCAGCCGCATTGCAACTTTTCTGGCGGTTGTTTTCGGTGCCGTGCTGTTTATCGTCGTTATCGGCGAGTGGCTCGGACTTTTCGCGCACCTCACCAAACGAGTACCGTTGTTGATCGGTCTCGTCCTTGTCATTGCGAGCGGCTGGCCAGTCTTCCGCAACGTTATCAGGGCCACGCTCAACCGGGAAGTCACCTCCCACACCCTCATGACGCTCGGCGTCATAGCGGCGCTGGCCGTCGGAGAATGGGCAACCGCCGCCGTTGTCGTGTTTTTTATGCGCGTAGGCGAGTACGCCGAACAATTCACCACCGAAAGCGCTCGCCGTGCTGTGAAAGACCTGACCGCGATGGCCCCTCAAACCGCCCGTGTCGAAATCGATGGTGCTGAACTGGAGTTGCCGATTGCAGAAGTAAAAATCGGACAGACCGTGATCGTCCGCCCCGGAGAAAAAGTTCCCGTTGACGGAGAAGTCATCGCCGGACAAGCAACTGTTGATCAATCCGCCATCACGGGCGAATCCATGCCAATCGAAGTTGCATCCGGCTCGCATGTCTTCGCCGCTACGATGGCAAAATTGGGCAGTCTCAGGGTGAGGACGGTTCGCATGGGCGCGGATACGACGTTCGGGCGCGTGGTCAAAATGGTGGAAGAAGCAGAAGCCAACCGCGCAGAGGTGCAGCGTTTCGCGGATAAATTCAGCGGCTACTACTTGCCGGTTGTCGCCGGACTTGCCGCGCTCACCTTTCTCATCAGCCGAAATCCTCTTTCCACTGCCGCCGTTCTTGTCGTGGCGTGTTCATGCTCTATTGCGTTGGCCACGCCCATCGCGATGCTGGCTTCGATCGGCGGGGCCGCGAAGCGCGGGCTGCTCATCAAAGGCGGCAAGTATCTTGAGTTGCTGGCGCGGGGAGATGTACTCCTGGTGGACAAAACTGGCACGCTCACGCTGGGCAAGCCGCAAATCACCGACGTCGTTCCGCTCAAAGATATGTCTGCTTCAGATGTGCTGGCATTAGCCGCTTCCGCGGAACGCTATTCAGAACATCCCCTGGCGGAAGCTGTGCGAGAAGCAGCCCGCGCTCAAAATCTGCCGCTCTCCGAACCGGACACCTTTGAAGCCGTTCCCGGGAAAGGCGTTCACGCCACTGTCAATGGAAGCCGCGTCGCCGTCGGCAACCGCCGCTTGCTGCCGGCGGCTGAGTCGTTGCCAACAGCCGGAGAGCTGGAAAAGCAGGGCAAGTCGTTGCTCTTTCTTGCGAAGGATGGAGAACTCGTTGCAGTACTGGCCGCGGCTGATACGCTCCGGCCCGAAGTTCCTGCCGCACTCGCAGATGCACTCTCTCTTGGTGTGAAACACATTGAATTATTAACGGGTGATAACGAACGCACAGCTGCCGCACTCGCGGCAAAACTCGGCGTCGATTATCGCGCAAACCTTCTGCCCGAAAATAAGATTGAAATCGTCAAACAGTATCAAAGCAAAGGGCATACCGTCATAATGGTAGGCGACGGCGTAAACGATGCGCCAGCGCTGGCGCAAGCTGATATCGGGATTGCAATGGGTGCGGCTGGTTCGGACATTGCCGTCGAAGCGGCGCATATCTCCCTCATGCGAGAAGACTGGACACTCGTGCCTGAAGTCCTGCGGATCGCCCGCCGAACTATGGCAGTAGTGAAGATCAATCTTGCCTTTACCGGCGTTTATAATCTCGTGGGGCTGACGCTGGCCTCATTTGGGTTTCTGCCGCCTATCCTTGCCGCCGCTGCTCAATCTCTGCCGGACTTGGGCATACTTGCCAATTCAACACGCTTGTTGCGACAACGACGATAAGTAGACGTATGTGTTATCGAGGTCACATTCCAAAGATCGGGCAGTTTTTGTTATTGACATGGCCATATACGCCATCGAACTCACGATTTCTGCAACTGTTGATCTCTACCAAAAGCATAAACTGGATACTACATTCTGGCGCATTGTGATTTTGTCATCTCCATTGTCACAATATGGCTATTTATTCAATACGAGGTAAAAACCGGAAAACAGGTCAACTCCGATGGAGGAAATTGCAGTACACAGGAATCCCTCCCTCCGCCTGATCTTCTCAACCAGAGAACTCGCGGAGCAGGGCAGGCGTGACCTGGCCAGCCTTGCCCCGCTGTCTGCCACGCGCTCCAACAACATATTTATCATATTCTTCGCTCCGCTTCGCTGTCTTGCCGGTAGGCGCGAAGAAGCCCATGCAAACGTAAGAAACATGCAGTTTGTGCAGAAGCAAAAACCTTGCTCCGCTCAAACGCGCACTGCGCCATATCTCGGTGCAGAGCGCAACGCTCCGCATAAGGTGGCTTGCTTCCCTCAGCCAGGCTGTGCTTCGCCTCACTGAAGTCGCAAGCATCGAGGAGTGATAGAACCAAGAGTTTTATCATAGCGCTCCGCTTCGCTCTGCTTTCGTGCCGGCAGGCGCGGCGTAGCGGCCGCGCGGCGGTAAGTACTTCACACCCCATAATATCTATAGCATCTAAAACCATCACTGCAACTGCCACTGCAACATCAACACCGCACGGCAACATCCCGCTCCGCTCGCGTCCGGTGGGTTCCGTCGTGCCCGCAATGCGCTAAATGCCCCTTGGCGTCCAGTCCGTGTCATGCCTCCGCACGGCGCCGCAGGCTTGCGCTGCGCTCTGGTTCGCGCAGCATGCGCGGCATGTCCGGCTTGTCGAGTGCGCTCAGGCAGTCGCGCTGAGCAGGCACGTCCTCCACCCACTCGGCCACTCGCTCCGCTATCTCCCCCGCCTTCCCCGCCATGGCCGTGACCCACAGCGGCAGCCCTCCCCCCGCCGAGCCCTCCCCTCTGGACTCCCCACCCTGGCACCCCCCTCCATCATCTGTACTCCCAAAGGGGAGGGCTCTCTTGGCGCAAAATGTTATAGCGCCTTAGGGGGGAGGATGCTGTACATGGCCGTCCCGCCATGTACCCTTTGGGCCGCATGGATCACATTGCATCGCTGCCCGTCCGCCCCCTGGGGCTCCCCTCACTTCCTCCTCCCGTAAATCAAAATCAAACTGTCAACTTGTGGTACAGGGCATCGTGCCTTCGCTTTGCTCCCGCACCATGCCCGTACTTTGTGATCTCCCGCCCATCCCACGCGTCCAAGACTGCCTCTCTTTGTCGGTCACTCGTTTTGCGGATTGCAGCAACCTCGCGCCCTCCTTCGTTCAGCAGACTTAGCCGCGTTCCCATCCGCCCTCGCCGGGCTCCCTGACTGCGAAGCGAAGCTGGGGCGCGCAGCGCAAGCTGCTCGAAAGGATCTGCTCCGTCTGCGACTTTTTCGGCCTATGGATGCGCAGTCGTCATGCCAGGTCAATGCTTTCTGTCACGCCGTCCGCAATTCATCCTAAGAGGCCCGGCCTTTAAAAGACGAGTGCATCGCAACCGGATGATCGTATCCAACCCCTGCGACCTCTCTGCCTGTGAAGGCCGCAGGGGTTTCGGGTCATCTTATTTGAAAGGAGGTTGTTTCTATGGAAAAAGTTATTTCAGCACTTACAAGGGTTGTTGGTCCCGCCGGGTGGTGTGAGGTAGGCCCAACGTGTGCGGCATGCGGCCGTTGTTTCATGTCGTCGCTTTTTCAGGTTGATCCTCAGTCGTCTTATCGGTTGCGGTCGTCCAGGCATCGCGGGTCAAGAAAATCACATTCAAAAAGGAGGAAGTAAAATGGACAAACAGAACACAGAAGGGTGGAGCGTGATTCACACTTACTCACGGGAGGAGGCTATTGCTGATGGTCAGCTGATCGATGTGAGCCATACGCCAGAGGCAAAAGAAGCGGGCTTTCGGATTCCGGTCTGCCTGACCGCTGGCGCGCACGCACTCGTACAGGTGCCGGAGGCGCTCTACGGTTGGCAGGATTACAGTGGGCGGTTATGGGACACGCTGTTCTTGGCTGCGACTGCATTCAAGATGGCAGGGGAGAAGCATCTCGTTCCGTTCGAGGTAGTCTACCAGACCGATCCGCGTCGCTCCCTAACGGTCACGCTCTGGCTCTGCTTCTCGGAGTTCGAGGGCTTTACGATCCTGTTGCCGGAAGAATACTGAACCACCGAAAAAGAGCCCCGGACCATCCGGGGCTCTTCGTTTCTGCGCAATATCATGTTTCTACGGTAACCATCTGCCGCAAATTGGTGACATCACGCAGCGGCGGCGCTCCGAACATACGGCTGTACCCGCGGCTGAACTGAGAAGGGCTTTCGTATCCGACCTGGAATGCTACGGTCGTCGCATCCTGCTTTTCGGCAAGCATCAACCGACGCGCTTCGTTCAAGCGCAGCCACTTTTGGTACTGCAGCGGGCTCATCGCCGTCACCTGCCGGAAATGGTGATGGAAGGTCGATGTGCTCATGCTGACTTGGCTAGCGAGATCCTCTATCCGAAGCGGCTTTGTGAAGTTGCCCTTCAGCCAGTCGAGTCGATCGCACGCGCTATCTGATTGCTCTGGCTTCCCGCCGACGCTATCTGACGCAATCGCGCACCCTGATCGCCCACCAAGAGGCGGTAGAAGATCTCCCGCTTGACGACCGGCGCAAGAATCGGGATATCTTTCGGCTCATCCAGCAGGTCTGTCAATCGCTGCAAAGCCGTGAGCAGTGGCAGTGTGACTTCGCCGGTCGCCATACCGCGGGCGCAGACCGGCGCGCTCAACGATGCTGTTTCCACCTACATGACCACATACAAGGTCAGAGGCGGCAAAATGCTGATCTATCACGGCCTGTCCGATCCGGTGTTCTCAGCCCGCGACATCATGCGCTGGTACGAAGAACTCCAGCAAGACACCGACTCCGGCGACGCCGCGCAGACCCGGCAATGGGCGCGCCTGTTCATTGTGCCCGGCATGACCCACTGCGGTGAAGGCCTGGCCCTGAACGACTTCGATCCTCTGGCCGCCATCGAGAACTGGGTGGAGCGCAAGCAAGCGCCCGACTTTCTTCCGGCCAGTGGCAAAAAATATCCGGGCAAGATGCAGCCCCTGTGCCCCTACCCACAATACGCAAAGTACCTGGGTGGCGATGCCAACGACATCAGGTCGTACAGCTGCGCGGCGCCCTAGTGAAAACTCGAAGCTCACAGAAGGCGGCATATGTGAAAGGAAAATCTCGATGCTTGTTTCGATTGTCTATGAAGCAAGATTCACACTTGCATTGCAGACTCAATAAGTATTGAACAGTCAGAAATCTTTTCGGTTCAATCCAAGTTTTACCATTCGGCTTCTTAATGTGCTGGGATTGATTCGAAGCAATTCGGCTGCACCACCCTTTCCGTTAATCCGCCCCTTTGTGAATTCAATGACTTTTCTTATGTGCTGGGCCATGGCTTCGTTGAGGCTTACTGGTTTCAAGCTTTCTCGGTCCACACTTGATGAAGGCTGCTCTTTCATGGTATAGGGAGGAGGCACTAGCGATTCAAATGTAAGAGAGCCTCCCTTGTATCGAATCAGTTCACGTTCTATGATATTTTGGAGTTCCCTCACATTTCCAGGCCAATCGTAGTTCATAAGGCGTTCCAAAGCTCCCAAGGCAATGGTTGGCACCTCAGTCAGTCCAAGTTCCCTGCACTTTGCCTGCATCAGCTGTCTTGTCAGTGCTGGGATGTCCTCACGTCGCTGTCTAAGCGGAGGGAGAAAAATTGGGAAGACGTTTATTCGAAACCAAAGATCCTCGCGGAAACGACCTTCCGCGATCATTTGACTAAGGTTTCGATGAGTTGCAGCAATGATCCTTACATCGATGAGAATAGATTTAGTTCCCCCAACTCTCTCCAGCTCGCGAGTCTGCAACACCCGTAACAGCTTTACCTGGGCCTGGGGGGGGAGGTCTCCTATCTCATCCAAAAAGAGTGTTCCACCATTGGCGCGCTCAAAACGTCCACGTTTTTCCGTTAGTGCGCCGGTGAAAGCGCCCTTTTCGTGCCCGAAAAGTTCGCTATCGATTAACGTATCTGCCAAGGCTCCGCAATTGACCTTAACAAAGGGACCTTTGGATCGCGTCGATCCATAGTGGATGGCGTTTGCAATGACTTCTTTGCCGACACCTGTTTCTCCAAGCAACAGCACAGTATTGTTAAGTGGTGCAACTTGACGAACCTGCTCCATTACGTTACGCAGCCCGCTACCCTCTCCTACGACGGTATCTCTTAGACCATGAGAAAGTTCTCGTTGAAGAAAACGGTTGTCGTCAAGGAGGATGTCTCGCAAGTGCAGTAACTCCTGGTGGGCCAGGGCGTTTGACAGCGCTATAGCGATCGGTTCGGCTACCAATCGAATCAAATCAACATGTTCTTTACGGTAAACACCAGTTCTATTAGCTCTTAAAATGATAGTTCCTATCTTTTTCCCATCGATGAACAATGGAAGTGACATGTCCGACTTCCCATTATTGTGGGTCAACGCAGCAAATTTTCTCACCATGGGATCTTCTTTTTCTGAGTCAACGATTAATGGTCCATCAATAGTCTGTGCCCAAGCCCAAACCTCCTTTGGGAGCGGCATGATCTCAGGCAACTTCGAGCCATCCTGACTCGCCGCATGCGCAATGCGACGAATGGCACCTAGTTGCATGTCAAGGATGTCGAGGAATATCTCATCAACTGGCAGAACCTCTCGCAGGTACTGGAAACTGCGCTGGAATGCAATGTTAATATCCAAGCTGCTACAAAACCTTAATGTTATCTCGCGAAAAAATTCTTCAGGCCTGACTTTCATAGGACAAACCTCTTTCTCGATATATCGTAATTATACAGCAAATATCGGTATTTCGAAAATGCAATATCGATATGTCGAGACTTTACATTCTCAATTCAATACAATACATTGATTCTACATGATATTAAGTTTGGTACGTTTAATGCTCTGTATAAAAATGAATT
>CAZPGZ010000011.1:0-69282 GCA_964586075.1 uncultured Nitrospiraceae bacterium | reverse complement strand
GTGATTCGAGAGCTCTCGAACAACCGTAAAATAGATTTCAGAAAAGGAGACCGTAATGAATTGTGATTCGAGAGCTCTCGAACAACCGTAAAATAGATTTCAGAAAAGGAGACCGTATGGAAAGTTTGATAGCAAAAGCTATACAGTTGAAGACCGAGCCTGTTGCCCTGTTTTATTCGGACACAAAACCGGAGAAGGCAGCCCAATTCGCTCCCGGAACGGTGACATCGTGCGTGATGTATATGCTTGCAAATGCCGCGAAGGGGAAGACAGCCGTTTTTGACCGCGAGTCATATGGGTGTTTTGGTGGCGGAGTCGGTCTTGGGTTCGGCAACACCTACGAACAGTTCCCAGGTGGGGTCCCAGGCTTCTGTCGCTTTCTGTCCAGCGGTAATGAGAATGACCCTTCCGGAAAAGCGATCGGGGAAGGAATGAAAACAGCCGGTGTGCCCGGACAGTTTGTGGAGGAGTATCTCCACGGAGAGCTTTATAAAAAGACACCTGAACTCGCCGACCAGTTCGTGAATGAGCTTCCGATGACAGATGCACCAACGCGATATGTTGTCTTGATGCCTCTATCGCACGTCGATCCCCTGAAGGACAAGCCGATCTCGGTGTCATTCCTGGTAAACCCGGATCAACTCTCCGCACTCGTTATCCTTGCAAACTATGACCGTCCGGGCCAGGAAAACGTGGCGATCCCATACGCAGCCGCGTGTCAGGTTATCGGGATTCTATCGTATAAGGAGGCCGCTTCTGAGCTTCAGCGGTGCCTTGTAGGCCTAACCGATATTTCTGCAAGAAAGAATCTCAAGGCGCAGCGGATGGCGGACAAACTTTCCTTTACGATTCCTTTCCGACGTCTATGTGAAATGGAGTCTCAGGTCCCGGGAAGTTTTTTTGAGAGGAAAACGTGGGAGAGTGTAATTTCCTGAAAACTACACCGCCTGAGATTAAACCCGACATTTCATCCAAACTTTCTCAGCCCGCAGCACTTACTATCTTGTGTGAGCAATGAGTCAACAGTATGCAAGGCTACGGGTTGCTTGTGCTGGAATGCGTCGATACCCAGGAGTTTGATGGTTGCTGGACTGATCGCTGTGGCGGTCGCGACTAAAGAAGTGATAGCACATCCTCATGGGCACGCCTCGTTTGCGCTGAGTCTGCTGCTGCCGGGGGACCTGTTCTCTTTCTGGTAGCCCAGTGCTGGTATTTGTGGGCTGTGCCGAAGTCCGGCCGAAACTGCATTTTGTCGGTGGAATCACGCTTTTGCTTGTCGGCACCGTCACGCTGGCTGTTCCGCATTATGCCGCACTGCTTCTTGTCGGTGTGAACCTCGCGATTCTCGCGATAGTGGACCACAAGTCATCGTAAATCAATTGTACGACACCCATGCACGAGAAACTTGACATGCTTCGTATTTTCATGTAAGCTATTGCTTACAACATGGGTGAGGAGTACATTTGCGAGTAAAAATTCTGATCCGGAATGAAAAGGGTGAACCGCTCGCTGCTACATGCAGAGTTTGCGGGAAGTTCACTCTGGACACGCAAGACTTTCTCTGCGCATCCTGCTCTTTTTGGCAGATCATGCGCTATTTTTTTGCCCATACTGTAAGCAATAGCGAACACCATGACAAGGAGGATGACAATGTTTCAAAAGGCTGAACGGAAGAAAGCCCGTCTGCGGCTGGCGCTCTGCGGCCCGGCTGGCAGCGGCAAGACTTACAGCGCGCTCCTGATCGCCCAGGGCCTCGGCGGAAAGATCGCGCTGATCGACACGGAGCATGAAAGCGGTTCGCTCTATGCCGACCTTTGCGAATTCGACACCGCATCTCTCACACCGCCCTACACACCTGATAAGTACCGTAATGCCATCCAAGCCGCTGAGCTGGCCGGATACTCAGTCCTGATCATCGACAGTTTTTCCCATGCATGGGCCGGAGAAGGCGGACTCCTGGACATGCACGACAAGGCCGTGGCCGCGCAGCGGAGCGGAAACAGCTTCACTGCTTGGCGCGAGATCACGCCGCAGCATAATGCGCTGGTCGAAGCGGTTCTCGGTGCGCGGCTCCATGTTATCGCAACGCTACGAGCAAAGACGGCCTACGACCTCGTCGACGACGGAAACGGAAAGAAGAAGCCCGTCAAGATTGGTCTCGCGCCTATCCAGCGCGAGGGCGTGGACTACGAGTTCACCTGCGTCTTTGACCTCAGCATCGATGGCCATGTTGCCACAGCTACCAAGGACCGAACACGCCTCTTCGACGGAAAGCACTTCAGGCCGGGGATTGAGACAGGCCGCGCCCTCGTGGATTGGCTGGAGATGGGGATAGATGCCGATGCACATGCAGCTGTTGCGCGTGACGCTCTCGCCGCCCGGATCAACTCCATCGAAAACCTGTTCGAGTTCCGCAACTGGTGGAAGAAGCACCAGACGGAGATCGACGTCCTGCCGATGATTGACAGGACCATTCTTGTCGATCTCAAAGAGAAGCGGAAAGTTGAACTGGAAAAAGGAGAAAAATGATGGCTCACCTGTATGAACTGAGCACTGAGCTTGCTCTGCTCAACGACGAGATCATCAGCGCGGACGGCGAACTGTCACCAGACCTTGAAGCGCGGCTTGATAACGTATCTCTCGACTATCGCGCGAAGTCTCAGGGCATTGCTAAATGGACGCTGGACATTGCAGGTGCCGAATCCATGATCGATACGGAGATAGCCAGGCTCCAGCGAAAGAAGAGGGTCGCAGAGAATCTCCGGACACGGCTTACAGCTTATATCAAGACCTGCATGGAACAGGCTGACGTGCAAAAGATTGAATCGCCGACCATCACGCTCCGAATCCAGAAGAATCCGCCGAGCGTGGAGATCCTCGCGGAGGACCAGCTACCAGCCCGGTTCATCCGCATCAAGCAGATAACGGAACTTGACAAGACCGGGATGCTCTTCGCTCTTAAAAACGGCGAAGATATTCCGGGAGCAAGGCTTGTCACGGAAAAGACACATCTCAGAATAAGATAGGAGGCATTGATTGGAACAGAAGACGCTCTGGATCATCTATATAAATCCGGACTACCCGAAATCCGGCGACATGTTCACTGCCGTCAAGACTACGCCGAGGCAGCTTGAGCAGGACATCGCCTTTGTGAAAGCGCAGCATTCGTGCCCGGTCTACGTCGCACAGGGAGTCGTATCTCGATGATGGCCGACGGTTCTTTTGACCTGGACTTTCACTGCCCGGCCTGCAACATGGTCTGGCTCGTCACCTGCCGGGCAGACAATGCGGACAACATTCCGGTACCATGCAATGCACACGAAACGGATTGCCCGCTCTGCGCAACGCCCGGTGAAATGGGAAGAAGGAGGATTTCAAAAGCATGAACCCGGTAAGAATCTATGTAACATTCACTCAGACATTGGACAAGGAACCACTCGCGGTGCTTCACGGCCCGTTCTGCGGCAACTGCTCGGCTCATACGCCCAAGCAGCTGCGCGCTATCGCTGCCGCGCTTACCAGAATCGCCGATGATGCGTTTGACCATCCGGGTAGCAAACGCGCTTATAGAACGGTTTCACGCTCGTACGACGTTAGGGTCTGACTTTGCGATAGATGGCAGGAAAGGAGAAACCGTGACGATATACGATTTGCTTTGGAAAAGGACAGAGGACCGGAACGGCAAGGCAAGATGGGAAAAGGTCGGCGTCCTGATGGAGAAGGACGACGGCAAAAAGTCGGTAAAACTCGATGTTGTTCCCGCGGGCGGTTGGGACGGCTGGCTTGTGGTGGCGGAGCGAAGGCCGAAGGAAACAGCCAGTGAACAGCACAGAGCCCCTTTTGACGAGGGCGAGATTCCATTTTAAAGGAGACGACTAAATGCAGAATGCAGATTATGTGCAGCAGAGAAACGGCCTCATACCTGCCGCAGTAAATTATGCGAACAGGATTGCTGGGATAAATCCAGTGAGCAATGCGGAGCGGGATTTATGGAACCGGGCATTTCACGGTAAAATGAACGACCTCGCACGTGTGTTCATTCCGGGTGAAGAGAAAGCAAGGACCATAAGAGGGAGGGCATAGAACCCATGCCCTTTGTAACGATTAAAGAACTTTCCACGTATCTCACTGTAAAGGAGTCCACGCTCTATTCCTGGGTCCACACCCGCTCGATTCCTTTCCACAGGTTGAACGGACTTATCCGGTTCGACCTGCAGGAAATCGATACATGGATAAACGCGGCGAGACCGCTTTCAACAGATTCAATTGGTTCATTGAAAAAAAACTGTGCTCCAGAACAAATCGAGCGGATTGTTAGAAAGTCTATTGATAGCGCCAAGGGTATTCGTTATAATCTACATAACGGGAAACCAGGCCAACATCAAGGTCTCAGGAAGGAGGTTTAATGGGACTTTACAGACGAGGCCAAGCCTGGTGGATGTGTTTCACGTACCAGCGTAAGCAGCACCGAGTACCCACCGAGACCAACGACAAGAAGGTGGCTGAAAAGATTTACCGCAAGGTGATGACCGAGATAGCAGAAGGGAAGTGGTTCGAGAAGGCGGCTCACGCGGACAAGACGCTGGCGGAGCTTCTGGATAAGTACATCAAGGAACATTCAACTCCGAACAAATCTGCCAGCACTGTCAAGAATGACATCGCAATGGTCAAGGAGATGAAGGAGTTTTTCGGCAACCCGCTTTTGCAGGATGTGACGCCGAGCCTCATCTCGGCATACAAGGCCAAGTGCAGGGAAAAAGAGCTTGCCCCTGCTACGATCAACCAGCGGCTAACCCTTTTGCGTCACGCTTTCAATCTGGCGATTCGGGAATGGCAGTGGTGCCAGAAAAACCCTGTAGAGCATGTCTCGCGCGACAAGGTCAAGAACGAGCGGGACCGGTGGCTAACCCTGGAAGAAGAACAGAAGCTATTGGAATGCTGTATCCTGCATCCCACGCGCAAGGACAACACGGTTGGAGTATCGTACCGGCTTCAAGAGGTCGTGCTCTTTGCGCTGAACACGGGAATGCGCCAGGACGAGATTCTTTCTCTGGAATGGACGAACGTGGACCTGTTCAGGAAGACAATCCTCGTGGTGAAATCGAAGAACGGAGAAAAGCGGACCATCCCGATGAACCAGAAGGTCTTTGAGCTGCTCAAAGCGAAGGCGAGAGCGAACCAGAGCGACAACAAGATAGTCTTTGCAAGCGAAGCGGGAACGAAGATACTGAGAAGAAACCTCATGCGGGCGTTCTACAATGTGATTGACCGCGCAAAGATCGCTGACTTTCACTTTCACGATCTCCGGCACACATTCGCCACGAGGCTGGCGCAGGCGGGTATAGACCTCTACCAGATTTCAAAGCTGCTCGGGCACAAGGACATCAAGATGACACAGCGTTACGCGCATCATTGTCCCGATAGTTTGCGCAGCGGCGTGGAGGTCTTGGACAAAGTTATCACATTTTTATCACATCCCAATGAAAAAGGGTTAGCCGTGTAAGCTAACCCTTCAATATTCTTGGTGGAGCTGAGGGGGATCGAACCCCTGACCCCAAGACTGCCAGCCTTGTGCTCTCCCAGCTGAGCTACAGCCCCAAATTATCTTGTATGCGACGCTAAATTTATCACCATGAAATAAGGTTGTCAAGGAAAAAGACTTGTCTTTTAAAAATGAACATTTTTTATATCAATAACAGCAACGGATCCAATATGGATTCTTCAATTATGGTTTGATTAAAACAAAAACAATTTTTTTTGTGGAAAAAACAATAGAAATCTTTATAATATTATGCACAGTACGATTGATCGGACAACGCAATGACAGAAACTCAGGACAAAAACAATCCCGAACAACCGCAGCGTGCAGCGCGTGAGCTCCCGCTCGATACGCGTCTTTTGTCTGAGGCCGTCATTGAGTTGAACATTTCCAGAAAAAATGTCGGAATTTACCCGCCTGGACATCTGCAAATCACAAAAAGCATTGATCGCGCCTATGAAATTCTGCAAAAGTTATTTGAAATCCGTCCGGAAATGACCCTGGGCGTTGCAAAGGACACGTTGCTTGTCGGACATGACTATCTTGATCAGAAAAATCCGGTCTATCGTGACTTTGCTCTTTCCATGAATCAGCAAGAGATTGCTGCGGTTACTTTTCTTTCCGGCTTGCAGAAAGATGAACTGGTCAAATTTCACCGCATTCTTACGACGAAGCCCGAAGACATAAGAGCGTCAGGCGGAATCAACAAGGCGATGAACGATTCGGCTATTGTCCATATCAAAATTCATGTCATAGATTATCGCAACTTTCATGCCACAGAAGAGCAGGAGATTGTACGGTCACAGTCGAAATCAGTCGGGGATAAAACAGGAGCTGGTCTGTGGCAGGACTTTGTGACGCATCTTTCCGCGGGCACGCTGGCCGGATCGGGGGAACAGGGCATCTCCCTCAAGGAGGCAGAACAATTTGATCCTGCGGAACTTGCCAGGCTGTTGAACGAGCGAAAGCTCGATGCAGGTGCTGCCATCCAAAGCTATGACAGGATTATTTCTGATCATGTCCGCGAACGCGCTGAAAAAAAGCAGCTTACCAGCGATCAATCGGCCACGCTCGGAAACTTGAACAAATTACTGCGGGAACTCCACCCTGAACTCAGGAAACAATTTTTATCGGTTGCTTTCCAGCGCATTTCTACGCACGCCTCAACGGTGGATGCGAATGATTTGCTGGGAGGTTTTCAGGACGATATGGTCATTGATATGCTGAGTCAGGCAAGCGCGGAGGGGAAGGAAATATCACCAACACTGACCGGTCTCTTAGGAAAACTGACAAAAGCGCATGCACAGGGTGCAGCGTTTGCGACTCCCCAGCGGTCGGAGCCTGCTCCATCGCCGGAAAACCGGGAAATGCCGTCTATTCTGCCGGAACACATGGAAACGCTGTTCGCCCGCGAGATGTACGAAAATTACGTAAGCGAAGATTATGAAGCCATGCTGAAGCGGCTGACCGAGGGGTCGGAAAGAAGCCAGGAAAAATTTTCTCTTGAAGAGTTTAAGAAAACTCTTGAAGACGATTATCTTGATTTTCAAATCGGACGGGCACTCCTTGCTTTCATGGCGGAAAACATCGATGAAGAAGATTATAAGGAACTTGCTCAGAAGCTCATGACAATAGCACCGGGATTCCTTAAAACAGGCAACTTTTTTCTTCTCTGGGACATTTTTGAAACGCTCAGGAAACACACGATGGAGAAACCGGTAAAAGGGATCCGTGAGAGCGCAGAAGAAGCCAGAAAGCTCTTTCTGACAGCTGATTTCCGCGCACAGGCACTGGATGCATTCGAAATCTGGATAAAGGACAAAGGACAGGAAGCCGCTGGCTTTATTCAAGCGCTCGGTTCGGAAACGGTACCCGGACTCATGGATATTTACAGCAGGGACGAGTCGGTTGGAGGAAAGCGTATTGTATTTAATCTCCTCTGCATTTTCGGTGAACCTGCTGTGCGTGAAGCCCACAAACGACTGAATGATTTCCGTTCTTATTTTGTCAGAAACCTGCTCATCTTTTTGCGCAGAGCCGGCAACCAGGCGTCCATTGCATATGTCAGGCCGCTTCTGCAGCACCAAAATCCCGTTCTCCACATGGAGGCCTTGAATACGCTTCTGAAATTAAAAGACCCGGAAGCAATCAAAACGCTGGGAGCGACCATTGATTCGTCGGATCCTGACATCGCCTTTCAAGCCATTGCCCTGGCAGGACAATACCGTGTCAGGGAAGTTACAGGAGATATTCTTTCGAAAATCAAACGGGCGGTTCTTTTTGAGTCCGACTACCGGGAAAACGAGGAAATCATCAGGGCGCTGGGAGAAATCGGAGACCCTTGCGCGGTCCGTGATTTAGAAAAGCTGGCGCGTGCTGCGTGGACACTGTATCCCAAAAGCCTCTTGCGGATGAAAGAACACTTATTTGAATCGCTTGAACGCTATCCGAAGGAGAGCATCGCAGATTTGCTCAAGATCGGAATGCGTCTGGACAATGCCGCCATTCAAAAATCCTGTCAGAAATTGATGGAACGGAAATGAGCCAACAGCGGGATATGATGATTGAACGAACATATTCAACCAGGAGCATGCATGGCAGATCGTGATATTCATGAAGCCTTGTCGCAGGTCATCGCGCAGCTCACCGCGGCAGTGACGAATACAACCCTCTATTCTCCTTCGCATCCGCAGGTTGCGCAATATGTAGACAGGGCCTATGCCGTTCTGCTGGATCTGCTCCAGGTAAGGCCGGAAATTACCATTCTTCTTATCGGCAATGATCTCGTAGCTGAAAACAGACCGCTTGCCGCAGGCAGTACCTTTGTGGCTAATTTCATCCGAGTCATGAAAAAAAAGGCTTTTGAAAGAATATCGTTTCTTGTCGGAATGCCGAAAACCGAGTTGGAGGGTTTTATCCGGGACCTCGCCTCGCAAGACGCGGTATCGATAAAATCGAGGCCTTCCATTAAGCTGGGCAAGATAGCGCTCAAGGTGAAAAATCCTGAAGATAAACAATATCCGGGAAAAGAATCGGATACATCTGCCAGTGCGAAAAGCGCTATCGGGACCGATACAACCGCGTCGCCTGAAGTCATGCAGGAATTGCTGGCCCTTACAAGCGCGGAGCTGGATGAACTTAAGGACCTGTATCTGTCCGCAAAAAAGCACCGGCAGATCGATGTCCGCAGTGTTGATGATATGGTCAAGGGCTTTATCAAGGGGTTTCGGCAGGAAATCAATCCCTTGAGCCTTCTCGCATCGCTCAAATCGGTGAATGAATATACCTTTACGCATGTCACCAATGTTTGCATTCTTACGATGAGCCAGGCGGAACATCTCGGTTTTGGCGGTGAACATCTGCATGCCATCGGAATTGCAGCCTTGCTGCATGATATCGGAAAAATTTTTGTTCCCGAGGAAATACTCGGAAAACCCGGTGTGCTCACACCAGAAGAACGAAGAATCATAGAATCGCATCCGGTCAAAGGGGCGCGGTATCTTATGGGTATTGACGGCATTCCGAAGCTTGCAATCCTTGCCGCGCTCGAGCACCACCAAAAATTCGACGGGAGCGGATATCCATCCATCAAAGGCGGTTGGACGCCGAACATTACCAGCCAGTTAATAGCAATCGCTGACGTATTCGATGCTATGAGAAGCCGCCGTTCTTATCAACAGGCATTTTCAATGGTGCAAATCGAAGGTGTCCTTATGAAAGGAAGCGGAACCTCATTCAACCCGTTTTTTGTAGATCGGTTTCTGAAAATGATAAAACGCTGAAAACTTTCTTGGCATGCCTGCCAAATTTTTTTGTTTTTTCCTCCATTGAAAAAAATATCAAATCAATATACAATATTATTTTGTGGAAAGAGAGGTGCTAATGAAAGTTATCGCTTTTAACGGCAGTGCACGAAAAGAAGGAAACACATCCATATTGCTAAATATTGTACTCGAAGAATTAAAAACAGAGGGGATCGAAACCGAGCTGTATTCTCTGGCCGGAAAAAAAATTTCTGGATGCATCGCATGCTACAAATGTCTCGAAAGAAAAGACAAAAGATGCGCTGTAGACAATGATGTTGTGAACGACTGCATACAAAAGATGCTGGAAGCTGACGGTATTTTGCTCGGTTCGCCAACGTATTTTGCGGATCTGACCGCGGGTATGAAAGCTCTCATAGAACGAAGCGGTATGGTTGCGCGTGTAAACGGCGACCTCCTGAAGCGGAAGGTAGGCGCAGGAGTTGTAGCGGTGCGTCGTGCTGGCGCTACCCATGTATTTGATTCATTGAATTTTTTCTTTTTTATCAGCCAGATGATTGTTCCCGGATCCAGCTATTGGAACCTCGGTATCGGCCGGGAACCGGGAGAAGTAAACAGCGATATAGAAGGTGTTCAAACCATGAAAAACCTTGGAAAAAACATGGCGTGGCTTCTTAAAAAAATCAATAGTTGATCAGAGGGAGCCAGCGTTGTGACAAATCAGAAAGTCAAAGCCGCACGTTTTTCAATTCTGTCGAACTGTGTTCTTGTAGTTCTCAAGCTTTTTGTCGGAATTATCATGCAGTCCGTGAGTGTGATTTCAGAAGCGGTACATTCCGGCATTGATTTGCTTGCAGCTGTCATTGCGTACTTCTCGGTTCGGGAATCCGCTAAGCCGGCTGACACAAAACACCGGTATGGGCATGGAAAAATTGAGAATGTTTCTGGAACTGTTGAGGCCGTACTTATTTTTGCGGCGGGCATTTACATTGTCATCGAGGCCCTGAAAAAACTGAGTTCTGAGCATATTACCATTGAGGCGCTCGGAGCCGGTGCCGCAGTCATGGCTTTGTCGGCTGTAACCAACTGGTTTATCTCCTCCTACCTTCTAAATGTTGCAAAAAAAACCGACTCTGTCGCATTGGAAGCTGATGCCCTTCATTTGCGTACGGACGTTTATACATCCGCCGGCGTTTTCGCCGGGCTGATAGCAATTCATTTTACCGGTCTATCCATTCTTGATCCGGTCATTGCCATCGGGGTTGCTCTTCTTATTTTTAAAGCAGCCTATGATCTCACCAAAAACGCCTTCATGCATATTCTGGACATCAGTCTGCCGGAGGAAGAAGAAAAGATCATTCATGAGGTCCTGGGACTCTATTCAAAAGAAATCGTTGAATATCATAAACTCAGGACCAGAAAAGCGGGTTCGGAGCGACACATCGATATGCATCTGGTCGTGCCGAAAACTCAAACGGTCGCATTGTCACATGGGCTTGCCGACGAAATTACCGCAATGATCAAGGAGCGTCTTGCCCAGAGCAATGTGCTTGTTCATATTGAACCCTGTGACGGAACGTGTGATGTCTGTAACAAAAATGATTGTACGGACAGGGGGCCGAACGCGGCATAGTTCTTTTTATCAAAAAAACCTTGCTTTCTATAATTTCTCACCGCTATTGTTATTGACCATATTTCTCCGTAATTTCCCGACTTCTGCGCTGGCAGGCACTGGTTGCAAATGCCCATAAAGTATGATAGTATTTTTTAGGAGACAATATGGTAGGTTTTTTCCTGCGCTGGGCGGTTAATCTTCTGGCGCTTATTATTGCCGGTTCATTGATCCCGGGGATACGAATTGAGAGCATGGCTATGGGTATAGTTGCCACCGGGATTCTGGGGGTTGTCAACGCGATAATAAGGCCCGTAGTGCTTGTTCTCACACTTCCCATTAATGTCCTGACGCTCGGATTGTTCACCCTCATCATTAATGCAGCAATGCTGGAGCTTGTAGCATACGTTGTGCCCGGTTTCTTCATCGAATCCTTCAGTGCTGCTTTTTTAGGCGCTCTCGTGATAAGCCTGATAAGCTGGGTATTGAACATTTTTATCGGCGGCAACGGTAAGGTCCTTATAATCAGGAAAGCGAATCGGGATAATGACACCAGTCGGAGATGATAACCATAAACCGGACGCAGGGAGCGAACAAAAATGACTCATATGCACATCCCGGACGGGATTCTTCCGGTTTGGCTCTGGATAGCCGGCTTGGTTGCTATGTCCGGCATTATCTGGTTCTGTCTTTCCAGACTCAAGACCTTGAATCTGAGAAAAACGATTCCGCTTCTCGGCGCCGTAAGCGCTGTTATGCTCATTGCAATGAGCTTGGAAATCCTGCCTCTTGCATATCATATTAACCTTTCTGTCGTTGCCGGAATTCTTTTGGGGCCAGCGGCTGGTTTTCTTGCCGCATTTATTACCAATCTGATCCTTGCCTTGATGGGGCATGGGGGAATCACCGTGATTGGGCTGAACACGATACTCCTTGGTTCTGAAACAGTTCTGGGACATACCATTTTTTTTCTTTTGAAAAAACGGTTTCCGGTTTTTTGGAGTGCTGCAGCTGCAACAATACTGACTTTGTTCATAACCACTTTGACTTTGATCGGGATTGTTGCAATTTCAAACATTGATCCCGAATTTGCACGGCACGGAGCAGAACATGTAACCGAACATATGCATGAAACTACGACAACGATAACAAGGTTTGCAATCATGATATTGTCCCTCGGGGCGGTCGGCTGGCTTATTGAAGCATTCATTACCGGCACGGTGGTTCGTTTTATAGCTCAGGTCAAACCTGATCTGCTAAATCATGTGCTGCATAAAGAACGGTGATTTTTTGCGGAGAATTCTTTGATTGATGTAGCGAGAATCGACCAGTGGGCGGCACGCGGCAAAAGCCCTTTCCATAAAGCATCCACCGGTTCTAAAGCAGGCCTTCTCCTGCTTGTGGTGGCTGCTGCAGTCCTGTCCCGTACTCCTTATCCGCTTTTGACTGGTTATTGTTTGCTCCTTGCAGTGGCTGCTGTAACAGGTCTTCCCTGGTTCCGGATCGCAATTCTTTCCTGGTATGCGGCGATTTTTGCTTTGCTTTACGGATTCAGCATCGGAGAAAAAAGCATTTTGTTGCTTTTTGTCGTCAAAGCAATTACTCCCGCATTTGCCATGTTGATTTTTATAATAACCACGCCATATCCCAGAATTTTTGCCCTCATGAGTACGGTTCTTCCTGAGGCCTTAGCGGCAGCTTTATTTATGACGTATCGTTCATTGTTTATCTTATTCGATATGATGGACAGTTTTGCAACGGCAATACGTTTGCGCGGCGGTTTTTCTCCCGGCAGTCTTATAAAAAATAGCAGAAACATATCAAGAGGAATAGGGATGCTGCTGATCCGGGCGGTCGAACATGCATCACGCCTGTATGCCGTCATGATGGTTCGAGGTTATAATGGCAGTATGGTGGAAAAAAGTGAAGTGCGATTACAAAACCAGGACTGGCTTCCCGTTGCGACGGGAATATCCGTGCTTGTATTCGTATTGCTGTGGAATTAGAGGAAAAGTCAAAAAGAAAGATTGATGCCACACGAAAGCTTTTATGGAAACTATCGTAAACGTAAGTTGTCTAAAGCATGTATACCCTGATTCCACGGAAATCCAGATGTGCGGCCTGGATTTTGTCGTGAACAGGGGAGAACGAGTGGTGATTCTCGGCGGAAATGGCTCCGGCAAAACGACCCTGTTGTATCATATACTGGGTCTCCTCTCGCCGAATGAAGGCCGCGTGCTTGTATTCGGCAAGAATCCCGCGAAACAATACGATGCCATCCGGGAGCGACTCGGCGTTTTGCTTCAAAATGTTGATGATCAGATCCTCTCTCCAACGGTCAGGGATGACATCTCTTTTTCACCGCGAAATTACGGCTATCAGAAGGATGAAATAGATCGCAGGGTGGACCAGGTCATGAGTTCGCTAGGTATTCAGCATCTGGATGAAAAGATATGCCATTATCTGTCCGGAGGTGAGAAAAGAAAAGTTGCTCTTGCAGGCGCCTTGGTCATGAACCCTGAGCTCTTGATCCTTGATGAGCCGTTTGAAGGGTTGGATTCGCGTTCCCGTTCCGAACTCGTGGCGCTTTTAAATAAATACAATCGCGAAGGCATGACAATAATTATGTCTACGCATGATCTTAATCTCGTGACCGCTTTTGCCGATCGTGTATATGTACTGGCAACAGGCCGTGGGGTGGTAACGGCAGGAACTCCTACTGAGATTTTTATGAAAGTCGATGAGCTGAAAATGTCGAATATTGAACCGCCGCCTCTTGTGGAACTTTTTATTCAATTGAAAAAACATGGTGTGCAAATCGGTATACCATCTCATATGGACCAGGCTGTAAACGATTTGCTAAAACGTATTAGTACCATACAATCCGCTGACACATAATTTTTTACAAAGAAGAAATATATAAAACCTTTCACCTTCAATACATGCTACAGATTGTCAGTTGGGGAGGGGCTGGATATGAAACAGGATGATTTTATGCACAGAAAGGGTTTCCTGATTTTTATTATAGCGCTTGTGCTGTTCGCATCGGCTGCTGTCGGCGTTTATTCTGGCTTCTCATTTTCATATGATAAAAAAAACGGTCTGCTGTTTTTCTGCGTCCTTTTCCTTCTGGTTCCTGCCGTGTCATTTTTACTCTATAAATGGTCTATTTCACCCTACTATCGCCGGCTTGAGGATGCCAATCTTGAGCTGCATCTGAAGCAGGAAGAGTTGCTTGATACAAAAGATGATCTTTTTATCAAGTTTCTAGGCATTTATGATGTCAATTATGCCGCAAATTCTCCCCGATTATTCGCCGATCGACTCAAAGATGTAGCCGATATCACTGCTCGGGTAATGGAAGCAAATGCATGCCTTATCTATCTCTATGATTCAAAAAAAGATGAACTTTTCCTTGCAGCAACCAACGCTGTACAGGAAAGTTCAGTCGGAAAAGTTCATATCCCGCTTGGCGAAGGTATTGAAGGATGGTCCGGCAGAAGACTCGAACCTGTCATGTTGAAAGATTTTCATGCGGACATACGGTATCAAGAACCGTCAGGCTTGACGCTTGCGGAGTATGCATCTGTTTATTGTTTACCGCTTTATGTATATTCAAATGGCGCTCTTGTAGGGCTGATGGAAGTCTTCTATCGCAAACCAAAAGTTTTTTTAGATGAAGAGATAAATTTTTTCACGACCCTTTCAGGCATAATTTCAGCAACGATACAAAATGAACAAATGCAAATCGAACTGCAGAAAATGAACATGGAACTTGAACAATGGGTTTCCGAGAAGACAGAAGAGCTCAAGGCGTCAGAGGAACGATATAGAAAACTTGTTGAAAATGCGCAGGAATCTATTTTTATGCTTGCTCAAAACGGCGACATAATTTTTGCGAACGACGAGGCTGCCCGTCTGACCGGTCAGTCAAAATATGATCTTTTGCACAAAACAATATTTGAACTTTTTTGGGAATCGTTCCGACTCGAGGACGCTGTTACAGAGTCTGCGAAAGGGAAAGCATCGCTCAAACAGGCAAAACTTCGCAGTGCTGACGGTTCAGCTACGCCGGTTGAGGTACATGCAGTAAAACTTGCTTTTATGGGAAAACAGTTTATACAGTTTGTTATGCGTGATATATCAATTGAGACCCGTCTTGAACAGCTATTGAGCGAAAAAGAACAAGAACTTGCTTCTCTTAAAGCGCGATTGGAAAGTCAATAACACAATCGTTTTATTTTTTCAGACAAGCAATTTATTCCTGTCAATTTTTGCCTTTACAGAAAGTTTAGGCTATGGTATAAATTATGCATACAGTAGTGATATTTTCATATTATGTGCCTTAATCTCTAGAATGTATGATGGTTATTCCAAAATTTTTCAAACTCTTCACAGCTTTTATTATCCTTGCAGCGGCTATTTCCGGTGGTTTTTTCCTGATAAAAAGCGCGAATATTACCATGCCTTCCTTGTTTCGTCCCTCTTCGGACGAGAGATTGCTGATAAGTATGGAAGGTTTTAAGTTCATTCGGTCGGAAAATGGAACCGTTGCTTGGAGAATGAATGCAAAAAACGCTGACCTGTATGAGAATAAAGAGGCAGTGTTAAAGGACGTTGAAATTATATTTACCAGTACTGCAAAAGATAAAAAAGAAGCAACACTCCTTGGCGAAGTAGGAACGATGGACACAATCAATGGGGATGCTTCAATCCACCGTGGGGTACGTGAGGTCAGGGTGGCGACAAGCGATGGCTATCTGCTGACAACAAATTCACTTTCATGGAAAGCAGGTGAACGTGTTGTTTGGACCCGCGATCCATTCAAACTGCTTGGTAAAGAAATATATCTTGAAGGCGTAGGCATTTCTGCTGATGTGGATATGCGTACGGTGCTGGTGAAAAATAATGTTAAAGCAGTGCTTCAGGAATAGCCTGTTTTTTCTGGCCTCTTTTTTTCTGGTTGCAGCAATTTGCCATGCTGCCCGGCTTGATAAAAGAGACCGGGAACCGCTTGTTATCACCTCAAACACCATGGAGGCCGATAAGTTTGGTGATACGGTAACCTTTGCAGGAAATGTGGTCCTTAAAAAAAGCGGGATGACTCTTACTTCAGATTCTATGACTGTTTTTTATGATGTGAAAACAAAAGTCATCAGAGAGATTGACGCATATGGAAATGTCGTAGTCCGGAAAGAAGGCAGGACAGCGTTTTCAAATAAGGCTTTCTATTACAGCCGAGAGGAAAAAATCGTTCTTACCGGTGACGCCCGTATTGTAGAAAATGAAAACCAGCTTGACGGAGAAACAATAACGCTCTTCTTGCATGATGAGCGAAGTGTCGTCGAAGGCGGAAAAATATTGTTTTATCAGAACAACCAGCAAAAACAGGATTCCGTAAAAAAAGATAAAAAATAAAGGACATCATGCAAGCGCTTGAGGCGAAAAAACTAGAAAAAAGTTACCGCGGAAGAAAAATTGTAAAGGGCGTCAGTCTGCAGGTAAAGCACGGAGAGGTCGTTGGACTTCTCGGTCCGAATGGAGCTGGTAAAACAACTACCTTCTACATGGTTGTAGGCCTGATTAGACCAGACCAGGGCAGGGTGATTCTCGACGGAACCGATGTTACAAAAATGCCGATGTATATGCGCGCACAAAACGGCATCGGCTATTTGCCGCAGGAACCATCAGTATTCAGGAAGTTGACTGTCTCCGAAAACTTACTGGCAATTCTTGAAACGATGAACCTTTCGTCGGCAGAACGAGCGGAACGGTGCGACCAGCTGCTGACGGAGTTGGGGATTGCACATCTGGCTGACAGCAGGGCATTCACACTTTCAGGAGGAGAAAGGCGGAGAGTGGAAATAGCGCGAGCCCTTACTCTTTCACCAAAATTCATTCTTTTGGACGAACCGTTTGCCGGCATTGATCCTCTTGCCCTCCAGGATATCCAGGGGATCATTTCTCTTTTAAAAAGCAAAGGGATAGGAATACTGATCACTGACCACAATGTCAGGGAAACACTGGCTATCACCGACAGGGCATATATCATTACTGATGGAAAAATCATAGAAGCGGGTACTGCAGCTGAGATTACTGCAAGCCCGCGTGTGCGCCAATTTTATCTTGGGGAGACTTTTCGGTTATAATTATATTGAGGAAAGAGGAGATGAAGTTCACAGGGACCGTATTCAACTATCAACGATAATTCGAGAAAACATGTTATTTCTTCGTGGTTTGTTGTGGCCCCTGCCACTCCGGTGAATATGGAAGCACGACTTGAGTTAAAACTACACCAAAAACTGATTATGACGCCTCAGCTTCAGCAAGCAATTAAGCTACTGCAGTTGTCGCGGCTTGAACTGGTCCAGTCGGTTTCGCAGGAACTGACTGAAAATCCAGTCATCGAGGAAGTGACTTCTGAATCAGCTGAGGAAACTTCTCACGAAGAAGATTTATCTGCACCGGACTCGGAAATTTCAACCCTTACCCCTGAAAATAATCAACAAACGCAGGAAAATGAAGAGTTCAAAAGTGATATTGATCTCGGTCCTCAGTGGGATGAATATCTTAATGAACTCGGAGATGGCCGCGATTATGGCCCCTTAGAAGCGGATGATAAAGAACTTCCTTCATATGACCAGACACTGACACGTCTGCCTTCTCTGAGCGATCATCTTCTTTGGCAGCTTCATCTTACAACATCTCATCCCGGCTTGGTGAAGGGCGGAGAATGGATCATCGGCAACCTTGATGATGACGGGTATCTGCGGGCGACTCTCCCTGAACTTGCGCAACAGTCCGGCTTGCCGGTGCAGGACATGGAGCGGGCGTTGTTGCTCATCCAGAGTTTTGATCCAATGGGTGTTGGTGCGCGCGATCTGCGGGAATGTTTGCTGATCCAGGTAAGGCAACTATGCCTTCAAGACACCTTGGTTGAAAAAATCATTCAAGAACATCTTTCCGATCTCGAGAAAAGAAAATATCAGCAGATCGCAAAAATCCTGAACATCACGACACAAGAAGTCATGGAAGCTTCCCAGATCATTATCCGGGAGTTGGAACCGAAGCCGGGCAGGCCTTACCTGGCATCAGATACGAATTATATGGTACCTGATGTTTATGTGATTAAAATTGAAGATCGTTATGTGGTTCAGCTTAATGACGAAGGATTGCCTCGGGTGCGTATCAATCCTTATTATAGAAAATTACTGAATCATAATGAAACCATAGACAAAGCGACCAAAGAATACGTCGAAGAGCGCCTGCGGTCAGCACAGTGGCTTATAAAAGGAATGGAACAGCGGAACAAGACAATTTTCAGAGTTGCGGAAAGCATTGTCAAATTTCAGCAGGAATTTCTCGAACAGGGGATCAATTCGTTGAAACCCATGGTGTTGAAAAACGTGGCCGAAGATATCGGCATGCACGAATCAACAATCAGCAGAGTCACCACAAATAAATTTATGCATACTCCGCAGGGAATTTTCCCGATGAAGTACTTTTTTACAACCGGCTTCCTGGCTGGTTCCGGGTCTGAAGTCTCATCCCTGACGGTAAAAGACGTTATTCAAAAAATGATTAAAGAAGAAAATCCATCCACGCCGCTCAAAGATCAGCAAATTGTCGATGCGCTCAAAAGTCAGGGAATTGACATCGCAAGAAGGACAGTGGCAAAATATCGGGAGGAGCTCAGAATCCCCCCCACAAGCGTCAGAAAACGGATTGGATAAAATTAAAGTAAGAGTATATCTTCTGTGCCGGTTATAGTAGATGCATCGCGACTTTTGACAGTCGGACAGTTGAATGTGATTTCAACAACGAGGAGGAAAAACATATGCAGGTTACCGTCTTGGGAAAAAACATTGAAGTAACGGATGCTCTTAAACAGTATGCGACAGATAAATTCAGCCGTTTGGAAAAATACCTTCCCAATGCCGTTCAGGTTGTTGTTACGTTATCGGTTGTGAAAAAAGTCCATCATTTTGCAGAAGCAGTCATTAAATCGAAAGGTTTGCTGATACAGGCTTCTGAAGAAACAGAAGAGATGTATTCCGCGATTGATCTGCTCATTGAAAAAATTGAAAGAAGAGCCAGAAAATATAAAGAAAAATTGGTAGATCATAAGCATTTGACCAATAAGACTGAGGCTGCAACGGCATCGGCTGCTTTTTCACCTGAGGACCGCATTCCGCAAATTATCAAGATAAAGCGCTTTGATTTGAAGCCGATGCTGCCCGATGAGGCGGTTATGCAGATGGAGCTTTTGGATAAGGACTTCTTTATTTTCTCCAACGCTGCCAGCGGTCATATTAGCGTCATTTACCGGAGAAAAGACGGCAATGTAGGACTTATCGAACCTGCCGGCTAAAGGAAAAAGTCATGGCCACTATCAAGGACATGCTGCATCAGGATCTTGTTATTGAGACGATCGCGTCGACCGACAAAGAAGGGGTTATCCGAGAATTTTCGAGACTCCTCAAATCAACAGGGAGAATACAAGACGAGGAAGAACTGGTAAAACTTCTAACCGAGCGCGAAGCAATAGGCACGACGGGCATAGGTGACGGTGTGGCGATTCCTCATGCCAAATTACATCTTCTGCCGGAGATGATCGTTGCATTCGGCAGGTCAAACACGGGCGTTGATTTTAAATCAGTAGATGAAAAACCGGTATTTCTTTTTTTTCTTTTGATAACGCCTGATGACAAGCCGGGAGACCATCTGAAGGCCCTTGCTAGGATATCGCGGATATTGAAGAATCCTCTTCTTCGTGAGAATTTAAAACAGGTTTCTCAACGGGAACAGATTCAACGGCTCATATTCGAGGAAGACAATAAATACCCGCAACCCCAGGATATTCAGCATAAATGAATATTACGGTAAAAACCTTGGGAGAAGGTTCCCCCATTCTTGCGGGACACTCCGGCTTAAAGAAAGTCATCAAATCTGCTCAGATACTTGCACCCGACCTCTCGTTTCATATGGGAAAACAAGGATGGGCGTCACATGCTGTTCATATTCGTCCAAGTCAGGAAGCATACCTCTGTTCGCTGCAACGATCCAGGCGGTCTCAACTTGCACAAATAATCGTGGAACAAAGGCCTGCCTGCATCATACTCAGCAGCGCTAAAACATGTAAAGAGCTTTTGCTCCGAGCTGATGCGGCGAATATTCCGGTAATAAAAACAGGGAATTTGCAAAGATTATCACGCATCCTTGTTGAAAAGCTTTCCTCACAGATAAGCCTTCACGGAGTGCTGGTACAAGTTTTTGAAGTCGGCACACTCATCATAGGGAAAAGCGCCGTCGGCAAGAGTGAAACCGCCCTTGATTTGGTTCTTCGGGGGCACAAACTTGTAGCGGATGATCTGGTGGTCATTGAAAAAGCCGGCAAAGAACTAACCGGGAGGCCGGTCAGTTTGGGTGCCGGCCTCTTGCAGATTCGGGGACTCGGTATTATCGATATCCGTGCATTATATGGCGAGTCGGCAACACTCGATTCGTCCAGAATCGGCATGGTAATCGAACTTGAAGAATGGCAGCCGGGAGAACACGGTGTCCTGGTCGGTCTGCGAGAGCAGCGCTATCGCCTGCTGGGGGGCAGTTTGCCATATCTCAAGCTTGCAGTAAAGCAGGGTAGAAATATGGCCACCCTTATTGAAGTTGCTGTAAGAAATCAAAAGTTAAAACATCAGGGAATTTATACCGCCAGGGAAGTTGAAAAAAAACTGAGAAAGAAACTGATGGAATAAACATATGCACATGATTGTTGTCACAGGACTGTCAGGATCCGGACGAAGCGCAGCACTGAAGGCTTTTGAAGATACGGGTTTTTACTGCGTGGACAACCTTCCTCTTGCGTTGCTTTCGGCTTTTGTTGATTTTGCAAAAAAATCTAATGACGCTGTCCGCTCTGCAATCGGCATTGACATCAGAGAAAAAGGTTTTCCTGATCGTTTTCCTGTCCTGTATCGTGAGTTAAAAGCACACGGCAATTCCATCGAAATGCTGTTTCTTGATGCGTCCGATCAAACTATTGTGCGACGCTTCAGTGAAACAAGAAGACCGCATCCGCTGGCAGGGGGCCTGACTCCTCTTTTGGACGCCATCAGGAAAGAACGCGAAGCACTTGCCGAGGTAAAAAAATTGGCCGACCGCATTGTCGATACGTCCGACTATACGGTCCACGATCTGCGACAGACGATAGAACGACATTATGCAGAAGTTGATATCAGCAGACCCATGGTGATTACGCTGGTATCCTTCGGTTATAAATTCGGCATTCCCTATGAGTTGGATCTCCTGTTTGACCTCAGATTTCTCCCAAATCCTCATTTTGATCCCCATCTGAGGCCCTATACCGGCATGTCCCAGGTGGTAAGGGATTTCATCACGGCCCATCCAGATACCGGTAAATTTTTAGATAAGCTGATGGATTTTATCGAATTTCTTCTCCCTCGTTATCGGAGCGAGGGGAAAAGTTATCTCACAATCGGTCTTGGATGCACCGGAGGGCGGCATCGTTCCGTTGCTGTTTCCCTTTTAATTGCTGATCGTTTAAAAGAAAGCGGTTACGATGTAAATATTAAACATCGGGATATTGGCGTGTAATGGCGTGCAGTTCGGATACGGGTTGCCTGAAAAAAGCAATCCGGGATTAAAGGAGAGGGAAACATGATCGGACTTGTGATGGTGTGTCATGAAGAAATGGGAGCCGAGTTGCTGAAAGCCGCAGAAATGATTGTAGGAAAAATCGATGCGGTGGCAACGGTCAGTGTGAAGCAAGAGAGCGCTCCTGATGCGCTCAGAGAAGAATTGCAGGCTGCCATTAAAGAAGTAGACCATAAAAAAGGCGTCATGCTTTTTACCGACATGTTCGGAGGCACTCCGTCTAATATTGCCCTTGCTTTTCTCGGAGAAACAATTGAAGTCGTCACCGGGGTGAATCTTTCCATGCTAATCAAATTTGCCAACCACCGGGAAGAAAAAAACCTTTCTGAACTCGCGAAGCTTGTTCAGGAAGCAGCTCAAAAAAGCATCGTGATCGCCAGCCATATGCTGAAAGGGAAAAAGTAATTCCGTATGATAGTTTTGAACCGTATAGATGATCGTCTGATACACGGCCAGGTGGTGGAAGGCTGGGTGAATTTTTTAAAAGCGACTTGCATCTTGGTGGCTGATGATGCAGTGGCGTCCAATGTTCTTCAGCGTTCTATCATGGAACTTGCGGTGCCGCAAGGGCTCAAAGTTGTTATCGGCAGTGTTGATGAGATTTGCAGGCAACTGATGACTTCTGCTTTTGATGCCGAACGTGTCATTCTTTTGTTTTCAAGTCCCACTGCTGTCCTGCATGCGCTAAAAGCCGGATTGGAATGCTCAATGCTCAATATAGGCGGAATGCATTACGAACCGGGCAAACAAAAGCTTTTAAATATACTCGCGGTTGACGAAGCGGATCTGAACGCGTTGAAGGAAATCGCAGCACGCGGAATTCAGGTTGATATCCAGACAGTGCCGACGCAAAAGCCACTGCACTTCGAAACAGTGTCTCACTGTCTGTCGCGGCGCTGAAGAGAAGCAGCCATGGATTCCTGAATTCTTAAAAGGACTCGTGATATGGTCTTGCAATTATTCGATACGCATATGCTTCTTGCAATAGTTGGCATCGCAGGCATCGGAGGTCTTATAGGGCTTGACAGAACTGCACTGGGCCAATTTATGTTCTCCCAGCCTATAGTAGCTGGACCGCTCGTGGGATGGATCCTCGGCGATCCGATGACCGGTATCATCATCGGTACTGTTCTTGAGTTGATATGGGTTCTCGATATGCCGGTCGGCAGTTTTGTTCCTGCAAACTCAACGATCAGCTCAATAGCCGCAACGGCAATCGCATCGCTGGGAAGCAACGGCTCTGCACCTCTTTCCGTGGTCGGTTTTTGCCTGCTTTTGACGACTGGTATGGTTCCGATAACGATGTGGGCAGATACTACTCTTCGTAAATGGACTGCCAGGCTGGGTGGTGCGGTAGCCGGCGTTTCGGGTGGAAAGGTCGGCCATGCTTTGACCAAAGCCCACTTGCTGGGGCTTGCGGCATTTTACCTGAAATCATTTTTACTCTATCTTTTTTTTCTGCCCGCAGGACTTGTATTGGTGACGATTTTTGCTCAATGTCCGGAATATATCCACCGCGCATCGTCATTTTACATTAAAATTCTTCCGTTTCTTGGGATAGCTATAATTATTCGGAAGCTTTCAATCAAAACCTTTGATGCTGTTTTTCTGACGGGATTCATTCTTGCCGTTACGCTGGGGCAGTTTTTCCATGCTTCTGCTGTTGTTCTCATAGCAATGACCACAGCAGGGGGATTATTGGGAGCGAAATACAGTGAACGTGAAATGCACTGATAAAAAAATAAGAAATAAATTTTTGCTCGCTGTTTTCTGCAGGTCATTGCTGCTTCAGGCGTCATGGAGCTTTGAACGAATGCAATCATTGGGTTTCGCATACGCTATTGAACCGGTTCTGAAAAAGCTCTATTCCGACAAAACGGAATACGAAGCCCGTTTAAAACTGCACATGAGTTATTTTAATACCCAGCCGTATCTTGCCTCTTTCATCCTTGGTGCGTCAGTACGGTTGGAGCAAGATCGTGCTTCCGGACGCAATACGAGTGCAGATGTTGCCGGTCTCAAGTCTTCGCTCATGGCGCCGCTCGGGGCGCTCGGCGATAGTTTCTTCTGGGGTTCACTGAAACCGATGGCAGCTGTTGTGGCTGTAGCTTTCCTTATTACCGGGGTCTGGTGGGCGCCATTTTTGTTTCTTTTTATTTATAATATATGGCACTTAGGGCTCAGGTTTTTTGCGTTGTACTGGGGATATATGAGCGGCGGAGACGCTGTCGATCTTATGAACCGTTATCGTTTTACGCGATTGGCGAAGCGGTTTAAGGTGATTTCGCTCTGCGTACTCGGCGGCACGCTGGGTGCTTTACCCGTTTGGCAGCCGGCATTTAAACCGACAATAGGAGTTTCAAACATGGTGTTGCTGTTGCTGGGCCTGGCATCCACCTTGATTTTAAGTGTTCTGTTGCAACGAGGCGGAACCCCGGTAAAACTGATGCTGGGGTTGGCTGTATGCTGCCTTATTTTATCATACACAGGAGTCATTTGATGAAGAAAAAAGACCTTTTGATTGAAAACAAGCTTGGCCTGCACGCACGGGCTGCGGCCCAGATTGTGAAGTGCTCAAGCATGTATTCTTCAAAAATATCACTCATCAAAAACGGTATTGAAGTGGATGGTAAGAGCATTATGGGAATTATGATGCTTGCCGCAGCAAAAGGATGTATCGTTGCCGTCAGCGCGCACGGCGAAGATGAAGACAAAGCAGTCGAAGGACTTGAGACGCTTTTTAAAAATAAATTTGGCGAAAAAGAATAGCAAACACTCTACGGAGAGATATGCAAGAAAGAATACATAAAGGAATCGTAGCGTCGCCGGGTATCGTTATAGGCCGTGCGTACTTGCTTGATCGTCGAAAAGTGGTTATCGCCGGACGAAGGATCCAGGAAGGAAATGTCAAGGAGGAGATTCTTCGATTCAAAAACGCAGTTGAAGTATCCAAAAAACAACTGCAAGACCTAAAAAACCGTATCAGCAAAGGGCTCGGCAAGTCACATTTGTATATTCTCGATACACATATCATGCTGCTTGATGATAAGAAATTGACAGAAGATGCCGTCACGTGGATCAAAGATTCTCTTATTAATGCAGAAGGAGCTCTGAAGGAAACGATTAGCGCCATCAGCCTTAATTTTGATCTGATTGAAGATGAATACTTGCGCGAACGCAAACATGACGTTGAGCAGGTTGGTGAAAGAATACTGCGGAATCTGCTTGGCCACGAGCAGGAAAGTCTCGCGGATATCAAGGAAGAAGCCGTAATAATTGCCCATGACCTCGCGCCTTCCGATACGCTGATGATGCGGAAGGATAAAATACTCGGTTTTGTCACTGAAGCTGGAAGCCGCACGTCACATACCGCTATTCTTGCACGCTCCCTTGGTATTCCCGCGGCCGTCGGTCTTGAAAATATCACGGCAGAAGTTAAAACCGGCGATGTCATAATTCTTGATGGAATCCACGGCGTTGTGATTATCGATCCGGATGAAAAGACGTTTCTGGATTACCTGAAGAAGAAGAGACAATACACCTACTTTGAACAGGAACTCGAAAAGCTCAAAACACTTCCCGCTGTTACTCTCGACGGCCATCTGATTCATATTCAAGGCAATATTGAACTGCCGGAAGAAGTCGCCTCAGTAGCAGACCATGGCGGAGTCGGCATCGGACTGTATCGCACGGAATTTCTGTATTTGAACAGAGGGAATCTGCCGACCGAAGAGGAGCACTATCAAGCATATTGCCATGTCGCGGAAAAAGCTTTTCCGAACGAAGTAGTGATCCGGACTTTTGACATCGGCGGTGATAAGATTGCTACATCCGGGGAATTCGAAAAAGAAGAGAATCCAGCTCTTGGACTCCGCGCCATCCGCTACTGTCTCCACAAACGGGAAATGTTTAAAACGCAGCTTCGCGGCATTCTTCGCGCGACCGCTCATGGAAATATCAAGATTCTTCTTCCCATGATATCCTCTCTTTCGGAGCTTCTTGAGGCAAAAAAACTTATTGAAGACATAAAAGCTGAACTTCATGCCCAGGGGGAGACATTTGATGAAAATGTCGGAATCGGAGTCATGATTGAAGTCCCTTCTGCCGCTTTAATTTCCGATGTTCTTGCCCGCGAAGTTGCGTTCTTCAGCGTCGGAACCAATGATTTGATACAATATACACTTGCGATCGATCGTCTGAATGAGCATGTTGCGTACATGTATGAACCTCTTGATCCTGCCGTCTTGCGCCTGCTTCAGCGCGTATCGGACGCCGCACATCAGGCAAATGTCCGGCTTGCCATGTGCGGAGAAATGGCGGGCGATCCGCTCTATGCGGCGATTCTCATCGGCATGGGTTTTGAATATCTCAGTATGAATGTCACTTCGATTTCCTGGATTAAAAAAGTCGTCAGATCGGTCCGCATGCAGGATGCTGTTGAACTTGCATCGCTTGTTATGCAACAACCTACTGCGGTTCTTGCAAGAAAAGCAGCGGAAAATTTCATGGAAGATCGATTCCCCGATCTTGCGGCGGAATTATAGTCATCTTTTGATAACAGAGCGCAACCATCCATGATTATTTGTTTTGTTGCTATATAGTTCAATGCTGTTTCATTTATTATTGTTAAGGAGGATATAGTATGAAGTTGCAACCGTTGCATGACTGGGCTGTAATCCGGCAGTTTGCCGCAGAGGAAGTTACGGCAAGCGGGTTGTATATTCCTGACACGGCAAAAGAAAAGCCGTATGAAGGCGTTGTCCTGGCTATCGGCCCGGGTGCGTATGAAGAGGAAAAACACTTCAAGAAAAAAGAACAGAATAAGGAACGACGATTTATAGCGACTACGGTAAAACCTGGCGATCGAGTTGTCTATGAACGATTCGCAGGCAGGACTCATACGATAGATGCTAATGAATTAGTGCTGGTCCGGGAGCGTGATATCCTGGGGATACTTCCCGAAAAACCTGCAGAACAACGGAAACCGCTGCAAATACCGGCAGCGACATCTTCACTGCAATCAACAACTGCAATTCTCAAACGTCCGGCATTTCCGCTTGCAAAAGCACAAGAACGCCCCAAGACGCAAAAGATTAAGAAAAAAGCAAAGAAAATAAACACAGAAAAAACTGCTAAAAAAATAGCAGTAAAAAAAGCTGCGAAAAAAACAGCAAAAAAAACTCTAAAAAAGACTTCAAAAAAAATAAAATGCGATTCATCTAAATCCGGTAAATCCAGCAAAAAACATTGAAAATCAAAGGTCTGCAGCTTTCCTTCAACTTTTATGAAGCAAATCACCGAAGAGACCTTTGAGCAGGTACTCCGTTTTTTTATTCGTTCTGAACAGATTGACCTGAGCGATATTTCCTTCATCGACCCATTCGGCATGCTTGGGCTTCTCGAAATCGGGGAGCTCTGCATGCTCGAAGATGTGAGGAAAACCGTGATCCTCCCAAAGTCCCGGGAGGTCTGCCTGTATCTTGAACGTATGAATTTTTTCACTTTTGCGCGCAGATATTTTAACTTTGAAGATTCCTCTTTCAACCTCACCAGTGCATATCAACACACCACGGATTCCGACGTGTTGCTTGAAATCACTCCAATCGAAAAGACAAACGACATTCATTCTATCGTCGGAAAAGTGCGCGAACGTGCCCAGGCCATTCTTGAGCGGCATTTATATTATGACGAGCGCACAATCGACGGTTTTATCGTTGCCCTGTCAGAAATATGTCAGAATATTATCGAACACAGCGAAAACAAGGGTTTTGTGGGCATCCAGAAGTACCGCTACCATCACCTGAATAAGAATATCGTAAAAATTGCAGTTATGGATGTAGGAATCGGTTTTCGGAAGTCCCTTTCAAGCAGATTCAAACTGAGCGGCGATTTGGAAGCGATTGATAAAGCGCTTCTGCAAGGAGGCTCCCGGTATGAAGATGCAGGAAGAGGGCAGGGGCTTCCTGCAGTCCTGCGTTTTATCAAACTATGGGATGGCTGTCTCTCGATTCGTTCCGGTACCGCAAAACGTGCGATATTGCCAAAGTGGATCCGCGCCAGAGATTCTGAACGCGGTTTTGTTTTTTTCCCCGGCAGCCAGATTAACATTATTCTTCCAGAGTTCAATCTTAGATCAAAATTGAAAAATTAAAAAGTTTTGATTTAAATAGTCAACCAGTTAAATCCACTTTAACATGCCCATTTTTTTCTTGACAACGTATGTGGAATATGGTTCAATTGGTTCAATTGAATTGCTAACTTATTTTACGGCTGTCTGTATATAACTTTGCCCTTATACATGATCAGATATGACCTTCATAAGCTTATAATGGAAGAACTCAAGAATAATTCCAAAGACCTCGTAACAAGGCCGTCTGGCCAGGCAATTCGAGAACGGATAGAACGTGACCTGACAGGAGAACCGAAAGGATCGGTCATTGCGCTTGCGTTCGACAAAATCGGCATCATTGATTATTCCTGTGCCGACGAAATTGTGGCAAAACTTATCTCCCGATTGCTCAGTGGTGAATATGGGGATAAGTATATTTTTCTTTCAGGGATGAACGAAAATCAGAAAGAAAATATCGAGGTGGCTCTTGAGCGTAAAAATTTATCAATTATATCAGAGATGAAAACTGGTCAACGAATTGTTGTGGGCAGTCTTAACAATTATCTGAAAGACACTTTGGAATTCATAGTAGCAAAAAAGAGAGTGACTTCGAAAGATCTTTCGCGAGCAAAGAAACTGGAAGCGAATACGAGCGGCACCCGGCTGTTAAACCTTTCAAAAAAACGTCTCGTAAAACGTTTGGAAGAAGCAGGAAATGATGGAAATATATGGGTATATGAAGCATTATAAATTTCTTGGTTTGTTTCCAGACAGCCTCTTGTCGGCTCTTATTTCGTTGACTCGTGTCGTATTGCAATGATACAATACACAATTATTTAAAATATGGAGATGCAGTCGTTAAAAACAAAACTTATCCTGCTGATTGCTGAAGGTGGATATGTCGGCAAATTTCCCGTGGCGCCTGGTACGGCAGGTACGGTTGTAGGCGTTTTTTTATATTATATTTTTCATACGTTGCTGATTCCCTGGTATCTTATCGTTTGCCTCACGGTGACAGTTGTTGGTATATGGTCGGCAGGCAACGCCGAAAAGCTGCTGGGGAAAAAAGATGCACCGTCAATTGTGATAGATGAGATCGCCGGTTATCTCATCTCCATGACGATGATACCAGCTTCCTGGAGTTTTATAATCGCCGGTTTTCTTTTGTTTCGTTTTTTCGATATTATCAAACCCTGGCCGCTGAAGCGGGCTCAAGATGTGCACGGGGGGGTAGGAGTAGTGCTTGATGATATCGGTGCAGGTGTCTATACAAATATTGTTTTGCAGATTGCACTATTGGTACTGCAAAAACACTAAAAACACAGCAAAAAATGAATAGCAATCAAAATAGGACTACGGTATGCGCGCTGAAATCATAGCCACAGGAACAGAACTGCTGTCCGGCGGTGTTCAAGAAACCAACTCTGTTTATCTGTCGGAAGAGTTGATGCTCTTGGGCCTTGAAACTGCCTTCAAAACAATCGTAGGTGACAGTGAAAAGGATATGGAAGAATCTCTGCGAATGGCTTTGGGCCGTACGGACGCAATAATCATTACCGGCGGACTGGGGCCTACTGAAGATGACATTACGCGCAAAGTGGTTTCAAAGATCACCAAAAAACGCCTTGTTTTAAATGAAGATGCACTCCGGGACATCCGCTCGCGTTTTGCCAAAAGAGGAAGAGAATATCTGAATACGAATGATCGCCAGGCATTAATCCCCGCTGGGGCAAAGCTCATTCCGAATTCCACGGGAACTGCCCCTGGCTTTTTGATCGATGAAGAAGGGGCTTTCATAGCAGTTCTTCCGGGTGTCCCTCTTGAAATGCAAACAATGTTCAGCGAAGAGCTCAAGCCGGTTCTGCAGGAGCGTTTTGGGAGCAGACTGGTTATTCGTCGACGCATTCTTCGTACCTGTGGCATGTTCGAATCTGCAATAAATCAAGCTATAGAGAACATTCTTCGGCTTGATCAACCGACCGTCGGTTTATCAGCCCGGGCAACAGGGGTGGACATTCGCATTATCGCTCGCGGGACCAGCATTGAGCAAGTGCAGACGATGATCGATAAAACCGAATCCGCTATCAGGGAGAAACTTGGAGACATAGTCTATGGCGTGGACGGTATGGAAATGGAAGAAATCGTAGGAGCGCTTTTAAAGCAACGCAAGCTGAAGCTTGCGGTGGCTGAATCCTGCACAGCAGGTTTGATCAGCAGGCGGATTACCAATATTGCGGGAAGTTCTGAATATTTTGACCGGGCTGCCGTTGTTTACAGTAATAGTTCAAAAACCGAAATGCTCGGCGTTCCGATGGAATTGATTGAACGATACGGCGCGGTAAGCGCAGAAGTGGCTGCTGCCATGGCAAAAGGCATCCGTGATGCGGCACATACGGATCTGGGGCTGTCCGTCACGGGCATCGCAGGTCCGGGCGGCGGAACCGAAAAAAAACCTGCGGGCCTTGTTTATACCGCGCTTGCTTTTTCCCACGGCGTAAAAACGGCAGAACAACGTTTTCTCGGAAACAGAGAACAGGTCAGAATGCGCGCTTCGCAAATGGCATTGGATATGGTGAGAAAACATCTTATCGGTTGATTCCTGTTTTCAGCAAGTCCGGAATCCAAAACAAATATGCGGCTTTTTATCGCCATAGAAATACCGGAAGAGATCAAAAAGGACATAGTCGAGATCCAGAACAATCTCAAATATTCGGGCGTGGAAGCCGGTTGGGCAAGACCCGAAGGCATTCATTTGACGCTGAAGTTCCTTGGAGAAGTAGCGCAGCCTAAAGTGCCGGAAATAATGACAGCCCTTGCCGGCTTGATTAAAAACATGCCGGCATTTCGACTCTCTGTTGCCGGCGCAGGAGTATTCCCGAATCTTAAAAACGCACGTGTCGCCTGGATCGGCATATCCGGAGAAACAGAGAGACTTTTAAAGCTGCAATCATCTATAGAATCAGCAATGGAAGAAGTCGGTTTTAAACGAGAGAACCGCCCGTTTATCCCTCATCTTACACTTGGACGAATAAAGAACGTGCGTTCACGGGATGAATTGCTTTTGGAGTTCAACCGCATTAAGGATATGAAATTACCTGATTTCTCTGTTCAAGCCGTAAGCTTGATGAAAAGCGATCTCAGACCTTCAGGTGCCATTTATACGGAAATCGGCAATGTGGCATTGGCCTAGTTGCTAGAAATAGAATTACAGACCTCTGCATATACTGGACAGCCGCGCGGCGGCGAAAGGAGATGAGGTATGGCTGATAAGGAAAAGTTAAAAGCATTGGAATTGGCAGTGGGGCAGATCGAAAAACAATTCGGCAAAGGTTCCATTATGCGTTTGGGCAAAGAAGATGTTCCCGCAGGAATTCCCGCCATTTCCAGCGGTTCACTTGGTTTGGATATCGCTTTGGGCGTCGGTGGAGTACCTCGTGGAAGGATTATTGAAATTTACGGGCCGGAATCTTCCGGGAAGACCACGCTGGCGCTTCACATTATTGCAGAAGCGCAAAAAGCCGGCGGTCAAGCAGCATTCATTGATGCGGAACACGCACTTGATGTGATGTATGCACGAAAGCTTGGTGTCCGGACCGATGATCTTCTTATCTCCCAACCTGATACCGGAGAACAGGCTCTTGAGATAACGGAAACCCTTGTTCGCAGCGGCGCAATTGATGTTATCATTGTTGACTCCGTTGCTGCGCTTACACCAAGAGCAGAGATAGAAGGGGAAATGGGCGATGCGCATATGGGTCTCCAAGCGCGTCTCATGAGCCAAGCACTCCGTAAACTTACCGGGGCCATCAGCAAATCAAATACAACGCTCATTTTTATCAACCAGATCCGCATGAAAATCGGTGTCATGTTCGGCAATCCGGAAACCACAACAGGTGGAAACGCGCTTAAATTTTACTCATCCGTCAGGCTGGATATACGCAAAATATCGGCCATTAAGGAAGGGGAAGATGTTACCGGCGGCAGAGTAAAAGTCAAAGTGGTAAAAAACAAAATCGCTCCGCCGTTTCGCGCGGCTGAATTTGATATAATGTTCAACGAAGGGATTTCAAAACTTGGTGAAATCATCGATATGGGTGTCGAGAAGAACATTGTGGAGAAAAGCGGAGCATGGTTTTCGTATGCAGGCACAAGAATCGGCCAAGGCCGGGAAAATGTCAAACAATTCCTTCGTGAGCATCCGGATATGGCGGCAGAAATTGAACTGAAGGTTCGGCAGTCTGCCGGTCTGCCTGTAGGAGCTAAGATACCACCAACGGAAAAAGAGCCTGCATCTGATGTGAACTCTCCGGGTACGGCATCTAAGACGGTAAAAGGGCAAAAGGCCGATAAACACGTGGAGGCTTAAATGAACCTGAATGAACTTCTTAAAATAACATTTGAAAAACGCGCCTCAGATCTGCACCTTAAGGTTGGTGTTCCTCCCGTTCTGAGAATAGACGGAAGACTTACGCCGCTTGACACTGAAAAGCGCACCACTCAAGAAGATGTGCTTACCGTTGCAATGGGAATCATGAACCCGGTGCAGAAAGCCAAGTTTAAAGAAAAGAATGAGCTCGATATGGCGTATGCAGTGCCTGGTTTGGGCAGGTTCCGGGTGAACGTTTTTCAGCAACGAGGCAGTGTCGGCATGGTGTTTCGCCAGGTTCCTGCAAAGATATTGGGTTTTGAAGACCTTATGCTGCCCGGTGTCCTTCAAAAAGCGGCTGCCGAACAACGGGGACTTATTCTGGTGACCGGAACAACGGGAAGCGGAAAGTCAACTACCCTGGCGGCAATGATCGACTATATAAACACCACCCGAACTGCCAATATTGTAACGATTGAAGACCCCATAGAATTTCTCCACCGAGATAAAAAAAGCATTGTCAACCAGCGTGAAATCGGTTCCGATACCTTCAGCTTTAGCGATGCCTTGCGGAGTGCACTGCGGCAGGATCCGGACGTTATTCTTGTCGGCGAAATGCGCGATTTCGAAACCATTTCAACCGCCCTGACTGCCGCGGAAACCGGCCACTTGGTGCTCTCCACGCTTCATACCCTCGATGCGGCAGAAACAATCAATCGTATTATCACCGTGTTCCCGCCGTATCAGCAAAAACAGGTGAGAATGCAGCTGGCATCTGTCATCAGGGCCATTGTCTCACAACGACTTGTTGCAAGAGCCGACGGTAAGGGCCGCGTGCCGGCAGTCGAGGTCATGCTCGGAACTCTTTCCGTTCGAGAGGCAATCATCGATGATGCAAAAACACGCCAGATTCCGACGATCATCGGATCAGGCCATCTTCATTACGGAATGCAGACCTTCGATCAATCGCTCCTGATGCTTTATAAAAAAGGCCTGATCACATACGAAGAAGCGATACTGACGGCAAGCAATCCCGATGACTTTGCCTTGAAAGTAAAAGGCGTCCAGTCAACCAGTGATCTCGTCATGGAAGAGGATGAACGCAGAAAAACGACGGGGAAAGCGGGCAGTGTTCAGTCTTCCGGTTTTGCATCCAAACCCTCGCCACAGCAAGAAGAAGCGAAGGAATATAAAACGCCCTCAAGCGACAGCGAATTCAAAATAGATCGTTTTGGCGATAAATAACAAACTGATGCCGAATGAAAGCAGAAGAAACCGTAGACAGCCAAAAGGAATTGCAGAGAGCCAAAAATACTGCGTATCGTTTTCTTGCATTTCGCGCACGAAGCTGTAAGGAACTGGAAACAAAACTGTACGAAAAAAAATTTAATCCGGCGGTTATTTGTATCGTCATCAATGATTTGGTACGGCTTGGATATATCGATGATGAAGCTTTTGCGCTCCAATGGTCTTCTTCAAGACTTCGATTACAAGGATTCGGTGAGCGGAGAATACGGCAGGAACTGAAACAGAAAGGAATCAGCGCTGACATAATCAGCCATGCATCATCCGCGATTTTTTCGTCGGAAGTACAATTGCAGACCGCGTTGCGGTCTGCAAGAAAAAAGCTGAATACACTAAAAATTTATGACCGAGAGTCCGCCCGCAGACGGGTGGCATCATTCCTCGAACGGAAGGGATTCTCTTATGATACTATTGCCGAGGTTATGAGAACAATTAACTAACAGGCGCCATCATCTTTTGTATACCTTATTTTTCAAGGAGCTGAACTTGAAAGCAAACGATTTACGGAAAATGTTCTTAGACTACTTTGCGCAACGCGGCCATAAAGTGGTGCCGAGTTCCTCGCTCGTTCCAAAAAATGACCCTACGCTTCTCTTCACCAATGCTGGTATGGTGCAATTCAAAAGCGTGTTTCTTGGCGAAGAAATACGCGATTATAACCGTGCAACCACAAGTCAAAAATGCGTTCGTGCCGGAGGCAAGCATAATGACTTGGAGAATGTCGGACATACCGCGCGGCACCATACCTTCTTTGAAATGCTCGGCAATTTTTCGTTCGGCAACTACTTTAAGAAAGATGCTATCGGCTACGCGTGGGATTTTCTCACCACAGTCGTCAAGCTTCCGAAAGAAAAATTATGGGTGACAATTTACAAAGATGACGATGAAGCGTTTCAGCTCTGGCAGGACGTGGCAAAAGTTCCTGAAAACCGTATTGTTCGGCTTGGAGAGAAAGACAACTTTTGGCAAATGGGCGATACAGGACCATGCGGTCCCTGTTCTGAAATTATTATAGACCAGGGGCCTGAAGTCGGCTGCAAAAAGCACGATTGCGCGGTGGGATGCGACTGCGACCGGTACCTTGAAATATGGAACCTCGTGTTTATGCAGTATAATCGAGACGCGGCCGGCACACTGACCCCGCTTCCGAAACCGAGCATTGATACCGGTTTGGGTCTCGAACGTCTTGCCGCCGTTGTACAGGGTGTACGCAGTAATTTTGAAACGGACTTATTCCAGCCTATCATCAAACAAATCGCGGCGCTTGCAGGTGTGCCATACCATAAAGACGAACAGGCTGATATCTCGTACCAGGTTATAGCCGACCATTTGCGTTCTATGACCTTTCTTATTTCCGACGGCGTTCTGCCCTCCAATGAAGGCAGGGGGTATGTGTTGCGGCGAATTATCCGCCGCGCTATCCGCTATGGAAAACTGATCGGAATCAATACGTCATTTCTGTATAAACTGATCGGTACCATTGTTGACGAGATGCGGCAGGCGTATCCAGAACTTGTAGATTCCAGAGAGCATATCGCAAAAGTGGTACTTCTCGAAGAGGAGCGTTTTGCAACAACCCTGGATTCCGGCCTTGCTCTTTTGAACCAAACCGTCGAAGCACTCAAGGCTTCTGATAAAAAAGTAATTCCCGGTCCTTTACTATTTAAATTGTATGATACGTTCGGCTTTCCCCTCGACCTTGTGGCCGACATGGCTCGTGACTTGCATATGACCCTCGACGAAGAAGGATATCGCCAGGCCATGCAGGAACAACGAGAAAAAGCGCGGGCGGCCTGGATCGGGACGGGAGATGAAAAGGTAAGTCCTGTATATAAGGAACTTGCGGCCAGCATTGGTAAAACAATATTCCGCGGTTACGATACCCTCGAAGAAAATGCGGAAGTAATTGCAATAATTAAGGATACTACGAAGGTGCAGTCTGCGCAGGAAGGTGAAGAAGTAGAAATCATTCTTAATCAATCTCCTTTTTATGCCGCGTCGGGCGGCCAGGTTGGTGACAAGGGAGAAATTCTTGCTGAGGCTGCCAAGTTTGAGGTCTCTGATACGGTAAAGCCGGTAGAAAATATTATTGTTCATAAAGGGAAGATCAAAAAAGGAACGTTCAAAACCGGCGACGCTGTACTTGCAAAAGTTGAAGCCGCTGACCGCGCGGACACGGCCAGACATCATACCGTGACTCATATTCTGCATGCAGTTCTTCGATCGGTTTTAGGTGATCATGTCAAGCAGGCAGGTTCACTGGTGACGCCTGACCGCTTGAGATTTGATTTTACGCATTATACCGCTCTTACGGAACGTGAAAAAGAGCGAATAGAAGAATTGGTAAATGAGCGAATTATAGAAAACCACCCTGTTGAGACAGCGGTGATGAATACTGAACATGCAGTTGCTTCGGGCGCCATGGCCCTGTTTGATGAAAAATACGGCGATATAGTTCGTGTCGTTAGCGTTCAGGATGTCAGCAAAGAGCTTTGTGGAGGGACTCATACACATGCCAGCGGAGACATTGGCTTGTTTAAAATCGTCTCAGAATCAGGTGTTGCTGCCGGTGTGCGCAGAATCGAGGCCTTGGCCGGCAGACGGGCTTATCAGCAAATTAAAAAAGAGGAAAGAAATATTCAGGAAATCGCTCACCTGCTCAAGGCGTCAGATGCAGACATTACCACCCGTGTTGAAAGACTGGTGAATCAACTTAAGGAAACCGAAAAAGAACTGGAACGGCTGAAGCACAAGATGCAGTCATCTCAGGCGGATGACGTGATTGCAGGAGCAGTAGAAATTAACGGCATAAAGTCATTAGCCAAACGCGTAGACGGTCTGGAACAGAAGGAACTGCGGGATTTTGGCGACAAACTCAGAGATAAACTTGGTTCCGGAATTCTTGCGCTTGGTTCTTCAAAAGATGGAAAAGTAAGTTTGATCGTCATGGTATCAAAAGACCTTACCGCAAGATATCATGCCGGAAAAATCATCAAGGACATGGCGGCGATTCTCGGAGGAACCGGCGGTGGAAAACCCGATATGGCGCAGTCTGGGGGAAAAGACCCCGAAAAACTGGACGCCGCGCTTGAAGCGCTGTATACTATTATAAAGAATGCAAAAGGATAAAAGAATTGTCGTGAAGCATCTCTGAAAGGAGGTTGACATGACAGTTTCGGAAACCATTAGAAAAGCCATCTTTGCCGGAGTTGGAGCACAAGAAAAAATCGTAAGTTTTCTAGAAGAACTTATCAAAGCTGGAGAACTTTCGAAGTCAGAAGGTGCTGCGCTGTTAAAAGAGTGGATAACAAAAGCTGAGCAAAGCACGCACGATATGGATTTCAGAGTTAAAGATGCTGTTACCGTTGCGCTGCAAAAATTTAACATTCCCACGCACGACGACTTCGAAAAAATGGAAAAAAGCATCCAGGCCTTGTCAATAAGAATTGCAAAACTAGAAGGAGACGGAGGAAAGGGCGGGGCGTAGCTTTTGCCCAAGGACACCCATGTCTCTTTTCAGTTTCAGGAGAAGATATTTCAGAGATCTCCCTAGGATAGGGCGCATTATCGCTGTGGCATCCCGGCATGGCTTTGACCATCTGGTAGAACAGATGGGCTTGCAGCGTTTTTTTACCCTGAGAAAACGTCTCACTACAGTTCAAGAACCATCTTTTTCTCAACTCCACCGCATTGGGGCACCTGAACGTCTTCGCATGATGTTCGAGGATTTGGGGCCCACCTTTATAAAATTCGGACAAGTCCTGGCCTGCCGTCCCGATATGCTGCCCCTTGAGTATTCCCGTGAGTTGTTAAAACTGACGGACTCTGTCGCGCCTTTTCCAGTTTCAGAGGCAAAAAAAATCGTTGAAGACGAATTGAAACTGCCTCTGGAAAAAGTATTTCTCTCTTTCGATGATATCCCGGTTGCTGCCGCGTCCATCGCTCAGGTCCATCGTGCAACCCTTCTGAACGGAAACGAAGTGATGGTCAAAGTCCAGCGCCCACACATTATCCGCATAATCGACCGTGACATCGGTCTTATGCGCTGGTTTGCTCATCTTATCGACACTCGCGTCCCTGAATTGCGACCGTATAATATTCCCGGAATTGTTGAAGAATTTGCACATACCATCAGGCGAGAACTTGACTTTTTTGTCGAAGCGTCCAACGCCGTGCAATTGCGAAAAAATTTTGAACAAAGCTCAATTCTGCATGTTCCCAAAGTCTATTTGGAAATTTCCAGTAAACGCATACTTGTTCTGGAAAAAATAGACGGCATTAGGATCAATGATTTCGATAAGCTCGAACGCGCGGGACATGACCGCAGGGAAATTGCTCGAAAAGGTGGTGCGGCTTTTTTCAAAATGGTCTTACAGGACGGTTTTTTCCATGCTGATCCTCATCCGGGCAATTTGTTCATTCTTTCAGATGGGAGGCTCGGGCTCGTTGATTTTGGTATTATGGGCAGGATTTCCGATGAAAATAAAGAACATTTCGCCACGATTTTCCTTGCGCTGGCAAATCATGATTATGATACCCTGGTGAGCAGATATGTTGACATGGGCTTTCTTTCCGATGAATCCATCGACATTGAAAAATTTCAACGGGAACTGAAGGAAGATTTGGTTGAGTTCCTGGAGCCGTATTACATTATGCAGGCAAAACAAATCGATTTTAGCGCCTATGTGGATCGTATTACGCATATTCTTGTTCGTCACCGGTTGAAACTGCCCTCTAACTTGTATCTTATGGATAAGGCGCTTATTACTCTGGAAGGCATACTCAGACAACTCGATCCTGACTTTAATTATTATGAATCAGCAAAACCGTATGTCGCCGAATTAATAGGTCTGAAACAAAACCCGCTTCACGCACTGAAAAAAATTAAAAAAGATATAACGGGCCTTGCCGATGCTGTTGCTCTTTTACCGAAGCAGATACGCATGATCGTTAGAAAAATCACGCATGGAGAAATTCGCATCAATATTCATCACGAAGATCTCCATTATTTGATCAGGGATATTGACAAATCGAGCAACCGTCTTGCCTTCAGTGTGATTACGGCCGCCATCATTATTGCGTCGTCCATCATTATCCATTCGGCCCAAGGACCGATGCTTTTCGGTTTGCCGATATTTGGTCTTATCGGATATGTCCTTGCCGCATTCTTGGGACTTTGGATATTGATCGGTATCCTGAGGTCCGGTCAACTCTGATTTTTTTGATATAATCCGGGAGAAAAAGATTAGCAAATACAATACCGCTCCACCAATACAGCACGTTCAGTGCGAGAGGATAAGATGCGTCATATCAAAAAAAACTTATGGATTTTTTTTCTTTTCGCAACGGCAATACTTATTCTGACCATTCATCTGTACCTCGCATTCTTTGTCCCGCCATCCAAGGAACGCATATGGAAAGAAATCGAAGTAGCCGAAGGCATGAGTTTTAAAACCATTGCAGCCACGTTGCAGAATGAAGGGATCATACGATACCGCAGCTATTTTGAAATCCTCGGCAGACTCGAGGGCATCAGCCGCAAAGTTCGCTTCGGCTATTACGGGCTCAACACGAACATGAGTATGTGGGATGTTCTTGATGCCCTACGTAACGGCAAGATTATTGAGTATCAAGTCATAGTGCCGGAAGGATATAATCTGTATCAAATCGGTTGGACGCTTTCCAATACGCCGCTTATTTCCGACCCGAATAAATTTATCAATCTGGTAAAAAATAAAGAATATGTACGCTCGTTGGGTATTGATGCAGACACTCTGGAAGGATATCTCTTTCCTGATACGTATTATCTTCCGAAGGGCATCAAATTGGAAGATATTCCGAAACGGATGGTGCAACGCTATAAAGCGGTTTTTGTTGACAGCTATCGCAGCAGGGCAAAAGAAATGGGTTTTACCGAACATCAGATTGTTACTTTGGCTTCTATTGTGGAGAAAGAAGCAAAGATTTCCACTGAGCGAAAGCTGATCGCTGCAGTCTATTTAAACAGACTGAAGAAAAAAATGAAACTACAGGCCGATCCCACTGCCGTATATGGAACAAAAGCATGGATCACGAAAGTGACGAAAGAAGACCTGAAGCGTCAATCTCCCTATAATACCTATCTGCATAAAGGTCTTCCACCCGGGCCGATCGCAAATCCCGGCCAAGGCGCAATTCTTGCTGCGCTGTATCCTGAAAAGGTGGACTATCTTTTTTTTGTAGCTCAAGGTGACGGCAGCCATTATTTTTCAAAGGATTTTGGAGAACACGAAAAGGCTATCGGCAGATATAAATCAAATAGGATGACTGCAAACAAACAAAAAAAGTCTGGCAAAGAACAGTAACGAAACGTGTTTTGTAGTGATAAGCAGAAATGTATACTGCTTCAGTTTACGTGCATTTAAAAAGTTCTTTTCTTTCCTTTTATTTCAAGCGGATGTATGACCTGCAAACACCCCGTAAACCGGTCTTGAGTAAAAACCGGAATCAGTGTTACCAGTTCCTCGATTCCTGTTCTTTGCGATACATAATAGTGTGGTTCCCGCCGGCCTTTAATAAAATCATCAAAAATCTGACCAATCTTTTGTTTGCTCTCCGGCAGAGCATGGCAATCTCTTATATTGATGCCCACGTTTCTTGGACCTGGGGAAGGTCTTGCAGCCGCAATTCGATTACGATAAAGGATAATGCCTTGCCTGTCTGTATACGTCAACGCTACCGGGATTTCATCAAGAAGCTTTTCCATATCAACATCAACGCGAGACTTGCACATTTCCCCTCACTTTCTGAACGCATTTGTTTTTTTTTGAGTAGTTATCATAACTGCTGGCGCGGATCAAGCGCGTCACGAATGCCTTCACCTAAAAGATTATACCCAAGAACGGTTATGAGAATCGCAAGGCCGGGAAAAGCAGAAAGCCACCAGGCTATTTCTATGTTGTCTTTGCCTGAAGAGAGCAGGCTGCCCCAGCTTGGGGTGGGAGGCTGGACGCCAAGGCCGAGAAAGCTGAGGGCTGACTCGATGAGGACTGCACCACCAATCCCCATTGTTGCAGATACAAGGATCGGAGAAAGCCCGTTCGGTAGAACATGTTTTATAATAATACGTGCATCTACGGCGCCCATGGCCTGAGCAGCGATCACAAACTCGCGTTCCTTCAGCGATATAAATTCTGCACGGATGAGCCGGGCCGGTTCCATCCAGCTTGTAAGCCCTATTACGATCATAATGTTGAAAATACTCGGTTCAAGAATGGCAATTACTGCGAGCACCAGAAAAATTGTGGGAATGCTCAGCATGATATCAACTGCCCGCATGATGATACTGTCAATATAACCACCATAATAACCTGAGATCGCGCCGAGAATAATCCCGATAATCGTGGCGATGCCGACTGCCACAAAACCGACTTCAAGAGAAATTCTTCCCCCCCAGAGCATGCGGGACAGGACATCTCTTCCCAGTTCGTCGGTTCCCAGTGGATGTGAAAATGACGGCTCCACAAGAATATTCTTGATGTCAATAGCGGCAGGGCTGTAAGGTGCTACCAGAGGGGCAAAAATAGAAAGAACAAAAACAAGCAAAACCAGAATCCCGCCGATAACGGCGAGTTTGTTTTTTGTCAAATGCCGGATGGTTCTGGAAATCGCCAGATTCATAATTGTATTATTTAAACCTATTTTTTGACAGGTACTATGAATGAAGTCTTACTCTCGGATCGGTAAATGCATACGCAATATCGGCAAAAAAGTTGCCGAGCATAGTAAGGCACGCCGCCGGCACGAGAATGCCCATTGCCAAGTTATAATCTCTTGAAAAAACCGATTGGTACAAAAGTTGTCCCATTCCCGGGATGCTAAAAACAGTTTCCATGATTACACTGCCGCCAATTATACCGGGGACCGCAAGGCCCAATATGGTAATCACGGGCATCAAGGCGTTTCTGAGTGCATGCTTATAAATTACCTCGTTTTCCGGGAGCCCTTTTGCACGGGCTGTACGAATATAATCCTGTCGCATAACCTCAAGCATATTATTTCGAACATATCGAGAAAAACCAGCTAGACCGCCAAACGCCGAGACAAATACCGGCAGGATCAAGTGTTGAGCTGCATCAACGAACCATCCCCAGCTCCATTTGTTCAGATTTCCAACGTCCAGGCTATGTATGCCCGATATGGGAAGCAAACCCCACTGTACGCCGAACAAATAGATAAGTAACAACGCGAGCCAGAATGAAGGTGTAGAAAAACCGATGAAAACAAAGATTGTTGTTGCCCGGTCAAAAAACGAATACTGTTGCGTTGCCGACATGATGCCTATGGGAATGGCAATCAAAAGGACCAGTCCGAGAGACAAAATGTTGATTGTGAGCGTGATGGGGAGGCATTCGAATATTTTGTCTTTTACTTTGCGTCCGTCGGCAAAAGCTTCCCCGAAATCCAGCGTTACGAATTTTGTAAGCCAGGTCGCATATTGTTTGTAAAAAGGCTGGTCGGCTCCATAAAGCTTTCTGAGCCTTTCGCGGGCCTCAGCAGAGGCTTTTGATGAGAACTCCATCTGAGCTTCGGCAGGACCGCCTGGAGCCAGGCGCATAACGCCGAAGCTCAGCACGGTAATGCCAAGGAGAATAGGGATCATCAGAAGAAGGCGTTTAATGATATAGGTGAGCATCGGAGGGAGCTATCCAATGATTCTGAATAAAAGATCAAATGGTTTTACAGATTGGGAAAGCTTGACGCCCGCAAAATGGCCGCGCAGCGCTTTTTGAACCGGTTTATGGTCAAATTCTAAAATTTCAACCTTTTGCGTGAAGTCTGTATCCGGTCCTTTAATACGGATTGTATCGCCGATGGCAAGGTCACCAAAGTCCAGCTTGACTGCAGCGATGGCTGTTTTGTCGAAAAACTTGATGACGGACCCAATTCTTTCTTCCATGTTTGTAATCTTAGTATAAATTAGCCGTCAATTCAAGCAAAAAACTGTTCCAGAACCGTTTCCGAAACAGGCAGCGTCCGGCATACAGAGGATTACCAAGTTCTCAGTTGACACTCCGCATTAAATGCTGTACTTTTAAATATGACGGCAATAGTGCTTTCCGGCGGGGAAAACAGGCGCATGGGCAAGGACAAGGCGTTTCTTAAGATTGCCGGTATCCCCATGATTGAACATGTATTGGCTGCGCTCAGAAGTATCGCGGACCGTGTCATCATTGTAACGAATTCACCCCGGCTGTATGCTTCATATGACGCTTCTGTGATTAGGGATGTGTCCGACAAGCGTGGTCCCTTGACCGGAATATATACGGGATTGTTGCATTCTCAGGATGAGTATAATTTTGTTGTTGCCTGTGACATGCCTTTTTTGAATTCACAGCTTCTTTCCTATATGGCAGGGTTGTCGGAAGGGTATGATGTGGTTTTGCCGAGGATTGATGATTTTGTGGAGCCACTGCATGCAGTGTATAACAGGAGACTGATCCCGATTATTGAAAATCATCTGCAACGGGATGCGAGGCAGATAAAAACGGTCTTTAAAGATGTTCGAGTCCGTTATGTGTCAGAAGGAGAGATAGATCGTTTTGATCCGCAAAGACGGTCGCTCAAAAATCTTAATACACCACAAGAGTATAGGGAGGAAGCATGTTTGGACTTGGAATGCCGGAGTTATTAGTTATTTTGGTGATTGTTATAGTTATTTTCGGTGCAAACCGGCTGCCGCAGCTGGGGGAAGGGCTGGGAAAGGCAATTAGAGGGTTTAAAAAGGGTATTTCTTCCGATTCACAAGAAGAGATAAGCAAAGACGCCGGGAAAAAAGAGAATAAAGAGGGCAAGGGATAGGCAGAGCAGGCGGGAGCGTATGAAATGGGTTCTCGCACAATCTGATGCTGTTGTTGCAGCGGCACTTTCCGATAAAGCCGGTCTGCATCCGCTTATCGCCAGATTGATGGTTAATCGCGGAATTACAGAGCCGGCTGCTGCCCAGGCTTTTCTGGCGTGTGACTTTTCGACATTATCCAACCCTGGCGTTTTCAGCCAGATGCCAAAAGCTGTAAACCGCATCCGAAAGGCCATCGACACCAAGGAAAAGATAACGGTTTACGGTGATTATGATGTAGACGGTGTGACCGGCACATCGCTGTTGTTCCTTGTGCTCAGAGCTTTGGGTGCTCAGGCGGCATGGTATATCCCCGACAGATTGGCTGAAGGCTATGGGTTAAATGTCCATGCCCTGAAAATGATTCAATCCACAGGGGCAAAACTTGTTATCTCGGTGGACTGCGGTATTACTGCCAGCCGCGAAGCTGATGTTGCCCGTTCCCTGGGAATCGACCTTATTATCACTGATCATCATGAATTTAACAACCAGGACGACGGAAGCGGTTGCGGCAATTCTCATGTACCTGTTTTTCCTGAAGCATTTGCTGTTTTGCACCCGTCGCTGCTGGATGATGGGGTCTCTCCGGAAATTCGAGAGCAGGTCGGATGCCTTACCGGCGTGGGTGTCGCATTCAAACTGGCACAAGGGCTTTTGGAAGCGACCTCGGATGATGCTCAACTACAGACATATCTTGACCTTGTAACGCTCGGTACTGTGGCGGACGTCGGAAAAATAACGGGAGAAAACCGGCTCCTTGTAAAACACGGATTGGAATTGCTGTCATCCGGTGCAGAAAAACAGAGGCCGGGCATAGCGGCGTTGAAGCGTGTTTCCGGTCTTGACGGCAAAAAAATCAGTACTGGGTCTGTGGGCTTCAGCATTGCACCTCGGTTGAATGCTGGCGGCAGGCTAGAGCGGGCGGACATGTCGGTTCGTCTCCTTACGACGGACTCTCCGGAGGAAGCGCTCAGTCTTGCGTCTGACCTCGACGGGATTAATCGGGAGCGCCAGTCTGTTGAAGAGAACATCTGGGAGGCCGCCCGCCGACTTTGCCGTCTGATGAATATTGATGCCACAGGAGCGCTGGTGCTGTCCTCTGACGATTGGCATCCGGGCGTTATCGGCATTGTTGCCTCACGGATTGTTGAAGAGTTTTACCGCCCGACGGCGCTTATTTGTTTGAAGGACGGAGTCGGCAAAGGATCGGCCAGGAGCATACCCGGTTTTGACCTTTATGCTGGCCTCGTGTCATGTTCGGATTTGCTTATAAATTTTGGCGGCCACAAAGTTGCCGCTGGATTTACTATAGCGAAAGAGAATATTCCTCAATTTCGCGACCGGCTTGGCTCTCTTGTTTTGAAGCAAGTCGGGACACAAGGATTTACCCGAACATTGCTTGTCGACGCCGGAGTGGCACCCGAAGAGATCAACAGCGATCTGGTACGCCAAATTGAACGGATGGCCCCTTTCGGACAAGGGAACCCGGAGCCGAGGCTTGGCGCTCGAGGCCTTGAGGTGGTTGCGTCGAGAATAGTCGGCAGCAATCATCTCAAACTAAAGCTCAGACAACAGGGGGCATTTTTTGAAGCAATAGCCTTCAATCAGGGAGATCTCCTGGGTAAACAGGTCTGGAACGGGTCCCGGCTTGCTGCGGTTTTTACGCCAAGGCTGAACGTCTGGAACGGAAAAACATCGCTGGAACTGGATATAAAGGACATCAAGACTGAAAGGTAGTTTTCTTAGGGATGCGCTGCATATGTGCAGTGCAATCGGGAGGAACGCGGCGTCTGGTAATGAAATATTCTCAGCGTTGCACATCCATGCTCTCCGGCTGCAACATCGGCCTTTTTAAACAGCAAAGTTTTTTCAGGTATGTACTATGCCGGCAGTTCGTCTTGAAGATATTGTTGAACGCTTACAGAATCACCATCCAGATACGGATGTTGATTTGCTGCGCCGTGCCTACATCTTTTCGGCAAGAGCACATCAGGGCCAAACCAGGCTTTCAGGCGAATCCTACCTCAACCATCCTATAGAAGTTGCTGCCATCCTCGCTAATTTAAAACTAGATGCCGTGACCGTTGCCGCGGGTCTCCTGCACGATACCATTGAAGACACATCCGCCACAACGGAAGAAGTCCGGTCAGTGTTCGGCGATGAAGTCGCGGGTCTTGTGGACGGCATGACCAAACTCAGCCGGATGGAGCTCCAGAGCCGCGAGCAGCGCGAGGCGGAGAATTTCCGTAAAATGATTGTGGCCATGGCCAATGACATCCGGGTGATTCTGATAAAATTGGCCGACCGGCTTCATAACATGCGCACACTCAAGTTCCTCCCTCCGGAAAAGCAGAAACGCATTGCCCAGGAAACCCTTGATATATATGCTCCTCTTGCCAACCGGCTCGGTATTTCCAAAATTAAAATCGAGCTGGAAGACCTCTCTTTCAAGTATCTTTACCCTGATGAATACAACGATCTCGTCCAGAAAGTTACCAAGCGGCGCGTTGAGCGGGAGGCATACGTCAACGAACTGATAGAGGTGGTAAAACGACGTCTTGCCGAGCATGAATACAAGGGCGAGGTAAAAGGCAGACCCAAACACTTCTACGGAATTTACTCGAAAATGCAGAAGCAGGGGATATCGTTTGAGGATGTTTATGATCTGATTGCCATCCGTATCATTACGGATACCAAGGTCAATTGTTATGCCATCCTCGGCCTTATCCACTCGTTCTGGACGCCTGTACCGGGACGTTTCAAGGATTTTATCGGCGTGCCGAAGTCCAATCTCTATCAATCCCTTCACACCACCGTAATCGGCCCGAAAGGAGAGCGGGTAGAGTTTCAAATTCGTACGGAAGAGATGCATAGGCTGGCAGAAGAAGGTATTGCCGCTCATTGGCGCTACAAAGAACGCTCTCCAATCAGCCAGCGAGAGGAGCAGCAATTTGCATGGCTCAGACAGCTTTTAGAATGGCAGCGCGACCTGCCCGATGCCAGAGAATTTATGGAAACGGTAAAAGGCGACCTGTTTCCGGACGTGGTCTATGTTTTTACTCCGAGGGGTGATGTAAAAGAATTGCCGCAGGGATCAACGCCGGTGGACTTTGCTTACAGCGTCCATACGGACATTGGCCATCAATGCGTGGGGGCCAAGGTAAATGGTAAAATTGTACCTCTTAAACATGTTCTGCAGAACGGTGATAAAATCGAAGTTGTGACCCAGACGGGCCATGTTCCAAGCAGAGATTGGCTTAAGTTTGTAAAAACCTCAAAAGCGCGTACCCGAATTAAGGCATGGCTCAAGGCTGAAGAACGGAGGAGAAGCATCCTGCTCGGACGTGAACTCCTCGAAAAAGATCTTCGCAAGCATGATTTGCAACCGGCAAAAATTTTCAAATCTGATGATATCGTTAAAATTGCCAATGAAATGTCCCATAATGGACTTGACGACCTTCTCGCTGCCATAGGGTACGGCAAGGTGTCGGCACATCTGGTGGCAAACAAGCTGGCGCCTGAGAAGGTCCATCTTGAACCGCTTCCCAGGAAAGTAACCGGTAGGTCCCAAAAACTTTCAAGCGGCAGCATGAAAATCAGCGGCATGGACAATATGCTGATTCACCTTTCGAAATGCTGTAATCCGGTTCCAGGAGACAAGGTAATCGGATTTATTACCAGGGGCAGGGGAGTGTCCATTCACACGTCAGACTGCCCTAACATCGGAGAGCTTACATTCGATAAGGAACGACTTGTAGATGTGTCTTGGGGTGATTTTAAACCGTCAGCGCATGCCGTGAAAATCGCAGTAAGGTCCGAGGATCGTCCCGGCATTCTTGCCAGCGTATCTTCATCCATAAGCGCCTCTGAGGCGAATATTACCCACGCTGAAGTTACCGTGAATGAAAACAGGGAAGCACTTCTTTTATTTACAATAGACGTAAACGATATTGAACATCTAAACAGAGTTATCGGCAACATAGAGTCCATCTCCGGCGTAATGCAGGTAAAAAGAGTGAAGTCGGGATAAAGCGACAACGTGGGATATTAAAGGTTTACTTTATGTTATAAAATATTAAGCAAAACAATGAGATGGTATGGTTGATCAAGAATTTACCGGAGGTAATTTTGAAGAGAACAGTGATAAAAACCTCTGATGCTCCCCAGGCAATCGGGTCTTATTCCCAAGCTGTTGAGGCAGGAGGATTTGTGTTTGTTTCTGGTCAGATACCGATTGACCCAAAAACGAACAGCATCCTGCCGGGTGATATTAAACTGCAAACAGGACAGATTATGAAAAATGCCACGGCCATTCTTATTGCGGCTGGCAGCACCATGTCTCAAGTAGTTAGGACCACCATCTATCTTAAAAGCATGTCTGATTTTTCATCTGTGAACGAGGTCTACGGCAGTTATTTCCCGACCGATCCACCTGCCCGTGTTACGGTTGAAGTATCACGGCTTCCGAAGGATGTTGGTGTGGAAATAGATTTCATTGCCTGGAAGGGATAATAAAAGAGGAAGAATTGGTTTCTTAGAGACTCCTAAAACGGAATCAGCAAAAGTTCTGCGTTATATAGATCCTGTCATCCGGGGCAATAACCACACCGATGCCTTCAGATATGAAGTGCGGGGTAAGAATATTCTGCCTGTGACCTGGACTTTCCATCCAGCCCTTGACTGTCGTTTCAGCGATCCGTCGCTCCGAATTCCAATCATAGATTGCTCGTCCGTTTACCGTGGTGACCGAATCGTACAGGTTGTTCAATGCTATGTTCTCTGCTCCAAGGTATGTGGTTCTGCCTGTTTTGACCGTGCAGATATATCCCGCTTGCTTATACCGGTATAAAAAATCATGCCCTTCCGGCGAGGTGTGGGCAAAGTAGTTTCGCAGAGCCATATCATGACTATGTTTTCTCGCGATGCCGGTCAACACCGGATTCCAATCCAGCGGGGGCAGGTCATGTTTTTTCCGTTCGTTGTTGATAAGGGCGTGTATATTCTGTTCCAGACCGGCAGCACGAACTAACGGTTTGCCCGGTTCGGTCGTCTGATGACCGGTATTGCGCGGATACGACACCGAGCACGCTTGCAGCATTACGACAGCGACAATAATAACAGTCCGAAAAAAAATAGTAAGAATGAAATGGTTCATGTACGGTCAGTTAAAAAGGGCATAAAGAATTTCGGATCAACAGGTAATTGCAGATTGCAGTTATACTATAATCTGCCTTGTCTCTCCCTGTCAATCAAGATATGCGCTGTGATGTTGTTGATTGTTTGATGGATGATGTAAAAACAAGTTCTGCATTTTGGGTTGCATTTTCATCTTCTTTAGTTTATCATCGCGTTACTTATGAAGATAACATTTCTCCCCCGGACTTTTTTTTATTTCTTATTGCTCTTTTTTATAAATGGGTGTTCGTATTTGACTGGACCTGTGCTTGACCCGAAGAACGAAGTACGCACGGGGCTTCCGAGCCAGACAAAAGAAACGGTCGAGGCAGCGGCGTCCGGTTCTCAGGAACCGGCGACCGATGCAAAAAAAGAAAACGGAGACGAAGACCAGGCGATACTGGATACTGCCTTGGAGCTTACAGAAACAGCGCAGGAATTCTGGGAAGACGGGGACAGGGACCAGGCCATCGAGGCCCTCGATCAGTCCTATGCTCTGCTCCTGAAAGTCCCCGGCAACAATCAAAAATTCAGCCAGCAGAAGGAAGATCTTCGCTTTTTGATTTCCAAGAGAATCGCAGAACTGTATATATCACGATATACCACGGTAAAGGGGACTCACGACGCGATTCCCATGACCATCAATCATCATGTGGAACGTGAAATCCTTTCATTTCAGACCCAGGAACGCAGCTTTTTTCTGGAATCGTATAAACGGTCAGGCCTCTACCGGGGTGAAATGGTCAAGGCATTGAAGCAGGCCGGATTTCCGGAGGAATTGTCCTGGTTGCCGCTTATTGAGAGCGGATTCAAAGTCAGGGCACTCTCTCGCGCACGGGCCTTTGGTCTCTGGCAATTTATTCCCTCAACCGGATATAAGTTCGGTCTGAAGAGAAATGCCTGGATTGACGAGAGGCTCGACCCCGCAAAATCAACAGAGGCGGCCATCGCTTATTTTAATGAACTTCACGAGATGTTCGGCGATTGGGCAACGGTCTTGGCGGCTTATAATTGCGGCGAAGGTTCGGTTGCGCGGGCGATTAGAAACCAGAAAATGGACTACCTTGACAATTTCTGGGACTTCTATGAGCGGCTTCCTCGTGAAACAGCTCGTTATTTCCCACGGTTCCTGGCGGTCCTGGCCATTATTAAAGATCCAGCGCGGTATGGATTTACGCTGGAAGAACCCTATCATCCGTTGCCGTATGAAACCGTGACCGTCGAAAAATCCATTCACTTGAAATCCATTGCGGAAAAGCTGAACATCGACGTTGAAGACCTCATTGCCTTAAATCCCGAGCTCCGGCACAGCGCGACGCCGAACACATCCTACTCTCTGAAGGTGCCGCCGGGAAAAGGGGAGGCACTGCTTGCCAATCTTGCCACATTCGCCACATGGTCGCCGCCGAAAGTGGAATATGTATTTCACCGTGTGCGTCGCGGCGAGACCTTATCGACCATTGCAATCCGGTACAGGACGAGCTTGCAAAGAATTGTCGAAATAAACAATCTGCGCAAAGGGAAAATTTTGCGTGTCGGACAGAAACTCAAAATTCCTATGAAAAATACTGCCACGTAGCGACGCTCCTTTCGATTGCTTCTTTCTGCGAATCACGATGCAACCGTATTTATCATAATGAAGGGATTGTACCAAGTGACTTCACCAGATCATTCATCAGAACGTTTTGAACTGTCTATTCCTATTTCTGCGGCAGACATTGACGAACATGGTCATGTCAATAATGTGGTTTACGTACGCTGGATTCAAGAGGTCGCCACGGCCCACTGGAAAACCGCAGCTACTGCGGCACAGCAGGCTGAGGTTTCTTGGTTCGTCATCAGGCACGAAATAGATTACAAACAGGCTGCAAGGTTGGGCGATGATATTATTGCCAGGACCTGGGTCGGTACAGCCACTGCCCGCACCTTTGAACGATTTACCGAAATACTACGCGCTGACGACCGGCGACTGCTGGTACGCGCTCGCACCCTCTGGTGTCCTATTAATGTTCAAACAGGGAAACTGACACGCGTTGGTACAGAACTTCGCGAACGGTTTTCCGTTTCGGTTCCGGAAGAGAAACCGGAAGGCTAATTGTTCTTATGGCTGTCGAACAGTAGGATTTTTTTTATCAGTAGTGATGGCAGCCCAAGGCAGGACAGCCATTCATTAAAACGGGCACCAATCCCTGCGATATGGAATCTCCCGCCTCTCTGACAAGCAAGTCTCTGAGGTCACGTGTATCGAGAGAGCCTCCGGTTCCTGCCGGAGGAGACTCCACTCAGTTCTACAAAACAAACCAGGGTACGAACAAAGTTATAACAAAAATATGTTTTGTCTTTGGAGTTGCCCTCACGGACAAAATTTTGCTTGCATATTGAATAAATCTTGGATATTCTATGATTTGCTGTTTTTTTATCCTGGTCGAACAAGAATGAACCAGCAAAGGAAACATTTTGTACGGGCAAAGGAGATTCCGGTGAAGATATTATTGGTATATCCAAAAAATCCAACCACATTCTGGAGCTTTCAATACGCTCTTAAGTTTATTTCGAAAAAAGCAAGTCTTCCACCGCTCGGACTGATAACCGTTGCCGCGATGCTTCCCTCCAATTGGCAATTGCGCCTCATCGACATGAACGTGGAGCGCCTTTCAGACGCAGATTTGCAGTGGGCGGATTATGTCTTTCTGAGCGCCATGTCCATTCAGAAAGAATCTACCCTGTCGGTTATTGCCCGTTGCAAGGCTTTAGGGGCCAAAATAATAGCGGGCGGTCCGATGTTCACTTCCTGCCCGGAAGAGTTCGAAAATGTGGATCATCTGGTTCTGAACGAAGCGGAGATTACACTCCCGCTGTTTCTGGAAGATCTGAGAAACGGGCATCCAAAGCATATATATACATCTTCACAATGGTCCGATATGCACACTACGCCGTTACCGCGATTTGATCTTGTGAAAATAAAAAAATATGCGTCCATGAATATTCAATATTCCCGTGGCTGTCCTTTTGACTGCGATTTTTGCAATATCACAGTGTTGTACGGACGAACGCCCCGGACCAAGGACAGCGCCCAGTTGATTGCCGAACTTGAATCTCTTTACACACATGGCTGGAGAAGCAGTGTCTTTATCGTTGATGATAATTTTATCGGAAACAAAGGGAAGCTGAAACGGGAGGTTCTGCCTGCGATTATAGAGTGGATGGAGAAAAGAAAACACCCGTTCTCCCTGTATACCGAAGTTTCCATTAATCTTGCCGACGATGAGGAGCTTATGGAGCTCATGGTCAAGGCCCAGTTCAACCAGGTTTTCATCGGCATTGAGTCCCCAAATGAAGAAAGCCTTGCCGAATGCAGCAAGCTCCAGAACCGGAACCGTGACCTGATCGCAAGCGTAAAAAAGATCCAGAAAGCCGGCCTTGAAGTCCAGGCCGGTTTCATCGTAGGGTTCGACAAGGACCCGGCTGCGATATTTGATCGATTGACGGCGTTTATCCAGGAAAGTGGAATCGTAACAGCTATGGTAGGGCTTCTGAATGCTCCTCACGGAACCAAACTGTATCATCGCCTCAAACAGGAAGGGAGGCTCATTAAGTCCGCTACCGGAGATAATACCGACTTTTCAATCAACTTTATCCCCAAAATGAACCTTGAGCACCTGATTGAAGGGTATCGGAAAATCCTCCGCACCATTTATTCTCCAAAACACTTCTATGCAAGAACAACGAAATTTTTGAGAGAGTATAGACCGGTGAAGGCGACGACTAAATTTAACCTCCGGATGAACCACATCGTTGCCATCATAAAATCCAGTATTCAACTCGGTGTTGTGGGAAAAGAACGGTTCCATTACTGGAAACTGGTGATATGGTCCACGCTTCGGAAACCCAAATTGCTTCCGCTTGCCATCACGCTTTCAATTTATGGGTACCATTTCCGCAAGGTTTTTTATAAACACGAAAAGACGCTATTGGCAAGTATCAATCGCCAGTGATTAGCTTTTTTCCTATCACTGACATTTTGCTGATAGTTTCAAACTGGTGACACTCTGCGGTTGAACAGCCAGAATAGTAAGAGATAAATAATACGTTCTTGCAAAATGACGATGCCTCCTGAAACCAAGCCCGGAACAATTATCGAGCGATACGCAACGCTTATTCCGTTGTATAAAGTTATCCTCCATAACGATGTTGTAAATTCCATGGAACACGTGGTAAAAGTCCTTATGCAGGTATTTAAATTCGACCGGGCCACATGCGAAAAAATCATGCTGGAGGCGCATCGCAGCGGCATGGCGCTTTGCAGCGTGGAGCCCTTCGAGCAGGCAGAACTGCACCGGGACCAGTTGGTATCGTTTTCCCTGACAGCTACCATCGAAAAGGAGTAAAAGACGATTACCGTGAGCAGGGGACGTCGTTTTTACAAGGACGGCATCAGATTCGAATGCCAGGGAGACGGAAAATGCTGCGTTACACGCGGGAAATACGGCTACGTGTATCTGTCATTCGGGGACCGAAAACGCCTTGCCGTCCACTTCAATATCTCCACCACAGAATTTACCGAACGATACACCAGAAAAACCGATGGCATGTATGAGTTGAAATATACAGGCAAGAACTGTCCCTTTTTCGAAAACAACCATTGTTCCGTATATGAAGCCCGCCCCTGGCAGTGCCGAACCTGGCCTTTCTGGAATGAAAATATGAACACAGCCACCTGGGAGAAGGAAGTTTCACCGTATTGCCCTGGTGTGGGCAAAGGCAGACTTTACACGGAAGAAGAAATATCAGATATTTTGACTAAAAAACGAGAAGTTTCTTAATAACAACATACCTGTCTATCAAAGCAATGTACCAGATGCTCATCGGCAATTTTCTGACAAACACTCCATCAAATTTACATCAAACATCATCGTAAATTTTTTTTTCAGTATAGCAATTCCAAAGGCATATTTTGCTTTTTCTAAGCCGCATCTGACAAAAGAATATGAAATTACCAACAATTAACGGCATCCCTAGTGTTCTCACATATAGAACCGACAAGTTTGAGCTTTCATAGTTAAGATTGGATTAAGTTTTACTTGACTCTGACCGCATATTTAATTAGTATCACTTACAAAATCCCATTTGATAGGAACCCCTTGTATGAAGCCATTAAAAAAAATTGACGGCATCGATAAAGTTCTCATCATCGGTTCGGGTCCCATTATTATCGGTCAGGCGTGTGAATTTGATTATTCCGGAACCCAGGCCTGCAAAGCGCTTCGAGCTGCCGGGTATAAGATTGTTCTGGTTAATTCCAATCCCGCAACCATCATGACCGACCCCGGCATGGCGGACGCGACGTATGTGGAACCGCTTACGATTGAAGTGCTCGAAAAAATAATAAAAAAAGAACGGCCGGAAGGACTACTGTCAAATCTCGGCGGACAGACCGGACTGAATCTTTCCGCAGAACTCTCGAAACGGGGTATTCTCGAAAAATATGGCGTGCGCATCATCGGTGTTCAGGCGGACGCCATTGAACGTGGCGAAGATAGAAATGAATTCAAGAAAACGATGAATAAACTCGGCATTCCCATGCCCGAAAGTGCTCTCGCCTATTCCTATGAGGAAGCGTTTCAGATTGCTGAACGGCTTGGATTCCCTGTTATTATCAGACCCGCATATACGATGGGGGGAACCGGCGGCGGCATCGCGTACAACAAGGAAGAACTCAACACGATTGTAAGCAGGGGCATTTCCGCCAGCCTTATCGGCCAGGTGCTGATCGAGGAATCGGTGATCGGATGGGAGGAACTGGAACTCGAGGTGGTGCGGGACGCGGACAATACCATGATCACGGTCTGCTTTATCGAAAACATCGACCCCATGGGTGTCCACACCGGTGATTCATTCTGCGCCGCCCCCATGCTCACCATTTCAGAGAATCTGCAAAGGAAACTGCAAGAATACTCGTATAGAATTGTCGAAGCAATACAGGTCATCGGCGGAACGAACATTCAGTTCGCACACAATCCGGCTGACGGCCGAGTTGTCGTCATCGAAATAAATCCGAGGACATCGCGTTCGTCCGCACTCGCTTCCAAGGCAACAGGGTTCCCCATAGCACTTATCTCCGCCAAACTCGCCGGCGGCAGCACCTTGAAGGACATTCCCTATTATCGAAGCGGTACGCTTGATAAATACACCCCTTCTGGGGATTATGTCGTCATTAAGTTCGCGCGATGGGCATTTGAAAAATTCAAGGAAGCGGAAGACAAACTCGGGACGCAGATGAAGGCCGTGGGAGAAGTCATGAGCATCGGCAAAACCTACAAGGAAGCATTTCAGAAGGCGATCCGATCCCTGGAAAACAAGCGCTATGGCCTGGGTTTCGCTAAAAACTTCAACCAGCTCTCCCTGAATGAACTCATGGCTTTGCTCAAAGAACCGTCTTCAGAACGTCAGTTCATTTTGTATGAGGCGCTGCGAAAAGGCGCGTCTGTTGATGACTTGTTTCAAAAAACAAAAATCAAACACTGGTTCCTCAACCAGATGAAAGAACTGGTAGAGCTTGAAGAACAAATTTTGAGATATAAAGGGAAAACGCTTCCGGATAATCTTCTCGTCAGGGCAAAAGAGGACGGCTTCTCGGACAGATACCTTGCGCAGATACTCGATGTTTCTGAAAAGAATATAAGAGACCGACGAATTTCACTCGGGAAAACCGAAGCATGGCGTGCAGTGCCGGTCAGCGGCGCGGACGCGGCGTATTACTACTCAACGTATAACGCACCGAACGAAGTGAAAGTCAGCGACAAGCCCAAGGTGATGATTCTCGGAGGAGGACCGAATAGAATCGGACAGGGGATTGAGTTCGACTATACCTGTGTCCATGCCGCTTTTGCATTGCGGGATGAGGGCTTTGAGTCGATCATGGTCAACTGCAATCCGGAAACAGTCTCCACCGATTATGACACGTCCAACAAGCTCTATTTTGAGCCACTTACCGTGGAAGACGTTTTAAGCATTTATCATCACGAAAAGCCTGCCGGTGTCATTGTCCAGTTCGGCGGTCAGACGCCGCTTAATATCGCCAAAGAACTTGAAGAGGCCGGGGTAAAGATACTCGGCACGTCCACGGAAAGCATCGACCTGGCGGAAGACAGAAAACGCTTCAAAAATGTTGTCCAGAAACTCGGGATACCGCAGCCGGAAAGTGATACCGCAGTTACGCTTGAAGAAGCGCTTACAGCGGCCCGACGGATCGGCTACCCGCTCATGGTGCGGCCGTCGTACGTTCTGGGCGGGAGAGGCATGGAGGTTGTGTATGACGATGCCATGCTTACGGCATACATAAATGCCGCCATTGATATTTCGCCCGGCCGACCGGTTCTGATCGACAAGTTTCTCGAAGACGCAATAGAGGCTGAGGCGGACGCGATCGCGGACGGTGAGGACGCATTTGTACCGTCTATTATGGAGCATATCGAGCTGGCCGGCATTCATTCCGGAGACAGCGCCTGCGTAATACCTCCCCGCACGCTTTCTGAAAAGCATGTCAGATCGATTCAAGAATACACCAGATCACTCGCCATAGAATTGAAGGTCGTGGGACTTATGAATATTCAGTATGCGATTGCGAAGGACGTCGTATATATTCTCGAAGCAAACCCCCGCGCCAGCAGAACCGTTCCTCTTGTGTCCAAGGTGACTGGTGTCCAGATGGCGCGTATAGCCACACAGCTTATGCTCGGCAAAAAGCTCAGCCAGATGGCGCTGAGACCGAAAAAGTATACCCACGTGGGTATAAAAGAGTCCGTATTCCCGTTCAACATGTTTCCCGAAGTTGACCCGACTCTGGGGCCGGAAATGAAATCTACCGGCGAAGTTCTCGGAATCGCTGATTCATTCGGTCTCGCGTTCTTCAAATCCCAGGAAGCGGCAGGGCAAAAACTTCCTCTGGAAGGAAGCGTGCTCATAACGGTTAACGATCGGGATAAAAATGACATACTTGGGGCGGCGCAAACGCTGCATACGTGCGGTTTCAATATTCTGGCGACCGGGAACACCCATACGTTTCTCGTGCAAAACGGCGTTCCTTCGTCACATATCAAAAAAGTGTACGAAGGTCGTCCCAATATTCTTGACGCCCTCCATAACAAGGAAATACATCTTGTGGTGAATACGCCGGTCGGAAAAGGCGGCATGTATGATGATTCCTATATAAGAAAAACGGCGATCAAGTATAAAATACCATATATCACCACAACCGCCGCTTTTAAAGCAGCGGCTGAAGGCATCAGGGAGTATATCGAAAAAAAGGGGATTGGAGATGTAAAATCAATCCAGGCATATCACCAGGACATCAGATGAGTCAAAAGGCAGACGTTATTCTTAATCTGAAACAAGTCGCGTGTTTTAATTCCTAAGTCAGAAATTTCAAACCCACAACCGATCTAAAACACTAAAATCGTATTGAATAAATACGATTTTTTTGTTTTTCACATGCCCGTAAGGATGGTGGCAGAATGCCGATTTTTTTTGATATAAAAGGCAGAAAATAGAGTAATCAAGGTTAACAAAAATGTAAAACAAATAACAATAAAACAACTGATCAGAGCGTCCAGGTCTAAGAGGCAATTCCTGTCTTTAGGCATTTTATTAATGCTTGACATTGTTAGTACTATTATGTAGGATATTTTCATTAAATGCTAATAAATAGTGAAAATAATTTTCATTAACTTGTATCTCATCTCGCGATTAAAAAATTAAGGCTGGTGATCTTATGAGAAGGAAAGTAGTTCCAATTACCAATACTGTAGATACTATTTCAAGCACATCTCTGCGAATTCAATCCGTTTATAGTATTTTAGGCACGGCTGAAAAGAGGATTGCCAATCTCTTGCAAGAAAATTCTCAAGAAATCATACATCTGACAATTACGGAACTAGCTGAGAAAGCCGACGTCAGCGAAGCGACCGTGGTTCGTTTTGCAAGAAAACTGGGATTTAAGGGCTATCAAGATTTAAAAATTGCTTTTGCGCAAGAGATGATTTCGCCTCTGCAAAGCATTCATGAAGAAATAACTGAAAGTGATAAAATCCCCGAAGTATTGAGCAAGATATTTCAAAGCGTTATCCAAACGCTTTCTCATACCAGGGATGTGCTGGATGTGACAGAGGTGGAAAAAGCTGCAGAAGCCATCCTCCGCGCGAGAAAAATCGTAGTCTTTGGACTTGGCAATTCGGCTCCCGTGGCTATGGATGCTCAGCATAAGTTTTTGCGGACCGGTGTTGAGTGCGCGGCCTATTGCGATAATCATATGCAGGTTATCGTGGCCTCCCATCTTACTCCGGAAGATGTAGCCATCGGCATTTCGCATTCCGGTTCTTCGAAGGACATAACAGAGGCATTGCAAATCGCAAAAGAATGCGGTGCAACCACAATTTGCATTACCAACTACGGCAAATCACCTGTCTTAAAGTATTCCGACATCCATTTATATACCGCTTCACAGGAAACGAGGTATCGAATATTGGCTCTTGCCTCGCGAATCGCTCAATTGAGCATAATCGATACGCTGTACGTGTATGTCGCTTTGCGAAAAAAAGAAAAAGGCTACGATGCTATCAAAAGAATAGAACGGGCGCTGCAATGTAAGAAATATTAGCAAACAATCCGGGCAATGTGCTGCAATAACCGCACTGTCCAATCGCACAAGTTGTTTTTTTCATCACTATAGTCCTGGAGGTATGATTCGTGTTCAACAGTTACGTATATGACATGCTGTATGCCAGATTAGGTGAGATCGTCGGTGACGATAACATAACAGATAAACAGGCCGATCGTATGGCTTATTCGACTGATGTCTCCTGGGTCCCCGCGATGTGGCTTGACAGGGCAAAACAACCGAGCATGCCGGATATGATTGTGCGCCCCGACAGCGCCGCACAGATTTCAGACATCATAAAATTGGCGACGGAATACCGTGTGCCGGTAATTCCGATCGCGGGCGGTTCCGGAACGCAGGGCGGCGGCTTGGCAATTTGCGGCGGGATCATCATCGACCTCAAGCGCATGAATAGAATCCTTGACATTGACGAAAAATCGCAGGTGGCGACCGTGGAAACGGGTGCGCTTCTCGTCAATTTCGAACGGGCGCTCAACAAACAGGAGCTTTCTTTCCCGCACTATCCTGCTTCCATATACAGTGCTTCGGTGGGAGGATGCATCGCGGCACGAGGTTCTGGCGTAATGTCTACGAAGTATGGAAAGATCGAAGACCTCGTGCTGGGATTGGAAGTCGTTCTGCCCACGGGGACGATTTTCCAGAGCATCCCGGTGCCGCGCAACGCTACTGGACCGGAAACGACGCAGCTGTTTATTGGTTCCGAAGGTACCCTGGGGGTTATCACGAAAGCGCGGGTAAAGATCATAGACAAACCGACAGAACGGTCTTTTCGCTGTCTCTTGTTTGATAATTTGGAAAGCGGCATGGAGGCCGGACGTCAAATTATGCTGGCAGGATTAAGACCTGCGGTTATTCGCCTGTATGATGATCCCTCAACCAAATCCTTTGTCAACAGAGTGCTGGGCATGAAGCTTGTTGGCAACGTCCTTATATTGGGCTTCGAGGGCCGGAGAGGAGATATGCTTGAGTCTGAGAAAAAGGAGACGTTGAAAATTTGCCAAAATCTTGGAGCAAAAGATTTAGGAGAAGAACCCGGTCAGCATTGGTGGGATCATCGCTATGATTTCTACTATCCGCCCTTAACTCCGCATCTCCCCAGCGCGTTCGGCACGATGGACAGCGTAACGACCTTCAAGGAAATTTTACCGCTTTACTATCACATGAAAGAGGAAATCGAAGGTAAATATGCCAAATGGAATGCTCGATTTACGGGCCATTTCTCTCACTGGTATGCATGGGGGGCAATGGTTTATGCTCGCTTTTTCATTGATGAGCCTCCGGCAGATGCTCATGAGGCTGCACGTCTTTACTACAACATATGGAGCACCGGCATCAACGCGGCGCTGAAGCATGGCGGCGTTGTCAACGAACATCACGGCATTGGCCTGAAACTGGGGCCGTTTATGCGCCGTCAGTATGGTTTCGGTTTTGAAGTGCTGGAAGGCATTAAAAAGCAGCTGGATCCAAACAATATTATGAACCCGGGCAAACTGGGCTTCAAATTATAGAGGAGCAAGGTGATGGATCAAGCATTATACAAAGAGACCCTGAATAACTGTCGTTTTTGCGTGATGTGCCGTCACGTATGTCCCGTGGGGAACGCAACAGCAAAAGAATCGGGGTCGCCGCGCGGATTGGCCTTGAATATTTTTGCAAGTGAGCAGGGGCTCTCGGCAATCGATGATGAATCACACAAAAATCTGATCGCCAATTGTACACTCTGCGGCGCATGTTACGAATCATGCATTACCCAGCAGAATCTTCCTGAAGTTATTCTGGCCGCCCGGGAGAAAGCTGTAGCAGCGGGAGGAGTTTGCGAGGAAGCAGCAGCTGTAAAGAGCAACTTTTTGACGTATGGAAATCCGTTCAACGATAGGATTCAACCCGAACGTTTTGCCGGAGGTCGCATATCAAAAACTGCCGCAGTCGCTTTCTTTCCGGGATGTACTGCCTTGTATAAAGAACACAATATAATTGAATCCGCGCTTAAGCTCCTGGATATGGCGAATGTAAACTATACTATGTTGGCCGGAGCGGATTGCTGCGCTGCGCCGCTCAAGGAGCTTGGTTTCAGCAAAGAGTTCTCTGCTCATGCAGAAAAGTTAGCGCGCATAATCCTTGATACGGGTGTAAAAAAAATAGTCACCGTCTGCCCCACGTGTGCGTATTGGATGAATGCATCATTTCGGGAGATGGACAAGACCGGTACTGTTGAAATAGTCAATTTCCCCGACTATTTTGCAGACCTCAGCAGAGAAAATAAAAAGATAACGGTCAAAAACCAGCGGGACATGAAAATTCGCGTGCAGAGTCCCTGCCGAATGGCGCGGAGTCTTGGACGTTTCGACCCAACGATAAATTTATTGAGACACATTCCCGGCGTGGCGATAGATATGTTCAATGCGGAGAATTTGGTCGACAAAACGCTCAGGGTCCCGGAATCGTTGTGCTGCGGCGGTTGCGGCGGCACGCGCTTCGTAGATGCCGCTACAGCGGATATGGTTGCATCGTACCAGATTGACCACATTCGCCAAAACGTGATCGAGTTCGACACACTTGTCACGACCTGTTCGACATGCAAGGACCAGTTGGGCAGGGCTGCAAAAGAAAAAAATATAGAAGTACTGCATATTGCGGAATTGCTCGCGTCAATGTTGTGAATAGCTCTGGGTAAGAGATGATTATCATTGCAATATTCTATTCGAAAAAATATACATTTGGACGGCTGAGCCTTTGCTTTAAGCTTTATCCACGTATCCTGACAAGGAGATGGAGAGGAAAAAGTGCTGCCTGAACTGATGGGCATAGATTTTGGCACCGGAGGATGTAAGGTAACTGTTATTCATGCCAAGGGAAGGGTATTGGGAAGAGCGTATACGGAATACGCAACCCATTATCCTCATCCTGGATGGAGTGAGCAGAATCCAGCTGACTGGATAAAGGTTCTGCTCGAAACTGTCAAAGCATGTTTGGAACAGTGCCAAAATAAGGGGCGGGGTTTAGTAAGTTTGGCAGTGACGGCCTCTACTCATAATGCAGTATTGCTTGACAGCGACGGTCGGATAATCCGGCCATGCATCATGTGGACCGATCAACGAAGCATCAAACAGAGTGATTGGCTAAATAAGCGCTTCGGAGAAGAAATATTTTATATAGGAATGCAGTATCCTTCACCGACATGGACGCTGCCGCAGCTCTTATGGATAAAGGAGAACGAGCCAGAGGCATACGCTAAAATAGCAAAAGTATGTTTCGTCAAGGATTATGTCCGCGGTTTTCTTACCGGTGACTGGAGCACCGATCATGTTGATGCACAAGGCAGCCTGCTCTATGATGCCCGCCTGCGCAATTGGTCAAAAGACCTGTGCTCGATGATTGAGCTGCCGTATAGCGTATTGCCTCCTATTTTTAAATCAAAGGATGTAGTTGGGAAAGTAACCCGGCAAGCAGCGGAACTAACAGGCCTTCCGGAAGGTTTGCCTGTTGTCGCAGGTTGCTCAGATACTGCCGCCGAAGATTTTGGCGCCGGGGCCGTAGAGCCTGGGCAGATGATAATCAAACTCGCTACGGCTGGAAACATAAATCTGGTCACAAAAGACCCGCAACCTCATCCGAAATCTTTTACCTATCCCCATGTTGTGGAAAAAGTGTGGTATACAGCGTTGGCTACCAACACCTGTGCTTCGTCTTACCGCTGGCTGCGTGATAACTTTTTCTCAGAAGAAAAAAAGGAATACGAAAGGAATGGCAGGAACATTTATCGGTTCATGGACGAACTTGCCAGCCAGGTTCCCGTAGGAGCCCTTGGACTCATGTATCATCCCTATTTGCTCGGCGAGCGCTGCCCCTATTATGATTCGAAGCTCCGGGCTAGTTTTATCGGCATTGGCATGGTTCACGAGAAGAAATATTTTGCCAGGTCAGTGCTGGAAGGAGTTGCATTTAGTCTCAAAGACTGCTATCAGATTGCGCTCGATATCATGCCGGGGATCAAGGACGTCAGATTAATCGGTGGTGGATCAAGAAGCAATTTGTGGTGCCAGATTGTGAGCGACGTAATCGGAGTTCCGGTATTGCGGCCCGAAAACGACGATTCTTCTTTCGGCGGAGCGCTTCTCGCAGGAGTTGGAAAGGAGGTGTTTGGTTCAGAACTTGAAGCAGTCAAAGCCTGTGTAAAAATCAAAAACGAGTTGCAGCCAAACTGGGACAATCATGCGAAATACAGCAAGTATTTTGAGGTTTACCAAGATGTTGTAAGGAATCTTAAAACGTCTTATGTAAAACTTTATAATCACGTAACATATTAACCTAATCCAGAAGAGCGAAGGGAGGCTGTCTGATGGAAGATACTGCTGCTCAGAAAAGTTTACGATGGAGAAGTCTAATTGCGGCTTTCGGTGGATGGATGTTGGATGCAGCGGACTGGATGGCGCTTGCCATACTCATGCCCCTTATTAAGGTAGCATTCAATCTTTCCATGAGTCAGGCAGGTTTATTGTTTACCGCTACTATAGCCGGTGCCGCTGTCGGCGGTTTTGTGGGGGGTGTATTGGCGGATTATTATGGCCGTGTACGGGTGCTCATGGTTACCATTATTTTTTATGCAGTATTCACCGGCCTCTGCGGACTTGCTCAGTCTTATGAACAGCTCCTGACCTTCAGGACCATTACCGGTCTCGGGCTCGGAGCGGAATGGGGCATTGGAGCTGCATTGGTATCTGAATACTGGCCTGCAGAAAGAAGGGCAAAAGCAACGAGTTTGGTACATACCGGCTGGCCTATTGGTTATGGTTTTGCCGCGCTGCTCAGCATATTCGTCGTACCAGCGCTTGGTTGGAGGGCCTTATTCTTTGTAGGCGCCTTGCCTGCATTGTTCGCTCTCTGGGTTCGTTGGGCTCTCCCTGAACCAGCAGAATGGGTGAACGTACGCGATGCCAGACGGCGGAAAGCAAACACAGAGGATAAACCGCAATTTTCCATGGCCATTCTTTTTACACCCAAATATCTGCGCACGACGATATTCGCCTGCCTCTTTATGGGTTTCGCGCTCATGGCTTATTGGGGTGCTGTCGCCTGGATACCCACTTTTCTGGCCACTGAAAGAGGACTTAGTGTCGTCAAGTCGGGTGGGTATTTGGTGCTCTTGAATGCAGGAGCGGTGGCCGGCATACTGTTTTTCGGGTGGCTTGCTGATATAAAAGGCAGGCGCTTTGCATGTATCGCCGGCATGGGATCTGCTTTTTTTGCCACAATCATTTATGTGTCCATTAAAGATCCTACCATGCTCTTGTTTTTTGGACCGGTCTTCGGTTTTACGAGCACGGGGTGCTTTGGGATTTTTGCCGCCTACCTGTCTGAGTTGTTCCCGGCGGAGGCAAGAGCGTCCGGAACCAGTCTGGCCTATAGTGGTGTTGCCCGCGTGATGGCTCTATTAGCGCCTTATTTGCTTGGGTTGCTGGCTGAGAGCATGGGGTTATCTGCAGGACTGGCTCTGAATGCGGGATATTATCTGCTGGCTGTAGTGGCAGTATACTGCTTGCCCGAAACGGCAAAATTTATTAAAACAAACGCAGTCGCAATTTCAGGCAAATAATGCGCTTCATCATGTTTAAAAATTGAAAGAGTCTTTTCAATTTTACGCATTAAGAACTTGGCTGTGCAGGTGCTCCGTCTGTACAGCCAAGTTTATATACCAGGCCTGTGGCCAATGCTAACACAGCATGCAGCAGCACGGTCAGGTGGCTCACAAGAACAGCTTAAAACATCATTCATATTGAGGGATGAGGCAATTATGATAAAAGCAATGAGATTTCACGGTGACAAGATCGTGGTCGGCATGGGATCGATAAGCTTCCTGAAGACGTTGGATCTCAAGAGGGCCTTTATCGTAACCGGCGGCAGCTCCATGCAAAAAAATGGAACCTTAGCGAAAGCGCAGGCGATTTTGAAGGAATCAGGTTGTGAAAGCCAGGTCTTCTCCGGAGTTACGGTGAATGCTCCGCTTGAATGCGTAAATGCGGGAATTGCCGCGATGCGGGAATTCTGCCCGGATTCCGTTATTGCTCTGGGAGGCGGTTCTGCCATCGATGCCGCCAAAGCAATGAGTCTGTTTTATGAATATCCTGAACTGGATCTGGTGACCTCGTTCGAGCAGGCGTCGCTGCCTCAGTCCCGAAAGTCAATTAAGCTGATCGCCATTCCGAGCACATCAGGCACCGCGTCGGAGGTCAGTTGGGTGTCGGTTGTGGCGGTAAAGCAGGAAAACATGAAAGTAACGGGCAGGACCCAGGCATTTGTGCCGGATTACGCCATCCTGGACGGTGAAATTACGCTATCCATGCCGCAGAAGGTGGTTGCAGAGTCAGGTATGGATGCCGTCGGGCACGCGGTCGAGAGTTATATTGCAAAAAACAATAACGATTTTATGGAAGTTTTGGCGGCCGGTGCGGCGGAAGGATTGTTCAAATATTTGCCCATTTCATACAAGACAGGAGACCCAGGTGCGCGGGAAAGGGTGCACAATCTTCAATGTATGACAGGGATTGCATTCAGCAACACCGGTCTCGGCATGAATCACGGCATCTGCCACTCGGTTTGCGGCCGGTATGACATCGGCCACGGATTGGCAGTGGGAATCGGCCTTCCGTATGTCATGGAATACTATGCAAAAGATCCGGAGGTTGCCGCAAAACTTGAATATCTTGGGAAGCGGATCGGCAAAGATGATTTCCTTGAAGCAATACGGAAACTGCAGCGCGAACTCAGGATTCCTGGCTGCTTTAAAGACGCCGGTGTGCCATCGGAAGATTTTTATAAAAATTTCGATGATGTGATATTGAATTCGCGCAAGAGTCCCCCCAGCAGAAATCCCAATTATGCAATGATTCCTGATGAGGATCTGCGAAAACTTGTGATTCGCATGTATGAAGGAAAATAGCAAACATTCGACTGGAGTTCAGGCAAAACACAGGAGGTTCAGGGATGCTTCGCAAAGCGAATGAAATGCGTGTTGATACAAAAAATGACTGGTTGGGAGGAAAGGGAGACGTCAAACTTGTTCATATCTTGGAGCGTGAGGAGTTCCTGAACAAAGGAAGGCTTTTTGCTCTGAATATCTTAAAACCCGGCAGCTCAATCGGGATGCATACGCATAAAGGTGAGATGGAAGCATACTACATCATAAAAGGCGAAGGAATTTTTGATGAAGAAGGTATAAGAAAGCCGATAAAGGCAGGTGATCTCGGTTATATTAATGTTGGGCAGAGCCACGCGATTGAAAATACGGGCGAAACTGATCTTGAATTCATAGCATTGGTGTTATTCGAATAACGTAACCGTGCGGCTTAGCCTCTCAAATTAAACGCTGGGATGCAAACCATGAAGTGTCCTGCGCCGCAGTTTGCGCCACAGGGTTACCCGGCTGATTCCAAGCAGCTTTGCGGCTTCAGAATGATTGCCTTTTGTCGTTAAGAGGGCATTTTTATTTCGTCGGTTTCGTGCTCAACCAATACACTCCTCATTTCCTCGTGTTGATCTTCTTCGATAATCTGGCGAACAATAGCACCGTCTACGAAATTATCCTTCTGCACAGCCGAACGGGTATTGATTGACGCGCTTTCGGCACGGTGTATTTTACGGCCTGAATCACTCAATCACGATTATTGGAAATATGCGTACGTCTGCTAAATAATCATGATACGCATATTGTTTCAGTTCTCGAAAATTTCAGTTCTCCTGTGCCACGGTCTGGAATTGCGGTTTTTTTCAACTGCTCTAGCCAGACACATCCCGCTTAGATAGTTTGACGCGTTGAATAAATAGTAAACTTAACAATTTTAAAAACCCCTGGGGAAACCTAGGGGCTTTACTTTTTGAATAAGGAAGAGTAGACTTTTGCAGTTAATTATCAATGAAACAAAGAACTTTCGGAGGAAACACGAAGCCAGGTGTATAACTTAAAACTTAAAAACGTTGTCTTTGTAGAATTATATAAATAATAATTCTTTCAATTAGCAGACTATGAACAAGAGGAGAAACAGGCTATGAACAATGAAACTCTTGGTGCGCTTGGGAATCTGATTGTAGCTACAATCGCGGGAGGATTGATAGGGCTGGAGCGCAGTTTCCACGGACGTCCTGCCGGATTTCGAACGCATACACTTGTTTGTTTAGCTTCTAGTATTTTAATGCTTGTAGCGATTTATGAACGACACTGGTTTGCCGGCACTGTAGTAGAAACTGTCAGAATTGATCCTACACGAATGGCTCAAGGGATCATGACCGGAATCGGTTTCCTGGGTGCTGGCGTTATTATGAAGGAAGGGTTATCAGTACGAGGGCTAACAACAGCAGCTTCTATATGGATCACGGCATCTATCGGAATTTTGGCAGGAGTCGGCTTCTTCAATGCTGTAATAATAGTGACAATCCTCACACTTGGGATTCTTTCTGTGTTTCGATGGATAGAAGCTAAAATGCCCAGCCAAATTCTAGCTCATCATACACTTCGTTTTTATCGAGAGAAAGTGACGCCAGAGTCAGAATTGAAGGACCTTATTATTCGGCATGGTTTCTCAATCGCCAACATCAGCTATTCGATTACCGGAGAAGGAAAATATTTTGAATATCAAATGACGATTCGAACTCGAAAAGAGAAAAATCTATCTCTGTTATCACAGGCATTGTCGAAGTTGGAAAACCTCGTTGACTTTGAAATTTCTCCGACAGGAGATTAATGCTCGATACCACGGATCATAATGATCACTCTGAGGCAATTCAAACAACCGCAACGTCTAAACTAAACCAGGTTTATTCTTTCTATCGAAAGGTAAACTATGAATAGACTTGTCTTTGTCATTATAGCTTTTTTTTTCTTGTATCCTCTCATGCGTATGCCTGGCACGATAAAACCCATATAGCCGTCGCCAAAACCGCGGGTTACGAATGTTGGTACAATACTAAAATCAAGGCTGGTGCCATAGAGGAAAAGAACCATTACTTTAACAACTACCAGAATAAGGTTGTTACTGATAAAATGGTTTTTGATCAGGTTAAAGCATATAACAACCCTCTTAATAATGATGGCCATTTGTACGGAGCGATCATCGCTGCGTTAAAGGATTATCAGGATAAACGGAAAGCCTCCGATAAGTATGCTGCGTATAATATGGTTTTCGCAGTCCACTACATTGGAGATCTATCTCAACCGTTGCATAATCTGCCTTACGATAATTTTAACAAAACCTATCACTCTGCCAACGATGGAATTGTAGACGAGAGAATACTCAATAATCTCAAAGACATTGAAAGGAATATGTACGAAATCAAACTAAGCAAAGAAAACTTTTGGACAGAATTAGCCTATGAAATAGCAAGGATCGCGAATCTGTCACGTCAACTCGGTTTGAAGATCAAGGCTGAAAATAGAACTATGACAAAAGAGGAGGCTTATGTGCAGTTAGGGCATAGTGCATCATTGCTTAAAGCTGTGCTAACCGCAGTGCGGTAACTTTGCAGGAGAATCTGATATTCTTGTCCTGGAGTTTTGTACCAATCTTTTTCCATGGTGTTGGACTGTTTCTTAAAGAACATGATTTTTTCGGTGAATTGCAGGATAAGAGTTGAGTATAAGTGATTGAAAAGTGGTGCCGCTGACCGGAATCGAACCGGTACGCCAGTTGCCCAGCGAGGGATTTTAAGTCCTCAAAATTCGACTCTATCCGGTCATGGTATCTATTTGATTTCACAAAGATTGCCATTCTTATCAATGCCTTACTCTGCTTTTTTCGTTGGTTGCAGTATGGCATAGAGTGGCTTTGGTACTGGTTTGTTTTCTACGTTTTTTCTACGTTTTGTCTACGCCGTCTTTAAGCTGCTTCGACTTCTCGGCAAGGTACTCTGTAACGCGATACGATGCTTCTTTCAGGTTATCTTCATTGACGATGCTGTACCTGTCGAAGATCGAGCGTGTTTTCCACCCTCCGATATACATGGCCCACTTTTCCGGCACGCCAGCGTTCAGCATATTACGCGCAGCAGTCCGGCGCAGATCGTGGAACAGCTTGCCGGGAATACCTGCCTTCTCACACGCAGTTTTCCATGAGTCCTTGAAGCTCTTTACTGGTTTCCCTTCTCGGTGGATGAGGCTCTTGCAATGCGGGTACCTGTGTTCAAGCTCGTATTGTTGCTCAAGTAGTTCGGCGTAATGCTCACCGGTCAGATAGAACACCCTCGGCTGTTTGTTCTTTGTGCTTAACTGTCCAAGACGTATCGCGCCAGAGTGAAAGTCAACCTGTTCGAGCTTAATAGAGAACACTTCGCCAACACGAACGCCGCTAACATACGCAACGGTAAGTGCAAGGCGAAGATGGCGGGGTAGGGCGGCGTGCAGTTTTAGGTAGTCCTCATGCTCAAAAAAACCCTCTCGCACGTTATCTTCAGCCAGCTTCTTAATGCGCGGTATCTCTGGCACAAGGCGCGGGTTGTGTTCGTATCCAAGCGTGAACATCCTATGTATGGCTGATATGAAGCGATTGATGTATCCGTTTGCGTATCCGTCATCTTGCATCTTCAGGATGAACGGCTTTATCATGGACGGCATCATAATAGCGCGGACGCCGGTGAAGTGTTTTGACAAGACTTCGATGCGCTTCTCTGTGTGGTGAGTGGACTTGCGTTTGTTAAACTTGTAGTCTTGTATCAGAAGGTCGGCAAGGTGATCGTAGGTAGTGTCCTCCATGCGGATGTTGTAGAAGTCTCCACGCGTAACGCTCGCTTCTCGACGCGAAAGATACACCTTCGCATCGCTATGCTTCTTGCGCTTTGTGGACTCGTTATGCTCAACGCCAAACTGATCTTTGAAATTCGCCCACCAATACGGTGAGTCTTTACGACGATAGAGCGAACCCATTATTCACCCCCTGATGTTAACAGTTATTAAGATCGCACCCCCCATAAATACAAACCCGAACAATGGCAACGTAAAATGTGGATTTTCCAATATTCCCATCACGCCACCGCCGGAACAAGCCGCGCACTCATGTACGCGTCCAAGTCTGACCGTCTATACCTGATCGTGCGCCCGTCTCTAACATGAGCTAACTTCCACGCATACCGCAGCTCTCTGATCGCCCTGACCTTCCCCCAGTTATTGTACCAGGTGTAGAGTCGGACTTTTCAGGTTTTG
>CAZPGZ010000010.1:0-94231 GCA_964586075.1 uncultured Nitrospiraceae bacterium | reverse complement strand
ATTATGGAATGGATAGGTTGGAAGACAAACAGCTGTAGATAAGCGCCTGCCATGCCGGGGAAAAGCCTCTTAATCTTCCTCTCTGTAACACCTACTTTTGCGTACTGGCAAGAATCTGACGAGGGCAACGAATATTGCTTGTATCTCGCATGTGAATACTACCGTTAGAAATGCATTTTCCAGCGACCCACTCGACAGGACAGTTGGAGTCAGAGTGTTAGTTTTCGATTTGTTCTGCCGGATATACCATAGATCAATGGCAAAATCGCAGCATATATAGCGACATTGAGGAATGCTGTTAAAACGGTCCGAAAATAGCTGATTTCAAAACACACCGATCCATCCGGTTGATGAACTTCTGGATAAGGAAATATATACTGCCCTATTGCATCGGAAGGACATGACATCCAGTAAATCACCATGGAAAGCCAGTATTCAAATCTTGATATTGAACCCTGAACAATTGAGAAATCTAAAGCGAACAACCCGACTAGTGCAATATTAATCAATATCCCTATTTGCGCTCGCTTAGCCCAAGGAAATTCATCTTTAATTATTAGGCCTTTATTAAAACTCAGTAAACCACCAAGCCAAAAGAAGTAAGTTGACGGTACATGCACCTTAATGAAGTATGGTAAGAAGAAGCCACTGACGATTATAAGAAGACCGATGATATTAATCATCTTTTCTCGACCTTTCGTCCGTCATACATTGAGTGAACCCCTAACTGGGAATAGCAAAAGTGTGTATAGTTTCGTATGCGGAATTCCGCGGTTCTGCCGCAGATTAAAGAATGCCTTCTGAAATCTGCATATAAACAGTTCAGTGCTATCCTGATCGATTTAGGAAGAAATAAATATATACTAATAATCTTGATATATCTATTTAACTTAAAGATCAGTTGGTGTGGCTTATAGAACCAAAATAAATTATAATCTTTAGCCTCACATGATAATCTTTGGCACATCTAAACCACCGAGAATCATGTTAACAATTACCAATGAAATTACAATTAACAATTGTTTCCACTTTTCTGATAACACAAGCTGTTTTACGACTAACCACCATAACACGACTACCCATAAAAAAGAAAATGTGACAGATGCAATCATCCCAAAGGCAAAAGGATAACTAGTTTCAAGTCCTGGGAATAAAGATGCTAAATTAAACGGTATATAGTCAAAATAGATTGTCAGTATTGTTTCGATATAAAACGGCAATGCGCACAAAATAAATGCGCTCAAAAGTGAAAGAAATTGCAGTTTTTTACCCCGCATCAGAATATATGTCATTAGAATCACGACAACAGTATTAAGAACAGGAAACAGTATATAAAATAAAAAATAACTTATTAAAATTTGTAATATAATAGGCATCGGTGATATAGCGGCTTCTTCAAAACGCCCCCAATACTGCGTCACAATCAAAAAAAGCATAAATACACCCAAAAAAACATAAGGTTCCAGCCGTAACTTACTTAAAAACTGTTTGAATACCTCACCTGGTTTTAATATCACTAAATAAAAAATTGAAAAATCCATATAGCTCCTAAAAATTAAAATCAATTTGGAAACTACACTTTAATCAAGACAGCTTTAAAGCTAAGATACAGGAAGCATCCGTTGTAATTCTTAAAGTTATGACTAAATATTCAATCTTTTTTTAACTTTTCTACGATTTTTGTCATAACGTAGAAATAATAACCTAGCGCCGCAAATCCTATCGAATTAAAAATCAAAACACTAACTATTGCCGCTTCACTTGATGACATAGGTCGATAAATATAACAATAGATGCCCGTAAGAATGCCTAAAACTCCAAAGCCCGATACACACATTGCAACAACCTTGAAAGTTTTTAAATTTTGCAGCACACCTGTCTCATTTTTAGAAAAGTGGGGCGATATATTCTCGCGGTTAATATCACTCATGATTTAGTCTCCTCAAATTAGCGATGTTGAATTAGTAATTTCACTAATTTTCTACTTCATAATTGCATATCGAGGCTATTCGTCTCAAATGCGGTGTTCAGGAAGAAGTTTTTTCAGTAGATTGTTGTTCCGATTCTTTCCCAACGAACTCTTTTCGCCTCACTATCCCATGACCAATAGAGCTTCAAGGCCTTTCCTTTAATCGTATTAGTTTCAACGAACCCCCAAAACCGACTATCCTGACTGTTATCACGATTGTCCCCCAATACAAAAATTGCACCTTGTGGGACAATCCAGGGGCCACCATTAGTCATTGACTTGTCATGTAAGTATTGGACTTGATAAGTTACATCTTCAATTTGCTCTTCGAAAACAACTGGATGAAAGTAAGTATTTGATGAGGATAAAACCGCCTCCTCTTGAATGTCTAGTTTTTTCGATGGAACGAGCAGATCATTAATATAGAGTTCTCCTTTAATAATCTGTATCTTGTCTCCTCCTAATCCGATTACTCTTTTTATAAAATCTTTTTTAGGATCTTCTGGATATGGAAAAACAACGACATCTCCTCTATGAAGAGTTGTAAAAAAAGGGCCTGATTTAGCGGTAAGTAAATGGTCGCCAACCTTCAAGGTAGGATACATTGGGCCAGCTGGTATTTGAAAAGCTTCTGCAACATTATCTTTAATAATTTTTGATACCGGAATCGAATCCAGAGTGAACATGATCAACATGAATATCACAATAATCTTGTTCTGTTGAAAGAAGCGTCTTTCCGAGTGGTTCAACTTTTCTGCAGAATCGAAGGCGTCTTTAATTCCAAGTACGTACAAGATAAGACCTACGATAGTGAGAAGCACAATATACTCACCTTCAAAGATAGCGATGACGATCATAGCTGTAATAAAAGCAATCCCTTTGAAAATTTGCCGATTATAAAATTGACCAATTCCGGGAACGAATGCAGAGAGAAAAGAGGCAAACCAAGCCTTGCGATGTCCCGGACTAGAGACTGATTGTACATTATCGAGGTTGTTTCGTTTTGTAATCTTGTAAGCATCAAAGAGAGCGTAAATATTCACTATCAAAATAACGGGTATTATTGAAATAAAAATAATTACATGCATACGTGCACTAGATGCACTCGCAGTTGTTAAAAAACCTAGCATGCTTACAATAATCGTAAAATAGAAGCCGACATTTACAAATATCAAGACGAGACCTCGCGTTTTATCTCCAGCATAAATATGTCCAACACCGAGAAAAACCTTCGTTAGCAATACAGCCAGCCAAGGCTCCTTACTGCTTCGATGTCTCGGTTGATTCGAGACTTCAGCCGCTTGAACTTTTTTTTCATATTTATCGAATATGATTCCACAATAATCACATTCTACAGAAGAAGATGATTCCTTTCTACATTTTGGGCATTGCATAACCTATCCATTCCCTTCTAGTTTATACACAGTTTTAGGATTGTATTTACAAAACCAAGTTGATTTTTTTAAAATTCAAAAATCAACTTGAACAGAAATTGTCCTCGTAAACAGATACTTCTAAAATACATAATAAGTATCACAGCGTAAATACAGTTGCAAGAATAATGTTTCGTTTAGTTATATTATTTAATGACAGGAAACTGCACTATGTTGCATTTTTATAATGCAAGTTATGCTGTAGTGATTGCACTGAACATGCGACACAGGTAAGTGCATGAAGCAGCAGGAAATTTAATATTTATTATGCATTGTCAAATAGATAAAACAAAATAATTCGCTCAATCATAACTGAGATTCCAGCCTTAACTCTCATCGTATTCGTAGCAACCATGAAGACGGTGACAGACCTGTCCGAAGCTTTACTTTCTTATCAGGAACTGAGACCACTACATTCCCTTTCAGCCGACTATAAGGGATTGATCGCCAGCACAGCATCAGCAGAACATGATATTACGAAACAGACATCAAAGAATTTTTGCCAGAACAACTATAGTACTACTTCCACCAATGAGTAATAAAGCTACATAGTCTATAGAAAAAAACAGCATATTACACAGTATTTTTTTGCTTAAAAATACATAACTTATTGAAAATACAATGGTGGCATGGGCTGTGCAGTAACAATTTGCAAATAACGTTAACACGGCCACGATCAACGCCGGGAAGGAGAACGCCATGAGAGTAGCAGAAGCCATCGTAAAAATAATGGAGAACGAAGGGGTAACCGATGTATTCGGTATTCCCGGCGCGGGGATAAACCCGGTATACAAATATCTTGCAGATTCGCATACCATCACTCATTATACGATGCGGCATGAGGAGGCGGCGACTCACGCTGCGGACGCTTATTATCGGGCAAGTGGACGGATGTCCGTAGCGCTCTGCACGTCCGGCCCGGGGGCGACGAATTTTATCACCGGTTTGTATACGGCATACGCGGATTCTATTCCATTCATTGCCATTACCGGACAGTGCGCCACATCCATGTTCGGGAAGGAAGCGTTCCAGTACGTAGACATCGTGGCCATGGCCAAACCGGTCGCAAAGGCCGCATGGTGCATTACCAAGGCTGAGGACGCACCGAGAATCATGCGGGAGGCGTTTCGGACCGCACGGGAAGGACGGCCAGGCCCGGTTCTCATCGATTTGCCCCTGGACGTGCAGATGGCAGAAATCGAGTACGATATGGAAAAAGACGCGCCGTTGCCTCTCCCGGTCGTCAGTCCTGACCGTGACCAGATTACGAAGGCGGTCGAGCTCCTGAGACAGGCAAAGGCACCTGTTATGATCATGGGCGGTGGTGTCGTGCTGTCCAATGCGGTCAAAGACTGCATTGCGTTCGCAGAGTTCATGCGGCTGCCGGTCATAACGACCTACATGGCGAAAGGCGGCATGCCAGTCAATCATCCACTCAACGCAGGACATATGGGAACTCAGGTTGGAACCCCCCTGGGCAACCGCATATTCCTGGAATCCGACGTGGTCCTGGGGATAGGATGCCGCTTCGGCGATCGGCATACCGGTGACCTTAAGGTTTATGTCGGAGACAGAAAGTTCATCCATATCGATATCGACCCCGGTCAGATCAATAAGATAGTCAAGGCGGATATCGGCATCGTATCGGATGCGAAACTCGCGCTGCAGGCACTTCTGGATGAAGCACGAACAACGGGTCCGCGGCAGAAGGCTTCGGAACGGGTGAGAGACATCCCCCGGCTGCGGGAGGCCCTGAAGAGAAAAACAAATTACAGCGAAAATCCGATGAAGCCTCAGCGGGTCTTTCACGAAATGAATAAATTCTTTTTCCTGGCGGACAAAAAAACGATCTTTACAACAGGATGCGGTTTGACCCAGATATGGTCCGGTCAGCTCCAGGAAGTCGGGGAACCGCGCCACTATTTACCGTCGGGCGGGGCCGGCACGCTGGGATTCGACATTCCCGCTGCGATCGGAGCCAAGATAGCGAAACCTGACCATAACGTGGTGGCAGTTCTGGGAGATTTCGGTTTCACATTCATGGTTGAAGAGCTCGCGGTGGCCGCGGCTCAGAGAATTCCAATCATTGTGGTGATAGTGAACAACGCATATCTCGGCCTCATTCGGCAGGGCCAGAAGTATGGGCTGCAGTTTGAATACGGCGTTTCCATGGAAGAGAACCAGACCGAGATCGATTATGTCAAGGTCGCAGAGGGGTTCGGGTGCAGGGCTGAACGCATAACGGATCCGGAAGAAATCTCAGCAGCGCTCGAACGGGCTGTCTTGTCGAGAAAGCCCACGGTCATCGATATTATCGTCGAACGGGACACGGATTGCTCGATGGGTCCGAACATTGCGGCAGTGCGAGAATTCTCCGAAGAGGTTGAACATTCCTTGGTAACGGCGTGAACTGCAGGAGAACGGAACGGCATCCTTGATCCACGCTGGTGACATTGCCGACCATAAGCAAGACGCTAAAGTACAGGTGTCCATTGAATGGTCATGTTTGAACACAGTATCCAGCGTACCCTGAGTGCAAATGGATATCATTTTGCGAGTTTTTTAGGATTATAAATGAATATGGCTTCCAAGCTACTGGAAGCCATATTTTTTTTATGGAGCCGGCGAGTGGGATTGAACCACCGACCTGCTGATTACGAATCAGCTGCTCTACCACTGAGCTACGCCGGCTTTTCGGATAGAGGCTATTTATACCTTATACACGCTTTGGGTGTCAAGAGAATCTTTATCGTCTCGTTTCCGAAAAAACTTTTAATCTCCGAAACCCCTCTCCCCTTCTAGTCTTTCAGCTTCGATTTAAAATAATATGGAGAGTAAACTGCTGCCAATGGATTATGGCCGGTGACCCGGTCTTTAACTGCAAGAATAGTAACAGGCGCCTCAGAATGTTTTATAAACAGCATGTCATGCCCCACGCAAAGACCGAGCAGAACGTTCATTTCGGTTTGCGCCTTGTTTAAAAGCATTGCCTGGGCTATGGGATTGCAGAATGCCTCGAATTTTCCGGGATGCACCTTTTCCTGATCTTTGATTCCCAGTTCTTCTTTCGGTCTTCCACCGGTTTTACATACCAATGATGCCACAGTAAACCCGCTGTCCTCAAAAATTTTGGTTACGGTTTTCGCTTCTTCCCGCAGCCCCGTACAAAAAGCAAGTCCCAAATTGGTAAAGCCGGCCGATTTCGCAAATTCCATGATCTCGCGGACACGGGGCCACTTCCCATATCCGGTTGATTCTATCCTGGCAGACCGGCAGGCAAGCTGTTTAGGATCTTCACGGTACAGAGATAACGCCTTGTCGTATACTGCGGCATTATCACGAATCGGACACATGTTTGGCAGGTGGTCCAGGTCTCCTTGTTCACAAGGATATTTACCGCACTTCGCGCAATTCAACATCATTCCTCGTTCTTCCTCCTTAGATTATTTATGATAACAATGTAAAACCTTAGTATTTCCTATGGCATGGGTATTTGCGCCACACGAACAAAAAGCTGGTTTCCCAGATAATGCAAAAACTGCGCAACATTATTCTGTGGTACTGGTTTGCTCTGGTCATGGCTGTCCAGCAGCCTCAGAACCCACTCGGAAGATTCACCCAGTATCCTCCAGCCATGTTCGACATTTGACCCGTTCAAACAACTGATGTCCACGGTATCCAATGAAGGAGTATCCGGCATCTGCATTTTGCGGGTCATGAGACAGTATTCCGGAAGGTCGCGAATAAAACTATCCTCATCCGCAGACGCCGAGAGTGACATCCTCAGATGGACGTAAAAACCTTTGTCTCTCTTTTTCGTCGGCACACCGCTTTTTCTATCATGTACAAGAAACGAATACCAGGTAATTGACCCTGCCGCTGTCAGCACGCGAATAAGCGGGGCCACCCGTGACCGAAGCAGGTCGATGTAATTCTGCCAGTTTGCGTCTGCTGAAGCTTTTTCAGAATAATCGATCCGGATAAACGTCTCTATTATGATGTGCAAATTCGGAGTGTTCATCATTATTTCATTTCAGAAACATCAAAATACTTCTCATAACTCTGCACTCAGCTAGTGTACGACTGAAAAACCCTGTAGAAATTTCCACCCATATAGGCTGCTATGTCTTTTTTTGACAGTCCGACTTCCTGCATGGCAACAGCCAGTTTTCTCAAGTCTCGTACATCATCATATCCATTTATCAAATCCGGAAGATGGCCGCCCCCATCCGTACCCAGAGCCACGTGCTCAATTCCAAGGCGTTTTTTCATCTCTAAAATTTCATTTGCCCAATCGAGAAATGTTTCGCGACGGTATGCTTCTCGCCGGCGTTTGAGCGGCCAGGTACAGACAATCCCTCCCGTCCCCGCAATAAGTTCCATATCCTTCCAGGTGCGATAGCGGCCGCAGGGCGAGTTATCGTCGTGGCAAATACTTGTGTGGGAATCAACAAGAGGCCTTCGGCTCGCGTTTGCAATATCCTTGACGGCGTCAGAGGAAGCATGAGCTACATCAATGATGATGCCGAGATCCTCCATTTTTTTGACGGCCTGTTTGCCAAGGGCTGAAAGTCCACCGTGTTTAGGCGGTCTTGTCATAACGTCCGAAAAAGAATTAATCACATAGTGGGCCAGCGTGATGATTCGCACTCCATACTGATAAACATCAGCAAAAAGCTGAAGATTGTTCTGTAAAGGATTCGCCCCCTCGATCCCCAGAATACAGCCCACCGGCTCATTTGATTGGGTAGTTTTAGAAATATCAGAAGGCTTGAGAATGAGTTTGGCGCGTCCGGTTTTGACATACTGCATAGCATTGCTCAACTGGCCCATAATACCGGGGAAGGATTCTTCCCACATACCCCTCTCCCGGTCTCCAACTGCACTGAAAACACACGCGCTCATGCCCAGCTTTTGAATACTCACGATCGACGAGCTCATATCTGTGGGCAGACGGTCTTTCCAAAATTCATCAGGATGCGCATGCGCATCAATAATCATCAGGCTATGGAGAATATCATCAGCGGAATCGGACGCATGCTTTTCCATGCCGAAGGCGGTATTCCGATTTGCGAGTGTCGATGCAAGCAGCATCGAACAACCAGTGAGAAAATCCCGTCTTTTCATCAGAAGAGTCTCAAGTTATTTTTCGATAGTACGGTTATCATGTCCATTTCCTGCAAATCGCGCCCCCATTTCAAAAGCCTTCTGACAGTCCTGGGGAAATATTTCCCTGTGCCTCTTTGCCTTGTCTTCAGGATTGAATCGATCGGCGACATATTTGGAATAATCGTCAAACTGATAGGTGTCGAAACAGAAAAGCGACTCGGAATGTCCGAAAATACGCTGCAGGAACATTTCATTCCGGCTGAGATGTTTTGCATAGCCGAATTTTTCCATGAGATCCTCCGGGACCCCCATGGTGTAAATAAAACCGGTGCTGATCTTCCTCGGGAAAAGCGATTGAGGAGGGTCGGTGTACATATGATACGGAAACATAAGCCGCTCCAGAAATGATCTCATCTCACCGGTAACCGTCGCAAAATAGATGGGAGATCCCAGAATAAGAGCGCCGATCTCTTCGATTTTCCTTAAGACCGACGTCAAACCGTCCTGCACCGCGCACTTGCCGTAGCTCTTGCCTACCCTCACCTTACAGGCAAAACAGCTTATACATCCTTTGAAATCGAGATCATATAAATGTATCAGTTCTGTTTCCGCACCTTGTCCGACAGCGCCTTCCAGGGCCTTTTCCAGCAGCGTAGCGGTGTTCCACTTTTTCCTGGGACTTCCGTTCACGGCAATAATTTTCATACGCGTTATCATCCTTGTTCAGCAGAGTACCGCGTTGACCGGACAAGAAAGGCGTTATTGCCCGGTCTGCTTTCAGGACAGAGGGCTGCACGAATCGTCGTCCTGCGATTGGCTTTTTTGGATCGCTCCGAATATCATGTCCAGCACTTCTTTCTGCTTCCCTTCAAATTTATTCAATACAGCCAGACAACTTCCCATAGGAAACCGTTTGTGCAGATAGTCCGCATCGCGTCCGGAAAGAATAATGATCCTATTTTTGTTCAGTCCTTTTGCGATCGCGTAGGAAAGCACCTTTGCTCCATCAAGACCGGGCATTTCGAGGTCCACCAGCAGCAGGTCAAGACCGGTCGTAATAAGTGCGAGGCATTTTATCGGATCATTGCAGGTGAGAACCTGGAGGCCAGGATAGCGCTCCTCCACGTATTTTTCAAGTAGTTTTAAAAATACCGCATCATCATCAATCAGCAGGATGGTTTTCATTGTCTCCGGTTGTCAGGTGTAACCATCTTCTATTACGCATAGTTTATCAGACTTATGATCCGCTTGCAAACGCCAAGAAGTGATGTAAGGCTTCATTTCTGACATTGTTTTTTTGAAACAGTTACGCTATACTCACCTACCTATGACAGTTCAGCAGTCCAAAAGTACTTTCTACATTATAGACGGCAATTCCTATATCTACCGTGCTTTTTACGCCGTGCGGGGACTCAGCAACTCCTCCGGCCTGCCCACTAATGCCGTATTCGGTTTTGCCAACATGCTTCTGAAGGTCATCAAAGAAAAATCTCCGGACATGCTCGCCATCGTCTTTGATCCCAAAGGCCCCACCCGCAGACACGGCGAATACAAAGAATACAAAGCCCATCGCCCTCCCATGCCGAAGGATCTGGTTCCGCAGATACCGTATATCCATAAGCTTGTGGAGGCGTTTCATATTCCGATCTTTGTCCAGGAAGGACAGGAGGCGGATGATGTAATCGCCACGCTCAGCCGCAAGGCGGAAACAGCCGGCCACAAGATCGTTATTGTCACCGGAGACAAGGATATCCTGCAACTCGTCGGCCCGAACATCACCGTGTATGATACGCTGAAGGATAAGATATTCGAATCCAAAGATGTTGAAGAGCGCTGGGGCGTACCACCGGAGCAGATGGTTGAAATCATGGGACTGATGGGTGATGCGTCGGACAACATACCGGGCGTCCCTGGCATCGGTGAGAAAACGGCGCAGTCGCTGATCAAAGAATATGGAACCATTGAAAACCTGCTTTCCCACACGCACAAAATAACCAAGCCGAAGCTGAAGCAATCCCTTATCGAATCGGCCCACCTCGCGCGCCTGAGCCGGGATCTCGCGGTCCTGCATACGGATGTTCCCCTCGACGTATCGTACGAAGCATTGAAGCCGAAAGAGCCTGACAACCATGCTCTGCTTCAGATTCTGCGGGAGCTCGAATTCACTTCACTGCTGAAGTATGTTTCCCGCGAGCCGCAACAGCAAGGCTCCTATGAGACCATCCTCGAAGAACACCGGTTGCAGGAACTCATCCAGGTGCTTTCTTCCGCACAGGAATTCTGCTTTGACACCGAGACGACGTCTCTTGATCCCATGCAGGCGGAACTGGTGGGAATTTCCTTCGCCGTCGAGCCGGGGCGCGGATTCTATCTTCCGCTCGGGCACAGGTATGCAGGTGTTCCGAAGCAAATCGACCGAAACCATGCGCTGTCCCTGCTGAAGCCGCTCATGGAAAACGCCGCAATCAAAAAAATCGGCCAGAACATAAAGTATGACCTGCTCGTGCTCAGCCATTACGGCATCACGGTACGAGGCGTTTTCTTCGACACCATGATCGCATCCTACCTGCTGAACCCCGGCAAACCGTCGCACGGCATGGACGCGCTCGCGCTTGAGTACCTTGATTACAAAACCATCACGTATGCCGAGGTCGCTGGTACCGGCAAAAAACAGATCGGTTTTGACGCTGTCGAAATACCGACCGCAACGAGGTATTCAGGGGAGGACGCGGACATCACGCTCCGGCTGAAACAGGTGCTCGCACCCCTTCTGCACGATCAAAATCTGGAGGAGCTGTTTCGGGACATGGAGATGCCGCTCATGGAAGTCCTTGCAGACATGGAGCGGACCGGCGTAAAAATAGACGCAACTTTCCTGAAAAAAATGTCGGGGACGCTGAGCCGGGAAATAGCGGGTATTGAAAAAATCATCTATGAACTTGCAGGCGTGGAATTCAATATCAATTCGCCGAAACAGCTTTCCGAACTTCTCTTTACGAAACTCAATCTTACGCCAGTCAAAAAAACAAAGACCGGGTTTTCGACCGACGTTGACGTGCTTGAGGAACTGGCACACGTTCATCCGCTGCCGGCGGAAATACTCAAATACCGGACCCTCGCGAAACTCAAATCCACGTATATCGACGCTCTGCCCGCCATGATCAATCCGATGACCGGACGGCTGCATACCTCCCTCAACCAGACCGTAACCGCCACAGGCAGGCTGTCGAGCAGCGAACCCAATCTGCAGAATATTCCCATACGCACCGAAGTGGGAAGGGAAATACGCCGGGCCTTTATCGCGGAACAAGGCGCGAACCTGCTTTCCGCCGACTATTCGCAGATCGAGCTGCGCATTCTTGCGCATATGAGCAATGATCCCGCCCTGATCCAGACTTTTCAGCGGGATGAAGACGTGCACACACGCACCGCTTCGGAAATATTCGGACTTCCTTCCGATGAAGTCACCCCCGAGATGCGGCGAAAAGCAAAAGCCGTCAATTTCGGCATCATCTACGGCATCTCGGCCTTCGGCCTTGCCCAGGACATCGGCGTTTCCAATTCCGAGGCAAAACGATATATTGACAGCTATTTCGCCCGATATCCACAGGTGCGTGCGTTTATTGATAAAACAATTCAGGATGCAAAAAAGAACGGATTTGTCACAACTCTCTTCAACCGGAGGCGTTTTATCCCGGAACTCACATCTTCCACCGCCGCGGTGCGCAGCTTCGGCGAACGCACGGCGGTGAACACGCCCATACAGGGTACCGCGGCAGACCTTATCAAACTGGCCATGATCCGAATCCAAGCATGCATCTCTCACCAGAAACTGTCCGCTAAGATGATCCTGCAGGTGCATGATGAACTGGTGTTTGAAATACCCGACCAGGAAATCGATGCCATGAAGAAGCTTGTCAAAAAAGAAATGGAAGGCGTACTCAACCTGTCGGTCCCGATCAAAGTGGACATGGGCATTGGGAAAAACTGGGATGAAGCGCATTGAGCATTCTGCAAAGAGAAACCACAATCACGACTCAAGCGCGCCGAAAACCAGTGATTTCGTTCCTAATTCAATATTACAGAAAAAGTTTTATTCAGTTTTAGAAAGGATTTCATGACGCAAAAAATCAAACACATACCCTTTGGCGTCTCCGAGCAATTTATCGCAGACGTATTCATCGCCCTCGGGGTGCCGGAGTCCGACGCCAGGACCTGTGCCGAAATTCTCACGGAGGCCGACAAACGGGGCATCGATTCTCACGGCATAGCCCGTTTGAAAACCATTTACTACGACCGGATCAGAGAAGGCATTCAGTTTCCCAATGCACCGTTCGAGATAGTCCGTGAAGGACCAACCACTGCGGTTGTCGACGGGAACAACGGCATGGGCCACGTGATTGCAAAAAAATCCATGGCCATTGCCATAGAAAAAGCCAAAAAATTCGGTATGGGTATGGTGGCCGTGCGGAATTCCACGCATTACGGCATTGCCGGTTATTACGTTATGATGGCGGCGAAGGCCGGCATGATCGGCATGACGGGTACCAACGCGCGGCCATCCGTGGCCCCTACATTCGGAATCGAGAACATGCTTGGAACAAACCCGATCACCTTCGGTCTGCCCACAGATGAGGAATTTCCCTTTGTACTCGACTGCGCGACTTCTCTCAGCCAGCGTGGGCAGATAGAAGTATATGCACGGGAAGGGCGAGAGATACCGGAAGGCTGGGTGATCGGAGAAAACGGAAAAGCCAGGACCGACTCCAAACAAATACTCGAAGACCTGGTGAAAGGGAAAGCCGCGCTAACGCCGCTTGGCGGCATCGGAGAAGAAACCGCCGGATACAAAGGATATGGCTACAGCACGGTAGTGGAAATACTGTCGGCAGCGCTGCAAAGCGGTAACTTTCTCAAAATGCTCGTTGGAGTAGAAAACGGCAAAAAGGTCCCCTACCGGCTCGGCCATTTTTTCATCGCCGTGGACATATCGGCGTTCACCGACCTGCAGGAATTCAAAAAAACCGCGGGAGCAATTCTGCGCCAACTGCGCGCATCAAAAAAAATGCCGGGAAGGGACAAAATCTACACCGCGGGAGAGAAAGAATATCTGGCGTGGCTTGAGCGAAAAAGCACGGGCGTGCCCCTGGTGGAAGAAACGCAGAACGAAATCCGTCACATGATTCAAGAGCTGGGCCTGAATGAGTATGAAAACCTGCTGCTATGATTCTGCAATCTCGAGCAATAATGCCCGTATTTTTTCAAGACGGAATGAATCGGTAATCTTGAGGTGCAGCAAATCCGTCACGTAGAATGAATCCATGACGCGTGCCCCCTCGGTTACGATTTTCGCCGAACCAATGTCCAGGTTGAGATCGTACAACGCTTTTGTGATGCGGTACAAAAATCCAACCTGGTCACGAGCGGTGATGTCAATAATTGTATAGGTATCGGACGTATCGTTATCAAACTCGACCCCGGCCGTGATGGTTCCGGGAACCACCTTGTCCGAAGCAAACAACCGGGGCTGCGGCGGTCTGCTCCTGTTCGCCAGCGCTTTCCTGAGCTCTGCCATCACGCTCTTCCATGCCGGCTCATAGTCATACAGCTTTCCTTCCGGTCCCGTAATCTGGAACGTGTCGATCATCACGCCGTTTCTGGACGTGTACACCTGCGCGCGAAGGATGCTCAAATTCTTCGTGGCAATTGTCCCTGCCGTGCGATAAAACATCCCGTATGCATCATACGCACAGACCGTAAGTTCCGTGTACCCGCGCTCGGGGTAATGGCGGTGCTGAAGCACCAGTTGCTCTCCCGGAAGCCTTTTTACCATGCTCATGTGGTCAACGACTTTGTGCGGGGTGGTATATATGATGTACTGGTCGGACATGGAGTCTAAGAACGCTGCAATCTCTTCAGGCGTAAATAACGACGACGCCGTTTTACGGATGTTTTCTGATGCTGTTGACAATCGCGCCCGCGCCGCTTCCACAGCCTGCGCGCTCGTATCAAGAGCGCCGAGTGTTCTGACATAAAGCTCGGAAAGCAACCCTGCCTTCCATTGTGTCCATGCGGTCGGGTTTACTGCGGAGATATCTGCAAAGGTGAGCAAATACAGCATGACAAGGTTTTCCCGGTTGCGCACGGTCCGGCAGAAACTGGCGATCACCTTCTGGTCGGTGAGTTCCCTGCGCTGAGACAACGAGGTCATCACCAGATGATTTTTGATGAGAAAAAGGATGCGATCCCGGTCTTCCCCGAAAACGTTGAGCCTTGACAGAATCTTCTCCGCGAGGTCGACCCCCTTGACTTCATGTTCATGCCGGTATACTTTCCCCAGATCGTGCAAAAGGACCGCAAGGAACAGGACCCACCGTTTTTTGATGCTTTTAAACGCCTCAAACAGCGTGGAATTCGCGGGAAATCTGCCGGTCCAAATATTCTGAAGATTCCTGATGGCGAGCAGAATATGCTCATCCACCGTGTACTTATGATAATAATCGTGCTTCGCAAACGCCTGGACAGCACGGAACTCGGGGATATATCTGCCGAGGAACCTCAGGTCCTTCATCAGCGTAAGCGTCTCCCACAGCATGTCGGGATTGTTTAATATGGTGAGAAAGATACCTGCAGCTTCGGGGGATGATCGTGCCTCATCGCCGATTCTGTATTCACGTATGGTGTTTCTGAGACGGTCTGAAAAAACGGCATGCCGCGACTGGGCGATTTCGAAAGCGGACAGGATAAGTGCCGGGTCCTTTGCGGAAGCATCGGGCGCGTCCAGGAGGAGGGTTTTTCCGGCGAGTTTGAACGACCCCAAAGAGACGGTCCGTGAAAACCAGTGTCTGGCCGGTTTCCGCAATATTGCGTCAAGCACCATATCAGTGAATTCCCTGATATTTCTCGCATGCAGAAAATAGGCCTTCATGAACCGCTCGACTGCGAGTAAATTGGCTGAATTCCGGTAGTGAAAATCCTCAGCCGTCCGCTCCTGCAAGTCGAAGGTAAGATGGTCATTCTTCCGGCCGGAGAGAAAATGAATTTCGTTCCGCAACCGCCAGAGAAAATTTCTGGCGCGCAAAAAAGCAGCATACTGGCCATCGGTTATAACGCCTTTGCCGACCAGTTCACCGAGCGATGATACGCGATAATGGGTGAATGCGGCCCACAATGCGGTGTGAAAATCCCTGAGTCCGCCCTCGCCTTCTTTGATGTTCGGTTCCCTGAGATAAATGGACCCACCGAATTGACGGCGGGTCGCAAGCCGTTCAGACACTTTTTCCGCTATAAACGCCGCTGGTTTTTGATAAAAAACCTCACCCTGCATGGTGCGAATATAGCTGTCATAGATGCCGGAATCCCCGGCAATAAGGCGGGATTCTATAAGAGATGTGCGTATTTTGCCGTCCTGCCGGCAAAGCGACACGCATTCCTTCATGGTACGAACGCTGTAACCGACATCCAAACCGGCGTCCCACAGCGGATACAGCAGTTTCGGTGCGTGCTGCCGATCCGCTTCGTCCCGGCAGAGGAGCATGATGTCGATGTCCGAGTATGGGTTCAATTCTCCCCTGCCGTAACCGCCTATGGCGACCAGCGTCGGCAGGGAATCCGCTGTTGAGGCTTCTGCGTATGCGTTGCGAAGCACCTGGTCAATGAGGGCAGTACGGCGCTGGACGATCTCGCTGCCGCTCGCTCCGGCAAAATGGGCAGTACGGATTGCCGAGCTCTCATCTGCAAGGATGGTTTTAATATCGGTACTTTTTTTACCTGACAATTTGTCCTTCAGGGAGTTACAAAAACCAGTGGAACAGGATGACTGCTACCGTTTAAATACAATCGATTTCAGCTCTTCAATCATGAGCGTGAACGTGCCGAATTTTGCTTCTCCATAACAGCGGGTTTTCGCATCGATATCAAAGCTCGTTTCTGTGCCGTCCATAAGACGCGCTGTGACTTTCATGAACCGGTCACGCCGTTCCTGCACGGTCATTTCCTTTACCTTGTCGAAGGGAATTGTTACCTGCATCATGCCGATGCTTCCCGCGAAATGAATGCGCCCTTCCCAACTGAATTTTTCTCCTTCAATCCTTACTCCTGATGCATCAGTAACGACAACGGTGTAATTCTTCTCCACCCGTGGTGCTCGTTCCACCCCACCGGTCCCGCCCATTGCCGTCAGAAGGAGGAATGCGCCAAGAAGAGCGGCGATACAGAACAGTCGTCGAAACATTGATAATCTCCTTTCAACAACGTGATTATATTTTAAATAAGATTACCATGAAGCTGCATCGCTTTCAAGAAAAAAGCCTGCTGTGACAAATCGGAGACGAAATACCTACGGTAAAAGATCAGGAACAGGCCTGTCAAGACAGAGTGAAAAAAGCTTGCAAAGGACAACCCGTTTGTGTAAGGTACGAAATATATCGGCAGTCAGTTGAATATAATGCGATTTTAAGGACTCTGCATGCACAATACGTTCCAATCATTAATCGACCTAATGGCCAGGCTTCGCGGACCGGAAGGCTGCCCCTGGGACCGCAAACAGACAACCGATTCACTCAAACCGTTCCTTATCGAGGAATGTTATGAAGTCGTGGACGCTCTCGACGAAGGGGCTCCTGATAAAATCAAGGAAGAACTGGGAGACCTGCTGTTCCAAATCATGTTCCATGCGCGCATTGCGGAGGAACAGGGACAGTTCACCATCGATGACGTGATCAGCGGCAGCGTTGAAAAAATGATCCGCCGCCATCCTCATGTATTCGGCGATGCGCAGCTCAGCACCGACAAGGATGTCCTTGCAAACTGGGAAGAACTAAAAAAGAAAGAAAAAACCCATCAGGAGCGTAAATCCGTCCTTGAGGGCGTTCCGAAGCACCTGCCTTCCCTTCTTCGTGCCCACAACCTTCAGCAACGCGCCGCCCGCGTAGGATTCGATTGGAACAAAATTGATGAAGCCCTGCCCAAGCTTGATGAAGAAATGGCCGAGTTCAAGGCATCGCTCAAGCAAAAAGACGCTGCAGGCATTGAAGAGGAACTCGGCGATATCTTCTTCATGTTGGTTAATATTTCAAGATTTCTGGGCGTCAATCCTGATACAGCTCTGCGTAAAACCATCAGCAAATTCATCCACCGTTTCCGATATATCGAGGAACACGCAGCCGACGCCGGAAAAACACTGAATGAGATGACGCTGGAAGAGATGGAAATGCTGTGGCAGAAAAGCAAAGCGAAATAAAACGTGCATATTCGCCGTTGCACCCGGTGTGAGGAAGGCAAAGCAATCAACAAGAAAGGTTTCTATTATAAATTGTAAAACAATACTTGGGGGCTGACATGAGAAAAACCGCACTTATTATCATCGTCCTGAGTTTGATGCTGTGCACCAATGGAAGCGCAGATGAATCCGAACGTGTCGGGGCCGGTCAAAAAGGAACCACGCTTTCACTTGCGTATGACGGCAACTATCTCTATTATAAAGAAGTAGCTGGTGGAGAAGGCATCGACCGGGACACCAGCTGGCAGAGCGGCGCTTTCCTTGAACTCCGGGGAGACAACGAATTTCTGTTCGCGCGCATCGCGACCAGCTATGTCATGTCTACTTCCGCGCGATATACCGGTGCGCTCCAAAACGGCACCCCTCTCACCACAGACACGAAAGAACAGATTTACAATGGAGAAGTCAACATCGGTTTTAAAGCGCTGAACCTCGGCCCAACAACCTTGTCGCCTTACGCCGGAATCGGTTACCATTTTTGGAGACGGGGCGAAGACAATCTTCCCGTCTATCAGGAAGACTATAAATGGTGGTATGTTGCAGCCGGCCTTAATTTTGCGGCCAGGTTCAACAAACTGCTTTTCAGTCTCGATGGCGCGGTTATGTTTCCCTTCGATGCCGAGATGAAAACCAGCACGGCCGGGCTGTATGATGAAGCCACTTTTAATATCAAATCGCGTCCCGGCTTTCGGGCCGACGCATCGATAAGCTACACCGTGTACTCAAGCGAGGGGCTCAACCTGGTTGTTTTTACTAATCCCTACTATCAGCGCTGGAACATAGGAGCATCGGATTCCGTCCTTCTGACCCGAGGCGGAACGCCTGTTCTCCCGACGACCTACGTCTACGAGCCAAAAAGCAATACTGATATCTACGGGGTCAGAATCGGCCTGGGGATCAACTTTTAAACCGCTTTTTTAACCAGGCGTACAAAATGAAGACTAGCATGTTTATTAGTGTCTTGACAGCGGAACAGATTGAAGCAGTCGCGGTACTGGCCCGGAAAATCTGGATAGAGCACTATGTCCCTCTGATCGGCAAGGAGCAGGTGGAATACATGCTCCATATGTTTCAGTCGAAACAGGCAATTGCCGAGCAGATCAATAATGGACATCTGTATTTCCTGATAATGCAAAGTGACCGTCGTGTCGGTTATCTAGGCGTCCTGCCGAAAAAAGAAGAATTGTTTTTAAGCAAACTGTATGTTGTCTCATCCGAACGCAACAGCGGCTTCGGCAGATCGGCCATTCACTTTTGCCAAGGGATTGCTCAGGAGAGGAACCTGAACAAAATCACACTCACCGTGAATAGAATGAATCAAAATTCCATCAATGCTTATCTAAAGTTCGGTTTCAAAAACCAAGGTCCGATTCTTCAGGACATCGGCAACGGATTTGTGATGGATGATTATAAAATGGAGAAAATTTTCACTGACGGCAAATAATAGATTTAGGAAATGAAATAAAATTCGCATGACATCTGGATACAGCAAAATCATTGCACAGGAGCTATCACTCACGGAAAAACAGGTGCTCACCTGTGCCGCCCTGCTCGACGAAGGCGCCACCGTGCCGTTTATTTCCCGCTACCGCAAGGAAGCAACCGGTTCTCTCGACGAAGTGGCGGTCACCGCAATACGCGACCGGCTGGCGCAGCTCCGTGAACTGGACAAGCGCAGGGACGCGATTCTGAAATCCCTTGAAGATTCAGGCAAACTTACCGGGGATCTTAAAGACAGAATTTCAACCACAGAGACCATGACCGCGCTGGAAGACATGTATCTGCCCTTTCGCCCTAAGCGCCGCACAAAAGCGGCAGTTGCCCGGGAGAAGGGACTTGAACCTCTGGCACAGTGCTTGTTTCTGCAGGAGGACGGGACTGATCCCGCGGTTGAGGCCACTACGTTTGTAAATCCGGAGCAAGGCATCGAATCACCGGACGATGCGCTCGCAGGCGCGCGAGACATCATCGCAGAATGGATAAGCGAAGACGCTACGGCACGCGCAAAAATGCGCGACTTATACGTTGCAAAAGGCCGGTTTAGGACAAAAATAGTATCCGGCAAGGAAGATGAAGGAATCAAATACAAAGATTACTTTGACTGGGAAGAACCGGTGCGCGATACTCCTTCGCACCGCGTTTTAGCCATGAGGCGGGGCGAGAAAGAAGGTTTTCTTATCCTCCGTGCAATGCCGCCGGAAGAGGATGCTTTGCGCATCTTGGACGCTCTTTTTGTAAAGAACGATGGACCCGCTTCGCGCCAGGTCGCGACGGCCCTCCGTGACGGTTACAAGCGCCTGCTCTCTCTCTCTATCGAAACAGAAATCCGCCTCTCCGCGAAGGAACAGGCTGATGCGGAAGCAATCCGGGTCTTTGCACAGAATCTGAAGCAACTTCTGCTGGCTCCCCCACTCGGCAGAAAAAACATTCTTGCCATAGATCCTGGTTTTCGCACCGGCTGCAAAGTGGCGTGCATTGACCGACAGGGCAAGCTGCTGCATCACGACACGATCTATCCGCTTTTTTCTGAAAAAAACTCAGCCGAAGCCGGAACTATCATCCGGAACCTCTGCAAACAATTCCAGGTAGAAGCTATCGCAATCGGAAACGGGACCGCGGGGAGAGAAACAGAGGCCTTTGTCAGAAAGCTCGGTCTGCCCTCGGCGATCCAGATCGTGACGGTAAATGAAAGCGGCGCATCGATCTATTCTGCGTCGGAAACCGCCCGGGAGGAATTTCCCGATCAGGACGTGACCGTGCGGGGGGCGGTTTCCATCGGCCGGAGGCTGATGGATCCTCTTGCAGAGCTTGTCAAAATTGACCCCAAGTCAATCGGGGTCGGACAATATCAGCATGATGTCGACCAGGCAGCCTTAAAACGCAGCCTCGATGATGTGGTTGCTCATTGCGTCAATGCCGTGGGCGTTGAAGTGAACACCGCGAGCAAGCAACTGCTCATGTATGTTTCCGGCCTGGGTCCGCAATTGGCAGGAAACATCGTTGACTACCGCAATCAGCACGGGCCTTTTCACACACGCAATGAATTGAAAAAAGTGCCCAAGCTCGGTCCGAAAACCTTCGAACAGGCCGCAGGATTTTTAAGAATCCGTGGCGGGGAGGATCCGCTTGATGCGAGCGCGGTTCATCCCGAAAGCTACCATGTGGTATCTGCCATGGCTGGCGATCTGAAGTGCACAATCTATGACCTGATGCAGAATAGCGATCTGAGGAAAAGAATAAACCTGAATAGATATATCACCGACGCAACCGGTCTTCCAACACTCCAGGACATCATGAATGAACTGGCAAAACCCGGCCGCGATCCCCGTGACTCGTTCGAAACATTCAGTTTTACCGAAGGCATCGAGAAGATCGAAGACCTGAAACCGGGCATGAAACTGCCGGGAATAGTGACGAACGTGACGGCATTCGGCGCCTTTATCGACATCGGCGTCCATCAGGACGGACTTGCCCACCTCAGTCAGTTGTCGGACCGGTTCATAAAAAATCCCGCTGAAGCCGTGACTGTGCACCAGAAAGTGATGGCCACGGTGCTTGACGTCGATGTGCAGCGGAAGCGGATATCACTTTCTCTCAAAAGAAATCCTCACCAGCAGGACAGACAAAAAAAAGAATTGCAGCAAGACAGACAGGCAGATTATCGCGCATTACAGCAGGCATTTATGAAGACCCGCACCTAGATGATTCGAGCAACTGCGGCAGAATAACCATGAAAAAAACAAATTACTTTCTCCGAATGTTCGCATTATTGTCCTCTCTGCTGATAGCACAGTCAACGGGCGAGATTAGCATTGCCCTTGCTCAGCAAAAGAGTGCGAAAAACGAACGCCTCCCGGCGGAGATATCCTGGAAACCCATCGCTACCGGGGTTGAATATGCCGCACAAAAAGTCATGGACAACCCTGCCGCCGGCGATGGGGTCCTGCATATCGTGCGAATCGATCCTGCGAAAGCTAAACTCCGCTCTCTCATGGCATCTGCCATTGACAGGCAGCCCCGCACGGCACAAAACTGGTGCACCTCATTCGGCTTGACCGCCGTGATCAATGCCGGAATGTACGATCTGGACCACCTCACTCATGTCGGATATATGAAAAGTGAAAACCACGTTAACAACCGGCGATGGTCGAAACAATACAACAGCGTTTTCGTATCTAATCCGCTGAAACCCGATCTCCCCCAAGCGCAGATCATCGATCTCACTGAAGACCGCCCCCCGGTTCTCGAAAGCTACGGAACGGTAATCCAAAATCTTCGCCTGATAAAAGGGACTGGAATCAATGCATGGAAAGAACAGCCAAAAAAATGGAGCGAATCAGCGCTTGCCATAGACAACCGGGGCAGAGTGCTTTTTCTGTTCATGCGGTCCCCTCTCTCAATGCACGAGTTCAATGAAAAAATACTGCAATTGCCGCTCAATATCAGCCGCGCAATGCATCTTGAAGGCGGGCCGGTATCGAGCTTTTCAATATGCGCCCATGCAAAACAGATCCATTTATCCGGAGCCCTGGATATGGGGCCGATTGACGATGGTGGAAAATACGGACAATGGCCCCTGCCGAACGTGATAGGCGTCGTTGCGGATCAATAAGGAGAGATAGTATGAATACTACAGGGAACAAGGAAAAAACGCTCAACCTCTCGCAGTATGAACACGGCCTTCTGAGCCAACTGCGTTTGTTTCAAATCGCCGGATTATGTGCCGCAGTGTTCGGCTTGCTGGGCATCCTCGCTGGTCTTTACAGCGTTTTTTTCCGGACTATGGCGCCTGTCGAAGCAATCATAGTGAAAGTCCTGATCCTCAATTCTTGCGGCATAATCATATTTAGCCTGCTTTTTTATATCATGTCCCGTTTTGTTGAGAAGTTCAAGAATTTTTTAAACCTTTAATTTAGAGTATTCACCAGCTGAAAGTTTTTTCATTTAACCAATATGATATTTGATGACGGAGGCAATAATGCGTTTTAAACTGATCGTTCTGGGAGTAATTCTTTTATTGTCAGGATGTTTTTATACGGTTAAAACAGGCGAGATAGCCGTCAACCTTCAGCCAAGTACCGACCTTACGCTTGGCTTGTCGAAAAAGGATATTTCTGTTGCAGACACAAAATACAATTTTCATTCCCCTTTATTCATAAGCAATTTACTTCTGGACACCCTGATGTCGGAATCAAACGGCCGCGTGGTGCCGCCTGTAAATCAGCCTCTTTCGCTGTCGATTACCTACGACTTTCAACCTGAATTTCAGCCTAACATTTTTATCGGAGTTACGTCACTCTTCATCCCCATACTCGGATTTATCCCCGAGTCAAATGAAGAGCGGTATCGCGTAGAATATGCCGTCAAGGATCTGCAGGGCACTGTAGTGTACCAGCGCTCCCTGGAAAACACAGTCGAGGGGAGCATAAAAGGATGGTATGTCGGGAGAATCGGCGCAGCTACCAATTTAAAGAAAGCCGAAGCTCTACTGGCGGCAAAAAACGCAGCGAGACTAGTTTTAAAAGACCTTGATGAACATTCGGGTAAAATCCTTGCCGCCGTTCGATCAACCCGCGTCCCCTCCACCGCATCCGGCAGACATTTTAATACAACTGCCGCACAGGATATTATTCGTAGCACCCCCCAAGAATCTCTTCCTTCTGCTGCCGCTGTCAGCTCTGATGTAGATGAATTGCCTTCAAAAAAAGCAAAGGCCAAAAATGCCTACGCCATCGTAATTGGCATTGAAACATATCGCCAGAAACTGCCTCCCGCGGATTTTGCCGTTCGCGACGCCTCCACCATTACGGAGTATCTGACGAAAGTCCTCGGATATCCTGAAGAGAATGTCATAACGCTTCTGAATGACAGAGCATTGCAAAGCGACCTTGCAAAATATTTTGAAAAATGGCTCCCGAACAATGTTGAGCAAGGCAATACCGTCTTTGTGTACTACTCAGGCCACGGCGCTCCCAATCCGAAGACGGGAGACGCCTACCTTGTTCCGTATGATGGTGATCCGACATTTATTACCGAGACAGGGTATTCATTGAAAAGAATGTATGATGCTCTCGGAAAACTGCCGGCCAAGGAAATTATCATTGCTCTGGATTCCTGCTTTTCCGGTGCGGGCGGCAGATCGGTCATCGCCAAAGGCTCGCGTCCCCTTGTCGTGAATCTTCAGACCAACATCGTCCTATCCAAAAACATGACGGTTTTATCCGCGTCCTCAGATGACCAAACAAGTTCTGCTTACGATGAAAAAGGACATGGTTTGTTCACCTATTTCCTGCTCAAAGCAATAAAAAATGAAGATGTTGTGCGGAAAGATGGATCGCTCAAGATTGAGGATTTATATGATTATCTCAAGCCGCAGGTGGAGCGCGTCGCCAGAAAACAATATAACAACGAGCAAATGCCCCAGTTAATATCACCAAAGTGATAGAAAGCGGAAGGCAAAAGATGAAGACAACGTATATCAGTTTGCTTCTTTTTGCCACAATAGTAACACTGACTACCGCCTGCGCTACCGTACCGCTGGCGCAGCAGGAATTGGATATCAGGGCAAAAAAGATGACACCACCGCCTAATAAGGCGCTGCTCTGCGTTTACCGAAATGCCATATTTGTCGGTTCCGCTGTCGCCATGGATATCTATATTGACGGCAATTCCGTCGGCCAACGAGCGGAAAAGACTTACTTGGTAGTTGTGCTGAAGCCGGGTAAACACAAGCTTTCCCAATATCGTGATAAATCAATCAGAGCAACAAATTACCATCCCCTTCATGTTAAGGCCGGCAATAAGTACTATATAAGTGTCCCTGCAGCAGTTCTTCCGAAGGAAACGCTGGTACTCGGCGGTGGCGAGAAAACCAATTTTTTGGCTGGTTACAGTCTGATTAATGAAAGTGAAGAACCGCTCCAGATAGTTTCAGGAAAGATCAAAGATAGGGAGTTGGCATGAAAAAAACATTTCTCTTATTCTATATCCTGGTTATGATTCCCATGGCTGCTCTTACGGCGGAGAAGCCGGTCTGGGTTGAAATGACGGGAGAATCCCAGCTCGGCGATACCGATACTCTGAAAGAAGTGAAGGACCGCGCAAGACGCGATGCCCAGAACAAGGCGGTCGAGAAAGCGGTGGGTACCTTCATCAAGTCACACACGCTGGTCTCAAACTTCCAACTTGCCGATGACCTGATCTATGCGGCTGTTCGCGGAAAAATTGAAAAATCAGAAATCTTGCAGGAAGGCTGGGATGAAAAGGATCGTAACCTGTACCGCGTCAGGATCAAAGCCCTCGTTGATCCTGTTTATCCGGGAAAAGACCATGGCTTTTCCCTGAAAATTGCACTGTCTAAAACTCTCCTGAAGGAAAATGAAGAAGTCAGAATATTCTACCAATCCAGCAAAGAGTGCTACGTTTATATCTTTTCAATCGCAGCGGATGGATCAGTAACCGTGCTTTTCCCCAATTCAGCGAACAAAGACAATCACCTTCTGCTCGATAAAGCCTATGAATTTCCGCCTGCCGGCAGTCCTTTTAAATTACAAGCCAGTTTCCTGCCGGACTTTAAAGGGAAAACAGCCGAAGAACGGATTAAAATCATTGCTACGACGAAAGAGGAACCCATTGTTCCTCTCGGATTTCAGGAGGGAATGTTCAAGGTGTATGATGCAAAATCAACGGGCATGGTCAGCGATCTGGTCAGAAAACTGAACCAGATTGATCCTGCGGACTGGGCGGAAGCAACGGCTACTTACAAAATTGTGCGATAACACATCAACCGTTTTCCGGTTTTACCATGATAGATTTTCTTTCCCTCAACGTCACCAGGCCGGGTTTGGCCCCCTTCGGCTTTTTAACAAACCGCGCGCGCGTATAGGCCACTGACACCTTTCCTGCGAGCTTGCCTTTGCTGTAGTATGCCGCCAAAGCAGCCGCTTTTACCAGTACCTCCGCTGGAATCACGGCATTGTTTGGATTTTTGACCAGGACATGTGATCCGGGCATTCCTTCCGCATGGAGCCAGAGGTCGTCGGCACAGGCAAGCTTTGTCGTAATGTAATCATTGCCAAGCGCACCTTTTCCCACGAAAATTTCCCAGCCATGAAAGGTGAAGGTCCTGAATCCCGGCGTCAGCGGCTCAGAATATTTTTTTTCTTTATCATTTTCTTTGATATATCCTTCGGCAGCAAGCATTGAACGGATGGAAGCAAGATCGCTGCAGGTGTGTGCTTTATCAATATCTCTGTGCAACGTTTTCAGAAATGTCGTTTCCTCTTCCGCAGACCGCAATCGCTGTTGAATAATAGCCAGTCCCGCTTTAGCTTTTTTATACTTTTTAAAATATCTGTCCGCATTCCGGCTGGGTGAAAGCTTTGGATCGAGCGGAATGGCCTCGATTTTTCCTTCGTAATCCGGAAGCTGGGCGAGTTCCGTTCCCGGCTTCAGCTGATCTCTATTGGCAAGGATCACCATCCCCGCTTTTTTATATTCTTCTGCACGATCTGCAGAAGTTAAATCACTAGAAAGCGCCGCGTGTCTGCGCTCTGTCTTTAACAGCGTGCGCCGGATTAACGAAACCAGCATAGTTTGTAGTGACGTAAATTCACGCTGTTCGATGACTTGCTGATAATACAGTTCCGCTTCTTTGCTCGGAGAACCAACGCTCTCTTCTTGTCGGATTGTTGCATCCTGAGCAGAATGATCAACAGACGGAGATGCTTTTTTCGTTGGGGAAACATATTGTATTCCCGGCAGCATCGGTCTTGCGGTATCAGAAGAAAAAGGCCTCGGGTAGTATACAGCCAGGATGGTTGTGGATGAATCGGTGAGAATGATATTGGGAGACGTTCCGATAAGTTCAAACACCAGCCGGTACCCCGTCCCCGCTTTTTCAAAGAGAAATTCCACTACTCTGTCCCGGTTCAGCAGGCCAAGAGCAGCGAGCCGTGCACCGGTCAGATGGCTTCGAAGATACAGTGCCAAAGAATGTGTTATAGGAACCGATACCGGTTTCGCGGTCACCAGATGCAGCCTGGGCAGTGACCGGTCAGGCGACAGTAAAAGGAAATGTTTTTTCCTGTCCCGATGAAATGAGAAATATAGGCCGCCTTCAGCACCCTGATAGACCCGCTCCAGCCGGCCGTCGGGAAGAAAAGCAGCAAGTTCATCTATGACGCGTGAGAGGAGTTCGAATTTCATTGTATATTTGTTAAAAATTCACGGGACGTTTGTAAAAACGGTTGGAGCCTATCAGAAGCAGGACTGTATGTCAACAGTTCAGCAGGCTGAAGACTCTGCTGAAAAGTGAAAAGACCCCGTCTTATCAGCAAAGAAGGGGTCTTTTACATATATCCTTTTCCGGAATTCAACCGTTTTTGATTACGATACCCCCACTGATGTCTTGTGCTGCAGGACAATCACTCCGGGCAGCATCACACGTTCCAACAGCGTGATACCGTTATCTGAATGCACAGTCAGCGCTGGCGTAATAGTCCGGGGAGTTCAAATTTTCCACTGCAATTCCCATCTGATAAATGTAGCGGCATCACGATTTGCAGGTGCATAATAATCGCCCGGTACAAAATCCTCGATCAGCAAATAACCGTCGATGGTTTTGGAAAATTTGTGGGCGAGCTTTGCAATATACAGGTCACCGCGCTTTTTTCCACCCTGTGAAAACATGCCTGTTCCGATCGTATTTTCATTCGCGAGCATATACGTATAGGACAGATCAAGAGTCGTAGCAGGCGTCAGAGCAAACTTCATGGATGCCCGGGCGGCCTGAAGATTGGTCCAATATCCCGTAATCCCGCCTGATTCCTTTGCAAGGGATAAGCAGTAGAGTTCGCTGAGCCATGGAAACCGGGAGAAAAGCGGGTCCCAGCTTCCATCTTTGTCAGGAGAATTCGGCTTGTCACCGGAAAGATAGACATAGCCCAACTCCCAGGATGGTGTAAAGGGCAGTGCTTCATACTTCTGACTCACATAGGCATAGCCGCCGTCCGCCTCCCTCTTCATCCCGTTGTCATACGATCCGAATTGGTGTGCATATTCACCGCGCGCGTTCACTCCGCGCCAGCCGCTTCCGACGGAGTAGGTGAAACGAGCGCCAAGGGTGTTCAGTCTGAGCACGTTGGAGGAATATTCCGCTTTCCATACATAATACGGCTCTATGCCGAAGTCATCAAAAGGCTTCAGGTTTCCATATACGACTACTGCTTCTTCATTATAGCCACTCAGGTTGCGCTTAGGCGCGGAAAACATGATCGGCAGACTGTTTTCATAGGCCTGATCAGTGATATAAATAAGATCAGCACTTGATTTTTGGCTGAACCTTATTGTCGCCTTCGCCGCATTGAAATAGAAGCTGCGGGATCCGTCCCCCGGTGTGCCGTCCATGAGTATGAATCCGTCTCCATACATCAGGTCTTGTCTGCCGATGCTCACATCAACAGGCAGTCCCGCGATGTTGTTTCCATACACGATGAGATTATCAAAAAAAATTTCATCCTTATTCAGCCCGAGCGGTCTGCTTCCCGGATTGGTATTGGTGGAATCAAAAAAGTAGCGGGCTTCATTCGTGAGCTTTACATAGAAGCCATACTTTTTATTCAGTTCGACTCTGTCCCAAATGGACGTTTTGAGACGAAGATAATTGTCGTCATTGTTTGGCCTTCCCGTCCCCGGATCCACCGACTGAAAATTGAATACATTATCCCATACTTCCTGTCGCAGACGCAGCGAAAGTCCGAATGTGTTATCCAGTTCGGCATACGCTGACGTGGCTATAAAAAACCCTGCTGCAAGCACAACTATTACCTTCATAAGAATTCTGTTCAACATACTCTTCCCCCCTTGGAATGTAACTTGCTTCAATCTGTTCTATTGATCTTTTTACTTATTCCCCCTGTAACCTTGACGGAAGCACACCTGCCGTACATTAAACCAATACAGCAGCACAGCGTGTTTTTATTCTTTCAGGGAATGCCAAGAATTTTGTGTATCTGAGGAATCACCCGGGCATTTTGAATGACTTTGAGAACAGCTTCTTGAAACTCTACAAGCATAGCCGCTGAAGGAGCAAAACAGCCGCTTGCTGGTTGAATAACAAAAGGAATTGTATCATCAAACCCTGCGATAATTTCGGCAGCTGTCATGACATCATCTAGGGACGTGGCATTGGTTACGACCACCTTGCTAAACAGGGTCAAGCCTTGCGCAGCGGCAAGGAACTGCTTGTGCTCCTCCCAAAACGGCTGCAGGCCGGTTGCCGACGGCAGCTTGAAATCCATGCTTATTACATCGACCACGGAACGAAGGTCCTTCATGGCTGCTGCATGCAGGCCATTCGTCTCTAAATAAATCCGGAACGTCTTTCGTGTCAGGAGAAGGAACTCCAGCAAAAAATCATGGTGCAGCAGCGGTTCCCCTCCGGTCAGGCTGATTGTAGGACGTGAGGGACCTGGGATGACCAGGTTTGAGCAAAAGTCGGCAAGATTGCTGCTGGAGACAGGATTGGGGATTTGCTTGCACTGTAGCGGTATTTTGGATATCTGCACATTGCAGAAGTGCGGCTCCTGTTCACCGGAAATACTTTTGGTGGAAGCAGGCGTATCACAATACTGGCAACGGATATCGCAGCCAGCAAAGCGCACAAAAATATGACGCTCCCCGATCCAAGGCCCTTCGCCCTGGATGGATGAAAAAATTTCCTGTAGAAAAGCCTGCTTCATCGGAAGCAATAATACAGAACAATGGTACGAATTACAAGGAGTCGTTTATTTTTATTAAAGATAGGCTGAAAACAGCCGAAACATATTGTATTATGTGATAATTTCCATATACACAAAAATTCAGGAATACACATAATATCTTGACAAAACAGCATGAATAAGGTAACTTTATGTGCAATAAAGGAGGGATGATGCGCAATCGTTTTATCCTTATTTTTCTATCAGTTATAGTCTTTTCTTTTCTCATGCTGACGTCAGGTTACGCAGAATACCCATCCTCCGCAGATACGGCAACAGTCCCCCAGCAATTGCAACCACCCTCTGAAGATGTTGTCAAGCTGGAAGAAGGCATTGATGATTCCGTAGTGGAAAAACCCTACAATATCCCGATGGTTCTGAATGACAGCGTGGAAAACCATCTCGAATATTTCAAAACACGCGGTAGAGACGCATTTCAGCTCTGGCTCGACCGTTCAGCCCGTTATATTCCGCTTATGAAGGAGATTTTCAAGCAGAAGAACCTGCCGGAAGATCTGGTTTATATAGCAATGATCGAAAGCGGGTTCAATCCGTACGCCGTATCCTGGGCAAAGGCCGTTGGTCCATGGCAGTTTATGAGTGCAACCGGCAAACTATATGGCCTTAAGATTGACTGGTGGATTGACGAGCGCAAAGATCCGGTAAAATCTACCAACGCTGCCGCGGAACATCTGAAGGATCTGCGCAATCTCTTCGGATCATGGCCGCTGGCAATGGCTTCATACAATGCAGGCGCCGGAAAGGTGCAGCGTGCCGTCCTCAGAACCCGTTCCGAGGACTTTTGGGACCTGAAGGCATCCCGGTATATCAGAAAAGAAACTAAAAATTATGTGCCGAAATTCATGGCCGCCACCATCATAGCGAAAAACCCGGAATCGTACGGTTTTACCGTGTCAAAATTCGAGCCGTTCAAGTATGATGAAATCATTCTCGATGAAAGCACCGATCTTCGTCTTGTCGCACGCTGCACCGGCGCCACCTATCAGGAGATCAAAGAACTGAATCCGGAACTGCGACGATGGGTGACCCCACCTAGCTTCGAAAAATACACGTTGCGCATTCCGGCCGGAAAAAAAGAAATGTTCCTTGCGAATTTTGCGGCCATTCCTCCCGAACAAAAAATCAAATGGGAGCGGCACGAGGTTAAAAAGGGAGAGACCCTGTCTCAGATTGCAAAGCAGTACAACACAGTTCCCGAAGCGATCCGGGACATTAACGGGCTTAAGAAAAACCGCGTGTCACCAGGCAAACATTTGCTGATTCCGGTGGACCTTAGCGGAAAACAGGATATCAGCTACCTGACAACAGTTGAAGGCGGGAAACAACAGCAGATCCTTTATCGGGTACGGCGGGGTGAAACAATCACAAAAGTTGCCCAAAAACATAATGTAAGTGTTGCCGACATTCGGGAGTGGAACAAGGGTCTCGGTAAATCCCTGCGGGCAGGACAGAAAATCAAGCTGGTTGTTGACACTGACAACATCTGATAAAAAACACGTGGCAGTAAGCGTTTAACGCTTCATTCTGCATCTCCGGAGTTATTGACACCATCTCAAACTCATCGGGATTTATTACCCAACCTGCAACGCATTCGGCCTCAGTTTTCGTACAAAAGACACATTATCCGGGGCATCGATGAAAGCTTGATACTTCATCTGATTTCGAATACGTCCGGGAATCCGAAGCAATCGTCGTCGCTTCCAGCAAGCAAGAACAACTCCGGCCGTCAGATTCCTGATGACTGAGGAAATTGAACCAGAAGCCAGCCTGCTGTTTCTCTTCTACTTTGTTTCTTTTCCCGCGCCAGGAACAGAAAAAGGTACTGCACTCTGCGTTTTTGTCATTGCTTCCATAGCCCACGTCGTACCGCCGAGTTTGCTCAACACCAGTTTGTATTTCTTCTGTGCTTCCGCGATGTTCCCTGTCGCCTCATACAGCTTTGCAAGCTCGATTGTCGAGACACCGGGACCATTGAGAGACTCTGCCTGCTCCCACGCTTGTATGGCTTCACTCTGATTATTTAACCCTTGATAAATATATCCCACTCGCTGATATACGAGACCGAGCAGAAATTTGTCTCCTGAATACTGTGAAATGAATTTTTTATATTCCTTGAGCGCCTCGTCTGTCTGGCCCAGATTCGCGAGACAATTGCCGATATAGTACTGTGCAATCGCTCCGTTCACGGTACTGGGATATTTTTGCTGCACATCGCGAAAAAGACCGAGGGCTTTTTGATAGTCGGGAGCGGTCCCGGCCGAAGGACGATAATATTCATAGGCTGCGGAAACGAGCGGTGATGCATTCTTCTCCTGCACTGAGCGCAACACCAGATACCCCGCCGCAATCAGAAATACCGCGGCAACAGACAGGCAAACAACGAGCAACTGTTTTTTATAGGTTATCGCAAAATCGGTAATCCGGTGGGCAATGGTCATAAATTCCTGATTAGGCAGTTTTTTTGCATTATTATCTCTTTTTTTGATCGTCGGCATGAATCTCCTCCCAAGAAATCGGCGGTTTGCAGGATGCGAATTAAGCGGCAGCAATCCCGAGACACATCATTGTTTCCAAGCAGCAAGTGCTTTTGCTGCCAATTTTTTTGAATTTTGAAGAATAGTTAAAATTGCATTGCGGTCCAGACCGGCTCCGAGCAAAATTCTTTGCGCCTGCTCATCGGTAATAAGATCTCCGGGCTCATGGGTGTCCGTATCGATGACAAGCTTTGCCCCGGTCTCCAAGGCCAGTTTCGCCACATGGCCATTGGACAAGCTGTGGCCTTTGCGGGACGTGATCTCGAGGTGGACACCGTTTCGCGCGGCCAGTTCAGCTTCGTCTCCGCTCAGAAGGCCGGGATGAGCAAGGATATCCACACCTGCCTCGATTGCCGCCCGATTCGTTCCTGGATGCACGGGTTCAACAAGCGTTTCGCCATGCGCAACAACAACAACGGCGCCGAGAGAGCGTGACCGCTCCACAAGCTCACCGAACGTTTCCGGCGGAATGTGAGTAAGCTCGATTCCGGGCAGGGCCGTGATGTTCCATCGTCGGTTCAGCTCCCTGCATGCGGCCGTGACGCGTGGAATGATAAAATCAAAGTTTGACGAATCCGCATGATCGGTAATCGCTATTACCTCATAACCGTGGATGACCGCCCGACGGACCAGCTCCGACGGAACCAGCACTCCGTCACTGAAAAAAGAATGCGTGTGGAGATCGATCATGGCAACACCTCGGGTGCAGCGTAACTGGCATTATTTTGAAGCGATTGAAAACTTTTTCCCCTGGTAACTTCCGCGCTGCTCCATATAGAGATCCAGGTCTTTGAGCAACTGATAGCGCGTTTTGTGCCAGAGGGGTGCGATCAGGATGTCATCCGGTGCTGCGGCAAACAGCCTCTGCAAAACAATGTCCGGAGAAAGCCGTTCCAGAAAATCTGCGAGCATTTCTATCCATGCATGATAACCGAATGTCGAAAAAGGCTCCCTGGCAAAAACATCCGCCAGCGCCGTATGCTGCACCACCTGGAGCTGGTGTATCTTGAGAAATTCGATCGGCAGCCGGGAGAGCGCATCCGCCATGCCAAGCATTTCCTCCCGTGTCTCGGTGGGAAAACCCAGAATAATATGTGCGCCGATCCGGATTCCTTTTCCGGTGGTCATCGAAAGGGCGTTCTGAAAGCACTCCCACGTATGGCCCCGGTTTATAAATGTCAGCGTTTTGTCATAAATCGACTGGAGTCCGTATTCTACAAGGATAAAATAGTCTTTGGCAAGTTCTTCAAGAAGCGCTATTTTTTCGGCATCAATACAGTCCGGTCGTGTCCCAATGGCAAGCCCGAGCACATCGGGATTATCCAATGCCTCCCGATACAGCGTTTCAAGCGTTTCTACCGTTGCATACGTATTTGAGTATGGCTGAAAATATACGATAAACTTCTCAGCTCCGTAGCGGGAGCGCAGATACGGAGCACCTCTCTCGATTTGCTTACGGATGGACTCAGCGCTTGAACATGCTTCAGGTCTGAAGCTGTCGTTGTTACAGTAAATGCAACCGCCTGACGCGACGGTACCGTCGCGATTAGGGCAGGTAAAACCCGCGTCTACATTGACCTTGTAAACCGCCTTGCCATATATATCTTTCATGTACTGCCCGAAGGCTTTGTAATGTCTTGTTGCAGTTTTTTTGTTAAATTCAGCTACTTTCATGACAACATCTATATTGATTTCGCAATCATAACCGCCGGGGCCGCTTCAAGTGCAATCCTGCGATTTGAAGCCTCAATAATCCTTATCGCTTATTTGTTGATCAAATACTATACCAGAGGAGAAATAAAAAATCCAGAATGGAATTAAGTAGTTCAGCTCCGGAGCATAGAAAAAATTGTTGTACTCTTCGAGCACATCCGACGCGCTAAGATGGTATCCGATTATAACTCAAATATTCTGCTGGCTCTAACAAACCGTTTTAAATAATATTTTTCGTACAGGTTGCTCTTTGTCACGCCGGTTCTGCTGCTTGCATGGGCAAAAATACCATCACCCAGGTAAACGCCTACGTGAGAGACACGACCTCTGGTTGAGGAATCGAAAAAAAGCAAATCTCCCGGCTGGATACCGGACTCATCAACACTGAATCCGACAAGTGACTGACCCATAGTGCTTCTGGGAAGTTCAATATTCTGGGCGCGGTAGATTCTTCTCGTAAATGCAGAGCAATCCAGTCCTTTGTCTGAATCACCGCCGTAGCGATAGGGAACGCCAAGTAACTGTTCCACGATTGCGTACAGCTTGTCCAGATCGAGCTGGCCTTTTTGGGCGTCCGTGGCAATAGACCGCCCCATGTCCTCCAGCTGCTTTTTCCGAATGGCCTGTCGCTCCCGGATTCTCTGCAGTTTCTCTTGCTCAAATGCAGTCAGCTCGGCTTTGAGAGCTTTTTGCTCTGTTGCGAGCCCAGCTACTTCGGTATATACAATTTTCAGATGCGATTCAAGCTGCCTGATAATATCTTCCTGGTCGATTCTTGCGGCTTGTTCGGCCTCGCTTCTGCGTAACAGCCGCAATTTTTCTTCTGCTGCCGTTTTTTCGTTTTCTTTTTGCTTCATATCTGACGCCGACAGCTGCAATTGGACCTCCAGCTGCCTCATGCGTTCTTGTTTCGCGAGCATTTCCCGTTCTTTCAGAGTCAACGGGTTCCACTTCTTCGGTTCTTTTTTTCGCACAAATTTGACCGCGTCTAGTGCCAGTTGATCCGGGCCTTTTTTCTTCAATTTCCCTCTTTTCACGTCGCGCATAATGCGCAGGGCGACTTTTCGCGGCGTCAAGCCACGCTCAACACCGTAAATCAAACCATGGGAAAGCCCCGGGATCGCCGCAGGATTCCAAGCGTCGTCAAGGGCACGGGCAATAAACCCTTCCGCAATATCCTGAGGCACATCCGAATTATGAAAATCCTGAAGCGCTTTTGCGGCTGCGACCAGACTATCGGCAGGTACTGCCGCATATACAATAATATCCAGCATCTGCTCCACATATTCCAGCGGAGCACCCCGCTTTGAAGATTCGTAAACAAGGCTGATAACTTCAACGGTTTTCTCTTCGGTAACATTTTCAAAATCAGCCTTTCTAACCACTTTTTCCACAATTTTCAAAAAAACAGGGCTGAATCTTTTGTCCGAATCCGGTGAAAACCTGATAAGAAGCAGATTCTTTATCTTTTCTTTTTTGAGCCGAACGCATTCCTTATCGAGCACGGCATTTATATCGGCCATCTCCTTGCCGGGGTTGGAGTAGCCAGTTGCCGGAAGAGAAAACAACACTATGCAGCAAAAAAGGACAATGCTCTTTAAAATTGTTCTTGTAAAAACCGCTTTCATATTCTTTACTGTATTCCCTCCCCCCAAAAGCCGGGGGCCTCTCTGTCACCATGATCTACGTCAGGCATCAAGTCTGTAAGACTGCGCAGCATTACATTATAAATTACTTATCCAGCAACGACTGCACCGTCTTTAAATTTCGCGGGTCATCCTCTTCCGTTTTCTTTGGAGTTTCCATAATCATCGGAATATCCCGGAACGCGGGATGATTCAGCAGTATTCTAAACCCTTCCAGACCTATCGTTCCTTCGCCGATGTGCCAGTGGCGGTCCACATGAGAACCGAGGTCGCGAAGGCAATCATTCAGATGCATTCCTTTGAGCCGTTTCAGGCTTACTGTTGTATCAATTTTTCTCACGAGAGCATCAACATCCTTGTCGGATCTGATATCGTATCCTGCGGCAAAACCATGGCAGGTGTCATAGCAGATACCGATGCAGGAAGAATCATTGAGATGCGCTATCACGTCCTGTACCTGTTCGAGCGTGTACCCTACATCTCCTGCCTCGCCTGCCGTATTTTCCAGGAGGATGGTCGCGCGGGGGGGATGCAATCTCATCGCCATGTTCAGGGCGGCCGCCACCCGGTCAACCATCCAGGACGGGTCTTTGCCGCTGGCCGAACCGAGGTGCGTAACCAGATATTCAGCTCCGAGGTGCTCGGTTCGTTCAAGGTCGATAATAAACTGCTCAATCGATTTTTCGTACAGGTCCGGCCGGGAGGAAGCAAGATTAATCAGGTAATTTGTATGGACAAAAACAGGGGCTATGTCCCATTGATTGCGGAGTTTTTTAAATTCTGCAATATCATCCGTGTCGAGCGGCTTGATCGTCCATCCGCGGGGATTGCGGCAGAATATCTGCATCGCGGAACAGCCAAGGTCGTACGCACGCTCAACGGATTTGGAAAATCCGCCGCTGATCGATACATGAAAGCCAAGACGCACGCTATGTCTCCTTAATCATCCTATTGAACGTTTCTTCATCAATGATCGGGATGCCGAGTTCTTTTGCTTTATCAAGCTTTCCCCCGGCGTCTGCCCCTGCCAGTACATAGTTCGTTTTATTGGACACCGATCCGGCAGCATGACCCCCGAGTTCTTCGATAATCTTTTCGATTTCGCCTCGCGGCCTCGAAAGCATTCCTGTAACGACAATCGTAAGACCGTCGAAAACCCGTTTCTCTTTTTTCCGATTGCGCTCATAATCCGGATTGGCGATCTCCAGCCCCAACGACTGAAGAGTGTCCAGGGTATGTAAATTTTCTTTTTCGTGAAAGAATCCGGTTATCGATTCCGCAAGCTTTTCACCCATCTGTTTGATTTCAACCACGCGTTCCGCCTCGACGTTGTATAAATCTTCGATTTTTTTAAAATGTCTTGCCAATTGTTTTGAGGCATACTCGCCTACATGAAGAATGCCCAAGGCGTACAGGAACCTCGCGAGCGTGGTTTTTTTGCTTTTTTCGATTGCGTCGATCAGATTTTTTGCAGATTTTTCCGCAAAACGCGGAAGATCGAGAAGCTGATCATACTGCAGTTTATAGAGGTCGGGAAAGTGCCGTATAAGTCCCTGCTGGTAGAGCAATTCAGCGTTTTTCTCGCCAAGACCTTCAATATCCATGGCGCCCCGCGACGCATAATGCGTGATGCGTTCCAAAACCTGGGCAGGACAATTAAGGTTTATGCACCGGTAGGCGACCTCCCCTTCCTCCTGCACTACGGTGCTTTGACATGCAGGGCAGGATCTGGGGGGGAGCGCTTTGTGCTCCTGGCCTGATCTTTTTTCTTTGACGACCGTCACGACATGAGGAATCACGTCGCCGGCCCGTTCCACAAGGACGGTATCGCCCACCCGAATATCTTTACGGTCGATTTCCTCCCAGTTATGGAGGGTTGAACGGGAAACCGTCACGCCGCCGATCCTGACCGGTGCGAGGAGGGCAACCGGCGTGATAACTCCGGTCCGACCCACGCTGCTCAGAATGTCTTCGACGATCGTTGTAGCCTGATGCGCGGGGAATTTATATGCGATAGCCCAGCGGGGTTCCCGGGTTTTATAGCCGAGTTTTTTCTGGAGATCGAAATCGTTCACTTTGATGACCGCTCCGTCAGTCTCGAAGGCAAAGGATGAACGCTGTTCTTCAATTTTCCTTATTGACTCAATGACCCTTTCAATACCCGTTACCCTGTCCAATATGAACGGCGTCGGGAAATGCGCTCTCCCGAGCCATTCTATGAAATGATCATGGCTTTTGAATTCAATCCCTTTCGCACTCCCTAAACCATAACAAGCCATATGCAGCCTTCTTTTTTCCGTGATTGATGAGTCAAGCTGCCTGACCGATCCTGCTGCCGCATTTCTGGGATTTGCGAAGAGCGGCTCCCCATTTCGTTCCCGTTCTTTGTTCAGTTTTTCAAATTCATCGATATCCATGTAGACTTCACCTCGGATATCAATGAGATCCGGAATGTCCTTGCCTTCTATCCTGAGCGGAATCGCTTTCACGGTCATCAGGTTTGTCGTGACATCTTCCCCTTCATATCCGTCTCCGCGCGTCGATGCCCGCACGAGTAGCCCCCGTTCGTAGGTCAATTCCATGGCCAGTCCATCGTACTTCGGTTCAACGGTATATTCAATTTCCACGTCGGACTTGAGAAATCGTTTTGCCCGCTGGTCAAATTCGCGCACTTCATCATGCGAAAAAGCATTGTCGAGCGACAGCATGGGTTCGGCGTGTTTCACTTTTTCGAACTTGTCGAGCGGCGGCGCCCCCACACGCCTAGTCGGGGAATCAGGAAGGACGTACTGGTACTGCTCTTCCATGCGCTTCAACGTGCGAAACAGTTGATCATATTCCGCGTCGGAGACAACCGGCGCGTCCAAAACATGGTATCGGTAATTATGCCCGTTGATCTCCGTGACGAGTTTTTCAATTTGCTGCTTGATATCAGAAGGGATTTTTTCCATGACAGTTCATTGCAACCGGGGCCGGACTCAACCGCTCCTTTGGACAGCGCGCTACTCGCTGCTTTTTTCCTCCAGGTGGTAGTCCTTGATTTTCGTAAGAAGTGTTTTGTAGCTCACTTGCAGGATTTCCGCAGCGCGGGTTTTATTACCGCTTGTCTGCCTGAGCACCTGTTTGATGCGGCGGGATTCTGCGATACGGACCGCAGCTTCGGCAACCGCCTGCAGCGGACCATCCATCGGCACGTTCTCGGCCAGCATTTCGCGGATATTCGACTCGCTGATACCGAGATCTTGGCTGCGAATCGTCCCCCCATCGGCGTGAATGACAGCCCGTTCCATCACATTCTCAAGTTCCCGCACGTTTCCTTTCCATCGGTGTTTCGTCAGAATATCCATGGCTTCATCAGAAACGGAAAGAGGTCCTTTCCGGACTTCCGCGGAGAATTTGTTCAGAAAATGCTGAGCGAGCATTTTGATGTCCTCACGCCGGTCCCGGAGAGGCGGAATGGTGATCGGAAATACATTCAAACGATAGAACAGATCATCCCGAAAAAGCTTCTCTTCAACCGCTTTTTCGATGTTTTTATTCGTAGCCGCAATGATTCTCACGTCGATCTTGATTGGTTTGTTTCCTCCAACACGCTCAATCACCTGTTCCTGCAGGACCCGCAGGACCTTCGCCTGAAGAGCAAGATCCATGTCTCCGATCTCGTCCAGAAATACCGTGCCCTTGTCTGCCAATTCAAGCTTTCCGAGTTTGCGCGCATCAGCCCCCGTAAACGCACCGCGTTCATAACCGAATAATTCGCTTTCAAGCAGTTCCTTCGGAATGGCGGCGGAATTAATGGCAATAAACGGTCCGTTTTTGCGCTGGCTCAGGCAATGGACAGCGCGCGCGAACAGTTCCTTTCCAGTCCCGCTCTCTCCATGCAACAATACGGTCGCATTGGTCGGAGCGACTTTTTGTATATTTGCGGTGATCTCCTGCATGTGAGCGCTTTTTCCGATAATCGTTGGAAAGCCGATCCGGTCGGCGAATTCTTCCCGCAGAAGAATATTTTCCGTCGCCAGGCGGGAGGCATCCAACGCTCGCTTTATTAGCAGCAACAGATGGTCGGTATCAAAGGGCTTCGTCAGAAAATCATACGCTCCCTGCTTCACGGCCTTGACCGCGGTCTCGATGGTTCCGAAAGCGGTCATCACGATGACGGGCAGGAGCGGATGTTCATCTTTTGCTGCCTTGAGGACTTCAAAACCGTCCTTTTTCGGCAGTTTGATGTCAGTCAGCACCAGACCGACCCGTTCATTTGCCAGTTTTTTAATGCCTTCCGCGCCGTCCCTGGCGGCCACGACAAAATACCCCTCCGCCTCAAGTGTCTGCTTCAGCATGTCAAGCATGCTCTCTTTATCTTCTATAACGAGGATTGTATCCGCCATAACTACATTACCTTACGGGAAGAATGACCCTGAATGCCGCCCCTTTTCCTTCGCTGCTTTCCACAGCGATCCGTCCGCCATGAGACAGAACGATCTTGTGTACAAGGGCAAGGCCGAGTCCGGTCCCTTTTTCCTTCGTTGTATAGAACGGAAGGAATATTCTCTTGATGTTTTCCGGGGGTATCCCTATGCCTGTATCGCAAATAGAAATTTTCAGCTCTCTTTTTTTTTCGGTCGCAATCGTAAGCGTCCCGCCGTCCGGCATTGCCTCGATTGCGTTTTGAATCAGATTCGTAAACGCCTGCTTCATCAGCACTTCGTCAACATCTGCTTCCACATCATCCAGTTTCAAATCAGTCGTAATGCGGGAACCCGCGCCGGTCGCTTGCAGTGCGGCGACAAGGCAGTTTTCGAGCATTTCGTGGATATTGACTTTAACTCGATTCAGGGAAGCCGGACGCGCGAAGGTCAACAAGTCTCCGATGATCCGGTTCATGCCGCTCACTTCATTCGTAATGTCCCGAATAATGTTCTGGTGTTCCGTCCCCATCTTTTTTGACAGCAAATTCAGATACCCGCTGATCACCGCCATGGGGTTACGGAGTTCATGTGCAATACCTGCCGACATCTCGCCGAGTGCGGTCAGTCGCTCCCTGAGTTCCATCTGTTCCTGAAGCTGCTTCACCTGGGTAAGGTCAGAAAACGAGAAGATAACGCCGATTGCCTCTCCGCGCCGGTCCGTCAGCACCACGGTATTGTAGCCGAGCCAGCGTTTCCCTGAAGGGCAGTCGATCGGAGACTCCATTCTTGCGGACGGCATTCTGGTCTCAAAAGTGTCCTGAATTGTTTTGGATATCTCTCCGGTGAGGAATAAATCCCGGCACGCTTTGCCTATCACCTGTTCCCGCTTCACACCGAGGACTTCCTCAGCTGCCCTGTTGATGGTGGTGAGAAGGCAACTGCGGTCAAATGTCATTACCCCGCTCGTCACGCACTGAAGGATGTTTTCATTGTAGCTTTCCACGTTTTCTGCGTGCTGCTCCGCCTGCAGTTTGAGGCGCTCCAACTCTTTTTCTTTTTCTTTGAGCTGTTTTGTCACTTCATGGAAAGCGCTGATGATGAAAGCGGTCTCAGTAGTTTTCTCGCGGGCCTCTTTTTCAACGCCAAGGCGGCGACGGTAACGGTGCGCCAAGCTCCAGATGAGCAGTGCTCCGGAAAAAAGAATCAATGCTCCGAAAACCATTATGAAAATGCTATGACCGGTCATAGTCGGATCAGGCCGAGATACCATGAAATAATATCAGAGCTATAGAAAGCCGTCACCAAGGCGCCGAGTGCCAGAAAAGGGCCGAACGGAATCACCTTTTCCATGGTTTGGCGTTTCAGCGCTATGAGAAGAAGTCCTGCAACAGATCCGGTAAGAGCGCCGAGCATAATGGTAAGAATCGCACCCTTCCATCCGAGGAAACTCCCTACCATGCCCATGAGTTTAACGTCTCCTCCGCCCATGGCTTCGACATTTCGAAGCTTTTCCCAGAGCCATCCGATGGCAAAGAGAGGACCTCCTCCGAGCAGCAAACCGATGAGTGAATTCAGAAATCCCGTGAGGTACGGGCCCGCCTGCGGCAGAACGCGGTCCAGATGGAACGGGAGGGGATCGCCAAGGGCCGACATGAAAAAAGGTGCAAGCGTAAGCCCCACCAGCATGCCCGGCAGGGTAATGACATCAGGAATAATCTGATGGTCATAATCGATGAAAGTAATAACAAGCAATGAAGAGCAGAAAAGCATGAGAAGAACCGCTTCTCCGCCGATTTGAAACTCACCGACCACCCAGACATACAAAAGCCCATTCAGAAATTCAACAAGCGGGTAGCGCCACGAAATAGGCTCTTTGCAGTACCGGCACCTGCCCCGAAGCAGAAGAAAACTGAACAGGGGGATATTGTCATAAAACCGTATCGGGGACTTGCACCGGGGGCAGTGAGATGGCGGAGAAACAATTGAGCGGCCGCGCGGCAGACGAAGGATGCAGACGTTCAGAAAACTCCCGATGATGAGACCGATAACAAAAACTGCAACGCTCACCATCATAAAGAGGAATCCTCCTTCTGTTTCCTGACCGTTGCAAACGCTTCTTGTTCTATCCTGATCTCGTTGAGAAGCTCTTCAACTTCCTTCTTTTGCTCGATCAGTTCGCTCAGCGCGCTGGAAATGGTTTCATCGTTCAACAGTTGCTCGGTGGTCTTGGGAATGTCCCCCCCGTTTTTCAAATCAACCACTTTCTGGCCTATGACCTGGTATTGACGAGCAATGTCTTTCTGGATGTCGTCAATCTTGATCCGTAGGCGGACAATCGCGATTTCCGCCTTCACCCGTTCGGAAAAAACCGCGGCGAACGCGACGATTTTCTGCACGCCTTTCTGCATATTTACAACCGATTTTTCCCAGATTGTCATCTCACGACCTCGTGATTGTCATTCCTTTGGAAAAAAAAGACAATATCCGCCGCACTACGTGCATACTGTATCAGAATACCGCGAAAATATCAACCTACGCCGGCCAGGCGAAGCTTTCCCTGCCACTTTCTGCGGAGTGTTTCCCTGAGCAGCGGGTACTGCGCAAGAGAAGGATCACAGGTCGCCAGGTCGAATGCCTCTGCCCGCACCTGTTCAAGCAGATCGGCGTCCCGGATGATGTTGGCGGCACGAAGGTCCGGAAGCCCCGATTGACGCGTTCCGAAAAACTCGCCGGGTCCCCGCATCCTCAGATCCTCCTCGGCTATTTTAAAACCGTCGTTTGTACGGATAAATGCATCCAGCCGTTCCCTCGCCTCTTCCGCAAACATTCTCGGTCCCATGAGCAGGCAATACGACTGATGCCCGCTTCTGCCGACGCGGCCCCGAAGCTGGTGCAGCTGAGCCAGGCCGAAGCGCTCTGGATGTTCGATCACCATCGCGGTGGCGTTCGGAACATCCACACCGACCTCGATGACCGTTGTCGAAACAAGAATATCCAGGGAGCCTGATGAGAACAGGGCCATAACCTTGTCTTTTTCATCAGATTTCATCCGGCCGTGGACCAGTCCCACTTTTCGCTGTGGAAAAATATCCTTTTGCAGGTGCGCCGCCATTTCAGTTGCCGCTTTCAAATCACTTTTTTCGGTTTCCTCTACAAGAGGGTACACCACATATGCCTGTCGTCCTTTTTTCAGTTCGTTTTCGATGAACTGATATGCCTCTCTGCGTCGGCTTTCGAAATACAGTCTGGTTACGACAGGATTCCTGCCGGGAGGCAATTCATCGATCACAGACACATCAACGTCACCATACACGGTAAGCGCCAGCGTTCGGGGAATCGGCGTGGCCGTCATGATAAGCACATCCGGTTCATATCCCTTGGAGGTGAGCGTAGAGCGTTGCATCACGCCAAAACGATGCTGTTCATCAATAACGGCCAGACCGAGGCGCTTGAATTTTACATCCTCTTCAATAAGCGCATGGGTCCCGATTATAATATCGGACGTTCCGGACGCAATTTCAGCAAGTAAAGCCTCTCGATCCTTCTTCCTGATGCGGCCTGTAAGAGACCGCACGGCAATGCCGAGAGGGGCGGACAAGGAAGATATATTTCTATAGTGCTGCTCAGCGAGAATTTCCGTCGGCGCCATAATGCATGCCTGATAGCCGTTCTCGACAGCCATCAGCGCGGCAATCAGGGCGACAATGGTTTTACCGCAGCCGACATCTCCCTGAACCAGTCTGTTCATCGGTTGTTCAGCAATCATGTCCCGCTTGATTTCGGCAATCACCCGTTCTTGCGCGTGCGTCAGGGTAAAGGGAAGTTTTTTTCGGAACGCAGATTCCAGCCTTCCGGCATCATGAAATGAAATCCCCTTTTTTTCTCGAGAGGAGCCCTGTTTTCTGAGCGCAAGCCCCAACTCCAGTAAAAAAAGCTCCTCGTAACTCAGCCGTCGATGTGCAGGGCTCATACCGCGGTTCAGCATGGAGATGTCTTTTGTCCGTTCCGGAAAGTGGACTTCTCGCAAGGCTTCGGCAATTCGAGTAAATGAATGTTTTTTGATGATTTCTTCAGGCATAACGTCCGGGACAAAGGCACCGCAGGAATCAAGAACGGTTTTCAGAAGGCTGCGAACAACACGCACGGACAATCCTGCAGTCGTACGGTAGATAGGAACAATTCTGCCGGTATGAAGGAGGGCGTCCGGTTCGTTTTCTTCCACGATTTCATATTCAGGATTATCGATTTGCGCCTGACCGCCCCGGTAAGGATTGGATTTCACAATGCCGGAAAGAATCACGGTCTGGCCTGTTCGAAACACTTTTTGCATGAAGGGCTGGTTAAACCAGGAGCCGATCAGTATCCCGCTCTTGTCCGTAATAACCAGTTCGAAAATTTTGAGACGGCGTCGGCGTGTAGAAACAACTTCTGCAGAAACCACGCTCCCCATCACCGTTTCATAGCTGCCATAGGAAATTCTGCCAATTTTTTTTAAATTTCCCCGGTCTTCATAGCGCCAGGGAAGGTAAAAAAGCGCATCTTCCAAGGTATAAATGTCGAGTTTTTTAAGGAGTTCCGCCCGTTTGGGACCAATACCTTTGCAATATTGGATGGGAGTGTCCGGTCGCAGACGGAGGTGCCCCTCTGATTGCGCCGGCTCCGGAACGAGTTCCTGTCGGGAAACGCTTGGGCTGTCTTTAAGTGCGTTGCTATGCTGCTGCAAAATCTCCAGCAGAGACAGCGCACGTAGAATTCTCTCTTTCTTGTGCTCAGCCGGCAACGCATCGAATCCGGGAAAAAGCGCCTCTATTTCATCGAGGCCGGCAAGATCCTGTTTTATTCGTTTCAGTTCGGCAAACTGTATCCGCATGAACGGTTCAATGGCGCCAAGACTTTTGAGATGCAGGAAGTCATCCTTGCGAGCGAAACTCAGCGGTTTTTTGATTCTTTCAAGAATAGTTTCTAATCCACTCATACGATGGTAGTGTAGAGTATTTTAGCTGGTTTGTCGAGAAAAAGTACCGTTGTGGAGTGATGTGCGATGTGTGCTTCAGTAACATCGTGGATTCAATTTTATCAATGGTTATTACGGCGGGAAAAGCACTGTAGAAGAGGTGAAAGAGTTTGATCCATCATCACAGCAATATTCTGAATCTGCATCAAACATTCGATTTGATGCTGTCTTCCTGGATCCCCAGTACCCTGTCGATAATTTCGGCAAGCTCAGTATCGTAATCATGAGTCAGGGTGAATACCCTGCATTGCACCACGCGTGCAGGAATGTAATCGAAGAATTCCTTCAGCGGTTCTTTCTCCACCTTGTGGGTCGAAGGATTGAACACGTATATCTGACGATCGCCCATCATCAGAGGATTAATCGGGCGCGGGTCCTGAGTGGCCATGTCGACCCTGAGCTGGATGTTCTTTAGTTTAACAGGCAGGGCTTTCAAGATTTTTTTCCGCAGCTCTACCTCATCGATGATGGTTTTTCCTTTCTCGAATACGCGCATGGAGAGCGTAACGTCATACGCCATTTTCCATTTGACGTCCCTGGCAAGGATGCCGATCCATTCGCGCCCAAGCGACGCCAGTGCGCTGTTTTTGCTGCTTCCCCACTTCCGGACGGTTTCAAGCAAAGACCAGTCGGTCAGTTCGAGATACCCGGAAAGATTGTCCAGCGGATTGTAGGGAAAGAGGTGTTCCATCGTGTCTTTAAAAAGCTCTTTCAAGTGTTCATCGATGGCCCGCGTGGTGCGGTGATAATACACATTGGTATACATATACAGCCGGGCGTTCAGGAACATATTCAACGCCGAAAGGCCTGCCTTATGGAGGGTCAATCCCTTATCGGTAAAAAAAGTATAATACAGCAGCCGGTCGATATCTATAGCGCCGGTCGAGACGCCGCACATATAGGCATCACGCAGCACATAGTCAAGATTGTCCACCGTATAAATGCCTGAGAGCATGGGCTGGAGAAATACCAGCCACCGGGGCTGCTTCGAATTTGCGGTTGTTCCTTTGCCGATGAGAAACGCGATATGCTCGGAATTCAGCTTCGGGTCGCTTTTTGCGAAGTCCCCCGAAGGACTGCGGCGGATGGAACGAATAATTTCCGTGAAATCCTTTCTTATGATATGCTGGCCCACTTTTTCATGTGTCAGCCCAAACTGGTCGAGATAGTTGTCATCGAAAAAATGTCCGAAAGGACCATGTCCGATGTCGTGCAGCAATGCCGCGACCCGAAGGAGTTCCTCGATAAAATTCGCCGAAGGACAGTCCGGTACGAGCGCTTTCAGAGAGGGATACAGGTGACGGGCAAATCTGCCTGCCAAATGCATCGCGCCAAGTGAATGTTGAAATCTGCTGTGCTCCGCCGACGGATAAACCCAACGGGCGCTCTGGAGCTGGTATATGCGGCGAAGCCGCTGCATCCACGGAGTGTCAAGCAGATTCTTTTCGGTGATATCATCTTCTCCCCGGGGAGTAGTGAATGAAATATACCCATGAACAGGATCGCCGAGAAGGGCCGTGCCTTCGTACAATTCCTCGCCTTTTTTAATCTCACGCATAAAATTATTATACCGGGAAACGCCGGTGAGTCAACTTCATTTTATCGGGTGCCGCTGTACAATTTTATTGCTATAAATAACCATGCAAAAAAAAATAAAATTTAGTATAATGGCGCGCAGAAATACGGGGAGGAGCCGAGTGCAGACATTATTCACGTATCTTACGAGGCAGTCTGAATCCGTCAAGCTCATTATTACCATTATCGTGACCATTGCGGTAGGCATTATCGACTATATTACCGGTATTGAACTTTCAGTCCACTTGCTGTATATTCTGCCGGTTTTTATAAGCACTTGGTTTCTCAGTACCGGAGCGGGGATCGCATTTTCCGTCGTCTGCACCGTAATCTGGGCACTTTCTGACAATATTTTTTCCCGCAGCTATAACTCCCCTCTCGTCCCTTACTGGAATTTTTGCATGTGCCTGGGATTTTTGCTCGTGACTAGCGCCTTGCTGGGGCTCCTTAAAACATCCCTTGAACAAGAACGGCAGGTGGCAAGAACCGATTTTCTGACCGGAGCGGTAAGCAGAAGACACTTCCTCGAACTGTCGGAAGCTGAAATAAACAGGGCCCGCAGATATACCCATCCCTTTACCGCTGTTTATATTGATATTGATAATTTCAAGGCAGTCAACGACACATTCGGACATGATATCGGTGATGAGCTGCTCATACATGTAGTGGCCATGATTAAAGACCAGATTCGGGCTTCAGATATTATTGCGCGGCTTGGCGGCGACGAATTCATGATTTTTTTCCCTGAAACCGGCGCGGAAACGGCAATGTCGGCTATTGATAAAGTGCGGAAGGTCCTTCTGCAGTCCATGATAAAAAACAACTGGCCCGTCACCTTCAGTTTCGGAATGGTAACGTTTGCGACTCCCCCCTGGTCCGTCGACCATATGATCAAGCTTACCGACGACCTCATGTATGAAGGCAAGAAATCCGGCAAAGACACTATAAAACACGAAGTGTACCGCGGTTGAATACCAGGCGAGGCTGTTTGTCACGTCGCTTTTCGCTTACCACACTTTGCATGTGGAAATATTTTCCCCGGATTCATAATATTATTCGGATCAAGCGCATACTTGATTCTCTGCATGGCTTTTATCGTGGCCGTTCCATACTCCATTGGCAAATAGGCTGATTTTGAAATGCCGACGCCATGCTCTCCGGTAATGCTTCCGCCAAAACGAAGCGTCGCTTCAAAAACTTCCTTCGCCGCCTCATGCGCTCTCGGCAGATCCTCTTCGGCGGCCATGATATTCGTATGAATATTTCCATCGCCCGCGTGGCCGAAATTCACGATCAGAAATCCGTACCGTTGTGCGATGCCGTCTATTTCTCGTAAGATATCAGGAATTTTGCTGCGAGGCACAACAATATCCTCGTTCACTTTTTCGAGATTCAACGTTTTGAGTGCCGGGGAAAGAGCTCGCCGTGCCTTCCAAAGATGCTCCCGCTCCTCCTCGGACCGGGCTCTGTTTACACGGAGTGCGTTCAGGCCGGTCAGAATTTGCTCAATGCGGCCTGCCTCCCGCTCGGTGGTTTCCTCAGCCCCATCCACTTCGACAAGCAGCATGGCGGCCGCCCCTCCTGACACATCTTCGCCAAGGTGGGTTTCCACGGCCTTCAGCGACGCATGGTCGACAAATTCAAGAGCGCGTGGAATGATCCTGCTTTTCATGATCTCCAAGATAGCCCGTCCTGCTGTCTGAATGTCTGCAAAAAAAGCGGACAGCGTCTTGACGGTTTCCGGAAGCGGGAGGAGCTTAACGGTAATCAGGGTGACGACACCGAGCGTTCCTTCGGATCCGACAATGAGTTTTGTCAGATCGTAGCCCGCCACGCTTTTCATTGTCCGCGCTCCGGTGGTAATAATCTCCCCTGTCGGCAGAACAACTTCCAGGCCAAGCACATAGTCCTTGGTCACTCCATATTTAACTGCACGGAGTCCTCCTGCGCATTCCGCGACGTTCCCGCCGATGGTGCTGGTATCGTGGCTGGCCGGGTCCGGAGGATAAAAAAGCCCTCGCGATTCCACCTCATGCTGCAACGTTCCCGTTATTACTCCCGGTTCTACCACGGCGATAAGGTTGTCCTCATCAATTTCTCTGATTCTGTTCATCTGCTCAAGTGATAAAACGATGCCGCCGCATACCGGCACTGCTCCGCCGGACATGCCCGTTCCTGCTCCGCGCGGGACCACGGGAATCCGTTGCTGGTTGGCGAGAGTGAGAATATCCGATACCTGACTTGCGGTCACAGGCAGAACCACTACCCAGGGGAGCGATTCATGGCGGGTGGCGTCACGCGCGTATGGCTCCAGCTCTGTGGCCGCCGTGATAACGCCGGAAGGGCCGACGATCTTTTTTAATTTATCGATAAGAGTTTTTTTAAGCATATACTCGATAATCAATGTCCGGGAAAATATTGTCCAAAAGTTCTACGCCGTCAAGCCAGTCCTGGTCGACGTGTCCCTCCCGGATATCATAATACAGTCTGGTGAAACGGAGGATGTGTTCCTTTGTTCTGCGCACCGCATAATCGACATGGCTGCCGGTCTTCAAAATAAAAGCCCAGTCAGAGCTTTGCGCGAGAAGCACCTCCCGCGCCGCCTGGTTCAATGCCCGCTTCAGCAAGCCTTCGCTTTGAGAAAAATTCCTTGCCAGTTCCACCATCCGCTCAGCCGCTTTATGAAGATGCCGGTATATCCAATCATTTGATCCGTCAAGCCATACTTCGGCATATCCCTTGTATCCCCAACTCGACAGGGACGGCGCTGCAACCTGACATTTCGGATTTTCCTGCAAATACTCGGATGGAGTAATCAACCGTGTGGTTTTTTGATCGAATACAGTTTTCCTGATCAGATAATCGATCCAGTTGGGACCTTCGAACCACCAATGTCCGAACAGCTCAGAATCATACGGGGCGACAATAATAGGCTTCCGCCCCTGGAAAAGACCGACCAGCCACTCCACTTGTTTTTCCCTGTTGAACAGAAAATTGCCGGCATGCTCCGCTGCCCGCTGCAGTGCCCCGTGGCGGATGTAGGGGTCTTTTTGATCCGACTCACCCGTAATCTTGTAATACTTGATTCCGAGATTGACCCGGATGCCGTCAGGATGAAGATACGGCTTAACATATTCATAATCCAGATCAAACCCCACATCCCGGTAAAAGTCTCGATAATTATAATCTCCGGGATACCCCTCTATGGAACTCCAGACTTGCTTGGATGATTCAATATCCCTGCCGAAAGCCGCCACACCGGAAGGGCAATAAACAGGCGCATAGACTCCGTACTTTGGACGCGGCAATGCATTGGAAATGCCGTGTGAGTCGGTAAAGAAATATCGTATGCCTGCATCCTTCAGAATTTCGTCAAGCCCTTCGTAATACCCACATTCCGGCAGCCAGATGCCCCTGGGGGCCCGCCCGAAGTGTGTTTTATAATGCTCCACGGCAATCATAATCTGCGCCCGTACTGCATGTGGGTTCTGCATCAGCGGCAGAAAGGCATGCGTGGCAGCGCAAGTAATAATTTCCAACCTGCCGAGGTCCTGGAATTTGCGAAACGCCCTTACAAGATTGCATCCGTATTTTTCTTCAAATACGGAGCGGGCGTTTTTGAACATGTCTTCGTACATCCGGGCAAGCGGGTTGAATTCCGGCTGATCGGATGTCCGGTCTATTTCTTTTCCGGCAAGCTCAATGAGCCTGTTAATATGCCGAATATACCGTTGCTGAAGCAGCGGATCGGCAAGCATCGAAATAAGCGTGGGCGAAAGGCTCATTGTAATCCGGAAATCAACATTGTCATTCACCAGCCCGTCAAAAACATTGATTAGCGGTATATACGTTTCCGTTATCGCTTCGTACAACCAGTCCTCTTCCAGAAACCGGTCGTGTTCCGGGTGTCTCACATAGGGTAAATGGCTGTGCAGCACCAAAGCCAGATAACCTTTTTCCATTCTTCCTCCGAGGAGAACTGTGCAGAGCGCAGGTCGCAGGTGCGACCGTACGCAGACGAAATTCTACAGACCAAAAGAAAAGTCCATCCGCTTTGGATGGACTTTACAATAAAAATCACTTCAGTACAAGAGTATTTCAGCTGCTCAGGTACAATCAAAAAAGCATGCCGCCGCCTTACCTCCGTCTTGCCCGCTGGCGGGAAAACATCCCTGGCGAGGTAATCCCCTGCAGGCGTCTGCGTTTCAGCATCTCCTGACTCTGAGGAGACGACAATCCGGTCGGGCCACCATACAGCTGCAGAAACTCCTCATCCAGAAGCATCCATTCGTCATCCAGAACATCCGACACCCCATCACGAGGCATGGTAATGTAATTCGACCGGACCAGGGTTAAGAACTTCCCTTCGGGTGAAAGCAGTCCCAAATCAGCGCAGAAGGAATGGGACGGCCTTCCAAAATCAAAATACCAGCTACCGGTTTGCTCCGAAACCTCCTGATCGTAATACCCGATGGCATTCCTGCCATCAAACTGGACACCGGTTATGTCATAAACCCGGATAGAGAGTTTACTGTCCCATCCGAACCAATTCCGCTCCTTCGCAACACGTCCCGGCGCCACTTCCCAGTATGCAAACGCTATAAATGGGTCTCTCGACAAAAGAGTGATCTTTTCTTCTCCATATGACAGGGGAAGATCTCCGTGTGCCTCAACCATCGGCTGCAGCGCAGGGCCGGTATAATACTTGGCTTCAGCCACCCGTTCCTGTGCTATAAATGGTTCCTCCGACTTCGGAGGAATTTTCCACTCAAGATTCGGCTTATCGGTTTTCTGAATTTTTTCTACCGGTTCTTTTTTTATAGATTCAGCTTTCTTGACCCTGAAGTTTTCCTGAGCTTCATCTGATTTGCTTCCGATTTTTCTCGCTGCAAGCGAAAACTGCTCAACATTTCTTTCTGTTGCCGGTTTTTTGATGTCTATTTCTTTTTTCAGAAGTGCAATAATGTCCGCCTTTTTTGCTTTTGCTGGCAGAGAAACACTCCTCTCTTTAGCCAGGGCTTTGAGTTTCGCTACAGTCATAGCAGTCAGATCTGTTTTTTCCATCTCAAACCCCCTTTCGTGTCGCTAAAGTCCGTTTACGAATAAACTATAGCATAAAACGCATTATTGTCAAACCGCACACGCGCAAACCGAATGGACAGGGCATTGTGTAAAAAAATGGTACTTACGATACTCTTTTGTGTTCGATATGAGAATTGTGCTAATATAAGGACATGCACGAAGGCGATCCCACCATACTGCGGGAACTTATTCTGCTGCTTGCGGTCTCGCTGCCCATAACCTATCTCTTCCATCGGGCAAAACTTCCCGCGCTCGTCGGTTTTTTGATCACCGGCGCGCTGATCGGGCCCTATGGAGCGGCAATCATCACCGAAACCAGCGTAGTGGAGCGGCTCGCCGATATTGGCGTAGTGCTGCTCCTTTTTTCAGTCGGGCTGGAATTTTCCATCGCGGATATTCTAAAATCGAGCCGTTCTTTTCTGATCGGCGGCGGCATGCAGGTGGCCTTGACCATTGCCGCAATTACAGGGATATCACTCCTGTTCAATTTTCCCCTTCCACAATCCATCTTTTTCGGATTCCTCGCAGCCCTCAGCAGCACGGCCATCGTACTTAAAATGTACACTGACCGTAATGAACTGGACACCGCCCACGGTAGAATCGTCACCGGAATTCTTCTGTTCCAGGATATTGCCGTTGTGCCTATGATGCTGTTGCTGCCGGTATTGATCAATGCGAGCAGCGGCGGCATGGTAACCCCTTTGTCTGTTCTGACATCGCTGGGCAAGGCTGCTCTGGGTCTGATCGTTATTTATTTTGCCGCCAGACAGATCGTTCCCTTTCTCCTCTATCAGGTCATCAGACTCAGAAATCGTGAAATTTTTTTCCTTCTGATCGTTCTGCTCTGTCTCGGCACGGCGTGGATCACTTATAATCTCGGTCTTTCGCTCGCCCTGGGAGCATTCCTCGCCGGCCTCATCATTTCTGAGTCTGAATACAGCCACCATATCGTGGCCCAGATCATCCCGTTTCGCGACTATTTTACGAGCATTTTCTTCATCTCGGTCGGCATGCTTCTGCATACTTCCTATTTTCAGCTTCACTGGCCGGTTCTTCTGCTCATCACTATCTTCCTTATTTTGCTGAAAACCATTCTCGTGATTCTTACCACGGCCGCGCTGCGGTATCCGCTCCGCACCTCACTCCTGACAGGTCTCGGCCTTGCTCAGATCGGAGAGTTTTCCTTTCTTCTTGCGCAACAGGGCACTACCAGCGGTCTTATGGGTCCGGACATGTTTCAAATGTTCGTCAACGCCTCTATTCTCAGCATGCTGGCCGCTCCTTTCCTTATCCAGCTGTCACCCTGGATCGCGGCCCGCATCACCGAGATTGCGCCAGAACACGAGGAAAAAAACAAGGGGTGTTCGCTGACCGGCCACACCATCATTGCCGGATACGGTTTGAACGGCAGAAACCTTGCCAAGACACTCAAATCAACACAAATTCCCTACGTCGTATTGGAAGTAAATGCCGATGTTATTAGAAAAGCGCGGGAGGAAGGTGAACCGCTTATCTATGGCGATATTACTAAGCATGATGTGCTGCAACGCGCCGGCATCGAATGCGCAAAAATAATCGTATTTGCAATTTCCGACCACGCGGCGACACGAATTGCACTGAGGCTTGCGCGGCAGCTTAATCCCTCGATTTTCATTCTCATTCGCACACGGTATGCAGCAGACGTGGATGAACTCTATAAACTCGGCGCAAACCAGGTCATCCCGGAGGAGTTCGAAACGTCCATAGAAATTTTTTCACGCGTTCTCCACGAATATCACATTCCGGCAAATGTCATTGCCAATCAGATTCAACTGGTGCGCTTCAGCGGATACAAAATGCTGCGGGGGATTTCACTGGACCAGGAGAATCTCGGACGCATCGCTGCCCTGTTCGCCGGGACCACGGTAGACAACATCCAGATTGAACAGGATTCCTCGTCTTCCGGTAAATCTCTTCGGGAACTCGATATCCGCAAACATACAGGCGCAACGGTTGTCGCCGTCGCGAGAAACGGCGAAGCAATCACGAATCCCGAACCGGGTTTCATATTACTTAGCGGCGATATTGTGGTGCTTCTTGGTGCGCATGCTGATTTGGACAAAGCCACAAACCTTCTTATCAAGGGCAGCAACTAACGCGGCAACGCTCCGAACAGGCAGACAAAACGCATTATAATATTGTTTTCAACACGGTCGATATCAGGTATAATATGATTTCTTTATGATCGATTTTTAGGTTGCTCGTCGCTCCATCTCTAAGAGTAAGATAAGGGAGAGGTTACGGTGCTGGTGCCCGTCCCGGACTTCAAATCCGCTGTTGTGCATATCTTTTTTGCAATCATTTCATAATCTTAACTTTAATAAAACATCAAATTGTAGCGGTTTCTGTAGCGGTTTCTAAGAAACGAGAAACAAAAAGGGGCCATTTCTGGCCCCCTGCTATCCTCTCACACCACCATAATTAAGGTGGTCCTTTATCCACTTCCAGAATCTATTCAGGGCTTTTTTCATGGTGCATACTTTGGGAGATGTTCCGCGCTTGGCCTTGCTGCACCAGTGGCCAAATCCTCCACCATCTTCACTTCGAGCTTTGCAAGCCATTCCCACATGCCGTCTTCTATCCAGCATTTTAAAAGCAGATGGTCGGCTTTCTCCCGAACAGACAACGGCAGATGCCCCTGCCGTATCATTTGATACAGAACATCATGCGGCAGGGATCCGCGCATGTTGCTGCTGCGATCTACTGTTGGGCCGCTCGGACCGTCCCAGGCATACCCTTTGAAAATATGCAGCACGCCCGACCGGGAGAGCGTTGCGTAATCAGTTGCAATGTCTTTCTCCGGATAAATGTCAGTCTGGATTTCGAAGTCCTCATCCAGCTGATAATTATATCCGTCACGATATTTTATGCAGTTCGTCGTGGTCATTTCTGCGTTTATTTCGCCTCCGTGCCGGATTGAGTCTTCGCCTGGTCCTGCGGGCTCTTGGTGAAATACCCGGCAATCGCCGCCACGCCCATCATGGCAAGCGGTATATAAGCCGGATTCACGCCGGCGGCAATGAGCGCAGCCTGTACCGCCGTCTGATCACTCAACAGCACGCCAATGGTTCCGCTCACGGCGGCAACCGCTGCTGCTCCGACAGCATGACCGGCGTACTTTGCACCTTTTAAAAGTTTTTCCTTATCCATTGTTCCCCTCCTATATTTTGGCCGCGGTATTAACCCAGCCGAGCACCTGCCTGACCTCTACCAGCATGCTGGCCGGATCGTACGAACCGTTCTTTTTGAGGTCGTCAATGATGATTGCCGTAATCTGACTGATGACCATGCTCACCAGCACCCGCTCTTCCGGCGTTAGCTTGCTCATGTCGATTTTCGAGATGGCAAACGCGCTGACTGAGTTCAGGTCCGTGATGGCTCCGGTGTCAATGGCGGATATGGCCGCAGCAGATATATTTGCAATCGGTTCTTTCCATTGAGGATGATCATGGATAACCCGGGCCGTGGCCGCTTCCGTGGTGAGCTGCACCAGCGCCTCATTGTTGCCAAAGAACGCCTTTACCTTTGTGCAGCCGGTCATCGAAAGCGAGGCTGCAATAACCAGAATCATGGACAGCATGCAAAGCTTCTTAAACATCTTGTTTCCAGTAAACATACTTCCTCCTTTTTTTATTACGCTCGTTCGGCGTAAATTTTGCGGATATTGTCATATCTCCGCTCTACGTCTTCCTTGTGATCCTTTCCCCAAGCGGTATTCTTCAGTTTCCAATTCAAGAACAGCTCCGGAGTAAGCGGCCAGTTGACTATGTACTTCAGCCAGGTGTACAGCTTCCCGTCATGCGCGAAGTAAAACTGATTGTCATAATCGGCCAGATGCAGAATGACTTCTTCTGATGAAAAATCGGTATTCAGCGCCATGCAGTTGGTCAGGGACCGCACCAGACATTCCTGCAGCTGGCGGGCATCCCACTTGCTGATAACGTCCTTGTGCTCGACCAGTCGAATGTTCAGAGGCTCGACATCAATCGTCTGAGCTCTCAGCGCGTCTATCTCTGCCCGCGAAAATCCGCACTCCTTTAAAACTTTTTCAGCGTTCGGATTGTTGTTTATGTCATACTGGCAGACTCCAAAGCTCCACCCGCTTTTCCCAGACCGCACACCGTCCGGATCGCTGAACCGGTAAGCAAGAGTAATGCTGTTTCCAAGTTCATTTGCAATAATGCACCGGGCAAAGAGAAGCTTTATTCCCTCGGAAATAGCGGTCATCTTCATTTTGTCGCTCCCCGTTTACTTTCTTCCTTGTGCTCCCGCAAGAGGTCCAGCATCATGGCCTGCTGATCCTGAATTGACTTGTACTGGGTGTTTACCAGTTCCTGTACGGATTTCAGATCACGTTCGTGAGTAGCGAGATCAACCTTGCTTTTCAATTGTGCGTTTACGTCTGCCAGAAAAAAGAGCGTTACGCCGACAATGAGCGCGCCCCAAACAACATTGAACCATGGACTGTCTGAAAATCTTCTCTTCTGTTCATCGTTGTCATGTCTTTTCTGAGGCGTCATCCTGATCCCCCCGGTATTAAGAAATGATTTTTAAGTCAGCTATTGCCGTATCCAAATGCGAAATCTGCTGTTTACATCTATGCCGCCCGTCTGATTTGCACTAAAAAGCAACGACAGCAAATTTTTAGGGCTTCCGTCCAGAACGGTATTCATCATGTGGGAGAAAAGCGACAGCTGTGAAACAACATTGCCCGATGTAAACCGCTGCCCTATCCCTACTATTCGGGGATACCCTTCAGGCGTAAGAAGTATGCTGCCTGTTAAGTTCAAACTTTCACCGATTCCGATAGGACCGGGAGCCGCTCCTGCATAGAGAAAGGCGTCATTCTGAACAGATGTTCCCTGCCAGTTTGAACTGTATTTTGACGTCGTGGTGTCCCCGTTATAAAACAGCCTGAATGTAGTGTCTCCCGCATATCCATTCTTCAGGAGAAATTCAAAGTTGTATCCCTTGTCGGTATTGATATCCAGAATGTCCTCGGTCGGCAACGTCGTAACCGCAGAATCAACGGTATGATCAAATATCGGATCCAATGCCACTTTGGCAAGAAAACCGGAATCTATCTTTCCCCCTGGCCCTGCAACCGGAATGATCCCGGCGCCCGGAGTTACAGAGGAAGCATGACCGTTTAGCGTATCCGCGTCTATTGCGTCCGCTGTGGTAAGAATGTTTGCAAGAACAGCCACCAGTGCGCTAAAATTATGACCGGTTGTTCCCGCTGATCCATCCTCTACGACAAACCCCTTTGCCGCGAGGGACTGGGCAATCGCCGCGACCATTGCAGAAACCTGATATGCAAACTTATTGTGCAATTCAGGCTCGTAAACTCCATCTATTGCGCCTCCGCTTCGCATGGTATCTGCCTCATATGCAGCATCACTTTGAATGTTTGCCAGTGCGGGATTCCATTGTTTGAAATTAGTTGATCCAGCCATGTATTATCTCCTTTGTCATGCCCAGTGTCCGGACCCAAATCCGGCAACGTATTCATCATTAATTCCGAAACCGAAATACGGCATCGGCGAGAACGTGTAATTGTAAAGAACGCCTTGCGGCCGCGGCAGAATGTATCCATTGGTTATCAAATCAATCATAATCGATGAAAATTCTCCGCTCATTATCATGGTTGCGGTCATGTTCTGACCGTCATTCACAGCAAGCTTTCCAGTGGGGAATATCTTTTTCCAAAGCGTTTGCAGATTCCCGACGGTACCGTCCCAGAAGTTGTGGCATATTTTTGCTTTGAGCAAGGTTCGATATGTCCAGTCATCGAGCAACGGGCTGAATCCGCTCGGTTCAAAATCCACATTCCGGGCCTGTCCAACGATTTCCCCGATGGTGTCCAGTTGCTCTCCGGCTGCGTTGTCAATGTCGAAATACTCGTACATGTTGTCTATCAGGGCCGTCGCATCTGAAAGACGGTTTAAAATAACTTCCAGCATCGCAAGAAACTTCGGCGAATTCTGGTATTGCGACGTTATCAACCCAAGATAGTAGCTGACCGGTATTGCCGATGCCCCGGCATAAACAGAATCATTTCCGTAGTCGCTGCCGTATTCGCTTCCGTATCCGTCTGCCATGGGTTATTTCCTCTTCCACATTCTGAAGCGTGATCCCACGTCAATTCCGCTTGCTGATGATCCTGTAACATCGACTCTGGTCAAATTATTCCCGGACACCTCTGTAACCTTCCAGTGAGATACTGTATATGTTTCTGTTCCAACTCCGGATGAGTTGATGCCAACGGTTCTGGACAGTGTGCGCACAAATCCTCCTGGAGTCTGAATAATGGACCCGACAATAATCAATTGCCCGCCAGCTGCAACATTTGTCTGGTGCATAATGGCGTCATTCGACTCGCCTGATGTAAAATTTCGGCGATAATCCGTTGCGGTTGTGTTGTTGTTATAATAGAGAGAATAAAGCACATTCCCGGCTGTGGGGTTCTTGATTATGAATTCAAAGTCATATCCGCCATCAGTCGCCGCATCGAGTGTTACTGTTCCGTTGGTGGTTGCCGTGGTTATGGCTGATCCACTGACGGTGTAATCATAGATAGGAATTCCCGTCGATGAGTAAAACCCGGCTGCTATTTTTCCATCGCTGCCGGCCACAGGAATAATATTTGCTCCCGGAGTAGCTGAAGCAGTTCTATTATTTCCGTCAGCAACCACATAGGAAGCAGTGCCGGCAGACGCAATATAATTTGTCCACGCAAGGCCAGCGGCCGCGGTGCTGTCAGACTTCAAAGCGTATCCATCAGTGCCGACAGCAAATCTGGCAAAGGTTGTTGAATTCCTGGTGAGCAGGTCGCCTTTCGTTGTCAGGATGTCGAATGTTGCGGAATTCGAAGTGATGCTGTTGCTCATCCTGCTGATGACCGTATCCAGATTGTCCCAGTTGTTTACGTTTACCGTATTCGCCCAGTTATTCTCCCCTGCCGTGGGCTTGTACATGTGTAAATTGGTAGTGTACGTTCCCGCAGACAGAATTCCGCAGAACGAGAAGAGCGCTGCTATTGTCAGTAATATCCGTTTCATTATTCCTCCTTACGTCACATTGATTGTTATATTTGCTCCGAGTCCATGAATAACGTGGTTGAACAAAACCGTTATATCAGCGGTTCCCTGAGATCCAGAGCTGGTGCCTGCCACAACGCTGGTGACCTCGAAAATTGGCGATTTCAGATCAGGCATGACAGACAGGATCGGGGCATACAGCACGGACGGAGAGAACCCCTTTCCTATTTCAAAGCTGTTTAAAAAGTCCACAATGGCGGCTAATATGGCCGTTGTGTAAGCCGAGGTATATCCGGACAGAGCTTTTATTCCGATGGTCGCGTAAATAGGGTCGTACGTCGTACGATAGAATCGGATGGATGAAGTTATCCCGGAATCAGGATCCGCCACGCTCACCACTTGATCGCCGTTGGTATAACACCCGATTCCCCGGTTGGTATAGATCGCATTCGCCACATTTGCATCGGTTCCGCCCTCCACCACACACGTTATGGAATGGGCGGGGAGGTTGTTGCTGTCCAGGCTTCCGGTCGGGTTTTCATAAATACGGTATCGGGTAACTCCCGCGACATCCGCGATGGCTCCTATGGTTCCTCCGAGCATCGTCTTTGAGGCTATTTGAGTGCTGACCGCCTGCCGGGCCCTGAGCTGCGCATCTGTTTCAACCGCCTGACCGAGTGTTGCAGCGGCCGCGTTTGTTACGCTGGTCCATCCGGCCTGTGGGGTAAGTATTTTATTGACTTCCCCGGCGAGCGCCGAGATAGCGCCGATGGTCTGACACGTTGCCACCACGTCAATGGTTCCGGAAACTCCTATGGTAACTGAAGGAGGCAAAGACCACTTGACAGAGTTGGCATCGCCCACTACTCCGTTTAAAATTACTGTACCCGCAGTCCCGGATATGGTCACCGTGCAGGTAGAATACGAGGCAGATTTCTTTGCAAGACCGTTCAGCTTGACCAGAGATTCCAGCGCTGCGCCGATTGCCGTCTGTGGATTTCGGTTGTTATAGGCTAGTTGAAGAGAGTTCATGCAATCGAATATTTTTAACGCAATGACAGAAAGAAACTGGTAGTCAGCAGAGTCCTCATCAAGATAAATGTCTTGACCATAGATCGTTTTTGCCTGCGCTATGAGGTCGTCCAGAATGTCCTGATATGAAGGAATTATCAGTCCGGTTGTATTTACCAAAGGGGCCGCATAAGTCATAATGGCATTCTCCTATTAAGTGTTGGTGACCGTAACCTGTCCGAATGCGGTATTTACCGTCACGGCTATGCTGTAGCTGCGCGTCGCCGCATCGTAGGCACTCGACATGCTTTCCATGCTCGTTACATACGGCGTTTCAAGAATTCGCTTCTGAATCAGGGCATCCACCGCCTGTTTATTGTTTCCGGCTCCCGGCACGCCGAGGATTGACTGCCAGAGCGGCAGGCCAATATCGGTGTTCTCCCACCACTCCCCTTTGAATAAAAGCAGCTTCGTCCTGATCATCTGAACAACAGCGTCAAGGTCTTCCAGATAATCCAGTTTCCCGTTTCCGAATACCACGTCATAGTTAGAGTCAAGCTTTCGTACCCGTACCGTACTCATGACACCCCCGCCGTGTCTGTCAGTCCGCCTGTTCCTGGATGATATTGATGTTTATGAGTCAGGAAATCTTTCCCGTCTATAGTTGTGGTATTATTTCCGGACACGTTGACTGTCTGGCTACCGGTCACCTTTACCGTTGGCGCTGATACTTCAATTTCGTTGCTTTTAACCTCAACCTTGCAGCTACCGTCCACGGTGCGGAGTGACGCAGAATTTGTTGAATATCCAGTCAATATGTTCGGCTGGCTTTTTACTCCGAGAATGGCGAAACCGTCAGACAGATCATGGCGCCGCTTGTCAATCTGGCCCTGAATCCCCCCGGACTGCCACCAGCCATCAATGCAAGCATCGGAGAACACCACCAGGCACTCATCACCTGCCGATATCGGAAGCGTAATCGCATACCCGCCAGCCTGCGGAATGACGATTGGAACGTCCAAGAGCAGGGGAATTTCGACGTCCTCTGTAATGCCGTTGTTGTCAATCTGTTCTTTGATGGCAATCTTGACGGTTGCGGTCTGCTTTACAGCATCAAAACTCTGGATTATTCCCGGAGCGGCTACGCGAAGTTCTGAGAAAATAGAGTCTTTGACCGCCCTTATCATTTCTACTTCATTCGACATTCGTTCTGCTATTTTGATCATGGATTTGTCATCCTTCCAAGCAGCATGAGGATTCCAGCCTTTCCGGACTGGACGCATTCAACATCTACATACCATTCATTTCCTCTCGTATCGCCAATGTAATTGACTCCTATAACCTGGCCAACCATATCCTGATCCAGCATGGACGGAGATGATCCAATGTTCTTTTTTTGCTGTCTGATTAACGAATTGTCCAGCTTTATAAGCATGGGAGGATTGGTAATCTGAATACGCGGATTTAACAGACACCTGAATGAAAATCCAAGATCGGTTTGCTGCGGAGTTCCGATCAATCCGGTGTTCGGCGTAATTACCAACGCCTCTCCTGCGGGGACATCTGTTTTCAGATTTACAATCTCCAGTTGCCCGTCATTCACATAAATTTGAGCGGAGTTGTCTTTAGCGATGCTTCTGAACGTTGTGCGAGGATCTCCGAACACCACTTTCCCCCTTGGGGAAGTTTTCTGAGAAATATTTTCTGAAATTTTTCCAATTGGTATGGGTGTCCGCGCGCTCTTTGCCATTTGCGATATGATGTCTTTATACTTATATCCTGCCTCGGCGCAAAAGCTGACAAAGTTCCTGGTAAGGAAGCTGTCCCCATCTATGCAATACAATGTCAACTTGTAATCAGTGACGTTCTCCCGGTCCCATAGAGGCTGGCTTACTGTTCCGTCAAATATTTTCCCGAATATTTCGCTCTGATATCCAGCCTGCACTATTGCCCGGTATCCCTCAGTAATAATTGCCTGTTCTGTAGGTCCGTTAAGATTGTAAATGACGATATCAGCGAAGCTCGCCGTTTGCAGCACGCGCTTTTGAATATTAAACGTGCATCTGAGCTTTGATACGTCCAGGGCCTGTCCGCTTGCATTAGATACGACGATCTGCCATTTTCTCAAATACTGTTCAGGCATCAGGAGTGTCACCCCACACCAGAATAAAGTCGGTGCCAAGATTTTCATCTGTGGGCTGCTCATCCGCGATGTTGCTCACGTTCACCAGGTACGCGCTGCCTATCCCCAAGTGCCGGTATTGCTCCAAGAGGTTTAATGATTCCCCGTCAGGAGCGGAAAGCAGCGGCACGGACGTCAGGATATCGCTGCCCGTTGCCGGATCACTTATATTCATGATCCAGTACCCCGCAGTCTCGTTGTACGAAATCTTAAATTGCAGAGCCCTATTAACCCCATCAATTACAAGCGTAGTTGTAAAAGTTTGACCAGGACTTCCGTATAAAGGAATAACCTGAGTGTTCATTTCTCAATCCCCATGGCCTTCAACACTTGAGTGGCCGCAGTATCAGGCTGTTGCGGTTGAACATGTCCCCTTGGAGTCTTTCCTGTTGCATGTTTTCTTGTGCTCGTCTTCACCGTGGTGGTGGATACTTCAACGGTCATAATCTGCTGAAGCTGCACCAGACATTTGAGTCCGTACAGCGTGGTGTAATCATCAGGCGTGTCTATCCGCTTGATGACCATGTTTTCGTAATAATTAAGTCTGGTTTGAACATAAAAAGGAATTTTCAGATATTGCAATTCTTTTAGTTTTTGGAAAGCAGCTTGTGATTTTGATTCATATCCTTTCCATCTGCCAGGTTGATAGCTATCCATAACGTCACTCATGCCGATTTCCAGCACCAGCCGTTCCGGCTCCTGATAAGCATGATCAACGATGTTGGCCCCGGACTGAATCGGGTGCGATGTGGTTTGGATTTCTGACGTGTGGCCAAGCCTAAGCACTGCGTCAAAAATATGGACAGTTCCTCCTTTTTCAATTAATTGGACTTGAGCATTACCTTTCCACTGCGGGGGCCGCCAAGGTGTCTTCTGTTTCTCGGCTGTGACCGGCTTTTTCGTAATGAGCTTGTATACGCTCCATGCCGCCATGCCGCCCATATAGGTTGCAGATGCCTTGTTCAACGCCGAGTTATAGGTAAACTTGAAGTTTGGGAAAATAGGCATTATTTCATCGCTCCTGAAAGTTGTCTTATATTCATGAACGTCTTTTTGTTAAATGAATTGTTAATTCCATCGGTAACCGCCTGAGATATATCCATCGGAGTGGCGTTTGTGTTCGGAACATTTACCGTCACCCCGCCGACATCAATGTTCACGTTTGATTCGTTTTTGGTTGTTGCGCTATTGTTCTGATAGGACTGCCCGGCCATGGCCTGATAGTTCCCCATGCCGAATTTAAGATTATTGAACATTCCGGTCTTTGCATCTGCGATTCCGCTCGATGCCCGCGCCAGAACGTTGCCGAGTGAGCCGGTGGTAACAGGGGTCTTGTCCGGAGCTGTGCTTGACGGTCCTTTTATGGTCTGCGAAAATCCGGAATTGTTCCATGCGTCCGATATGACATCAGACAGCTTCAATTTTCTGCTGTCTCCGGAAAGCTTGTCATACAGGTAATCAAGGAGCGCCAGCGTTGTGACAATGCTCTTTATGACGTAATCCATCGTCTTAACCAGCACGTTCCAGATCGGCGCAAGGGTTTTTGATGACTTCCGGCCGTCGATGTAGGCATAGAAATCGTCTATCAGGAGAATCACAGCGGTGATCGCAGCGGTCCATGCCGCAAGCGGAGACGTGGCCACAAGCAGCGCCGCAGCTATGGCCTTTCCCCATCCCGGCATGATGTCCCAGATTTGTTTCAAGCCGGAGAGGATATCCATAAGAAACCTGACAACAGAGCCTCCGACCTCGATGATAGTCGACAGCATGCTGGCAAGCTTTTCTGTCCATTGCGGCATATTCAGCTGCAGCCAGTCGGTGATTGACGTCAGGCTTTCTTTTATCTGCTTTATCGGCCCGGCAAGATGCTTGAACAGGTAATACCCAACCCATTCAAAGGCCCGGGTTGCCGTCACCCGAAGGCGTGTGAATTCGAATTCAACGTCTCGTATCATGCGGAGCTGACCGGAAGCGTCGCCAGGCGTCCGCATTTCGCGCTGCTGCTTGACAAGTTCGTTATAATGGCTTCTGAGCTCGGGATTCCATGCAATGTCCTGTATGGACTCTCCCAGGGCATCGGTGGCTATTTTCATGTCCTTGGCGGCATCTTTGGACATGAACATGTGCATCGCCAGCTTCTGGTATTCCATGTCGGCCTTGGCAATCTTGGAGAACAGCTCGACGGTCCCGAAGCCGATTGCCGCAAAAGCGGTGGTAACAACCGTGGCCGACCCGGCAAAGCCCTTCGCCATTTCAGACGCGCTTTTTGTCACCTGCTCGGTGGTTTTGTTTACCGTATCCGTAAAGCGCCGGTATGCCTCGCTGTCAATTTGAAAGCCGAGTGATACCAGATATTCTTTCAGGATGTCTGCCGGATTTGCCATTATCTATTCCTCATGAATTCTTCCGCCGTCCGCTGCCTATTTTTGTTCTCATCCATGACCTGCCGCATTTCGTACCAGTCAAGAAGATCGTCAAAGGTGTAGGTGCCGTCAAATACTTCATGCTGCCGCCATGCCCCGGCCATGACCGGAGCATAGGCAAATCCGTCTACGTTTTCGCATTGAACAGGGATAAAGCCTGGAAGCTCCCCATGGCTGACTTCAATGCGTTTTCTTCGAAAAAAGACGTGATATTGAACAGCAACGCGTGAATGGTAAGAGCAAGAACCGTCATGACATCATTGTCCAGATCAGAAACGCCAAACTTCCCGTCTGCCATCATGACATTGACCGGAAGCTCCTGCCCGCCAGCAGATTGCAGCTCCTTGCATACCGAGAGGCAATCTTTCTGGAAAGCAATAAACTCTGCCTTGCTCATGCTGGATGACATGAGCCCCGCCTGCATGGCCGCTGCCTGTTCCTCCGGTTTCGCGTTCTGCAGCTGCATGAGAGACGGCAGCATCTTGGTCATGACCTGGTACGCAATAAAGGAGCCGGTCAGAGCGTCGAATTTCTCAATCCTCCACCGCCGTTCTGCCAGCTCCACGATTTTGAATGTTTCCCGTTTACTCATTTCTTTTCCCTTCTTTTTCAGTCCATCTGCATATCCCATCGGTATATTTCAGACATATTTTATTTTCATACCGAGCTCCAACAGATAATTCATTGCAGAGTGGTTTCGGTTTAGGCGGATCAATAATTTCCGCAACATCTGAAATCGTTTGTAACACCGCACAGGCCGGAAATACGATTAGGCATAAAGTTAAAATAATTCGCTTCATATAACACCTACGCCGGCAAGCTCTGAATATCAGCGGCCATCAGCACCCAGGTAACCATTTGCCCCTGCGCCTGATAGCTCTTGTCGCCCTTCTTCTGGAAACTCATTCCCATGGAAACATGGCTTGACCCGTCTGCGGTATTTCGCATGGTGGCCGTCATCATCGCCCACTGGTCGGTGTCCGCAATCAAGAGAGAGTTGTACGCGGACAAGAGCCATTTATGCACAGCTGATGTCTGCTGGCACTGAATGGAAATGGTGCCGTTGTTTCCGGGTATTTTGCTGACCATGATGGACCCGTCCGCCGCTACATTGTGGGCGGTCTTTTCCGTTGTCATGACAATATCAATCTGACCGACGCCCTCGCCCGTAAAGGTATATGCGCCCAGAAGCGGGTGGGCGATTGCGCCTGAAAGATCACTAAAGCTGTAAGTCGTGGGTTTAAACATTCCTCAATCCTCCTTTGTTATACGTTGACATAAACGCCGATCAGGCAGCTGTGAATGGCGCCTGCTTCTTTTACCGCAACATAGATGTTCGGACATTTCCTGGCAGCGCGGTCCGCGTCGCTCTGCTCACTGCTTCGCACCGCCTGCGTCAGATACCCTTTCGGAAGCACATCATCGGTGTTCAGATTCAGGATCGGTGATCCCGTCCAGGTGCCGGGCGCCAGATAGCCAATGGTTACCGCATCGTCACACGCCTCGTTGATGGCATGCACTATCTGATTCACTCCGGCATCGGTCTGAGGTATCTTTGGATTCTGGTACAAGAGGTCCATGACGTTCAGCTGGATGTTGCTCTTCAGCATGTCGCGGTTGATAATCTGATCGAAGAAAATACCGCTTGCCATGACGCCCTGCTCGAATATCTTGTAATAGTTTCCGTAATACAGATACAGGTTTCCGTTGTTCCCTTCGATGTTGCTGATCGAAGTCGGGTCAAGCGGCTCAATGGCAATGCCGATCTCGTTCTTGAATTTGAGCGTGAAGGCAGAATTCGCAAGACCGTTGTTCTGGCCCATGGCATAGCCGACAATCGCGCAGATAGCATAGATGTTGTTCGGATATGCGGCGCTCTGGGTGGTCGTATACTGTCCGATGGTGCGCCCATATCCCAGGGCTTTGAGTGCCGCAAAGATATTCCCCGCGGTATTCGTCGGGACGTCTGCATCGGTGGTGGTGAAAGCATACAATGAATCCGGGCTTGCAGATTCAATGTAACCAGCGATTGCCAGATGATCAGACTTCGCCGCTTCCGGACAAATCGCAACGTACCAATCAAAATTCATGTTCCGGCAGGATTCAACCGCTTCAAGGAATGACTCGCCAACAGCGGTAATGTTCAGCGTTGCGCCGGTCCCGGTTCCTCCGGTCGTTGCCAATGCGGATGCAACCGAATAGCCTTCTCCGATAGGCAATGACGGGTTCGTAATCGTGAGAATCGTTCCGTCAGCGTCCACGGTTGCAACCTTGACTTTTCCTCCCGATGCTCCGGATTGCACAATGGTAAGCTCGTCGCCGACCGCATAGCCGGTTGTGCCGTTGTTCACGGTGGCGGTCTTTAATGCCGTGGCGCACTTCCTGCCTACCCAACCGTATTTCGGAGCCGGACTCTGGCTGAAATAAATCTGCATGGCGATGTATTCAGGGTCCGTGGTCAGGAAGCCGTCAGCTGCCATTTCTGTTGCAAATTGTTCTGTATACTTTTTAAGCTTTGTTGCGTTCGCAATATGCGTGCTCGTTCCGATGATCAATGCCTGGTTGAACGTATTTCTGGGGGCCGCCAGGGGCGATACCTGAATGTTGACATCGACGATATTGCTTAATGCTAATGTGTTGACCGTTGTCATGTTATTCCTCCTCGGGTATTGTTATTGTTTCTGAAAACGTGCCGTCTGTAAGAATGATTCCAGCACTTCGCAGATACGGCACGGCAAGTTCTCGTTTCACCAGCTCGTTAAAATCAATGGTCAGATCGGTGCGCTCCCACCACTGGTTATTGAACGCCTCCGGTATCCGGCGCGGGGCCTGAATGTTCGGAATGAGATATATATTGTTTTTCACCAGCGTGTTGTGCCCCTCGGAATAGAAAAGCTGGTCGCGTACCACCTGTGCGTTTTCAAAAGAATTCGGGCCGTAGAATGTCCACGTCACCTGAAGCACGCGCGTGTAGCTGGTGTGCAGCGTCGTTCCGTCATACTGCGCGTCACGCTGCTTGTTGTACGGGTCCTCTTTCTCAATGATTCTGAGAAAGCACACATCTTCGGTTATCTTCCACGCGGGGGCGCCGGTCTGCGGCCACGCTATCCGAACGAAGTAATACGGATTGTCCGCCGTTATCCCCAGCATGCTGACGGTCAGGGCTTGGAAAAGCTGGTTCAGCTGGCTTAATGTCAGATAGATTTCACTCACCTGATTCACCGCGCACTACATAGATAATGGATTTTCTAAGCTGGCCGGTATCAATAAGCGGACGGTCAGAACCCTTTTGCTTAACTGTATTAGCTTTATTCGGGGCCCAGCCGTTCCGGGGATCCTCGAACCAGTCACGCGCCGCGTTCTGGCCGGCCATCCCCGCCCGTTTTAAATATTTCGTCGCTTCGTCTTCTTTATGATCGAGCGTTGACCGGGCTGCTGTTTTAAGCTCTCCGGTTATGCGCTCCTTGTTTCCTGATGCCTCAATGGCGGGCTCAATAACTGGCCTCGCCGGAATCCCGCGCAATGCGCTTCCGTGCGTATGGATATACATGAGCTGCGCGTTTGTTACTGCGTCACCCCTGCGCCCCGACTTGTTCTCAGGAATGCCGACATAAACCTGCATCTTGGTAATCTGCAAGAGCTTGTTGGCAAGGTCTTTCATTCCGTCATCGCCGTTATCTTTTATCCCGACTTTGATCATGATGCGTATTTCACCCGTTTGACCGTGTATTCGGTGCTCCCCCAGCCTTCTTTCCCTGTGCCATAAGTCCAATGCAATGTAACGGTTCTTATTTCTTCAAGCTTGGTTGTGCTGATCATGGCATTTTGGTCGGCTGTAATATTTATGGAAGGCGGAGTAAAGGCGGTCAGTGGAACAATGCTCTGACCGCTCTCATCGTCTATTCGGTATTCGGCAGAAGTAGGAACGACAGCATCGCCGTTTTCATCGGTAAACGATGCTGTTATCAGATAAAATGTTTTTTCATTCACTGAACCTACGTTCTGAATTTCCATGATCAGCTCCAGGTGATGGAAAGGTCGAGGGTCCAGGTCTGGCCGCTGGTCTTGGTGCCCTGTGCCGAAACCTTTCGGTTTAGATTTTTTCCACTGCCGCTGCTGGCATTCGCCACGGTGAATTCATTCCAAGCGAAGTTTGCCTCTGCTCCGGTGAATACGGCTCTCCAGGTTATGGTTTGGTTTGAAATAGATGGATACGTGGTCGACATGGCTTTGTAGAGCTTGTTTGTTGCCGCTTGCAGGTCTGTCTGCGTAGCCGCTTCTGCGGTGTTTGAGTCGCCTACTCCCAGATAAGAGTTTGCGTTAGAAAAAGCCGTTGCCGTTCCGCCCGTGAGCAGAAGCAAGAATTCTCCGATACCTTCATTCAGAAGAATATTATCTTTAATGTGAGACACGGAATACGGGTTGTTATCCTCGAATGCTTGATCGTTCTCATATTTTTTAATTGTCCATTGCGAATCATGGATGATGATGTCGTTCACCAATCCTGCTTTTTTCAAGTGTTTTAATAAGTTTCTGATCATGAGAGTCCTCCTCTAAAGGTTATTTTTCCAGTTTTTCCGGAGATTGTTATATTAGCCTGTTTACCGCCAAAGCCCATTGATGGTCTTTTCCCTGTAAATGTGATTGTTATTGTTTTTGCTTCTTCTCCGATAATGCGAAATAAAATTTCTTGTCCAGACGCCAAGTCGGAAACTTGAGCTATTACCGAGAGCGCGGTTAATAAATCAATTCCATTTCCCGAATCGTTTATTGCAAGGCTTACCGAAACAGGGCCAATGCTTTCTGATGCTGCAGCCGAGTCCGCCACAACTTTAAAAACTTCTATGAGCCTCGAAATATCATCAGCGCCATTTCCTACATCAGAAAGCGAAATGCTGACCGATATGGACGGTGCATCTGTTCCCTGTCCTGAATCTGTTGCAGTCACATTCGCCGATATGCCGATAGAGTCACTTGCCGATCCCGAATCATAAATGCTCATCAAAATATCTTTTAAAACAGTGAGCGCATCTGAAGCGGTGGCGGTGTCAATTAGAGATAAACTCACTGACACTGCTATTGCATCGTCTCCTTGTGCCGTCTCTACAGCATAAACATTGACTGATATTCCAACTGCATCATTTGCCGCCGCTGCATCATCTATGGCAATCAGTATTGCCTGAACAATGGAAAGAGCGTCAGACCCAGATCCCACATCAGAAATAATGAACGTTGCCGAAATTGAATTATTATCAGCGCCGCTACCGGAATCCTCTATTGATACCTGCGCTCCTATGTCGATGCTGTCTGTAGCAGAACCTGAATCGCCCAAAGGCAACTGTGCAATAATCTGATAAATTGAATCAACGCCAGCACCAGAATCATTCAACCCGAGTTGAGCAAGAAGTTGGGCGATTGCGTCTGTTCCTGATCCAGCATCTGTAAGTTCCAGTCCAGCACCCATCCCGAATGAGTCAGCACCCTGCCCTGTTTCTGAAATTGCAAGCCCCACCGCGATTACAAGATCGTCAGAGCTCGCACCTGTGTCTGTAATGGTAATAGTAGTATCTCCACCGGTCACAGCCTTTGATGCCCACGGCAAGGACCGGCGTCTCCTTCTGTACGGCGTATTTCGCAGAAAGATTGGCATTATTCCTCTTCAATAATGAACGTGAATTGCCCGGTAAAATCATCCCCCGGAGTTGTCTGCATCCGTACCGCCAGAGCCTCGCCGTTCTTTGCCTTCGGGCAGAACCGGTCATCGGGAAACCAGAAATCAAAGGGAGAATTTCTGATGTTCCAGCCAAGCTCCGCGAGTGTTACCGATGTTCCTGATGTTGTGGCAACTGTCGTATTGCCACACTCGCATGCTGCTCCGGCTGCAGCGTCCGCGCTATCCATCGGAGCAGGGGTAACTGCTGACCCTCCGGATCCGCTCGTTACCGTCGCCGGAAGTCGTATAACACTTATTCGGAGTCCCTCTTCTTGCGCGTCAGATACCTCGGAAATCTGGCTAAGCACCATTCCGCGCAGCTTTACCGGCTTGTTGCTTGCAGGAGATATTTCGAGCAGGTCAGAGTCTCCGACTGCGGCTGTAATCGTGCCTTGATACGATACCGTGTATATTCTGCCCATTAAAAAGCCCTCCTCATAAATTGTCTCCGCCTCCGCTGCGGCGCCATTGATAGCTCTGGACCGATGATATTTACTGTTTCCAGCGCCTCTCCGGACCATGCAGCAATGGCATCAATCGCCCCGAACGTCGCACCATGAAAAATATTCAGTGCGTTATAAACAGTTCCTTCCCACACCTGGATTGCTGCTGCTGCAAACGCCCCTGAACAGATACCGACGAATGCTCCTCCCGTGTTGATGAAATTCAAAATATTGCTGATTCCTGTTGCATCGAGAGATGATCCGACAGCCAAGCCTCCCGGCATGAACAAACCGCTGTATGATGTCGGAGAAATTGAATTTGCATTGATCCATGCCTCGGCTGCTTCTGTGTACGATATTCCCATCGCCGTCAGTACGGCCTCAAAACCGGACACACTCGGCGCCCAGGCAAGGCCCGAGGTATTATCAATCAGGAACGGAAGATTGCTCTGCCGCGCCCAGTTAATTGAACGCTTTAAAAAATCCTTCGTAGTGTCGGTGGTCGTCAGGCCTGAGTCGCTGTCCACCTCGACATGCACCCCGAACAGCGCCACCCGTCCCTGGCCATATGGAAACTTAATCGCTGCCGGCTGCTGGGTCGTGTTGTAGTACGCGATAATGGAAACCGGCTGATCTTCTGCCGGAACGAAATACGGACCGCCGTAATAGATATAATTCCGCGTCCATTTTGCGGCCGGGTTCGCTACCTCGCGAATGCGGATGAATATTCCCGGCCCGCGCACGTTCGTCGTCGTTCCGCCAGCCGTCGCGGTGAGTGTCGGGACCCCTGTGCTTATTCCGGCACTGATAGGAGCACGCACAATAAAACCTCCTATATCGTTGCCGACACTACTGTCCGGTTCTCCCACTTCGGTTACAGTTCCGAAGGTAATCCCACCCTGCGATAGGGATTCTGCGGAAAATTGCGACGGAGTTGTCACGTCGGTCGGGATGCACATAGCGGCGATGATAAAATCGTTTACCTCGACTCCGGGATCAGAATCAAATGCCAGGGAAACGCTTCCTGCAGACGTATCCTCGCCCGTTGTTCCCTTGATGTCCCAAACCGTTGTGGTATTCGTCAACCGGAACATGATTGCCCAGGCAATGTCACTTGCAGCCAGGGCTACCGATAAAGATCCGGTTTCGTTGCCGAGCGCAATTTTTCTGAATGCGAATATATTGCAGTTTCCAGTATCGGCTCCCAGCGTTGTAGAATACCCGCCCGCGCCTATGCGCTGGGTTATCAGTGCCCATCCTGCCGGAGTTGTCACCGAACCGCTGTTCGCGGCTGACGGCTTCATGCCTATTACCAGAATAAGCGCCTCGCCCGTGATAATACTCGCCGGATAGGCAACTGATATTGACGTTGCACCGGTAGAGGCTGAGTATGCGAGTGATCCCGGTGTTTGATAGGTAATGGACACTTATTTTAATCCCCGCTCATCCTGACGCCGATTGCCTTGCAATATCCAAAGGCCATGTAATTCATGACTCGCGCGATTCTGTACCGTACTCCCTGATATACAATCTGATCAGACGTGCCCGGATTGCTGGCGTCGTTCCGAGTAACATATAAAATCTGCTTTGCGTAGAATGCCATTGATTCTGTTATGCGATCAGCTTCGGGAAGCTGCTGAATGTCTTTGCTGGAAATAGGAAGGACACAACCATCGGTAACGGTTATCTGCACCGGAGTTCCTTCCTGCCATCCCCCCAGCGCGAATTGTCCGGAGCTGCGGTATATGGTGAATCCCATGCTCCCGCGGGGAGGATTTATAAAAGGTGCCATGTTCAATAAAGCCATGGTTCTCTCACATGATCTGCACGGCGCAGCCGCCTACCAGACGCGCCATGCGCAAGAATTGTTGGCCATAGGTGGTAAGGTTCCACTGGCCTCCACGCTCTTCGGTGGTATTGTTTGTGTCGAAACTCGCGCTTACATCTCCTACTGATTGACTGTTTATGAGTCCGGTATTGTTTCCCGGCTGGCCGCCTATTTTGTTGTTTTTTGCCAGCACAAGATGGTGGGCAAGAGCAAGCGACATTCCGACGTCATACAATCCCTGCCAGCGTGTTTTGTCGACATACGCACCGGCCACGGATGACCAGAACGTAAGCATTGGGTCCGAATAGTCGGAAGAGCTGTTGAATTCGGGAAAGTTCTGTCGGAATGTCGCGTTGTCCATAACGGTTTACTCCTGGGCCTTTGTGTTCTTGGTCTTGTTCTTCGCATCATTGCCGATTGACTTTGCTTTTTCTTCAGCGTCGGCAATAATGGCGTTCAGCTGTTCTTCACCTGCTGCCACGATCTTGGCGGCCTGGTCCTCGGCATCCTTGATGATGGCTGCCGCCTTTTCTTTGGCGTCGGCAAGGATTTTTTCAGCTTCTGCGCTTGCAGTTGCTGCATCAGTGGCCTTGTCTGATGCCTCCTGTCCCTCTGGTACGACATCTCCCGCAGCGATGTATGCCTGCAAGAAAGGACTGTCCAGGAAATCTTCGGGGATCTCCTGGTTAGGCTGGCCGGCCATAAGTTCAAGCACCTGACCCTTGTGGCGGACTATTCTGCTATTCTTTACGATAACTTTCATGTCAGCTCCTTATATCCCATCCGCATACTGAATTGTCTCGGGATAGACAACTTCGACGCAGCCCAAACGTCCAAAGTAGGTCGTAAGCTGGTGAATGCCACGATATTCAAGCGGCGTTCTCTGCAATGGGACCATGGGATATCTCACCCGCTTCTTGTCTTTGGTGTAGGCGACCATGCGGTCCGTGGTGTTCACGCCTGCCTGGTAGAGCCACTTCACCGGATAGATTTCAAGCTTCTTGCCGTTGACGCGCAGGGAGATTGAATTGTCTTCCAGGAAGGTCATGATCGACACATTGCCCGCGGTGCTGATTTTCTGCGATGCAATGTATGCGTACTGGGTCGGAGGCAGAAGCAAGCGGTCAGGGCATACTGCATAACCGGAGGCTTTCCACGCCGCAGAAATCAATGCGTTTACGTCGGCAAGGATTTCATCAGGAGTCTTCAACGTCCATGCAAGCGCTGACGCACCGGCAGAACCAGCGGCCACGTTGCCATAGGTAACGCCGGAGGCATTGATAAGGCCGGTCTTTCCAAGTTCGGTGTCTCCCTTGTAGACCATCTCGTCAATGTCCATCTGGTGTTTAAGTTTGAGTCCTTCAAACTTCTGTTGGTCAATCGGACGGCCAAGCCTGATAGCGCTTTCGAGCTCAGGAATGGTGTAGGAAAGTTGCATGCCCCACAGGAACAAGGGCTGCGGCGTTTTGCCGATGTCGAGCTGGATACCGGCAATCGCGTTTGCGTCTTTTCCAATCCACGCCTTGCCGTTCGGGCTCGTTCCGCCTACTGCAGCAAATGCTGAGTTCGTGAAACTCGATGATTCGTCAGCGATCGATACGTCTTCCCGAAGGTCAATGTCGCGGCTCCAGGATACTGATGCCAGGGGAGCATGGAGTTCCTGATCCATTCTCTCCAGCTCGCCGACCAGAAATGCTCCGGTGCTGTCGATGGTCTGCCTGTCGAAGGTCATTAAACCATCTTTTGTGAAATACGGTCTTTTCATTTCGTCTGTTCCTCCTTCTTACAGGTTATAGGCTATTTCAACATAGCCGTTCGCATCGGCAGCGCCCATGAAGAAACAATTGGAAACCGCCACGCATTTTGCAGAATCTGCAGCCTCTTCGATGTCGCCGACTGCTTTGGAGCCGTCAGCAGTTACACGCACATAAACCTGTCCGTCTTTCGCTGCAGTCGTTCCCTTAAACAATACCGTCAGGTATCCGCGCTTCATAATGTCGCACGGACGGGTTTTGTCCGGAGTCCCGGCGCCGAGAGCTTCATTAACGGAAGGTTCCTGGAACGGGAAGGGCTTCACCAGAAGTCCCTTTACCACGGTTGCAAGATCACCTGATGCAATTGGCTGCACCTTGCCAGACACGGTTTTAATGAATACTCCAAACGCAGTTACCGGCGTGTCTTGATCCATAATCCCCGGCTCAATCGTTGACTGCTCTGGCCTGCTTACTACGCCCGGAAAGCCAACGGGCATTCTTGTTAAATACGCATTGGTAATAGTCATTGTTATTTACCTCCTTTGTTGCGGCCATCCCAAAATGACCGGTTCTGTTCGTTTATTGTTGACGGAGTAACAGCCTTCCCAAAATCCTGAGCGGAAAGCTTTGCCCGGTCCTTCGATGCCCCTGCCTTTTTCAATACCTCTGACGCTCCGATAAACGCCACATCAATGGCCGAGCAATCTGCCGTGAAGAAGTCAGCAGGCGGAAGCTTCCAAAACGGCTCAATAGCCGCCTTGCCGTCCTTGGTGTTAAATGCCGCATCCAGTGACCTGCGCTTGATCCTGCAGCACTCCTGATCGAATGCTTTCTTGGTGTACTTCTTCACTTCGTCCATGGTCGGCCTGGAAAGCTCGGGAGCGAGAATCGAGGACCTATAAAGGACTTCCTGCATCACCGGGGCGGCGTCCTTTGACTGGCCGTAGCAATCCTCGGCCTTTTTCTTCTTCTCTTTCTCCTCCTCGGATTCCTCGTCTTCAGCTTCTCCCTCTTTTTTCTCTTTTTCTTTTGCTTCTTCTGATTCTTCGTCCTTGCCTTTTTTATCCATGCTGGCATGGACTTCCTTGTCGGACTTCACCAGCTCGGCAAGAATATTTTCAATCTTGTCCAACCGGGCAAGTACCGCTGATTCCTCGTCCTTGGTTTCTTTTTTATCCTTATCGTCAGCCATGGGCTCGGCGTCTTTTATAAGTTTTGAAAGAGCTCCAAGGAATTCTTTAAACTTGCTCATTGTTTTTCCTCCTTCTTTCGATTTCTCTGATTTATGGTCATGAATGGCGCAGAGTGCTCCGCATCGACCTTTTTCGACAAGAGCAATATGATTACCCCGGATGTTGTGCTGCTTACCGCGGCCTGGGCTCGTCTCTTCATATTCAGCATCGTACCCGCAGGATATTTCGCGGATATCGTCATTCATGACGCTTTTGATCGTTTCTTGCTCCATGATAAGCAGATCGGCATAGAGCGCGTCGTTTTCCAGCCCTTCACCCCGCATGACATTCTGGGCGTGTCCACGGGTCAGGATCTGCCAATTCTCTGGGCTGACCGCATCTTCCGGGTGGTGCATGGTGATCGGTTTCCCCTCGAACGAGGCAATTGCTTCCGGATGAAATACTTCTTCAGGATCCCGGGTAATAACGATGACGCCATCCGAGCCGGGAGTGATCGGAACTTCGCCTTCGTAGTAAATCTGTTCTCCGGTTCTGGCAATCGGCACATGCCGGCAGACCAGAAAACCTTCCGGGGTAAGCGATTTGTTCTTGCTTATGTCAATCTTGGTGTGAAACAGCATGCGAGCCTCTTATTGCTTGACGTAGGTAATAATTCCATTCGCTGCCGTAGTCCCCGCAGACATCACTGCGCAGATATCTCCAGCGGAAACGCTTTTTACCACCGTTCCGCCATAACCCAGATTCACCCATGTTCCGGTAAGCGGTTTCATGACTCCGGTCAGGCTCGTTACTCCCGTTGCGCAAAGCGTCCCGGTGCCGGTTACCAGCGTAAAATCAGGAGTTGTCCCGGACAGCACAGCGCTCACACTGCAAACGTAAATTGATTTTGCCGCGGTTAATCCGACAAGACTCGTGGTCCCGGTTGCCGCCGATATCACCGCGCTGGACTTCGCCACGCTCGGGTTTGCGCACGGATCCGCGCTGACGGGATAGAGCACATATGTGTCAGACGGTCCTGCCGTCGCCATTGCGCCAACAACCAACAACATCACAACCAACAAAAAAACACTTAAACCTTTTAACAGTTCCATAGATACATCCTCCTTATTCTGATTTATGCAGCCATTCTCATAGTTATTGATTCGAATTGAACGCGGGTCATCATCCTGATAACTCCGCCGTAATACACCTGTGCAGGCCAGCGAATCTGTCCCAAATCAAGCAACGGCTCCGGATAGCAACGGCAATTAAAAATTTCTCCGGCGTGATAGTTGCCGCTCGACCGTTTCTCACCGGCAAGACGTTCTGGATTCGGGGCTTCATTCCAGGACACCAGCACGCGGTCCATATGCTGATGCGCATTTCGCACCCGGGCGTCCTTGCTCGTTCTCCAGACATACCAGCTGATACCGATATCCTCGGACCGTGCTTTGTTGAGGGCTGTGCTGGCCTTGCTCGTCTCAGTTCTCGCAATGAGCACGATCCTTGTTCGGGAAAGATGGCGTGCTTCTGCCGGTATAATTTCCGCAATCTCCTGGGCCCTCATGCCCTCCATTGACCGCGCGGCAATAAACGCGTTCACGTCACTGGCAATCTTTGACGGCAGACTTTTGATCAGCCCGGCGTTCCGCTGAATCAGTGCGCTTACTTCCCTGCCTACCGGTCCGGAGAGCTCCCGCAGCAAGGACCGGCGAATCATCTGACTCTGCATGCCCTCCGATGCCGCCTGTCGCCACGTACGCGCCTGTGCTGCATAGATGCCGGTCACCATTATGGTTGCATATTCGTTGGCGTACTGTTCGAATAACAGCCGCTGCTCTGCGGTGAGAAATTCTGACAACGGATCAGACATTGACGTGCTTGCGCTCCTGACATGGCGCTGATACTGGTTTCCTATAAAAAGCGAATCCATCAGCTCTTCCAGTTCGCTGATGTAATCAACTTCAATGCGCTTTCTTATTTTCCATCGGTCCTTGTTCATTCTGACTTGCTTTCTTTATCCTGTTTATCTTCGGGCGGAGTTTCTTTGCCTTCTTTCTTGTCCGGCTCGAATTCTCCAGCGCCGAACGGAAGCACTGGTTCGTTCTCTGCGGCGTTTATGTCCTCTTCCGTGATGTTGGTAAATCTGCCGGTTACGCGGGATCCCTGCTTCAATTCAGCAAGAGCATGCTTTCTGGTTATTACGCCCGAGTTATACAGTTCTCGTATTGACGTAGAATCAGCAGCCGAAATTTCTGACTTCTCTTTGTCCGTCATTATCCACAGGGGACGGAATGCAATGGTGGTGCTCGGCGGGAGTTCTTGCGAAAGCTCAGACATTGCCAGCACCTTCAGGATCGTGAATAATGGCTCTTTCAGCTGCGATTCCTGGTCTTTTGCCACGCCGTCGTAATAGGTCCGCAGGTCTGATTCCCCCGTGCTGTTTAATCCTGACGGACTCTGGCCGAAGAGACGGACCAGCGGGATCCCCGTTGCGCCGGAAAGCTGCTGACCAAACTGCAATAGAATTCCATCGAGGCCTGAAAACGTGTATTGATGTGTTGAGAATGTGTCCTTCGAATCAAGCAGTGTTATGCCTTCGTTGCTCTGCATCCGCCTGATATACTGGAATTGCTTAATCAGGGCCTGTTCCATTATCCCGCCAGCTGCGAGTATTTCTCGCAGTCCTTCAACCTGAACCGTTCGCAGGTGAGACTTAGAGACGAGTTGGGCGGCGCCTTCGGTTGTGGAGTCAAACGCAAGCAGTCTGTCCCATAGGCGCTCAATCACGGATTCTGACCACAGATTTTCCGCAACCTTCCAGAGATACGGCAGCTCTATACCATCGAACCGGAAAAGCCGGGTGTGGTGCACTTTCTGCTGGGGAAGATACGCGGACGATGGCAGGACGTTGTAATATTTTGGAAGACCGAAGTCGGGCCCGAAGTCTTGCACCAAATCGCTCAGAGACGGATCCAAAAGCCACCGGTCAAGCACAAGCAGGCCCCTGAATGAACCCTTGCCAACGGTGTCGATATCAAGCGGCGTGTCCATCTTCTGTCCGTCGATCAGCATGATGGCAACGGCACCGCCATACAGCCTCCCCCACTTGATTACATTGGTCAGGTTCTTCCAGATATTGAGCCGCGTCATTGCCTGCTGCATTTTGTCAATCTGATCTGGTTTCAGATCGTTGTTAATGTCAATGCCAGACCGGATCATGTCTTCCGCTTTAACATCCACTACCTGCCCGACAACCCACGATGTGCGATATGCGGCCTCCAGCATGACCCGCTGTCGGGTAATGAATCCGCCGAAGTCATAGCGCCCGCCGGACGCCAGATTGTCAGCCCCGATACCGAGGTTGGCCAGCAAATTTTGATAGCCGTCCGTGGTGATGTTCTTCTTGTCCGCTACTGCCATCTTTTTCTTTTCACGCGCAATTTGACGCATGGCAGAGGGACGGGCAGATTTTTCCAGATCGGCAAATGTAATTTGTGTCTGTTCGTTGCTCACTATGAATTCACCGCCTTCAGCAAGCTTGCGCCGGCGCCGCGACGCTGGATGTATTTATCCAGCCCGTAACGCCAGGTATCAACGTGGTGGTTGTGCTTGTCTATGATGACCGGCAACACTTCCCGGGTCACCGGATCAACTTTGTAGCAGTACAGCCTCGATTCCTTGTATGCCTCTTTGCAGCGCTCATGAATGACTATTTCCTTAAATGCGTTCAGGTGCGCTATGCCGTCTTCCACAGAGCCCGGCCACTTCTCCGCTGCGGATATGTTGAATCCCTTTCCACGCAGATAGCTGATTGTTTCCGGCCTTGCAGAATCTGCCTTGATCGGCCAGTCTCGGGATCCGGGGACTGAATCGTACAACTGCGGCAGCTCGTCCAGCTCAACCCGGTGCCCATGAGCCGCGTACTCAATCCACAGACGGTCATCGTGAATATAAAAACGGTCCAGCGTGTTCGGATCAGACGCATAGCCGAAGTCAGCACCAAAAAAGAGTCGCGTTCCGGCAGGCGCTTCAAAATTGTCAATCCGCACCCGTTTTAAAATATTCGCATCGGTAATCTTTCTGCAGCGCCCTTCCCATATCCAGTCATAAGCATCGGGATCAGTGGCCCGGCAATGTTCCATCTCTTTGCGCAATACTTCAGGAAAAAAAGGATTATCCCGGAAGCTCATCTCAACAAGAATAGAATCGGGCGGTGGATTCAGTATAAATTGCCAGGTAGGATCTGATTCAAGGTCAGGATTGAACGTAACCCAGATTTCTGAGCCTTCCTTGCGTATGGTCGGGATAAGGACTTCCCACGAATCCTTGCTGACTTTCTCCGCCTCTTCCACCCAGCAGATGTCAATGCCTTCCATGGACTTTATGGCAGTGGTATTGGTCTTGATTCCGGCAAAGATGAATTCAGAACCATTGAGCGCCTGAATTGAGTGGTTGGTAATATAAAAATACGGCGTGAGGCCCAGCACGTCGATCTGCTCAACGAGCAAGCGATGCACAGATTCCTTGATTGACTTCTGGTATTCGCGGGTACACAGAACCCGCAGCGTGCCCTGCAGGCACTTTATGATAAGGGCCCGGGCAGCTCCCCAGGATCCTCCCTTACCCCGGCCGCCATAAACAAACTTGTACCGTGACGGTTGGAAGAGCACCCCCAGCTTTTCAGGAATGTCAGCGTTGATGTCAACGCTATTTTGCTGTTCCATTTCCAGGACTGACAAGATTCACCCTCACGTTGAACTGAACCGGTCCGCCGTTCGGCCCGGAGTGTTCCAGCTTGTCCTTGAAAATCCCGTGATACTTGCCCAGAAGCTCGGCTGCCTTCACAGGGTCATGCAGCTCCACTTCGGTCTTGCATTCTGTCCAGTCGCCTTTTTGCGATGTCTTTTCTGTTACCTTTACTCTTTTAACCAGCTTAGAAGTTGACTCATCAATCTCTTCGGAGGACGCAGTAAACACGAGTCCGTCTTTTTTCCAGCTCACAACATCCTTAACATTTCCGCGCATAACGCTAGTAAGAAATTTCAATATTTCACTAATGCTTGCTGTATCGTTTTGGGTAAGTTGTTCAGAAACTTCAGCAATAGCCTTTTGAATCTCAACTTTTTTCAACAGCCTCTGGCCTTGCGAATATGCGGTTTTTGTTGAATATCCTGCTCTTATTGCAGATTGTGTTGCATTGAAGTCTTTGTGGTATTCGAGGACAAATTTCTTTTTTTTCGCGGAAAGAGTTTGAAATGTCGTACATTTGTTTAAATTTATTTCTGCCATTTGCCTTGAATTATTTCAGATATTTATCATTTACAACAGGGGGACAATGTGGGGATAATCTAGGGATAATCGGGGGATAATCAGTTTTTCAACCGCAACATATACTCATCCCATCCCTGCTTATTAAGAACGGGCCTGTTTCCATCATACGAAAGAAGCTTGAGGCGTTTCAGTTTTCCCCTGAGATAAGGCCAAGAAGAAAGTTCATACTCACAGTATGTGCATATAGCAATCTGACCTTTCGCCCAAGCTTTATCTGCCATGGTATTCTCCGGTCTTCGGCACCATGCAGCATCGGCAGAGAATCACCGTGCTTCCTGATTTGTCAGATGGCTTGAACGTTCCAATCCTGCCGGTCCCGTGGCATTTTTTGCAGGAGTCTTTCGCATAAAGCCTCTTTGTCTCTCCTGACTTCTTGTCTTTCATTTCGAATTCAGTCATTGAATATTTTTGCATGAACAGTCCTCAATTCAGATTGATTGGTATGTGCCACATGCGAATCGGATAGACCTTTCCGGCCATTATTAAATAATCAATATGCACTCCAATAAATTCAAAGTTTGGTTTCATTTTATCGAACACTTAAAACTGGGGCGGCCTGCAAAACCGCCCCGTCACCCGCTGCATTCCTTTCGTCAGAGATTGCCAGTCTTCGACTGGGTGTTTGAAAGTCTTTTGTCTGCTCCTGACAGTTCCAATGGTTTGCACAAGCCGATTATTCGTGACGCTATTCTGTCGCTCAGTTTCTCTGCGATTGCGTCGAGTGGAAGATTACTCGTGACTATCATTGGTTTTTTTTCCCTGCTTCTAATGTCGACAATCGTGTAAAGTGTTTGCAGGGTCCATTCTGTTACTTTTTCTGCTCCAATGTCGTCAATCACCAGCAGCGCGGATCCAGAAACTCGTTCTATAATGTCTCCTTCTGTTTCAATGGAATCAGGAGAGAATGATGACTTTATTCTGTTGAGCAATGTTGTCACCGGTATAAACCGCGCATCGTAAATACCCCGCACGCAATCACCTATCAGGTAGGCGTTCATGGAATTTTTTATTATCCTGTCTGCCATAATTGATATGGCAAGATGTGTTTTACCAACGCCTACTGGACCGTATATGAAATAACCACTTTCAGAATCAATTTTAGATTCTATGGTTACGGGGAAATCTGACAATCTGCTTTGGAGGTATGCTTGAGGCACTCCGCGTGTTTTTAAAATTTTAAGGATATTTGCATTTACGTCGTAGTCTTCTGCTTCATAGCTCGACCTTTGATCCAACACCGGAGTACTTACCTGGTTGCGATGCTGGATGAGGCTGTCTATCTGATTTTTTATTTGCTCCATTTCCATTACCTCCGTTGTTGGTTTTCTCCCATGTTCTGATCATCGCCTTCCAGTCTTTTGCCGGAGACTTGTTTTTCCCTATCACCCAACCCTTTGCCGTATTGCTGTCGACAAAGTACTGAGGGTCTATACCGTTTTTCCGTTCATCGCAGTACGAACGCACCTCATCGACCGTGGGCGGAATAAACGGTGCCTTATATATTCTTTTGTTTACTCTAGTTTCATCTAGTCTAGTTTTAGATTTTCCGTCAAGCGAAACTCTTTCACTTGTGCGTTTCTTACGCTGGAAACCATCATCAGAGTGTGGTTTCTGATGTTGTATTTCTGGTTTATCGGGAACCTCCACAACGCGGTTTCTATAGGCATCTCGTATGCCGTCTACGTAATTTTGGGACCACACAAGGCGACTATTTTTCCATAATTCTGGGTCTATGGCATCTAGGTCAGACAGAAGATCGAGAATTTCATTTGCTATCTGTTCGCTCACTCTGGCTTTGGCACACATGAAGTACCAGTTATCTTTGTTGTTCATATCAAGGCAATGTCCGTCTGTCGATCCAAGAGTTTCAAGCAGCTTGAACCAAAACGAGTATCCGTCATTGCCATATTTTTGTTCGAGAATGAAAAGTGTCTTGCCGATGTGGCTGCATTGATGCGGGAAATAATCAACCGTTTGTTTTTGTGGACGCGCCATTTAACCTCCAATACGACGCCGCAAGCAGCTTAATGCGATTCTCTGGTTTCATTTTTTCATTTCCGAATAAATATTTATCTATTTTTCCGTGCTGTACTCTTTGATATATTTCCTCGAAAGGTTCCATGTTTTTTACGCCGCCTTCCAGACGCTTGCGAACGCCTTGTGCGCTTTTGGATTTGATACTGATTCGTATCTGACAAAACTTATGAGATTGTCCTTCTTTGCCTTCAGGATTATTCCTCCGAACGCCCTCTCACTCGGAGGACGGTCAAGACCGCGAGAGTATGCCCACGCGCGGAAATATTCTGCCTGGAATGGCACGCTGCCCTGGGCACGGAGAAAATTTATCAGGTAATCCATGGCGCGAATTTTCCACCCGGGGAGTTCACATTCTGCGTGGTTCAATGACCGTTCGATTCCCCGTTCTCTTAGCGCGGTTCCATCGAGCGGTAATTTTTCCTGTGTCAGAGTTTGCATGATAGATACTCCTCAATGATTTTTATGGCATCTTCCGACGATCTGCATATCTCGTAACAACCCCTTCCGATTTGCGTGAGGTTATACATCCATTGACGCTGTGGATCAGACTGTTTCCCGTTTTCCGATTTCATCTCAATCCATAGGCAGTTGTATTCCCCGCGGGCAACCGGCAGACAGATGTCAGGGACTCCGGCCTTGACGCCGGACTTTTTCAGGTTCACGGCTTCAATGACGTTCCTTGAACCCCCGTTCGGTATGGCAAACATCAGCTTTAATTCTGGATATTTTCCTGATTGCCATGCCGCCCAATTGAATAATGCTGTCTGTTCTGCGCGTTCAAGTTGCCGCATAAAACCTCATATGTTATTCGGGGTACTCTCGATTTGTTTTGAGACCACCTGAATAGCCGGTACCTTTAGGAGTTAAAAGATCGTCGTCGGTTTCCTGCCGAACGTCAGCCGATTTCCCCCGAAAGATTTAAACCAGTTTTACTCCACGCGGCGGCGGATCCGTGCCGTACACCGATCGGTATGCGTCTTTGTATACGGACCACTCGAATCCAAAACCATCTTTAATCATTCTCGCCATGAGCGATATTTGATCTGCCTTGCCGTAATAATTTGCGTTTTTGATTTTGTATTTCTTTGCGAATTTATGAAACGTGTCCCATTGAAACTGACAGATGCCGTATGAGTTGTAATTATCTCCATAAACGCCCTTATGCCGTCCACTAGACTCTCGGTGTATTATTTCCTTAATCAGTTTCTGAAATTTCAATTCTTTCTGGTGTCGCGCGTCCGATTCTACCTGACGTATAATTGTTTGCGACGCGTTTGAAGCGCAGTTAATAAATATGATGGTAGAGATAAGCAAAGCGGTAGTAATTAGGATGTGTCGCCTCATTCTCCCTCCTTTGCCACGATTGATGCCTCTATCTCGTCGCAGGTTTCGTTTATGCTGGCCTCGATAAATTCAGCCTCATGTATGCTCGTAGCGAACGCCTGCTTTTTTGCGTAACTTCTTATCTCTTGCAGCTTTTCCTTCAGGTTAACATTTGCGAGAGTCAGCATACTTTTCCTCTCCTATCTCGCCCAAAATACTGCGATATGGACTGTCATGTATAAGGCTGTAAATACCAAAGCGAACCAGCACACATCGTCTATCAACTCTCTCCATGCTGTTTTCACAGTCCCACCTCCGACAACAGTTTTGCGATGCTATCAGCAGAATCCTGAATCCGAGCCTGATAGGTCAGCGTCTGATCGGGAGTCTCGGCCTTGTTAATCATCTCCACGTTGCACATGATGACCTGCAAATGATTCCTGATATCATGCGCCAGGTGCTTAGTCGCGGGACATATTTCGGAGAGACCCTGCAGAGTTTGCAGGTATTCTTTTTTCTGTTCTACTGTGATAGGCATTGATAAACTCCTTTCAGGGAGGCGGGGCGGTGATGAGCCGCCCCTATGGTAATCGCTCTGGGGAGAGCGTGGCACTGTTGTGTCTCGGTTCCCCATGCCGTATGGATGCACCATCAAATCTCTAACCGGCACCGTCACCGAAAACCGTGTCTTGTTATAGTGGGGCTTTGCTCTGGCGTCGGCCCTATAAAAAGCTTGTCCTGTTCACCCGCCAGACTCCTAGGACAGGGTATGACTCAGCAGCGTACTCCGCGAACATACGCATACGCTCAAAGCCCCTTCGGGGTTTTCAAATCAAAACGTAAAAAAGCGCAATCGCAAAACAGGCCACCGCCACCCTGCTCAGGGCGTGCATACGTCGGTCGTGGCTCAGATCATCCAGACAGTCCGGGCAGCAGTCAGCTTTGTAATCTCCGTGCTCCATGCAGCAATACGACATGACATACCTCCCCTACTTCTTGGATTTTTCCCACTGACGGATAGTTTCAAGTTCTTCTTGGGCTTTTTTTCTCAGCGACCGCTCTTTTTCTAGCTCCATCTCCAGATTAGATTTGAGCCTGTACAAACCGCACCCGTTGGTCAATGCCAGGTAGCGGAGTGGAATATCGGTTGTTCTTCTGATAAAATCGTTTATTGCTTCGGGCGGAAAGTTTTTCTTTTGGGCAGGGTCGTCTGACAGGCAAAGAGATAATGTGCTTTCGTCTATTTTGTGCCCGTCCTCTTGGAGTTCTATGGCAATGACCTTGTATGATTTCCCGGACCTAAGGGCGCTCAAGCGTAAAGATTGCTTGAAATTCCTACAATTGATCATTATTTCTTTATCAGTCGTTTCTTCCAAAAAAGTAAATCTTTCCTGATACATAGACCGCCTCCTATAATCAGCGAAAAAACTAATTTACTCGCCTTTACTCGCCCTTTTTGGATAAAATTTTTTAGCTTGCTACCTTTTTAAGCAAAGGGTTAGCCCGCAAATACATCTTCCGAAGTCTTGGTGAAATGTAAGCTATGGCTGGTTTTTTTGTTAATTTCGATAGAGCAATGGCCAGATCTTCGCTTTCGGTAAAAAGGACGCCAGTTTTTACCCGTGAGACGAAAACCTCTGACATTTGCAGTTGCTCGGCTATTGTTTTTTGTTTTTGCTTTCTCATAATTACAAATATTAGCCAATCAACTAACATTTGTCAATAGTTTTTTTAGTCATTCGTTTATTGTAATTAATTAGCCAAAAGGATATTATTTTTTCATGGAAAAGAAACCGAAAAAAGTACCAGAATGCGTTAAGAAGTTGACAGCTAACATACAGCGAGTAATTAATGACAGGGGAATAAAATCATACCAGTTTGCTGGAAAGGTTCACAACCACGCGGTTACGGTAAGCGACATACTCAATAATAAGGTGCCAAATGTATCATTTGAATTTGCCTATAATGCATCAAAGGCCCTGGAAATATCGCTGGACGATCTTGCGTCACATAAAATAGTGGAGCCAAAATACGACCCGATTATCTATAGAATCATTTCAATCATGCAGGAATTGCCACCGGAAAAGAAACAAGAGGTATTAAAATACGCTGAGGAAAAGAAAATACTTTCCGTGGTAAAAAATGACAAAGCTTCCGCCATAAGAGGAAAACAGGACACCGAAATGCTGTCAAGCCTCGTTACAATGGTCAAACCGGAAAGGAAAGGCAAAAAAAAGATACTTTAATCTTTTTTGATTTCGGGGAATTTTATTACATTGCTTCCTTGTATAGCGGATGGGCATCTCTCTTTTAATAACGCGGAATAAATAACATGAAGGCGAGGTTTTACTTCGTCAAAATAATTTTTGAAAATGCATTCATCACACTTATGAACAAACTCTAAAACCTTATCCATGTATCCTCCGTTGTATGATTAAGCTTAACAATAATTATTTTTATAATATCTTTTTATGATATCATAAATTACAGTCATATGATGAGTGACTAAACACAAAGGAGCATGAAATGAACAATAAATTGCACATTTTTGCGGTATTTTTTGCATTTTTTATGATCAGCCCTCTATTTGCTGATGATCGTCCTAGCTATATGATTCAGTATGAAGGCTGCAATGTTGAATGTTTAAAACTTCCCGACCCGTCTGCCAATTTTAACAAAACATTTAAGCTGGACGAAGAGGCAATGAAAAATAGAAAAATCTGCTTTGATAAGTGTTCTGCTGAAAAAGATGCGGCCCTTACTAGAATAAGAATCGCGGAAGAAGAACGAAAAGAAAAACTTGCCCAGGAGCAGAAGGCATTGCAGGAAAAAGCCGCACAAGAAGCCGCCATTGAAGATGCAAAAAAAGAGCGGCAGAAAGAAGAGCATCTGCTCAAGATTATCGGCAAGAAAACCCTTCAGGAATGTAAGCAAAAAATATACTATTTTGAGAACCTATTGGTAATGAATCCCTATGATGCTGCGGGTAAATGTTTTCTTCTCCAAACGTCTCCCATGGCGCACATGCAGATTCTTAGCAGGACAACCGGATTAATTCTCTATCCGGATCAATCGGTATATGTCGATTTTGGAAAGCAATCAGTACCGGCAAAAAACGACATGAGGACCTTTGTTGTCAAGGGCGATCAGAAACCTTTTAAATATAAATCCACCGCAGGCGCTCTTACCACAGCGGTGAAAGTGCGCGCACTGAAAGACATAACTGAAGAATATGAATGATTTTTTAAGAACGGAGAAAATATGGGCGTACAAAAAGAAGCTTTGGCCGCAATGTTAATGTTACTCACTCAGACAATAAAAGCTAATGGCGATCTTTACGCTGATGTCTCCGCTTTGAGTTCTGTCGTTTTCGCGCTTTCTCCTGAAGCAAGTAACGCTTTGGAGGAACAAAGGGTCTTGGAGCGCGATAAAATTCAAAAAGAGATTCAGACACTCGAAGAAGCGATTGAGCGCATAAGGATAATTCTTTCCAAGTCAGTGAATTAGTTTTTTTCATATAATGCACCTCACATTCTGATCCGTCACATCATTCCCCTCTCTTTCTGTAATCTCTTTAAATTTCCGTAACTTAACATTCATAAAATACCTCCGTAGCAAAACACTACCAGAAGAATATTTCCCTGTCCAGAAAAATATTAGCATATCGGCTATCTTTTCACTTGACATTTATTAGCCTTTCGGTTAATATTTATTCATTCAATCCACCCTCCCCGGACCAGTGCGGAATGGACCGGCATAACCGGAACGACAACCTGCCGGGGAGGAAGCGGTAAAAGGTAAGCCGCTGAAGGAGGGCAATATGTTTCAGGTGAAGTTTGAAGCAACAATTGTTTCTGGTTCTAATGAAGATGTCGTGGAATTAATAAGAGACCAGGTTTTTGAAGCAATCGAGGCTCTTGGATTTGCCGTTGAAGATGTTGCAGTGAAAAAAATCTAATACGGAGGGCTATATTGCTATGGTTAACTGGACAAAGATATCAAAATTCGAAGCGGCATTAATCGCGAAAATAGCAAAAAGAGCACAGCAATACGGAAATACTGACAGCCTCTTGTCAATCGAGATGGACATATCGGCCGCGCATTTAGAATGCCCGATGCGTCTCAACGAGCTTCTTGATGCCAAAGACTTTGATTTTTTCCATGACGTATTCGGCATAAGACAGCACATCAATCGCAAAACCGGAAAGCTTGAAGGTTGCTTCGTACCTAGATATGCAATGAAGTAGCGGGAGGTCGTATGTACACACCGGGACCGTGGGAAGTAAGAACCGAAGAACCATTTACAAACGAAATATTTGGAATTGATCGCGGAGGTATGCGTGTTCTGAGAGCTAAAGCATACGGAAGTTGTGCGGAAGAAATTTCAGATAACGCCCACCTGATAGCCGCAGCACCGGAACTGCTGCAACAATTAGAATCCGCCGTAGTGTGGCTTGAAGACGGTGGCCCGGCAAAAGAAAGAGAAAATGCTATTGCATTTATGAAAGAGACCATTGCCAAGGCCGAGGGCAGATAGCATGGATACTCTCATAGATTTTTTGCAGCAGAAGCGCCGGGAACTATGTACCTGCAACAAGCTGTTTACGGTGCATAAGTTTCACGCGGAGGATTGCAAGTATCGGGAATTTTCACAGCGGTACTGGGAGGGACGGGAAAATGAGCGAAAAGACGATGGAAATTGAGGGTGATTTCAACTTTCGGGGCCAAACGTTAGGAGTAATGGCCACGGTTGAATATCAGGCAGACAAGTACGGAATTATTGAATACCTCGACATCACAAAACTGCTTATTCACTCCGACCGCCGAGACCATGACGTTGAGGCCAGTGCACGATTCATCAGAAAATTTCAAGAAGAGAAATGGAATTACCTTGAAGGCAAATGTCAGGACAACGAAAAATATCTTGAAGAACTCTACCGAGGTGCGGCATGAGAAAACTTATCCTTGCTCTATTGTTCCTTGCAGCTTGCGGGAATGAAAACAGCGGAGAGGGTGTAAATCAATGGGTAAACAGTTCCCCTGTCATTCAGGCAATCACGGCTTCCAACGATTTATACCTTGGTGCAGAAGCATGGCTGTACCCTCCCTATCACGGCGTTGCGGAGTTACGAAGCAGAGAAATACAGCTTCCCCCGAATCAGTCAGTAGGGCTTATCGCAACGGTATCTATGACAACAAAGGGTTGCCCGAATGATACCACGTATAGTGAGGTTATGGCGCAGATAGAGATTGATGGTATGAGATACTTCCCGATAATCGTGAAAACCAAAGAGCAAGGGAGTGTGAATACATTTGTTACTTTCATGCCTCCGGCGAATTACGGAGATGGAAAAATGACTTTTATAATTGCCGGGGACGGATGCAATCTGGACTGGGAAATACAGGGAAGGCTCATTATAGAGCCGCAGTCATAACATAAGGAGGAAGTTATGGGAAACAACAACGAAGTAATGGTTCAACAGTTTGAAGATGTAGCGCCTATTGCGGACGATTTTCTGCTTGCCGTGGCAGATCAGGCGGAAAAACGGATTGACGCGGTAATCAAGATAAAGAACATCGCGCTCAAGGTTACGAACGCGCGGGACTGGACCGACCAGAACGGAAACCCGTATTTGCAGGTGTCCGGATCGGAAAAGATCGCCAACCTGTTCAACATCTCATGGAGAATTGAAGAGCCCAGATGCGAGGAAGAACCGGACGGTCATTTCACCTACAGCATCAAGGGCACGTTCTCAATTGCTGGTCGGACAATTGAAGTTGAAGGCACCCGGTCTAGCAAAGACCCGTTTTTCAACCGATACGATAAAAACGGTCCGAAAGATGCAAACGGAAGGCCGACGCAGTTATTGCCTCCGTCTGCCATAGATAAGGGTGACGTGAAGAAAGCGGCACTCACCAATCTTTTCGGCAACGGTATCACCCGCATGCTCGGAATCAGAAACCTGAACTGGTCTGACCTTGAAAAGTACGCTGGTATAACCAAGAGCATGGTAACAAATAAAATATCGTACAACCAGCGCGAGGCTGGCACAGACAAGCCGCCTATCCAGCAGCCGGAAGCGAAAAAGGAAAATCAGGAAAACGGCTCGCATGCGCACGTTATCTCAGAAGCGCAGCGCAAACGCTATTATGCAATAGCGAAGGGCACCGGGGCAACGGACGACCAGATCAAGGAATGGCTTTTCCGTGAATTCGGTTTTGAGTCCAGCAGCCACATCACCACGGATGTATACGATGACGTATGCAACCGCATAAAGCAGGAACTTGGAGAGCCCGGTTCCAAAGGCTAATAATGCTCACTCTCGATGAAAATCATATTTACCGAATAGACGGTAAAGAGCTTGATGGCGTGACCGCGGTAATAAAAGCTTGCGGGTTCATGCCGTCAAGCGATTTTATTGATCCATGGTACCTGGGCCGCGGTGAGGCCGTCCATACAGCCCTTGAATTATATGTGCTGGGCACGCTGGACGAATCAACAATTGATCCGCGCATAGCGGGATTTGTCGAAAGCGGTAAAAAATATCTTGCTGATCATCCGGTGAAAAAAGAACACATTGAACTGAAACTGCACGACCCTGTTTATTGGTACGCCGGGAAGATAGACACCATTCATGGCGACTATAAAACAGGAGCAAAAGAAAAATGGCACATATATCAGGTTGCCGCATACCGCAATCTGCTCAAAATAAATAAAGAGCCTTACGAATTCATGAACGAAACAATTTACCTTCAGGAAGACGGGAATTATCCAAAAATAGAGCCGTATACGGTTCAAAAACTTATCAGCGCCGAGAACACCTTCAAGTGCATGCTGAACGTTTACCGGGCGCGAAAGGAGATGGGATTGCCATGAGCACCGCCATTGCAGAGGTTGAGGTTGTCCAGAAAGCATTGTCTGTACCGGAACAGGCCAAGGCCATTGTTATCATCACCGACAATGAAACATACATCAAAGCCGATGAAATACTCCAGAACATAGCAGCACTGCAGAAAGAGATTGATGCGGCATTCGACCCGATCATTAATAAGGCGCACCAGGCACATAAAGAGGCTATTGCCCAGAAGAAGAAAGCCGAAGCCCCGCTGCAGGAAGCCGCAGGTATCCTGAAACCTCGCATGGCAGAATATCGCGCCGAACAGGAACGACTCAGGCAAGAGGCGGAGCGCATTGCCAGAGAGGAAGCCGCGAGACGAGAAGAAGAGGACCGGATAAACGCCGCTGCAGACCTGGAAGCACAGGGAGAAACAGAAGCAGCCGCACAGGTGCTTGATACCCCTGCCCCGGTTGTGGCACCGAAAGTGGCCAGCTTTACCCCGAGGACGGCAACGAAATTCAGAACGCAGTACAGCGCCACAGTTACAAATCTGCAAATGCTTATCAAGGCCGTGGCAGAAGGCAAGGTGCCTATCCAGGCATTGACGCCAAATACCCCGTTTCTGAATACGATGGCCAGAAACATGAAAGAAACACTCAACTATCCGGGAGTAAAGGTTGACAAGAGGACTGTTTGATGAACGATCAGGAAGTTTTCGAGTGTGAGACGTACCACCTTACCATGCCGAAGGAGAAGCAGCAGGGTTTCTGCGCGCTCCGGAACAGGAAAGCCGAAGATAGTGATTACTGCCGGATATGTCCGATTGGGATCACGGCCGCGAAGAAAGAACCGTTCTTAGCTTACGATAATAAACTGGTAGTGAAAAAGGAGAATGAAATGCCAAACACAGATGGAAAAGTAGTTGCATCCAAAGTGTGCACTGATTGCAGAAGAGAATATAAGCCGACGAGCAATGTTCAAAAACGGTGCCCGGAATGTAAGGCGAAGAAGAAACCATCTGCAAAGAAAAAAGCAATCAGCGGAAAACGCACACAGCCACAATCCAAGCACAACGGAAACGGGCACACCTGCACAGACTGTGCTGCCGAGAAAACGATCAATATCCTGATATCCGCCGGCATCATCGACGAAGGCAAGGTCGATGCAGCCCGGGCGCTGGTGGGATAATTATGGAGATAGTGGTCGACAACTTTGCCGGAGGCGGCGGGGCCAGCACAGGAATTGAAAAAGCCCTCGGACGACCGATTGACATTGCCATTAACCACGATCCAGAGGCTATTGCAATGCACTTGGTAAATCATCCGAACACAAAGCATCTCTGCGAATCGGTCTGGAAAGTCAACCCCATGATTGAGTGTGCCGGCAGGCCGGTTGGTCTGGCATGGTTCAGCCCGGATTGCAAGCATTTCAGCAAAGCCAAGGGAACGAAACCGGTAAGTAAAAAGATTAGGGGCCTCGCATGGGTAGTTCTTCGGTGGGCAGCTACGGTAAAACCGCGCCTGATCATGCTTGAGAATGTCGAAGAGTTCATGACCTGGGGACCAGTAGTAACGAATGAAAACGGTAAACAGTACCCCTGTCCAAAAAGACGAGGAAGGACGTACAGAAGTTTTATAAATGCCCTGAAAAAGTACGGTTACGATGTCGAGGTAAGGATATTACGCGCCTGTGATTATGGCGATCCAACTATCCGGAAACGTCTTTTCCTTATTGCCCGGTGCGACGGTCTCCCTATCGTATGGCCAGAACAGACACACGGAGATCCTAAAAGCGATGCAGTACAGAGCGGAAAACTGTTGCCATGGCGCACTGCTGCTGAGTGCATTAAGTGGGAAGTATCGTGCCCGTCGATATTTGAGCGCAAGAAGCCCCTGGCAGAAGCGACACAACGCAGAATAGCCAAGGGCATCAAACGATACGTTATCGACTCCCCGGACCCGTTCATAGTCACCTATTACGGTGATAAGAGAGGAGAGTTCCGGGGCCAACCGATAACCGAACCGCTGCGGACGCAGACAACTGAAAATAGGCACAGTGTTGTAATGCCATTTCTGGCTCGCACGGATATGCATAAATCCAATGCCGGTTGTGCTTATGATGTAAATGACCCGCTTAGAACGATTACGTCAAGTGGTGGACATGCGATCGTCACTCCTCATCTCATTCCCCTGACTCATCAGGGCAGTGACCGAGTGAATGACATCAATGAACCATTACCGACCGTGACCGCTAAGCCTCGCCATGCCCTCGTATCAGCTTTTCTCGCAAAGCATTACGGTGGTGTTGTCGGTTCTGACCTTGAAAATCCAATAGGTACCTTTACAACTAAAGATCATCATTCTCTTGTGACCGCAAATCTTATCCGGAATATGGGCGGAAGCATAGGATATGGAGCAGATGAGCCAGCAAGAACCGTAACACAACGAGACAAAGACAGTCTCGTTACCACTCATATAGTTAAGCTAAAAGGCACAAACATAGGCCAAGATGCACGGAAACCACTGCAGACAATCACTGCAGGCGGGTACCATTTCGGAGAAGTCCGGGCCTTCCTGATGAAATATTATGGAACGGATCAAGACCCGAAACTACTGGAGCCACTCCATACCGTAACAACCAAAGATCGTTTTGGACTCGTTGCTGTCCACGGTGAAGAATATCAGATAGTCGACATCGGAATGAGGATGCTTGTACCACGCGAACTGTTCAGGGCGCAGGGATTCCCAGACAGCTATATTATCGACCACGACATAAACGGCAAGCCATTTACGAAAACGGCACAGGTGAGAATGTGCGGAAATTCTGTTTGCCCGGGACTTGCTTCCGCTTTAGTAAAGGCAAATATGGTAACAGAAAAAGCTTTTGTATTGAATTAATGTAGCTCACACAGGAGGTTTTGAATGCGGGTAGATATAGCATACATCAAAGCAATCATAGCAGCACGACGTCTTTTTAATTCACTTCCATTAGAAGAAATAGATTTTTACGAGAATGGAGAAAAGCTTGAAATACCAAAATAATTAATTAATGAATTTCAGTTTACAGGTCTGAGTAATACTGATTTTATTGATGAAGATTTGAATATTTTCCGGAAGTAGCCCATACAGGAGGTGGAAGTTTATGGGAATAATATCTGTTGATAAACTAGCAATGACAGCATTGTGGAAGCGTAAATTTTCGGGAGAGATTATAACTATGCAGCTAGATAAATGCTTGATGTGTGGAACTAAAATTACCGCATCATCCGCTCTCTGGTTGAATGATCGGCCATACTGTTTTAGGTGCCATAATAACTATTTTACCTACAATGAGTTGATACCACTACAGGAGTCTTAGGATTCCTCCCCTGAAAGGAGCAGGTGAATGAAAATATATCTTTGGGTAGAAAATGAAGGATGGAAATTATTCGATAATCCAAGTAAGGAAGAGCTTGATAAAAGAAATATTATAATCGGCGACTCTGCGAAGATCTGCAACTATGCGAAGATCGGCAACTCTGCGAAGATCGGCAACTATGCGAAGATCGGC
>CAZPGZ010000009.1:0-108214 GCA_964586075.1 uncultured Nitrospiraceae bacterium | reverse complement strand
AGATCAGTCAGAATCTCTAATTGCAAGTGTCACTATACTTGGGGGTAGCTCCATGCCGGACTATTATGCCAAACTTGAAACACTGAAGGCGGGTTCCGTTAGCAGTTGAACTAAGAGAAGAGCCTAGACCTAATGAGCAAAAAGCATACGCTATAACATAATAGAACAATTATCAGTAAGAGAGCCATTTTCTCCGGTTATTCTCCAAATAAAAGAGATTATGTGCGTACGTGGAGGAGGTGCTTAATGAATGGCTGTTTGGTTTTATGCCTCTCTCTGGCTTTATTTTTTTCCTATTCCCAAAAAGATACTGCATCACCCGGTGATTACTCGTCTCTTTCGAGCTCTGAATCTCTTTTTCATAAATATTATGAGGTCGAAAAAAAACAAGAGAAAGACTTCAGTCCTGGCCTTTTCACTATAGAATCAAGCGTAAATAATAATACTTCCCGTGTAGATATCTATGGTGTAACCAGCTATCCATTCAATATTGTTCAAAGCGAACTGCTGGTTCCTTCCAACTGGTGCCAAATTATTTTGTCTCATCATGAAATCAGAGCATGTACTTATAAAAAAATGAATGATACATGGTTGCTCACTATATATAACGTTAATAATTTTTCAAAACCTCTTGAGGCTGCATATCAAATGGCGTTCATGTATCGCATAAGTAAACTTCAACCTTTATATTTTGATATTGTTCTCACAGCGCAGGAAGGGCCATCTCATTCGATGGATCATCAGATAAGATTGGAAGCGATGCCGATTGGAAATAAGAAAACATTTATTCACTTACATTATTCTTTTAATTACAGCACACTGGGATATATCTTGATGAAAATGTTTGGCGGCTCTAAAATCGGTTTTAGCATAATTGACACGGATCGCACGGGAAATCCTGTTTATGTGAAGGAGTTGAGGGGGACAGTTGAGCGTGATGTCGCATGTCATTACCTTGCAATTTTGGCATACTTTGACACGCTCAATATTCACGTTGATCAACGTTTTGAAAGACGAATCAGCCGATGGATCGATTTGACAACCCCGTTCGAAAAACAACTTCCTGAAATAAAAAAGCAAGAATATATCGGATACAAAAGGCAGGATTGGAAAAATCAGCAGAGTCTGCAAAGTAATTTGGTCAGATAAGAGATATGTGACAAAGTAGAGGCCGGACAAATAAGTGTTGCCTTCCGCTGATGAAGGTCTTCCACTGTTGTCGATTGATGTAAAAAAGAACAAAAGCATTATGTCGCTGCGGGGAAAGATGAAAAACATGAAAAAAGCGTTATGGAGTGCATTGGCGATGTTGGTAATGACTTCGGGTGCCTATGCAGTTTATTACGCATTAATCCCAGAAACGGAAAGCGAGAAAATTAAGAAACAATACAATCACCATCTGCTTTCACGGAATGAGAGCAAAGTGCTAAATGGTAATATCAGTCAGGAAATATACGAAAGGAAATCAAAAGAATTTCAGATCTCTCTTGCACTGGCATATAATCGAGAAAAGAAACCCGACGAGGCTATTGCACTCATCGAAGAATTAATCAGTAAGAATAGTGGTCCGCCTTTTCGACTTTTTGGCCGTTCGATGCCTCGCGGTTCCTGGGTGTATGGATTTGACGCTCATTATTATGAAATGCTTGCGAACGCGTTTGAACTTAAGAAGGATATTGATAATAGAGATAAAGCCACAATGAACAAAAAGCGAGCACTGGCCGAAGAAAAGAGATTACGAATAATTGAAAAATCATATAGAAACCAACAATAGGTCAAAAAGCATGTCGCATTATTTAACTAACAACATAATTGCTGCGATAGATTGGCGATCGCAAAAAATCACGCTTCGGTCGTACGATGGAGGCCTGCAGTGCCTGCGCAGCTTGCAGATATTCGTAAAAGTCGCGTTTGATGATGCAAAGCTGACAGGAATAATATTCAGCAAAAAACTCGAAGAAAGGTAAAAATTGTGGCTGAAGATAAGAATGAAAATGGAGGTAGCATACCACCGGTCTACTGGAGATATCTTGCAACATTATCCGTCGTATTCACGTTGCTTTATGCCTGGAGCTTGTTCAACGTCAACGCTCCTGCACATACTGCAATAAACTACACTCAATTTATTGAACAGCTGAGTGCAGGCAATATAAAGGCTGTTTCCATAAAAAAAGAACAGGTAAACGGAGAGTTAATTAAGGATGCGGGCATCCTGTTGCCGGGAGAAAAGAAACCAGCCCAGGTGAAATATTTTCAGACCATTCTGCCTTCCTTTCAGGGAGAAGAACTCCTGTCCCAATTAAAAGAACATAACGTCATTATCACTATTGAGTCTGCAGAACAAGGATTATTCTGGCAGTTCTTGATAGGGTTTCTACCCTGGATACTGATCATCGGGGTTTGGTTTTTTATCATGAGGCGAAACCAGCAGGTACAGGGCGGCCCGGGAGGGCTCTTTACCTTCGGAGCCAGCAAGGCTAAGCTGTTTGATGCGAAAAAACCGAAGGTTACCTTTAAAGATGTTGCAGGAATGGACAGCGTAAAGATGGAATTGAAAGAAACCATAGAGTTTCTGAAAGACCCATCCCGGTTCGAGAAAATAGGAGCAAAGGTCCCGAAGGGTGTGCTTCTCATCGGACCTCCGGGAACGGGCAAAACTCTCTTTGCGCGGGCAACCGCAGGAGAAGCCGCGGTACCTTTTTACAGTATCAGCGCTTCCGAATTCATTGAAATGTTCGTAGGGGTCGGCGCGTCTCGCGTCAGAGACATGTTTAAAAAAGCCAAGGATGCGCAGCCGAGTATCATTTTTATCGACGAGATTGACGCGGTAGGGCGTACACGCGGCACGGGATTGGGGGGCGGACATGATGAACGGGAGCAGACGCTGAACCAGCTTTTGAGTGAAATGGACGGATTTGCTCCCCATGAAGAAGTCATCGTTATGGCTGCAACCAACAGACCGGACGTTCTTGATCCTGCGCTTCTCCGCCCTGGAAGGTTTGATCGGCATGTTGTAATCGACCGGCCAGGCTGGAAAGAACGGAAAGCGATCCTGGAAATCCATGTACGGGACAAGAAACTGGCGCCTGATGTGGATTTTGAATCCCTGGCAAAGGGCACTCCGGGCATGACCGGAGCCGACCTTGAGAATCTTACCAACGAGGCCGCTCTGATCGCCTTAAGGAAGAACAAAGAAATGATTGACCGGCTTGATTTTTTGGAGGCCGAGGACAGTATTCTGATGGGAGCCGTGAAGGAGATGACTATCAGCGACATGGAAAAAAGGATAACAGCCTACCATGAAGCGGGCCATACACTCACTGCGTGGGAATTGCCCGGAGCCGATCCCATTTACAAAGTTAGCATTATCCCCCGCGGAATGGCGATGGGTGTTACGCAGCTTTTGCCAGGTGAAGACCGGCATTATTATCCTCGTACCTACCTTATGAATAGATTGAGCATCAACCTTGCCGGACGGGTATCGGAAAAGATCGTTTTTGACGACGTCAGCAGCGGCGCACAGAACGACTTGAAAGATGCGACGTCACTTGCTGAGAAAATGGTGGCGCAGTGGGGAATGAGCGACAAAGTCGGTCCGGTAAATCTAGGCCGCGGCGAAGAACATCCGTTTCTCGGCAGGGAACTGTCTCTGCCCAAGCGATACAGCGAAGAAATGGCCTGGCTCATGGACCAGGAGATCCAGAAAATTATCCTCGATGCGGAATCAATGGCAACAGAAATTTTAAAAAGGAAAAGACATACCCTTGACGTTCTTGCCGAGGCCTTGATGAAAGAAGAAGTGCTTGAAAGGACAGACGTAGAGCGGATCATTCAAGGTACAAATGGATAAAAGAAAGGCTGCGGGCATTCTTATCATGGTTACATCTAACCCTGATAGTTGTGCCCGCATGTTAACTATAGTGGAGGATGTCTCTTTAAGAAAATACTTTCCTTTTGATTCTCAATTGACGAATGGAAAATCGAGGCAATGCAATCATGATGAGACAGCGGGAATTCTCAAAATCACTTACAGCAAAAGAAATTATGAATAGCAACATGCCGTCACCAGAGGAATGCGCGAGCAAAATATTTGAAGTCAGCGGCGCAAAATTCGAGCCCGATATAGCTTCTGATCTATGGCCAAAGATATTAAAGCATAAATGGCTTATGTCTGAAAAACTTCACCGTGATGTGGGCTTGAGAACGGCATGCACCGACTTTCTCGAAAATATAGAACAGGCAGTGAATGAATACGTGGACTATAAGAGAAAGGATATTTTGGTAGAGATGGGAGCCCAAATAATAAGCAGGGAAGTATGGGACACTATTTCCGATTCCCAGCCGCCCAGGAAGCTGGTTCAACGGAGAATTATTCTCCCACTCACGGAGGAGGTTCTTGCCAAAAAACACGGTGTAACTCCTCCGAAAACGATCATTTTCTTCGGTCCGCCTGGCACAGGTAAAACTCATTTTGTAAAAGCAATAGCGGGGGTCCTATCCTGGTGGTATATTGAGATTCTGCCAAGTATGCTTATGGTAGATGGGGTGGAGAAGATTGGTGCGAACTTGCATACCGTAATGGAAAAGGCACGCAATCTGGAAGAAGCGGTCGTCTTCATTGACGAGTTTGAAGAGATTGCCGGCAGCCGTGATGCAGCGAATAGGCTTGACAAGTCCATTACCAATGAATTTCTCAAACAGGTACCTTTGCTCAAGAATCAGGGAAACAAGATCCTATTCGTCTGTGCGACCAACTATATACGGCAGCTGGATGCTGCGTTGCTCCGCCCGGGCAGGTTTGATTGTATTATCCCCGTGGGTGGATTGGACGAAGAAGGGCGGAAGACTATTCTCCAGCATTATCTGTCAAAACTGAATACCGGAGAAACCGACCTGGATGCCGTTGTGGCCATGACGTCCGGGTTTACTCCCGCAGATGTGGAATATCTCTTTCAGCGGGTCGCACAATTTGCGTTTGAACAGGAATACAGAATCAATCAGGATTATCAAGTGACGACAGAAACCTTCCGGCAGATTGCGCTGACGATCCGTCCCTCTCTGACTGCTGAAGTCATTGAGGAGTTTCAAAAGGACAGTATTATCTATTCCCGGGTTTGAGGAACTTATAGGTATCTTTATCCATGATTGGCTGGTTTGTTTGACGCCTCAGGCTTCTGGATAGTTGAGAGGGATGTGTATGCCGATGTCTCCATCAAGGGGGGAACTGGTTTTCTGGCAACAGTCCATTTCTGAGCTCCTGAAACTATTGAACTCGACCGCCGCAGGCCTGTCGGGCAGTGAAGCGGCTGATCGATTGAAGCAGATAGGCCCGAATATGCTGCGGCCGCCACAGAAGCGCGCGCTGGCCCTTCAGTTTCTCGCCAAATTCAAAAACCCCCTCGTCATTATTCTTCTTGCTGCCAGCACGGTCTCTGCGTTTACCGGAGACGTAATCAGCTTTCTTATCATCAGTGCCATTGTTGTCATGAGCGTAACTCTGGACTTCATTCAGGAGCACCGCGCAGGCAAGGCAGCCGAAGAATTACGCCAATCAGTGGCGATTCGAGTCCAGGCGCTGCGTGACGGAAAGAGCATTGAAATTCCTGTAGCAACGTTGGTGCCCGGGGATGTAGTGTGTCTTTCCGCGGGAGACCTGATACCCGGCGATGGACGAGTGCTTGCCGCAAAGGATTTCTTCGTAAAACAGGCGCTCCTGACCGGAGAATCTTATCCAATAGAAAAGTTTTCCCGCGAACTGCCTGACGCAGGGCAGGACATGGCCGATGCAGTAAACTCCGTGTTCATGGGCACGTCCGTGGTCAGCGGTTCTGCCACGGTGCTCATCTGCCGCACCGGACCGAACACCTCGTTGGGCGAGATCTCCGACACGCTTATAGCAAAACCCCCTCCGACTTCTTTTGAACAGGGCACCCAACGCTTTGGGCTTCTGATCATGCGGTTTACGATCCTGCTCGTCCTTTTTGTTCTATTGGCCAATGCACTTTTTCATAGGCCCTGGTTTGAATCCTTCCTCTTTGCCGTGGCTCTTGCGGTAGGGTTGACGCCTGAACTCCTTCCCATGATCGTTTCCGTGACCCTGGCACGGGGCGCTGTGCGTATGGCAAAGAAGAAGGTGATCGTAAAACGGCTCGAATCCATTCACAATCTGGGGAGTATGGATGTGCTGTGTACGGACAAGACCGGCACGCTCACCGAGGCCCGCATTCATCTGGAGCGCCACGTCGACGGTCTCGGCAGGGACAGCAGGCGTGTTCTTGAGCTTGCATACCTGAACAGCTTCTTTGAGTCGGGTCTGCGGAGCCCGATGGATGACGCTATTTTGGAGCACAAGGAGATCGAGGTAGCCGCCTGGAAAAAAATCGATGAGGTCCCCTTTGATTTTGAGCGGCGACGGATTTCAGTGATTGTTGATAATGGGCAACAGCGGCTTCTCGTCATAAAAGGCGCTCCCGAGGATATCCTCCGTCTCTCTACCCATTATGAAGAAAACGGGGAGGAGAATCTTAAAGAACTGGACGAAGCCGGCCTGTCCAGGATACAAATGCTGTCGGAATCGTTCGCGCGCGACGGTTTCCGTGTGCTCGGTGTTGCCTGGAAGCGGGTAGAGATGACCGAACATCATGCGGTGATCGATGATGAAACGGCACTGGTCTTTGCAGGTTTTGCCGCTTTTCTCGATCCCCCGAAGGAGAGCGCTCATGCAGCATTAGACAAACTTACCCACGCAGGGGTGGCGGTCAAAGTTGTGACTGGGGATAATGAACTGGTAACAAGACATATTTGTGAGAAACTCGGCCTGCCAATAACAGGAATATTGACTGGCGCAGAGATGCAGGGCATGGACGACCATGCACTCTTAGCCTGCGTAGACAATGTGAACCTTTTTTGTCGGGTCAATCCGGCTCAAAAAAACCGGGTCATTCTCGCTTTAAAGCAGCGGGGCAGGGTTGTTGGATATATGGGTGACGGTATCAATGATGCTCCCTCGCTCCATTCAGCAGACATCGGCATTTCTGTGGACAGCGCCGTAGACGTCGCAAAAAGCGCGGCGGAGATGATCCTTCTGGAGCAGGACCTGAACGTGCTCCACGAGGGCGTGATAGAAGGCCGGCGCACCTTCGGCAACATTATGAAATACATAATGATGGGGACAAGCTCCAATTTTGGGAACATGTTTAGCATGGCCGGAGCAACCCTCTTCCTGCCCTTTCTTCCCATGCTGCCGGTCCAGATTCTTTTAAACAATCTGCTCTACGATGTGTCGGAGATCCCTATTCCGCTTGACAGTGTCGATGAGGAATATCTCACCCACCCCCGGCACTGGAACATGAATTTCATCCGTAACTTCATGCTGTCTGTGGGGCCGGTGAGCTCGGTTTTCGACTTCCTGACTTTTTACATCATGCTGCATCTGTTTCACGCCGGAGAAGAGCTTTTTCACACCGGCTGGTTTGTCGAGTCAATGGCAACGCAGGTTCTTGTTATTTTTATCATCCGCACCCGTCGTAATCCGTTCAAAAGCCGTCCCGACATCTGGCTTACCTTGTGTTCTCTTTTGGTAGTGTTCCTTGCAGTCGGGCTTCCATTTACATCGCTGGGCACGTACTTAGGGTTCGTGCCTCCGCCATTATCATTTTATGCGATGCTGGCAGGCCTGGTGTTTTTCTATCTCTTTGCAGTAGAAGGGGTCAAACAATGGTTTTTCCGCCAATTTGCAGACGGGTGAAGGGGAAAGGTGGATTTACCGTAAACTCAATGCCGTTGCTAGAACGGTCACGATCCGAGCATCTGGTGCGGTAAAGTAAAAAAGTAAGCAACTGATACGCGACGTTCTGAACAGTTATCCGATATTTCGCGGTTTATGCTATGGCACTCCTCTACACATAATGTACTTATCGCTGCCACAGGATGTGTGCGTCTTCCAGCGGTATCGCAACACCATCGTAGTGGGGTATCACACGCGCCGTATAGTCCGCTGCTGCCCGGTCCGCAGGCACAGCTGCACTGTAAATGTAGCCGCCCAAGGTGTCGGGTAGTTTGCGAACGCGTTTCATCACCTGCCGCGCGGGGGCATTATCTTTGGCACCATCGGCGTAAAGCTCTACTCGCACCGCCTTGGGGTCGAGGCTTTTAAGATACACCTCTGCCTCGAAGATATGCTGGGTTGCATTTGTCTGTACCCGCACGTCGCCAAAACGTAGAGATGCCCATTTCTCTTTCAGAGCATGTTTCCAAGCGACTATGTTCCTCCCCACTGCGCCGTTATCGGCAGCGCGTTCACGGTAGGCAGTTGCAGCCGGAAGGTAGTGTTTCTCAGTATATTCACGCACCATGCGGTTGGCTGAGAAGCGCGGTGTCAAAAGAGCCATGCTTTCCCGCATCCGCTTGACCCACGCGGTGGGTATGCCGCGTTCATCTCGAGCATAAAACTCCGGGATTATCTCCAACTCGAGTAAATTGTAGAGCGCGTCTGCTTCGACAGCGTCCCAGGCGGGATCGTCGCCATGTTCTTGGCCGTCCCCCAACGCCCATCCCACCTCCGGCGTATAGGCCTCGGCCCACCATCCGTCCAATTCCGACAGGTTGATGCCGCCATTCACCAAGACTTTCATGCCGCTCGTTCCGCAGGCTTCCCAGGGCCTTTGCGGCGTGTTGATCCAGACGTCAACCCCCTGCACAAGATGTTCGGTTAGAAGCATGTCGTAGTCACTGAGAAAAATCACATGGGGACGTACAGTGGGCTGGCGAATGAAGTGTATCCATTTTTTGATCAGGTTCTGACTAGCTTCGTCCGCCGGATGGGCTTTGCCGGCAATAATGAGATGCACCGGGTGTTCTGGATCAGTTAGCAGACGAAGCAGTCGCTCCGGGCTGTGCAGCAGCAGATTGGGTCTCTTGTAGGTTGCAAAGCGCCGGGCGAAGGCTAATGTCAGCGCATCGGGATTAAAAAAGTGTTTCGCTTTGTCGACCGCGTCCGGCGGCGCGCCGGAAGCGGCCAACTGCCGTGATAGTCGCTCGTGAATATATCTTGCAAAAGATTTTTTCCCGGCGACGCGAAATTTCCAAAGGCTGGCGTCAGAGATGCGGCGAATGTCCTTCTCCAGGGTTTCTGTCGTCCCAAGCCAGCGGTTTTTTCCACAAACATGTGTCCAAAGATCGTCGGCTGCCGCCGAGTCCCAGCTTGGCATGTGAACACCATTTGTCACATGTTCTACCGGAATTTCGTCTTTAGGCCATCGTGGAAAGAGAGGCTCTAAGATGTGTCGGCTGACCTTCCCGTGCAATCGGCTCACGCCATTGACCGCCCGGCTCCCTCGGATTGCCAGATAGGCCATGTTGAAGCTTTCTGACGAGTCGTCCGGATTCCTGCGGCCCAGAGCCAGCAAATCGTGAAGCGTAATATTGAGCTTCTGCTCAGCATAATCACCAAGATATTGCTCGATAAGAGTTGGGGCAAAGCGGTCAAAGCCAGCGTCCACGGCTGTGTGTGTGGTAAAAAGGTTGCCCGCTCGGGTGACGGACAACGCGATTTCGAAGGACTGCTTGGTCTCCTGCATAAAACTGCTGGCGCGTTCCAACACAGCGAAGGCCGCATGCCCTTCATTTAGATGACAGACTTCCGGCTTTATCCCGAGCGCATCAAGCAATCGCCATCCGCCGATACCGAGGATCAGTTCTTGCCTAAGTCGCATGTCAGATCCGCCGCCATAAAGCTCGCTGGTAATCCCGCGATAGGCCGGGAAATTCGCCGCGTCATTACTGTCCAGCAGGTAGAGCTTCACTCTGCCGACCTGAACCTGCCAGGCGCGCAGCCAGACCGAGTACCCGGGCAAGGCGATCTCCAACCTCAACCACTCGCCGTTCGCTTGTCGTAACGGCGTGATCGGCAACTGTCCGGGATCATTATAGGGGAAGAGGGCTTGTTGCGCTCCGTCCTTGTCGATCACCTGACGAAAATAACCTTGCTGGTACAGCAGGCCGACGCCGACCATTGGTACGCCCAGGTCGCTGGTGGCTTTAAGCAGATCGCCTGCTACATTGCCCAGTCCGCCTGAATAAATGGGCAAAGCTTCGCTCAGCATAAACTCCATGCTGAAGTAAACGGTGCTAGTCTGGGAAGCCTGCGGATGGTTCTGCTGAAGCCACGCAGGCGCCTCCAGGGCTTGCCGCCTGGTATGGACCAAGCTATCAACGTTTGTTCGAAAAACAGGATCGGCTAACATGCGCTCGATACGGTCGCGTGAGGCCGTCTGCAGGACAGCCCAGGGGTTATGAGTTATTTTCCACAGTGCAGGATCAAGTTGACGCCATACTTTGTCGGTAGCATGATTCCACGATGAACGCATATCCAGAGCGAGCTCAGCCAAGGCATCAAACCCCTCGATTTCCAGAGGTAGAATGCTATATATTGGATGGCTAACACGTCTTTGTTTGCTCATAGATTCTCCTTCGTTTTGACTCAGATGGAAGCCTATCGGCTAAGCTTGTCTGTGCTTCAACCAGGATACAGTGCAGATAATCCGTTTTCCGCAGTCTCTCCGTATAGTTTTTGTAATTAATCTCAGGCTGCAAAAAATGAATCGCGAACAATTACCACCCCTGATAAAAGCATAGCAATATTTATTCTAAATGCAAATTCCTGACTGACAAAGCAACCTGTAAAGTAACCTGACTAACTGTATAAAACCGCTGCGTAAACAGGACTGATAGTAAATCGTATGATCAGGGTGCGTTGTTTGTCCTTGCACTGAGGCATGATCAAGTTTTTTGCGATTTTTGTAGGGGAAAAGTATCAACGCCTTTTCCCCTAAAATATTAAGATCTGACTGCTTGACCTTGATACTAATAACGAGTAAGCTTAAATTATACGTATAAAATAAGCTACTATTTTGGGTAATCTGTTATTATAGCTTTTGCTTGTTTCATACTCAGTGTGCCCACAATGCTTTGAAAACTTTAAGGACAAGGTGACGGATGACACAAAAAAAAATCAAAAAAAAGCGGGCTGTGATCAAAAAATTTGTGATCAAAAAATTAAAGAATTCAATCTCAAAAATATCCCCCAAAACGTTCCCACGCCCTCCAGTGCTTGTTGATAGAGGAACAGAAAGCAGCCGCCACGCCAACTCCTTCCCCATTGTGGCCATCGGTGCCTCAGCTGGTGGGCTTGAAGCTTTCGAGCAGTTCTTCAAGAACATGCCAGGCGATAGCAACATGGCCTTTGTCCTCATCCCTCATCTTTCCCCGGATCACAAAAGCATCATGCCAGAGCTTCTTTCCCGACATACGACCATGAGCATTGTCCAGGCGGAAAACGGTATGACGGTAATGCCGAATTGCGTGTATATCATACCGCCGGACAAAGACATGTCAATTCTACATGGGAAACTCCAGATCTTCGACCCCGTGGAACGTCGCGGCATCAGGCATCCTATTGATTTCTTTTTTCGGGCCCTGGCACAAGACCAGGGTGAGAAGGCTGTCTGCATCGTCCTGTCTGGCACGGGTTCCGAGGGCACACTTGGTCTCAAGGCAATCAAAGGTGAAGGCGGATTGGTGCTGGTGCAGAACCCGAAAACAGCCAAGTACGACGGCATGCCGGGAAGCGCTGTCGCCACCGGTCTCGCGGATTACGTACTGTCTCCAGACCAGATGCCTTCCTATCTCCTGGCCTACACGAAGAGCCCCGTCCTTCGTCTGGTCCCACCGATCGAACAACTTGAGACGAAACCCATTGCCGTACTCGAGAAAATATTCGTCCTCATTCGCGCGCAGACCGGGCACGACTTTTCACGCTACAAGCACAAGACAGTCCTGCGCAGGATCGAGCGCAGAATGGCCGTGCTCCAGATCGAAAACCAAGCGGATTACGTTGCCTATATGAGAAACACGCCCCAGGAAATAGACACCCTCTTTAAAGAGTTGCTTATCAGGGTCACAAATTTTTTTCGAGACCCCGAAGCCTACGAAACTCTCGCCGAAAAGGCTCTGCCCCTCATATTTCACAATAGACCGCAGGATCTCCCGATTCGGATTTGGGTCCCGGGCTGTTCCACGGGCGAGGAAGCCTATTCCCTGGCCATACTTTTTCATGAATACAACCAAAAGCTGAATAAAAAATACAAGATCCAAGTCTTTGCCACGGACATTGATAAAGGATCTATTGAGATGGCACGTTCCGGCATATACCCGAACAGCATCGCCGTGGACGTTTCTCAGGAACGGTTGAGCCGCTTTTTTACTATGAAGGACACAGTTTATAAAATCAGGGACGAGATTCGCGAGGCCGTGATCTTCGCGGAGCACGACGTGAACAAGGACCCGCCTTTCTCGAAAATGGACATGATCAGCTGCCGCAATCTCCTCATCTACATGGGGGTTGAGCTGCAACAACGCATGGTGCCACTGTTCCGATATGCCTTGAATTCCGAGGGTATTCTTTTCCTTGGGTCTTCTGAAACTATTGGTGACAACACGGACCTTTTTTCTGTTGTAGACAAGAAGTGGAGAATTTTTAAGGCGCATCGGTCAAGTGTCGTGCCGCTCGCGCATATCAATCTCCGCCACGAGACCACGTCCGTTGTTGCAGCCGTTCCGCAGCAGGTGCCGCAGGGGAAAAAGTCCCATTATCTCAATCTTGCTGAGGTGACGGAAAAGATCCTGCTCGCTCGCCACGCACCGCCCTGTGCCGTGGTTGACCGGGAGGGTGTCATTCTTTTCCTGCATGGGAGAACCGGGAAATATCTGGAACCGGCTTCGGGCAAGGCCAGCATGAACATACTCGACATGGCACGTGAAGGATTGAGGCCCGAGCTGCGGACCGCGCTCCGTCAGGCTTCGGTGAAGAAAGGCGATGTGGCCGTCGCCGGGTTGCGGGTCAGGACTAACGGCACTTTCCAGACCATCAGCCTTGCCATACACTATATCCGGGAACCGGAACGGCTAAACGGTTTTCTGCTCGTTGTATTTATAGACACAACGGCAATAAAAATACAAAAATCAAATTCTTATGGGACGGTATCGGAAAAGAAACTCAAACAGCGCATTGAAGAGTTGGAATTTGAGTTGAAATCCTCGCAGGAGCATCTTCAGACCATTGTGGAGGAAATGGAAACGACAAATGAAGAACTCCAATCTTCCAATGAGGAACTCCAGTCTGCAAACGAGGAGTTGCAGAGTACAAACGAGGAAATGGAAACATCGAAAGAAGAACTGCAGTCGTCAAACGAAGAGCTGATGACCGTGAATGCTGAGCTGCAGAGCAAAATGGACGATCTTGCCGAAGTGAATAACGACATGACTAACCTCCTGTCCAGTACCATGATCGCTACTATTTTTCTGGATAACGAAATGCGCATCAAACGATATACTCCCGACGCAACGAGCGTGATCAACCTGATCCAGTCAGACCAGGGACGCCCCTTGAGTGACATAACACCGAAAATTGACTATCCGGATTTGGTAAAGGACGCGGAAGCAGTTCTCCGCACGCTGGCCATAAAGGAAACTATTGTGCAACACCAGGAAGGGGGATGGTACCTGGTCAGGACGGTTCCTTACCGAACGACAGCTAATGTCATCGAGGGCGTGGTCATCACGTTTGTGGAGATCACGGAGCAAAAGCGGCTGCAGGTATCGCTGCAGAACGCCCTTGCTTTCTCCCAGGGCATTACTGACACAATACGTGAACCGCTCATCGTCCTTGATGCCGAGTTCCGAGTTCTTTCCGCCAACAATGCATTTTACGAAACGTTCCATGTAACCCCAAAGGAAACCGTGCAGATGTTGATCTACGATCTCGGCAACCGACAGTGGAATATCCCGGCACTCAGGAAGGCCCTTGAAGAAATTCTGCCCCATAGCGTTCAGCTCAAGGATTTCATTGTGGAACACGATTTCCATAGTATCGGGCGCCGGAAAATGGTTTTGAACGCGCGGAGGATATGCACAGATGGCAACGAAACGCAAACGATCTTGATGGCTATAGAAGATATCACCGATCGATAGGGTTGGGGTTGTGTGTCCGATGAAAAAAAAGACCATTATAAAAGACGTTCCCGATCTCCGAAAGCGGACCGAAAAAATACTTGCAAGACAAAAGAAACATCTGCGAGAGCTTTCTTCAACCGACCTGAAAAAACTGGTCAACGAACTCGCGACTCACCAGATCGAACTCGAAATGCAGAATGAGGAGTTGCGTAGGGCACGGTGCGAACTGGAGACGTCACGCAATAGGTTTTTAGAACTGTATGATTTCTCACCCGTAGGGTATTTTACGATAGACACATGCAGCATAATACGGGAAGTAAACCTTTCCGGGGCCGAAATGTTAGGTATTACAAGGCGCATGCTGATAGATAAGCCTTTTTCAGGATTCATTACGCGGGACGACTTGACGCTTTACCGCGCGCATCAACAGGAAGTACTCAGGCACCAGACCGGGAAAACATGTGAACTGAGAATTAAACCGAGAAATGCGCCAGAGTTTTATGCTCGGCTTCAGAGCGCGGCCGTTGAGACCGTGGGAAAGGAGGTAGGACAGATTCGTACAGCGGTTATAGACATCAGTGAACGTAAACGGGTGGAAGACGAGCGTGAAATGCTAATCAACGAACTTCAGACAGCCTTTTCACAGATTAAAACATTAACCGGTCTTCTGCCGATCTGTGCGTGGTGCAAAAAAATTCGTGATGATAGCGGCTACTGGCAACAGGTGGAAAAGTACATTACTGACCACACCGGTGTGTTGTTTTCACACGGTCTCTGCCCTGAATGTTATGCAAAAGAGATGGAACTTTTTGAAAAAACCAAGAATAAATGATGCGCACACGGCAGTATGGAAAAGACCTTCGTGGCTCCTTCGGATTGGACTATGATTAAGAAGAAGAAAAATCAAACGTCGTCAAGGGAGAAAATCAAATCCCAAGACGACATCTTGCCCGTTCTTCGAAAACGTGCATTAAAACAGCTTGGCAAGGAGAAGTTCCGGCTTGATCACCTGTCGAAAAACGACATTAAACATCTGATCAACGAACTCGCGACACACCAGATAGAATTGGAAATGCAGAACGATGAACTGCGCAGGACGCAAGTACTGATAGAAACATCTCAGGATCGATATGTTGACCTCTATGATTTTGCACCAGTGGGATATTTTACCCTGGATAGAAGCGGTTTGATACAAGAGCTGAACCTCACCGGGGCAAACATGCTTGGTCAGGGAAAAAGGTTCCTACGGCAGAAATTATTTCAAACTTTCATAAAGCCTGAAAGCCGTACGATTTTCTCCGATTATCTTGCAAAAGTTTTCACCACGCAAACCGTGCAGAATTGCGAGATCACGATCTGCAAACGAGACGGTTCAACATCTTACGTGCAGTTGCACAGCCTCTTATTCCGCATAGGAGAAGAAGACGAGGGCCTGTGCAGGATGGCCGTAAGCGATGAGACCGAACGCAAACGATCTGAGAAAACCGTCTTAAGGCTCAATGAAGAATTGAGAATTCAAAACGCTGAATTTGCCATAGTGAACAAAGAACTTGAAGCATTTTCCATAGCGGTATCTCATGATCTGAGGGCTCCTCTCCGGCACATTGACGGCTTTATCCGAGTGCTCACTGGAAAATATGCCGACAAACTGGACAATGAAGGCAGAGAGCTTATCCGCCGAGTACAGTCTGGCGCTGAAAAAATGAAAAACCTCATCGATGCTTTGCTTAATCTGTCACGTTTCACACGAGCCACTCTGCAGCGTGCAAAAGTTCATATGAGCGAGTTCGGAAAATCCAAGGCTGAAGAGCTCGCAAAGACCCAACCTGAACGCCGGACAGAGTTTGCGATAGCAGAAAATATAACGGCCGAAGGGGATTCGGTGCTGCTCCGGGTAGTGATCGATAACCTCATTGACAACGCCTGGAAATTTACCGGAAAGAAATCGAACGCTAAAATTGAATTTGGGTTTGCAAAAATTGACGGGAAGAATGTCTATTTTGTGAAAGATAATGGCGTAGGATTCGATAAACAGTTTAGTGAAAAAATTTTTTTGCCATTTCAACGGGCCCATTCGGAAAGTGAATTCGCAGGTTTTGGCATGGGGCTCGCCATTGTTCAACGCATCATTGAGCGACATGGGGGGCGAGTGTGGGCTGAGGGAGAGGTTGATAAGGGGGCAACGATTTATTTTACATTAACTTCAGCTTAACTTGATTTATTTTTTCATGATTCAACGTTATTATAATAGTCATTTGTTGAGTTGATATGAAGGGACTTTTCACTCTTGCAAAATTAAATAATTTAACCGATTACTTTAAAAAGTTAAAGTTCCATTCATAGATAATAATAATTTGATGATTTATTTCGTCTATAGCAATTGGATTTTTACAAGCCTTCACTTAATTTTTATATGCGTTATCGTAAAGTAAATATCCGCTATCACGTAAAATCTAAGCCATAAACTGCATGATAGTTTTTCAATCGGTTTCTCTGAGGAGGAGGTCCGTTTCTAGTAAAAGCATGTGATAGATAAAGACAGAGTTTTAGAATATAGATGTTATTGATTTACTGCAGCTTAATATGTCAAAGGAGAAGCCAATGAAAATAAGAGTAGGCTTATGGATAGATCATCGGAAAGCTGTTATTGTGAAAATTTCGGACAAGGGTGAAGAGATGGGACTGATAATATCAAAAGTCGAAAAGCAAGTTCGGCGTACTGGTAATTCACCTCTTAAAGGGCCCTATGAACCGTTACAAGTGCAGGCAGATAATAGACGGCAAAGGATATTTACGGGACAGCTCAATACTTACTACGATGCGGTAATCGCAAGTATTCGAGACGCGGAATTTATCCTGATATTTGGTCCTGGAGAAGCAAAGAATGAACTGAGATTGCGGCTTAAAAAAAATAACCTCGGGGGACGAATTGCAGGTTTCGAAATAGTTGACAAAATGACGAACAGTCAGATTGCGGCAAAGGTACGAAAGCACTTTCCCCAAAAGTCATCAGCAAGGGAGGCGAGGTAATTGCTAATCAATAAATGGTAGATACAAGCAGTATCGACGTGCTCCCACGTAAGCAAGAGATTATGCATAAAAGCCCAAAAAGCTGTTGATTGTCTCGGAATAATGTATGCAGATATTGAGCTTGAGAGGATTTGGTAGTGGAGATAGATGAAGGAACTGCGCGAATTGAGGCCTTTAGTGATGGGGTTTTTGCCATTGCCATAACGCTTCTTGTGCTCGAAATAAAAGTGCCTACCCACACTGTGGTCGCACAGCAGGGTTTGGTTTATTCACTTGTAATGCTCTGGCCCAGCTATTTGGCTTTCGTTACTAGTTTTCTATCAATTCTTATGATTTGGATAAAACACCATTGGATGTTTACGCTGATTCATAAAAGCGATCATGCTTTTCTTTACTGGAACGGGTTGCTTCTCTTGTTTGTTACTTTTCTTCCTTTTCCGACAGCTTTATTGGCTGATTACTTGCTCCATCCCGACGCAAAAGTAGCGGCAAGCATTTATACAGGGACAGTTCTCTCAATATCTCTAGCCTTCAAAGGGCTATGGCGATATGCAACTAAAGACAGGAAGCTATTGGCAATCCAGCCGACTAAAATTGCCATATTCGAGACGAAACAAATCACTCAGCTAGATATGTATGGGCCTCCGCTCTATTTGATAGCTTTTGGATTGTCTTTCTTCTCGGAGGGGGGAAGTATTGCCTTTTGCTTCGGCTTGGCATTGTTTTTTGCACTCCGTGATTGGCTCTCAAAAGACTAATTTTTTATTTACGATTTAAGTTTTTAAAAGCGTTTTTGAGCATTCATAACATAATACATTTTTACTTGGCGTTGATCTGCCCGGATTATTGGGAGAGCCCCCCGAAACCTGGTCCGGCCAAAAGTGAGAATTTCCGTCTTTATCCTGCTACCAGCATCTGACGCCTGGCGAACTCATTCTGCGTAAGATTTGCAAGTGAACAAGTGGACGAAACTCATTGTAATCCAAACGCCACTGCTCGGTTTTATTGCAGGCATTATCGAAAGACAAAAACCATTTCACGTTCGGATATTCATCCCCAAAACTTCCGATGAACGATTCGCAAAAGTATTGCATATGGGCATTCCAGGACGAGAAAAGTCCAGGACCACCTGATTATCATATGCCCATCTGTCCAAAGCTTTGGACACAAATTCGCTGCCATTGCTCACCCGAATGCTTCCAGGAGTTCCTTGTTCATGCGTCAATCAATCCAAAACCTCAACAACCTGTTTTTCCAGCATTGTTAACGAGGCAGAGCTAAAAGTTGTCTCAGAGAAGATCAACACACTTCGCTTCTCGAAAGGGTTTGCCCTCGCGGGTGCTCGCCCGAACCATGGGGGACATACCCCTTTGATCGATTCCTGCCTGAAAATAAAAAAGATCGGCAGGAGAGCCGATCTTTATGAAGATTTTTTTGGTGCCGGCGGTCGGAATCGAACCGACATGGAGTTGCCCCCGGAGGATTTTGAGTCCTCTGCGTCTACCAGTTCCACCACGCCGGCACGGAATGAAACTTACACTAACCCAAATTCTCTGTCAAGTAAAAAGGCTTGCATCTTCTCCAGCCGGTTTGTATAATAACACGCTATGCTTACGGGGTACAACACTGATTTCAAGTTTCAGGGCAAAGTCTATCACGTCCAGACAGAGGACGGAGGGCGGAACAGCCCGCAGATAACCTCGTTGTTGTACAGCAAAGGAGAAATACTCGCGTCCCGCAGAACCAGCTACGCTGATATTGTAAAAGCGGATTGTCTGGACGAAGTCGTCCGTGAACTCATGATGGAGCAGCACAAGCAGATGATCCGCGATCTGATGCACGGAAAGCTGGAATTGAATACTGCTCCCGCCGCACCCGCGCCTCCGCCGGAACCGGTCCTGACGGAGCCCCAGGCACCTCCGGTCCAGGAAGCACCGCCAGCCACGCCATCTCCCCCTCCGGTTTCCCAGGAACCCCAGGAAGAGGTCAAGGAGAAAAGCCTTGATGATATCATTCTCGATTTTCTTGCGCAGGAGCAGAAAGAGCGAAATCAAAATTAATATGTTTACCCGGTTGTTTCAAAGAGGAACTCCGGTCTGTTTTGCACATCGGAAGCACGCAACACCCGAAGCGGAGGTATCCCGCACGGATAGTGGAACCATATTGAACTGAGGAGGTTTTTGCATGGCAGTTACCGCGGACCAATTGAAGACGCTTACGGACAAGGCCCGGAGAGTACGGATTGACATCCTGAAGATGCTGACCGAATCCGGTTCGGGCCATACCGGAGGCAGCTTGTCCGCTGCAGATATTGCAACGGCGCTCTACTTTTATAAAATGAAATACGATCCGAAAAAGCCCGACTGGAAGGGGCGGGATTATTTCGTGCTTTCGAAAGGGCACGCAGCTCCTCTTCTGTACGCGGTCCTCGTGCACGCCGGTTTTTTTGAACACGCTGAATTATGCACGCTCCGCAAACTGGGCTCACGGCTGCAGGGGCATCCCGACAGCAAGCGTCTGCCCGGCGTGGATATATCGACCGGCTCGCTCGGCCAGGGGCTGTCGGTGGCGAACGGGATCGCGCTTGCGCACAAAGTGGATAAAGCACCGAACCGCGTCTACACGCTGCTCGGTGACGGTGAGCTCCAGGAAGGACAGGTCTGGGAGGCGGCCATGACGTCGGCGCATTACAAGCTCGATAATCTGTGCGCGCTTATCGACAATAACGGGCTGCAGATTGACGGACCGGTGAAGGAGATCATGAACATAGAGCCGATTACGGACAAGTGGCGCGCGTTCGGCTGGGAAGTATTGGACATTGACGGCCATGATATGAAAAAGATCGTTGACGCTCTTGATAAAGCTGAAACCGTGAAAGGCAGGCCGACCGCCATCGTTTGCCGGACCATTAAGGGAAAAGGCTCGGTGGTGTTCGAAGGCAAGGTGGAGTTTCACGGGACCACCCCTTCACCAGAAGAGCTTGAGATCGCATTAAAAGAATTATCCGAAGAAACAGCATGTAAATAGACCGTGACGGATTGCTTGCCGGGGGCGGACGATTTTGTCCCCGCGATGATCTGCAGTCCGTCATAAAGCACAGGGGGAATTGTGACACAACAGATTGCGACAAGAGATGCGTACGGAGATGCCCTGGTGGCGCTCGGGAAAAAACGGAGCGATGTGATCGTGCTGGATGCGGACCTGTCCGGTTCCACGAAAACAGCCAAATTTGCCAAAGCATTTCCGGATCGTTTTTTTAACATGGGCATAGCCGAGCAGGATATGATGGGCACCGCGGCCGGTCTTGCGACCGCGGGCAAACTGCCGTTTGTGAGCACGTTCGCGGTGTTTGCAACCGGCAGAGGTTGGGAACAGATACGCCAGTCCATCTGCTATTCAAAGTTAAACGTAAAAATTGTGGCAAGCCACGCGGGCATTACGGTCGGCGAGGACGGCGGTTCACACCAGTCGGTCGAGGATATAGCCGTGATGCGGGTGATACCGAATATGACGGTGATTGTGCCGGCGGATGGTGTGGAAGCGCGCAAGGCCGTCGAGGCGGTTGCGGACTATAAAGGACCGTGCTACGTTCGTGCCGGTCGGAGCAAGGTGCCGACGTTGTTTGGAGACGATTACTCCTTTGCCATCGGCAAGGCGCACGTGTTCAGCAAGGGGAAAGACGCCGCCATCATCGCGACAGGGATAATGGTTGCCGAGGCGCTCAAGGCGCGGGACCTCCTGAAGGCGGACGGTATTGACGCAGGTGTGATCAATATGTCCACGATCAAACCGCTTGATACCGCCGCGGTTATAGAAGCAGCTCGGTACAGCGGCGCGATCGTGACGGCGGAGGAGCATTCCATTGTCGGAGGACTCGCCGGGGCGGTGGCGGAAACGCTTGCTGAAGCCGCGCCGGCGCCCTTGGTGCGCATCGGCATGCAGGATGTGTTCGGGTCTTCCGGGGACCACGCGGGGCTCCTGAAACACTATGGACTGTCGGCGGACGACATCGCGGCGGCGGTAAAAAAGGTTGTAAAACTGAAACGCTGAAATTTTTGCGGTAGAACTGCCTGCAGCAGCGAAGAGCGCCTCCGGCGCGCAGAACGCGGCAAACGGTGTGGCAGCCATGTCCTGCGGATTGGAAGTCCTGCAGGCTGCGTGTTCTTCTGAACCTTTTGTCATGGTGCGGCAATGATCCAACTTCACGGCGTATCGAAATATTATGAAGGCGTTCCCGCCCTGCGCAATGTCAGTTTTTCCATAAGCAAAGGCGAGTTCGTCTTTGTGACCGGCCCGAGCGGCGCCGGCAAAACCACCCTTCTGAAGATACTCTTCTGCGCGGAGCATGCGGACGAAGGGCAGATCATCATCCACGGTGTAAACGCTTTCCGGCTCACCTCTTCGAACATTCCCTATCTTCGGCGCAACATGGGTTTTGTCTTCCAGGATTATAAGCTGCTGCCTCATAAAACTATTTTTGAGAACATTGCGCTCGCGCTGAAAGTAGTAGGCACGCCGTACGGCGAAATCGAACGGCGCGTGTATCAGGTGTTGAAGAAGGTCGGCATGGAGGAAAAGCAGCATCTGACACCGCCGAAGCTCTCCGGCGGAGAGCAGCAGAAGATCGCCGTGGCGCGGGCGCTGGTAAATGAGCCGCAGGTGCTGCTTGCGGACGAACCCACGGGCAATCTGGACCCGCAGAGCGGCCAGGATGTTTTCCGTCTGTTCAGGGACATCAACATGAAGGGGACGACGGTGCTCGTCGCGACCCATGACCAGGAAACGGTAAAAAAGATGCAGCGCAGAATCATCACCATGGTCAACGGCTCGATTTCGGACGACGGCAGAGCGAATCCGGGCGGGAGCGGGTCATGAGAGGATACGGTTTGTTCTATTTTATTGCGGAAGCATTCCGCGGTCTTCGCGCCAACAGCATCGTAAACCTGCTCGCCGTGGGCACGATCAGCATGGCTATGCTGATCGTCAGTTTTTTTCTGCTGGTATTCTTTAACGTGCAGACCGCGGTGAATTCCCTGGGCGACCGGATCGAGCTGTCCGTTTACCTGAAGGAGGGCCTGAGCGGACAGGAGAAGGAATTTTTGTTTTCCAAACTCAACGCTGAGCCGGGAGTAAGGAAAGTGACGTATCTTTCGAAGGCGGAGGCGTTTTCTCAGTTCAAAAAGGAGCTCAAGGGGCAGGAAGCGCTGCTGCAGGGGCTGGGCGAGAACCCGCTGCCCGACTCCTATGAACTCAACGTGGACCGCCAGCACTCCGACACGCAGCGGCTTGAGGCCATGGCAAAGAAATTTTCCGGCTATCCCGGCGTGGAGGACGTCTCGTACGGAAAACAGGGGGCCGAGGTGCTGACAGGCCTGTATAAATTGACGACGTACGGCGGGACCGCACTGGCGGTCCTGCTCGGGGTCGCAGTTGTCTTCATCATTTCAAATTCCGTCCGGCTTGCGCTCTATTCCCGCGGACAGGAAATAGAACTGATGCAGTGGATCGGTGCGACACGCTGGTTCATTCAGGGACCGTTTCTCATCGAAGGCATGTTGCTTGCCATGCTCGGGTCAGCCCTTGCCGTCGGCATTCTTGCCGCGGTTTTTTACACACTGCCTCAGGATGTCGTTCTTTTTCTTTCCCGGCCGAACGGCCTTGATTTTCTGCCGCTGCCGCTGATAGCCGCCGTCATTTTCGGCGGCGGTTCCCTCGGGCTGGCCGGAGGGTTTATCTCGGTGAACAAATTTTTGAAGTAGCATCTTGCTCGTTGCTGTCTGAGGTTGTTTTCCCCTGCAAGTCCACGGTGATTTCGAATAATACGGAACGATGATGAAAATTCTCCGATCGGCCACGCTTGCCGCAATACTGGTTCTGTGCATGAGCATGGACAACGTGTTCGTGTACGGCAAGGACGAGGGAGCCGACAAACAGGAACTGCAGCGCATTAATCGCGAACTGCTCCAGAAAAAGAAGGAGATCAGCAGAACCAAACGCAAAGAGCGCTCAATCATTTCCGAGCTGGACAAAATAGATCGGGACATCCAGTCCGGGAGCGCGGAACTGGCGGAGCAGCAAAAACGGCTTCGTGAAACCGAGGCCGCCTTCCGGGAGAACGACCAAAGCAATGCTGAGACCGTCCACAAGCTGGCAGGATTGAAGCACGCCTACGCACAGCGGCTTCGCGCGCTGTATAAGATGCACAAAAGCGGAAATACCGGCCTGCTTTCGGCGGACAGCCTGGGCGGAGCGCTGAAGCGGTTCCGGTATCTCAGCATGATCGCAGAGCGGGACCGGATGGTCATCAAGGAGTATGGCGACACCCTTGAGCGTCTTGCAATACGCCAGACTGAAATTACCGGATTAAAGCAGGACCTTCTTGTGCGCAAGCGGTCCATCGAAGTCAAAAAAGCATCACTGGAAGCGCAAAAACGAAGAAAAGCCGAAATCCTTGCGAATGTACGGAAGGAAAAAGGCCTGTACGAACAAACGGTGCGCGAATTGGAAGAGTCGTCAGCGAACCTGTGGGCCATGATCAAAAGGTCCGAGCAGGAAAAAAAGGACAAAAAGACGACTGCTTCGCTGCCGACCCCGGGAGAAACTTCCTTGTCTTCCGACCGGGCGAAGCTGCCCTGGCCCGTGTCCGGGCAGGTATTGACGCGCTTCGGCATGCAGCGCCATCCGCAGTTCGGCACCATGGTGTTTCGCAGAGGAATCGAAATCTCTGCCCAGGTCGGAGATACCGTCCGTGCGGTCAGTGACGGCACGGCGGCCTATGCCGACTGGTACAAAGGATACGGCAAACTGGTCATTCTGGAGCACGGCAATGGCTTTTATACACTGTACGGCAATCTGTCAAACCTGGAGACCCGAAAGGGTGACCGGGTGGCCAGGGGGCAGGCGATCGGGCAGGCAGGCGACACCGGCAGTATGCGCGGGGCAAAGCTCTATTTTGAAATACGGCGCAATGGAGAGGCGCAGGACCCCCTGCTCTGGCTGTCTAAGAACAGATAATAATTATTGTAATACAGGGTGAAAAGTGTAATTATAAGAAACACGGTGCACCCTTTCATTCTGTTTATTCTGATTGCAGGAGAGAGCGTATGCGGAACCCTCTGGAGGACGAAGGCATGATACGAATTAACAAAAAAAAGCTGTTTGCTACCGCGCTGGTTATACTGATGGTGGGCGTTCTGATCGGGCAGGGACTGGTCCAGGCCAAGTCAGACACCTATGAAGATTTAAAGGCGTTTACCCAGGCGCTCGAGCTGGTCAAACGCAACTACGTGGAAAACCCCGAATCAAAAGAGCTGATTCAGGGGGCCATCCGGGGCATGGTCTCAAACCTCGATCCGCATTCGTCGTACATGACGGCGCGACAGTACAAAGAAATGAGCATGGATATCAAGGGAGAGTTCCAGGGAGTGGGCATCCAGATCGGCGTGAAGAATCAGCAGCTTACCATCATTGCCCCGATCGAAGACACACCGGGTTTCCGTGCAGGGCTGGCGGCCGGCGATAAAATATTGAAGATTAATGATGAGTGGACGCGGGACCTTTCCATCGAACAGGCAGTGGACAAAATGCGCGGTCCCCGCGGCACACCGGTGCGGCTTTTGATTCTTCGGGATGGCTGGGATAAACCGAAGGAGTTCAAGATCGTCCGGGATGTGATCAAAGTGTTGAGCGTCAAATCCAAGATGCTCGACGACGGGATCGGCTATGTAAAGATCGTACAATTTCAGGGACAGACTCCGGAAGAACTCGAAAAGGCACTGTCAAGCCTTGAAGCAAAAGGCATAAAGAAACTGATTTTGGATCTCCGCAATGATCCGGGAGGACTTCTTGATGCCTCTGTGGATGTGAGCGGAAAATTTTTGCCGAAGAGCAAGCTGGTGGTCTACATCCAGGGCAGGCAGGCATCCGACCGGAAAGATTTTCTTACTAGTGGATCCGGTGTCCCGCGGGAATTTCCGATGGTCGTGCTGGTCAACACCGGCAGCGCGAGCGCATCGGAAATTGTTGCGGGAGCGCTGCAAGATTCAAAACGCGCGCTGATTCTCGGCACCCAAACCTTCGGCAAAGGCTCTGTTCAAACGGTATTTCCGCTGGAAGACGGCAGCGGCCTACGGTTGACGACGGCAAAATATTACACACCGAACGGCCGGTCCATTCAGAATGTGGGTATTACGCCGGATGTCGAGGTGAAACTGCCGACCGTAAAGGATGCTAAGAATAATAACGGTTCTCCAGCACATGTAATCATTCGCGAGAAGGACCTTGACCGGCACTTGAAGAATGAATCTTTCAAGGAAGAAAAGAAAAAGAAGGAACAGCCGGCAACAGAAGAGGAATTCGACATGGAGGTCATGCCGAAGGACGATAAGGACGATATTCAGTTGCAGAAAGCGATTGAAATTCTTAAGCCTGCAGTTCAAGCCGGGGATGTATTCAAGAATATTCCTGTCTCTGCCAAGAAAGAAAAATAACAGGCAGAAAAACTTTTCGTTCTTTTGCTTCAATTTTTGCTGTTTAGTAAAATATAACACATTGGAAAAGCAGGGATTTAATCCCTGCTTTTCTTTTTTTTTTGATAAACAATCAGATAATTGAAGATAATTGAAATAATCTGCTTAAAATAGGTACATATAGCCTAAAATAGCCTAAAAACGGATTTGCAATTTTCTCGGTCGGGAAATATATTAGCACTCGCCTCAAATGAGTGCTAATATTGTGCTACAATAACAATACAAAGCTAAATAACAATACAAGAAAGGAGTAGGAAACATGAGCATGAAATTCAAACCATTGAAGGACAGGGTATTTGTGAGTTATACCGCGGAACTGGAGAAAACCGCCGGCGGGCTTTATATTCCGGACACCGCAAAAGAGAAACCGCAGAGCGGCAAAGTAGAGGCAGTTGGTGAGGAAGTAAAAACGCTCAAGGTTGGTGACAGCATACTTTTTGACCGGTATTCCGGTTCCAAGATCAACCTTGACAATGTTGAATATCTGATCGTAAAAGAAGAAGATGTGCTTGGTGTTCTGAGCTGATGCTCTGACGGCAAATCTGAAACGCAACAACAACGGTATAATCCGGAAATGAATTCCTGAGGAGGAAAACAATATGGCAAAACAACTTATGTTCAACCAGGAGGCGCGGGCGAGCATCCTTAAGGGTGTTAACCTTCTGACGGACGCTGTAAAGGCGACGCTGGGCCCCAAGGGACGCAATGTAATGATCGACAAAAAATTCGGCGCACCGACCATCACGAAGGACGGGGTGACCGTTGCGAAGGAAATCGAACTGAAAGACCATTATGAAAACATGGGCGCTCAGCTCGTGCGTGAAGTGGCCAGCAAGACCTCGGACGTGGCCGGCGACGGCACGACGACCGCTACGGTTCTGGCCCAGGCCATCTATCGGGAGGGCATGAAGAACGTCACGGCCGGCGCGAACCCCATGGATGTGAAGCGCGGCATTGAAAAAGCGGTGGAAACCGTAATGGAGAATCTGAAGAAGATGTCCAAACTCGTAGGCGACAAGAAGGAAATCGCACAGGTCGGCAGTATTTCCGCGAACAGCGATTCCACGATCGGCGATCTTATCGCCGAAGCGGTCAACAAGGTGGGCAAGGACGGCGTGATTACCGTGGAAGAGGCCAAGGGCATGAGCACGAGCCTTGACGTGGTTGAAGGCATGCAGTTCGACCGCGGCTATATCTCCCCCTATTTTGTGACCAACGCGGACAAGATGACCGCAGTCCTCGAAGATGCATTCATCCTTCTTTCCGAAAAGAAAGTTTCGAGCATGAAGGACCTCCTGCCGATCCTCGAGCAGACCGCCAAGATGGGAAAACCGCTCTTGATCGTTGCAGAAGATGTGGAAGGCGAGGCACTGGCCACCCTCGTGGTGAACAAACTGCGCGGCACGCTGCAGGTCTGCGCCGTCAAGGCGCCTGGCTTCGGCGACCGGCGGAAAGCCATGCTTGAGGACATTGCCATTCTTACCGGCGGCCAGGTGATCTCCGAAGATATCGGTCTCAAGCTTGAAAACGTAAAGCTCACCGATCTCGGCAGAGCAAAGAAAATCACGGTGGACAAGGACAACAGCACCATCGTGGAAGGCGCGGGCGATTCCGGAAAGATCCAGGGCCGCGTGAAACAGATCAAGGCCCAGGTCGCCGAAACAAGCTCGGACTACGATAAAGAGAAACTCCAGGAGCGGCTGGCAAAGATCGTCGGCGGCGTCGCCGTAATCAATGTCGGAGCGGCCACCGAGACGGAAATGAAAGAAAAGAAGGCACGCGTGGAAGACGCTCTGCATGCAACGCGTGCGGCGATGGAAGAAGGCATCGTGCCCGGCGGCGGCGTGGCGCTTCTGCGCTGCATCAGCGCGCTCGATAAGCTCAAGCTGACGGGGGAAGAGGCAATCGGCGTGAGCATCATCAAAAAGGCCCTTGAAGAACCGATCCGCCAGATTGTGAACAACGCCGGACTTGAAGCTTCGGTCATCGTAGACAAAGTGAAATCCAGCGACAAGCAGAACTACGGGTTCGATGCCCAGAAGGAAGAGTATGTTGACATGCTCCAGGCCGGCATCATCGATCCGACCAAGGTGACCCGCTCCGCGCTCCAGAATGCGGCAAGCGTGGCCAGCCTCATGCTCACCACCGAAGTAATGATTACCGAACTTCCGGAAGAGAAACCGGAACTGCCACCGATGCCCGGCGGCATGGGCGGCATGGGCGGAATGTACTAAGATTTTCCGCAGCATGAAGATGCATCCGCATATCACGAGGAACTGACTATAAGCCGGCAGGGGAACCCCTTTGCCGGCTTTTTTTTAGAAAAAAAATGAACTCCGAGCAGCTCGAAAAACGGTGAGGAGGCATGCTATGAAATTGACGGCAACGGTACTGATGTTCGCACTTTTCGCGTTTCCTGCCGCCGCGCAGAATGCATTCGAGAAAGATCTGATCGCAACAGCCGCCGGCGGTCTGGAAATCACTTTCATCGGCCATGGATCATTGTTCCTGAAATTTCAAAACAAGATCATCCATGTAGATCCCTTCGGCACGCTCGCGGACTATTCCAAACTGCCGAAGGCGGACATGATTCTTGTCACGCACGAGCATTATGATCATCTTGATGCAGCGGCGATCGACAAAATCCGGACGAAAAAAACCATGATGGTCCTGACTGAGGCCGGCGCAGGAAAGCTTCCCGGCGGCATTGTCATGAGAAACGGCGACGTACGGACGATACTGGGGATTACCATCGAGGCTGTCCCTGCCTACAACCTGGTGCACAAGCGTGACACAGGCCAACCCTTTCATCCGAAGGGACAAGGCAACGGATACGTGCTGACTTTTGGCGACAAACGCATTTATATCGCTGGCGATACGGAAAACACACCCGAAATGAAGGCGCTGGAAAACATCGACATCGCGTTTCTGCCCATGAATCTCCCCTATACCATGACGCCCGAGATGGTGGCGGATGCCGCACTGGCTTTCAAACCGAAAATTCTGTATCCGTACCATTACGGCGATACGGATACATCGAAAATCACGGCCTTGCTGAAGAATAACAAGGATATCGAAGTGCGGATACGCAGGATGAAGTAGAGGAAAGCGCTCTGTTGCGCGAAAGCGAAAACCCCTTGCATTTTGAGCAGGGTTGTCATATTCTTACGAAAACCTGCACACCATAGAGGGCGGCCTTGAAAAAGATAATCATTGCACATGACCTCCACCCGCCGCGCAGAATGCATTCGAGAAAGATCTGATCGCAACAGCCGCCGGCGGTCTGGAAATCACTTTCATCGGCCATGGATCATTGTTCCTGAAATTTCAAAACAAGATCATCCATGTAGATCCCTTCGGCACGCTCGCGGACTATTCCAAACTGCCGAAGGCGGACATGATTCTTGTCACGCACGAGCATTATGATCATCTTGATGCAGCGGCGATCGACAAAATCCGGACGAAAAAAACCATGATGGTCCTGACTGAGGCCGGCGCAGGAAAGCTTCCCGGCGGCATTGTCATGAGAAACGGCGACGTACGGACGATACTGGGGATTACCATCGAGGCTGTCCCTGCCTACAACCTGGTGCACAAGCGTGACACAGGCCAACCCTTTCATCCGAAGGGACAAGGCAACGGATACGTGCTGACTTTTGGCGACAAACGCATTTATATCGCTGGCGATACGGAAAACACACCCGAAATGAAGGCGCTGGAAAACATCGACATCGCGTTTCTGCCCATGAATCTCCCCTATACCATGACGCCCGAGATGGTGGCGGATGCCGCACTGGCTTTCAAACCGAAAATTCTGTATCCGTACCATTACGGCGATACGGATACATCGAAAATCACGGCCTTGCTGAAGAATAACAAGGATATCGAAGTGCGGATACGCAGGATGAAGTAGAGGAAAGCGCTCTGTTGCGCGAAAGCGAAAACCCCTTGCATTTTGAGCAGGGTTGTCATATTCTTACGAAAACCTGCACACCATAGAGGGCGGCCTTGAAAAAGATAATCATTGCACATGACCTCCACGCGTTATTGGCGCAGGACAAAACATTTCTCAACCGCCAGGATATGCGGGTGCTGAGCGCGGCAGCAACCGATGAAATGCTGACTATCCACCGGGCGGAGCGGGCAAACCTCCTTATCATGGATCTGGATATGCCCGGCATTCCCGCAGAACAAGTCTGCACCCTGATCCGGGATGACGCGGACCTCCAGACAGTTTCGATGATTATGGTCTGCGCAGACACCCCGGAGGCGATCGAGCGGAGCGGACGGTGCAGGGCGAACGCGGTGTTGCTGCGGCCCGTGCACTCCCTGGTGCTGATGACAAAAGCACAGCAGCTTCTTGATATTGCCGTACGCGAGACCCTCCGCGTTCTTTTGCGCGTTAACATAGAAACCCGTCCCGGCAACGAGCCATTCTATTGCTGCTCACGAGATGTCAGCGCAACGGGCATGCGGATAGAAACCGAGGAACCTCTCGCAAAAGACACGCGGTTGTCCTGCATATTCTATCTCCCGAATACAAAAAAAATACAGGTAACGGGCAAAATCGTCAGAGAAATTGACCGGACACCCGGCGATGATGTGTACCAATATGGACTCATGTTTACGGACATTTCATCCGCTGCTCAAAAAGAGCTTGTCGATTATATAACCAGCACCCTCCAAATTTCACGCGAGTAAAAAATGATACAACGGCTTAGTGGCTGCGCGCTGCGATAAGAAAGGAATACCACCATGCAGAAATACGCGATCCGGTTTGCTTTCATGCTTTTTCTTTTCGCGATACTGGCATGCTCCTCGCGGACTCCTGAAAAGTATACAGGAGGTGTGCCGGACATTCTGGTGGACACGATCACGTTTTTCGGCAAGGACACAGGGTGCGTCCCTTTGTATGACAACGTGCACAAAACCATTATTGCTCCGCCTGAATATCGCTGGGAAAGCGGAACGCTGAAACCGGCGGCCTGTTTGCTGTCCAAGCCGAATTCCGTGCGGGTGACGTTCCGGGGGCATCCCGCTATCAAGTCCGCCAAAATCTGGGCAGCGGGAGGAGCAGGGGGATTGAGCAGTGCAGCTTCACCAGTCCTTATTGCTTTTACCAACGGAAAAGGGGAAGGAATTTTCAGACTCAACAATCCGCCAGACCGGGTCGGAAGCCAGGAGATACTTTGGCACTGGATGTACAAGGATGCAGTAGGAAAGAAACCCGGAGACACTTCCCAATCACCCATGATGGCAGAGACAGCAGGGACCGCACCGGCGTACAATATGGGAACGACCGGTCCTCACAAACTGTATACTGTTTTTACGGATCCGAAAGAACCCATGACGACGCCCTGGGTTGAAGTGCTGAATTACGCCACCCAGTGGGCCGCAGGCGGAGAAACCGAAGCGAAGGTCCGTCTGAAGCTGGCCAGAAATCTGTATGAAAGCGGAAGATTTTCTTATATTCGCAGCAGCGCTTATAACTACATGATCGGATTTCAATTAAGCGATTTGCTCACAGATCTGCATATTCCCGGCTATAAACCTTCTATGAATTGTGTTGACGTCGCCAACTTTTACCAGGTGCTGAGCAGCTCCTTGGGGCTTGATGACAGAATGACGAGGGTTACCGCGGGAGACCAGTTTGACTACAAGCCAGTGCTGCCGATCGGACTTGTATCCTGCGAGAGTGGAACGTGGAACTATCATGCAGTCAACATAACGACCGATAAAAAAATTGTTGACGCCACCGCCAAAGTGCACTGTGATGTTTTATCGGGCGGGACCCTGACGCTCCTGGAGTATCTGAACCTGCTGTCATCAACATACGGGATCGGCATACACCCGGATGATTTGGCCGTCAGTAAACCGTATTAAAAGTCGCGGCAAAGGAATGGTATGAAAAAAATACTGACTACCGTATTGTACCTGCTCGTGTGCATGATTTTTGTCCGGCAATTTCCGGCATCGGCCGAGGAGATCGTCCGCCAGGGCGCATATGTGCTGCACCGCGCCGCTGTGCCGGAGAAATGGGTGACCGGCATTGCGGCTCCGGAGATGGTTCAGGCGCATTTCCCCGGAATGGCAATAAAAGACGAACGATTCCTAGGGAGAGAAGGTCGGGGCATTACGCTGTTTCGGGAAGCTGACAATGAAGTGGTAAAAATCACTCTGGCCGTATATGAAACCGTGGCTGAAGCCGAGGATGTCGCCCTTGCAGCACTGAAAAAAGCAAGTGCGAACCTGCCGGCCAACAGTAAGAACGGGCAGACCATCGGCACGCACAGCTGGTACGAAATAGCATCGGGAGGGCGCGGTGCTGTTTTTGTCGTCTATTACAATGTTTTTTTCAGAATCGCAGCCGTAAACTACTCACTGGCTGAAGAGCAGGCATTCGGCATCGTCAATGATCTCAAACGCGGACAGAATGGTGTGCGGCTTGGGAAAAAAGTCGTAGTGCCACGGGTGAATGAAATAAGTCTCGACCTGTCACCGCAAGCAGACGGCTCCTGGCTGGTGTCGCATACGGCAAAAACAGGACAAGGGCTGCTGCTGTACCGCGTTTCCGCTTCCAGCGGAAGCATGATGGAGATAGACGATAAAGGAAAATTTTTATTTCGGCCTTCAGAACAAAAAAACATCGAATTTACGGTATTTGCAATTGATGATTTGAACGTGGTTTCAGCGGTGTATACGAAAAAAAGAACAGTGGAATAATTATGTGTGCGGAAATGCAAAAGCCTGAGGGAAACTTCCCTCAGGCTTTTTTTTGCGGCAGTAGAACGCGATCTAACGGCAGGCCGGATTTTGCCGTGATGGTCTTGATGTCGATAGGACAAAAATGAAAACCATCAGACAGAGGACCGCTCCCGCTCCGATGAACGAAGCACCGAAGCCCAGCCAAGCGGCAAGTATTCCGGATATGAGGGGTCCGGTGGTATGTCCTATGTCCATTATGGAGCCGAGAAGTCCCATGGCCGAACCCCGGTTTTCTCCTTTGCTCAGGTCGGCGATATAGGCTGCGGTGGCCGAGGTAACAACGGACTGGCTGAATCCGAACAGGATGCTGATTCCGATCAGGGGAAAGAATCCCCGGACGAGGGAAAATGCGGCGATGCTCAGTGCTCCGATGACTGTTCCGACGATAATTTGAGATTTTCTTCCATGACGGTCGGAAAATTTACCCATGATCGGCTTGGTAAGCGCAAGAACGATCACCTGCGATGAAAGGAATATTCCCACCTCATAGGCAGTGAGTCCGGTTTTGATCGCATAGAGCGGCAGAAAGGTTTCAAAGGTGCCGTAGGCAAAAAGAATTGCCGCCTCGACGGCCGCAGTAACAAGAATGGTACGGTTCGAGATGACTGATTGAAAGGCCGAGAACGTGTCGCGCCAGGTGCGGACGCTTTTTTGCTCCTTCCTGTCCGCCGGGATTTTGAGTGCAAGAAAAAAAACAACGGCCCCTGTCCCTCCGCACACAAGATATACGGTGTAATAACTTGTTCCCGGGTTCATTATCAACGCGCCGATGATGCTTCCTCCCGCAACCGGGGCAATAAATCTGCCGAGAAGCGTGGACGTTGAAAACCAGCCGATCTTTTCACCCCGGTTTTTCTGAAAGAGATCCGATACCAAAGCCATCGAGACGGGAACAAATACGGCGGTTGCCAGGCCATGGTATAAACGGACGAAAGCAAGCTGCCAGATTGTGCTCACCAGGAGGTACAGCAGAGGCGCAGTCGCGAAGATGACCGATGACAGCAGCAGCATCCGCTTTCTTCCCCACCGGTCAGAAAGCATTCCAGCGGGGACGCTTGCCACAATGCCGGCAAAGGAAGACACGGCCGCAACCATGCCTACTCCCGAAGGGTCGGCTCCCAGATACGAGGTGAAAAGCGGAAGCACCGGACTTTTAGAAAGCGTAGTGCTGAAAATGGCAAAAAAGCCCGTTGTACAGAGAATCAGAAAAGGGTTCATGTTCAGATGTGTTCCTTTCGATTTTTGAGGCTGCTGCGTGCGGTTGTACTCCCGAACGTCAATCACGAAAGCGTGCGGGGAAAGAAACGCTTCGAAGCGACGCAGCAACGGGGAAACCCGCACTTTGTTGTGAAGTTCTGCAATATTATAGCAGAATATCCGGCGGGTACGGGCAATAATTCGTGTGATTACCTCAACAGGAGCGAGGTATATTGTGCCGCAGCGATTGAAGAATTACACTGTTCTTGCTGGCGCCGAAAAAATCGAGCTGCAGATACAATCTTTTTCAACGATGTCCGGCAACCGTGGTAAAATAATCACCGTATGAGTTCGAGTTCAGGTTTAAAGCGCATTACAGTGGCGATCCGCGATTTTGCAATGCCGGTTCCCCGGACCGGGAGCATCGAGGTCAATTCGGGGTTTGGACGGGCGGCAGCCGACGGTCAGGAAATCCATGCCCGGGAGCAGCGGAAGCGCGCCCGGTCCGGGCAATCCTATGAAGCGGAAGTTTCGATCAGCCGGTCCTTCCAGCGGGAAGGCTATCAATTCCGCATCGACGGACGCATGGATGGAATATTCAGGTGCAACCCGCCGAGGATAGAGGAGATCAAGACCAGTTTCAATATCCGGGAACTCGCGCGCCGGATCACCGGCAACTTCTCGGACCATCCGTACTGCCTTCAACTCGCCACCTACGGCTACTTCTTCTGGCTTGAGCACAACATCGTTCCTCTGCTGACGTTTCATCTTGTTTCGACCCGCAGCAAAGAATCGTTGGATGTAGAGCAGATGCTCGACATCCCAGCGTACGAGCAATGGCTGGATTTGCGCCTCGCTGAGCTTGTTGACGAAGCGCGAAAAGCTGAAAAGAAGGCGCTCCGCCGCAGGAAGCTTTCTGCGAACCTTTTCTTCCCGTACGAAAAACCCCGCTCAGGACAGATCGGCCTTATGCAGACCGTCGAAGAAGGTCTGCGGGAGCAAAGACCGATGCTTATCCAGGCCCCCACGGGGATCGGGAAAACCGCCGGAGTCCTGTACCCCGTCCTGCGGGAAGCGCTCAGCCGCGGTCAGCGGGTGGTGTACATTACGCCGAAAAACAGCCAGCACCTGGTTGCCGAGGATGCCGTAGACCGCTTTCAGGAAGCCGGTTCGAAGATCAAGTCACTCACCATCACCGCAAAAAGCAAAATATGCTTCCAAAACGAACCGCTCTGCGATCCCGCATTTTGCGAATACGCTCATGACTACTACACCAAGGTGGCGGCGCATGGGCTGCTGGACATGCTTGCAAAAAAAAGAAAATTGAAAGCAAAAACCTTCCGCGATTTGGGCAAGGAATATGAAGTGTGTCCCTTTGAACTTCAGATTGACGGCTCCGAGGAGGCCGACGTTGTGATCTGCGATTACAACTACGTTTTCGGACCGCGATCCGCGCTCAGACGTCTGTCCGGAATCGGCATTGACCAGACCGGGAAACCGAACCTGGTGATTGACGAGGCACACAATCTGCCTGCACGCGCTATGGACTACTATTCGCCTTCACTCTCCAGCCTCACTCTTGAACAAATGCGGAATGAAGTGAAAAACGTCCCGTCCCGGTTCAAGGCCGACGCCGAGGAACTTCTTGATGCCTGCATACAGGTGGTCGCTTCGTGCTGGCGGGGAGCCGGTATGCAGCCGCGGAAAATCACTCCACCCATTGACGCATTCCTTGAACAGGACGCGAAGCTCAGAGCATTTCTGTCTCGCTATCTTGACTCCGGGACCGAAATTCAGCCCCGCGATGTGATCATGAGGCTCTGCTTTTACTGGTCCGCGTTTTCAGAGGCCCTGGAATATGTTCAGGACCCCGATGCGGAGGAATTTTTCGTGACTGTTCATCCCCATGCGGCAAGCAGCGGCATGGTGAAAATAACCTGTTGTGATCCTGCTGACTTGATTCAGGATTGCTATGACGAGTATGAGCAGGTGGTGGGGTTTTCTGCAACGCTAAAACCCTTTGACTATTATGCCCGGTTGTCGGGATTGAATCCGGAAAACGTGAAAACGAGGGAATTTAACAGCCCGTTCCCCCGCGAACATCGCAAACTTCTGATCATCCCGCAAATATCGACCAAATATGCGGACCGGGAGCAGAACTACTCCAAAATAGCGGATACCGTCAAACGGATAGCGTCGCTGCGGCGGGGAAATTACTTTGCCTTCTTCCCGAGCTTCGAGTTTCTTGAACAGGTGCATTCCGTGTTTCAGGCACCGGAAGGATTCTCTGTTCTGAAACAGGAACGGGAAATGAAAATGCCGCGGGTCGAAGAAATTCTGCAGCACCTCCGGGAGGGAGAAACGCCTTCAATTCTTTTCGGAGTCCAGGGAGGCATTTTCTCGGAAGGAGTGGACTATCCGGGGGAAATGGCCATTGGAGTATTTGTGGTCGGGCCTCCGCTGCCGACCTTCGACCTCGAGCGGGAAGAAATGAGAAAATATTACGAGAAGCGTTTCTTCGCGGGTTTTGACTACGCCTATGCCATCCCTGCGATGGCCAGGGCGATCCAGGCCGCAGGAAGGGTGATTCGTTCAGAAACAGAGCAAGGGCTTATTGTTCTTATGGACAGCCGGTTTGTTCAGCCTGTTTATTCCCGCTCCATGCCGGCTGACTGGTTCGAATCTGATGTCACCGAACTTGTTTCCGGCAGCATCCTGAAGGAAATTTCACGCTTTTGGGCTGGAACAACTTCCTGAATTTTTTTCGCAGACGAGCGCATTCTCTTGACAAACAACAAGCAGCGTATATAATCAGGACTTTTTAAACCTTCTGACGGTGAAGAATATAATATAATGATCTACCACGCAAACCAAAAGCCCATGCTCCGATTTCTTGTAGTGATGACCGCCGCTTCCATGATCGGGCTGCAAGGGTATTCCATTCTCTTCAACAACTATGCCGTCGAAGTGATCAACCTCGACGGCAATGGCGTCGGTCTCATCCAGTCGGTGCGAGAAATACCGGGATTACTGTCGCTTCTGGCGGTTTTTCTGCTGCTGGTAGTCAAGGAGCACCGTCTTGCCGCTCTTTCCATCGCGCTGCTCGGGCTCGGCACCGCGCTCACCGGGCTTCTGCCCACCTTCTGGGGCCTGGTCTTCACGACGCTGGTCATGAGTTTCGGTTTCCATTATTACGAGACAACCAATCAGTCTCTTACCCTACAGTATTTTTCGACCGGTGTATCGCCGATTGTGTTCGGCAGACTGCGGAGCCTTGCTGCCGCTTCAAGCATCGCATCGGGGGTCCTCATCTGGATACTGGGGTATTTTCTGGAGTATCAGGGGACCTTTCTGATAGTGGGCGGTCTTGTTGTCGTCGCGGGGATTTGGGGGATGCTGCAGGACCCCACGCACAAGAATATTGCGCCGCAGCGACAGCGGATGGTTTTCAAAAAGAAATACATGCTGTACTACATTTTGACTTTTTTGTCCGGCGCCCGCAGACAGATATTCACGGTCTTCTCCATATTCCTGCTGGTGAAAAACTTTCATTTTTCCGTGCGGGAGATGACGCTGCTGTTTATCGTGAACAATACCATTGCCTGGGTACTAAACCCGCTGATAGGCAGGGCAATCGTCAAATTCGGTGAACGCAGGATATCATCCGTTGAATATGCCGGCGTGATTCTGATTTTCCTGGTCTATGCCTTTACCGGTTCGAAGATGCTGGCAGCATCCATGTATATTCTTGACAACATCCTGTTCAATTTTTCGGTGGCGATCCGCACGTATTTTCAAAAGATCGGAGAACCGGAAGACATTGCTTCTTCCATGGCCGTGGGCTTCACGATCAATCATATTGCGGCGGTATTTCTGCCTGCACTGGGCGGACTGCTCTGGATGATCGATTACCGCATTCCTTTTATTGTCGGGGTCGTTCTCGGAGGAATGTCCTTGATTGCCGCACAGTTTATGCGTCCGCCGCATGATCCGGACGAACCGGGAGGTGAAGCGCTTCCGGTGTACACTGCCGCGGAAACGGAAAAGATGTGATGCTCTCTTCCATTCCGGGTGATCGTGCTACGATCTTGTTCCTGCTGAGATACGCTCAATTCATGGAGCACGGAAACTGGATTTTTTAAACGGACGATGATGCTGTATAATAATCATATGTATCTGCCGCTACTTTTGGGTCTTGCCGTCGGCGTGGCATTTGGATATGTGTCGCAACGCGGACGATTCTGAATGCTCTCGACTTGTTACGAGGTCGTGACCGGCCGTGAGCCGAACATGCTGAGAGCGTATCTGCTGGCAGTGCTCGTGCAGATGCTTGCGGTAAATGTGCTGGCGGAATTCGGATATCTGCGGGTAGCTGTTCCGCCGTATTTCGGGTTTGCGACCATCATCGCCGGATTCATTTTCGGCATCGGAATGGTGCTTTCGGTCGGATGCGCAGGCGCCGTGTTCTACCGGGTCGGCGAAGGGAAGCTTGACTATCTTTACGTGGTGGCTGCGTTTGCCCTGTCCGCCTGGTTCAGCAACGACTGGCTGGTTGGGCCAATCCATCGGTTTTTCCACGGCACGAACATCTCCGCGACCCTCCACCATGCCTTGACAGTTGACCGCCTGCTTCTTGCCGTGACTATTGCTGTGGCGCTCACTCTCTGGGTCATCAGGGGGCGCAACCACGCAGTACGGGGAATCTGGACGTGGCCGACCACCGGTCTGTGCATCGGCCTGATCGGCATTGCAGCGTGGACTGTGCGTGCCGCCGACGGAAAACCGTATGGGCTTGGGACCATGCAGGGCAGCGATGGACTTGCGACGTTATTGCTTCAGTGGGACGTATCCGCGATTGACGGGAGCCTGCTGATGGTCCTGGGCATCCCTCTGGGTTCCTTCATCGCTTCCCGCACCCGCGGCAAATCACCGGGATTGCCTCTTCATTCCAAGCGAATCATTCGTGCCATTGCAGGAGGACTTCTCATGGGAGCGTCGGCCGCTGTTGCAGCCGGTGACAACATGCTTCACGGCCTGAGCGGCGTCCCGATTCTTGCGGTCAGCAGTTTTCTTTTCATGCTGTTCATGTTCCTGGGAGTATGGGCAGGGGTAAAGCTCAACTGGCTCCGTTGAACATTGTGCGATTGCAGAAAATCGCACAATGCCGGTCAGTCTTCTGACTGGATGGCGGCAATGCACGATGTTCAAGACGCTTTCCCGAGGAGCATGTTTTGCAGTACCTCTCCCAGGAGCCGGATACCGGTGTTGATGGTTGCCTCATCGACACAGGAAAAATTCAGCCGCAGTGTGTTCATGCCTTTTTTCCCCACGTAAAAGGGATCGCCCGGCACGAAGACAACCCTTTTCTCAACTGCGCGTTCGAACACGGTGAGCGCTGAAATAGAATCGGGTAGCGTTATCCAGAGAAACATCCCGCCTTCAGGCTGTGTATACGTGATTTCAGACGGGAAATGCTTCTGTATCGCCGCAACCATTGCCTCGCGCTGGCTTCCATAGGCATGCCTGATCGTGGCGATGTGCCGGTCAAGATCATTATCGTTCAGATACTGCAGGATGATTTTTTGACCGAGATAATTCGTGTGCAGGTCTGACGCCTGCTTTGCGATAATCAATTTTTCCATCAGCTGGTCATTTGCGGTGATCCAGCCTATCCGCAGAGAAGGTGCCACAATTTTGGAAAACGACCCCAACATCACCGTCGTATCCGGTATCAGCCGGTAAAAAGAAGGCTTGTCCTGCCCCAGAAAACGCAGCTCTCCATAAGGATCATCCTCGACAAGAATGGTTTTCCTGTCTTTCATAACGGCTGCCGCTGCCTGCCGGTTTTTCTCCGTATAGCTTATTCCCGCCGGGTTTTGAAAATTCGGAACACAGTAAAAAAGCTTGGGGGAAGCGTTTGCGAAGACCCTGCGAAGGGCCTCGATATCAATCCCGTCGTTGTTCAGAGGAACCGTCAGGAACGCGGGTTTATAGAGTGAAAAGGCCTGGATTGCCCCCAGATAAGCAGGCTCCTCGATGACGACACCGTCGCCGTCATCCAGAAGTGTCTTCCCGAGCAGGTCGAGGCCCTGTTGTGAACCGGTCGTAATCAGAATATTGCCCGGGTTTATGATGATGCCCTTTTTCTTTTTATACCGCTGTGCGATCCAGGTGCGCAGTTCCAGATCGCCCTCGGATGAACTGTATTGGAGGACCTCTTTTCCCCGTTCATCGAGGACTTTGTCCGCTGCCGCCCGGATTTCCTTGACTGGAAAAAGATTCCGGTTCGGAAGCCCCCCGGCAAAAGAGATGATGGATTCATCGACCGTTACCTTCAAAATCTCCCTGATAAATGACCGCGGTACGTCGGTAATTCTATCGGAAAAAATATCGTTCACAATGCCCTCCTGGTCCGCTCTTTTTGTGCGAGAGTGCCGAGCGTCTTTACAGCTTCTTTGATTGTTTCGTTCCAGCCCGATGCGTTGAGCCTCAGAAAATTCCGGAATTTCCGGCGTGATGAAAAAATGGGCCCCGGAGCAAAGCTGATTCCCGATCCCAGTGCCTTTTCATAAAGACTGAGGCTGTCAATATGCGGCGGCAGCTCGACCCAGAGCACCTGCCCGCCCTGGGGCCTTGAAACTTTTGTCCCTGATGGAAAATCCTTTAAAACAGCTTCCGCCAGAAGGCCGGCATTCCGCGCGTATACTGTCCGTATGGACCGCAGGTGACGGTCGTAGCCTGAGCGGGAAAGGAACAGAGCCAGTGCCAGTTGAGGAGGCGTCGATACCGCCAGGTTGGTAATGGATTTGATCCGCTCGATTTTTTCGCGGAATTTTCCCGGAACAATCCATCCGACCCGATAACCCGGTGCGATGGTTTTGGAAAACGACGAGCAGAGCAGGACCATTCCCGTTTTGTCATATGCTTTGGCGACTGTTGGCCTTCGGTACGAATACGAAAGGTCGCCATAGGTATCATCCTCGATGAGCGGAATATCATAACGGAGAAGCAGCTCGACCAGTTCTTTTTTCCGATCATCCGGCATGCAGCTTCCGAGCGGGTTGCTGAAGTTCGTCATGAAGAGGCAGGTTTTTAACCGGTTGCGTTTGATTGCGTTTCGCAGTGCGTCGAGGTTAACGCTTTCCCGTGCGTGCGAGGGGATTTCAAGTGCTTTCAGACCGAGCATCTCGATTGCCTGCAGAAAATTGTAATACGTGGGTGATTCGATTGCCACGGCATCGCCGGGTTTGCAGAGGACCTTTAAAGCAAGGATAATCGCTTCCTGGCAGCCAGAAGTGATGACGATGTCGTCAGGAGAAAATGTGCATCCTGCCGTGAGCGCTCTCCGGGCGATCTGGGTCCTCAATTCTTTGCACCCGGGCGAGAACTCATATTCCAGATTTCTCGCTGGATATATTCGTGCGACAGCGGCAAGGGCCCGGTTGATCCTGTGGACGGGAAGCAGTTCCGGGGCCGGAATGGCGGCACCCAGCCTGATTAAATCGGGCTTCCGGTCGTTATTGAACACCGTTGTCACGAGATCATCTATGTTCACCTTGGTCGGCGTTGCCGAAGGCCGCGAAAGGGAAATTTCCGGATGCCCCCCTGCCACAGGCGGCAGCACGTAATAGCCCGATTGAGGACGGCATTCCACGAGCTGCTGGTCCTCAAGCAGCCGATACGCTTCCATGACCGTGGCAATGCTTACTTTCATCTGCGACTTCAGACTGCGTATGGAAGGAATTTTATCGCCGGGATGATACGTTCCCGTTGCTATCAAATGTTCGATGCGCCCGGCTATTGATTCGTAGAGAGTCGTTTTCATCTCAGTACTCCTGACGTCGCGACACTGCTACTGTACGCCTGGAAAACAGGTCCGCGCAAGGTGCAGTTGATGCGTTCTACAACCAGTACAGTATTACTATCACAAAACTGTTATGGTTGCAATCTTGACTACCTGCATCTGTATTCAACAGCAATCCTGCTGTACGATGCTCCGGCAAGAGGATTGCCCATGAAGAATAGAAATAAGTCGGGAAAAAGAACATCCCGGAATTTTACTGGTCCGGCGGGTGATGGAATGCTGATCGGGCTTGGTTGCGATGATCTGTTCTATATAGAGGTGCAGAGATGGCCTGTGGAAATATGCTGTATCAGCGGCACACTATGGGTTACCCAAACGGGTGATCTGCAGGATCATATTGTTTCCTGTGGCGAGGCCTTCACTACTGATCGAAAAGGCCGTGTGATAGTTTGGGCGATGATTACTGATGCCTTGGTCGAGGTGCGGAATAACGGGCCGATTCAATAACTACTATGCGAGTTGCACATTTCTACCCCTCCAGCACAAAAAATAAGATTATACTCATGGCTTCCTCGGCAAGCGGGGATCGATTAGTAGAAAAACAAAGAATTATGTGGAATAAAATTATTTTTTGTGTTACTATGGTTGCATGCGTGACACTATACATGTGCGGGATTTGGAAGTCGGAATGTTCGTCCTTCTTCCCTATTCATGGCTGAAACCACCGTTTATCAGCCGTGAATTCAAAATTACCTCGCAGGACCAGATTGATAAAATCGTTGACTATGGTCTCGCCACGATCATTATTGATACGGAGCGGGGTTCACGCCCGGAGGTTGCGTCCTCCGAAGTGTCTGAATCCCCGGTTGCAGATTCCGTGAAAACATGGGAGCCCGAGAAGCTGGTCCCACCCGAGCTGCGCGAGGCCATTCGCGACGAGAAGCTTCCTCCGGAAAAAAAATCCAAAGTTGTATATCAATGTTCTCTGGAACTCATGGGCAGGCTGTTCGACGACCCCAAGACGGAAAACATCAGAGAGGCAAAGTCCGGGATCACCGAGATCGTTGATCTTATCATTTCGGATGACGCAACGTCGGCCGCGCTGCTTGAAATTACGTCGTACGATTACTATACCTATGCCCATTCGGTGAACGTGGGCGTCTTCTCCGTCCTGCTTGCCAAGTCTCTCTACAAAGGTTCAGACGCCCATAACATGCATGAACTGGGAGCGGGATTTTTCCTGCATGATATCGGCAAGGTCCGCATCGCTCCGGAAATCGTCAACAAACCGGACAGACTTACCGATGACGAAATGGCAATCATGAGAACCCATCCCGACCAGGGGTACACGATTCTGTCGGAAACGGAGCAGTTGACGGAGGAATGCAGGATCATCGTTTCGCAGCATCATGAACGGCACGACAGCACCGGATATCCCAGAAAGCTCAAGGGAGAAGAGATACATACCTACGGTCGCATCTGCAGCATTGCGGACGTATATGATGCACTCACTGCGGAACGGTCCTATAAAAAGAAGCTGGACACCTACAGCGCGCTCAAAATCATGAAAGAACAGCTTTTGAACCATTTTCAGCAGGAGCTATTCGAGCATTTTGTATTGCTCTTTGCCCAATCCAGACGGTAATCCTCTGAAACCTCCACTGATCCCACTTGTTTTAGGATAAGCTCCATTTTTTTGAAAAGCCCGGCATTCCATAACTCTTTTTTATTGCTCGTTGGTCCATTTGTCTCGAGAGTATTCCCTGCATGGTTATAATAAAGTTGCTAAACTAATAAATAAACGATATGATATTGTGCATGGGTTACGGCAGACCAGGCCAAAACAACGGAAGAAATGCAGCTGCCGTGTCAGACACTGTTTGTCAAAAAGCAGTTCTGATTAAAGGGGGGGATTTATCATGACCGAGTATTATAAAGCAGAAGACCTTGAAAAGTTTGGTGATGTGGGAAAATACAATCCTGCACTGTTCAAAAAGTTTATGGACTGGTACACGGCATCGCTTGAGCCCGGCACGCTTACCAAGCGCGAGAAGGTGTTGATCGGGGTGGCGATTGCACACGCGATTCAGTGTCCCTATTGCATAGACGCCTATACCAAGTCATGTATGGAAGAGGGACTGAGTCTGGAGCATATTACGGAGGCTGTTCATGTTGCGTCTGCCATCCGGGGAGGCGCATCGCTCATCCACACGCTTCAGGCGCAGAACGCAATTGATAGAAACTCACTGTAGACGCTATACTATAAATATTTCTCTATGAAATTCCATGACAAAGTCATAGAAACCATAAAAAAACCGCTGCAGGCATTGGAAAGCAAAATATTGCAGGTAAACCTCGGCTATGGCTGCAATATGGGATGCAAGCATTGCCATGTGTCCGGCGGACCGGCAAGGCCGGAGATAATGGACCAAAAAACCGCGGAACAGGTCCTCCGGGTCTTTCTGGAAAATCCCTTTGAGTCGCTGGACCTCACGGGCGGCGCCCCGGAATTGAATCCGTTCTTTCGGCTGATGGTGGCTGAAGCACGCAGGGCGGGACGGAGGGTCTTGACCCGGACAAACCTTACGATCTTTTTTGAAAAGGGGATGGAATATCTTCCTGAGTTTTACCGGGAATATCAAGTTGAGTTGATCGCGTCGCTTCCGTATTATCTAGAGGAGAGCGTTGACCGGGTGCGCGGTGCCGGCGTGTACAGGAAAAGTATTGAAGCTCTTCGGGCGCTGAACCGGCTGGGCTTCGGCATGGAATCATCAAATCCCACCATCAGTCTTGTCTATAATCCGCAGGGGATGTTTTTCGCGCCTGCTCAGCAAACTCTGGAGTCGGAATTCAAACGGGAGCTCAGAGAGCGGCATGGTATCTTCTTCACCCGGTTGTACACCTTCACGAATATGCCGATCGGCAGGTTCAGGGACTTTCTGGTCAGAACGAACAATCTGAACGCTTACATGGAAAAACTTTCACACGCGTTTAATCCGGCTACCCTTGACAATGTCATGTGCAGGCATCTGGTGAATGTGGGCTGGGACGGAACGTTGTATGACTGCGACTTCAACCAGGTGCTCGGACTCGGCATGCATGCGGATTTGCCGCAGCATATTGCGGGTTTTAATTACGCGAAATTCATGGGCCGCACTATCACTGTTGATGACCATTGCTACGGTTGCACGGCCGGGCAAGGGTCGTCCTGAGTGGGCGCGGTTGCCTAGCAGGCGGTCGCCTGCTGAAAAAACCAATCTGATGGGCTGCTTTCTACGCCGTTCCCGCATAAATTTTCAGCACAATCTTTCCTGTGTTCGGCACCATAGCGATTAAGTATTATATTAATTGTTCGCAGAGCTGTTCAAATTTTTCTTGGAAAAACATAAAAAATGATGTAAAATTTAAAAACTGCATTACTGGCCAATCTGCAGTTCAGAAAAAGGGCGGTCTACTTGAAAAAGTTTTTTTCGCTATCCATCCGGGCCCGACTGTTCCTTATCACCCTGATAGTGGCTCTTCCCGCGGCTGGAATCATTATTTATTCCGGATTGAAGTTGCGGGACGAAGCAATCCGTGACGCACGGAGAGAAACCCAAAAACTCGTCGAAAGCATTGCGGCCGAGCAGCAAAGCCTTGTTACAGCCGCGCAGCAGCTGATCATAGCACTGGCCCAACTGCCTGATGTGAGAAATCAGGCTCCTGCCCGGGTTCAGCCTGTCCTGAGAAATATCCTCGCCCTAAACGCCCAATATTCGAATATTTTCATAGCCGACCGCAGCGGACGTGTCTGGGCGACGGCGGTGCCGGTAAAGCCGCCGTTCATTATTTCCGACCGCCGGTATTTCCTGAATGCGCTCGCAAGCGGCCGTCTGTCATCCGGGGAATTTATCATCAGCAGGGCCACGGAAAAACCCTCGTTTAATTTTGCCTATCCGCAGAGAAACGAACACGGTGAAATTACCGGAACAATCAATGTCGGGTTTGTAACGGATTCCTTTACGCCATTGCTGGAGCGCACCAACCTGCCGCAGGGAACAGTTTACATGCTTCTTGACCATGCGGGACGAGTGATGAGCAAATCCATCGATCCCGCGAAGTACCTTGGCAAGCAGATTGCCCCCGCGCTTTTTGCGCGCATGAAGAAAGGCGCTGTCATGGATACGTTCATCGGCGTCGATTTTGACGGCACTGAACGCATTATAACCTACCGGAAACTGCACCTTGCGGGAGAAGAATCTCCCTACATGTATGTCCGTGCCGGCATCCCGGTCGCCGTCGTTTTGTTCGATGCCAACAAGGTGTTGTTCGGCAATTTGGCGTTGTACACATCTTTCCTTTTGCTTGCGTTTTTCGTCGCCTCCTACATCGGCAAACGTTCGATTGCTGATCGCATCAGCCTTCTGGAAAAAGCCTCCCGCGACCTTGCCCACGGAAATCTGCAGACTAGAATTTCCGACCTTGTCGCCGGCGGCGAACTGGGGAACCTGGGCCGGACGTTCGACGACATGGCGAGTCAGCTTGCAGCGCGGGAGCAGGCGCTGGTTGAAAGTGAAAAAAATTATCGCGAAATATTCAACACCTCGCAAGACGCCATATGTGTACTGAATGCAGTATCCGGGGAAATTACGGAAATGAACAAGACCGTTGAAACAATGTTTGGGTATTCCCGGAAAGAGCTGCTTCATCAGACAGTGGAGGAAATCAGCGCAGGGGAACATCCCTACTCACGGCAGGAAGCTTTGCAATGGATCCAGAAGGCATTTCAGGAAGGACATCAGCTGTTCGAATGGTTGTGCAAAAAGAAGAACGGAGAACTGTTCTGGACGGAAGTGGTTCTGTCAGCCACTCATGTTGGAGGAAAAGGACGCGTGCTTGCGGTCATCAGAGATATTTCCGAGCGCAAGCGGGCGGAAGAAGAGAAACAGGACTTGCAGCTGCAACTGGTCCAGTCGCAAAAAATGGAGTCCATCGGCCGTCTGGCGGGTGGTGTTGCACATGATTTCAACAACATGCTGAGCGTCATCCTGGGCTACACGGAATTGATAAAAAACCGCTTGCCAGGAAATGATCCCCTTCTTCCCGACCTTCAGGCAATAGAAAAAGCGGCCTGCCATGCCCGTGACGTGACTACCCAGCTTCTTGCGTTTTCCCGAAAACAGGTCATCGTGCCTGTGGCGATTAACCTGAACGACATTATCGCCGACACCCAAAAAACGCTTGCTCCGCTTATCGGCGAAGACATCGAGCTTCTGTTTGAACCGGGTCATGCGCTCTGGAGCGTCATGTTCGACCCTTCACAGATCAAACAGATTCTCGTAAATTTGGCGGTGAACGCCCGGGATGCCATGCCTGCAGGCGGCAAACTTATCATTAAAACAACCAACAAATCCATACGGGATTTTCACTATCACGACCACGGCCCGCATATCCTGGGAGACTATGTGCTTCTGGAAGTGAGCGACAATGGACATGGTATGGATGCGGAGACCATTTCCCATATATTCGAACCGTTTTTTACCACAAAAGGTGTTGGTGAGGGGACCGGGCTTGGCCTTGCCACGGTCTACGGGATTGTCGAACAAAATGGAGGGTTTGTCAGCGTTTCCAGCATGCAGAATGTGGGGACCACGTTCAGCGTGTATATTCCAAAAAGCATGGAGCAGCCGGCAAAACCTGCACAAACCGAAGCAATACAAGCTTCTACCGGAACCGGCAGAATCCTGCTGGTCGAAGATGATTCCATGGTGTCCAAATTGCTGGTCGATATGCTTTCTTCAATCGGGTACACGGTTTTTCTGGCGAACAAACCTGCCGATGCGGTATCCTTGTGCACAAAAAACGAAACGGAAATCGATCTTCTCATCACGGATGTTATCATGCCGGATATGAACGGCAGGGAATTACGAGACCAGATCAAGCTGCTTCGTCCGAAAATCAAAGTCCTGTTCATGTCCGGCTATACATCAGATGTAATTGTGCACCAGGGCATTCCGGAAGAAGAGATGCACTTCATACAAAAGCCGTTCAGCCTTGCCGACATCGCGCACAAGATCCAGGACGTGCTCAGAGCTTCATAACGGCCGGTTTCGTCGTCTGGAGACGCAGGGATGCTTCAAAAAAAGCTCCATTCACTGTTTCTTCCCCGTTTTGACTGGATTCAGGTCGAGGTAACCTCGTTTTGCAATGCTTCGTGCTTTTACTGCCCTCATACGGTTTACCGCGAGCGCTGGACCAGCAGGCATATGCCTCTTGAAATGTTCAAGCGGCTTGTTCCGGTTTTAAAAAAAACAAAGCTTGTCTACCTTCAGGGCTGGGGCGAGCCGTTCCTGCATCCTGATTTTTTCTCCCTGGCCGCGCTGGCCAAGGAAGCCGGCTGCCACGTTGGAACAACGACAAACGGCATGAACCTTGACGATCTCTGGGTTGAACGGATAATCCAATCCGGGCTGGATATTCTGGGTTTTTCTCTCGCACACACGGATTCCCGAAATGATTTTGTAAGACAGGGTGCGCACCTGGAACAGGTGCTCGGCCTGATCCGCAGCATAACGGTAGCCAAACAGAAGGCCGGAACGGAAAAGCCGGTTATTCATGTTGCGTATTTGCTGCTGGAAACGAACAAAAGCGACGCGCAGCGCCTCCCGGCACTGTTGAGCGGCCGTGGCGTTCATGAAGTGGTGATCAGCACGCTTGACTGCGTCACTGCTCCAGAACTTAAAAAAGAATTGATAGCGCTTGGTACGGAGGATGAACGCGAGCGGCTCCGTGATTATTTACAAAGCATCTGCGCTGAAGGAGCGCGCGCAGGTCTGCCAATTCACTATCAGATCGGAAATGGCGGGCGAAAAAAACTGTACTGCAGCGAGAACATCCAAAAAGCGGCAGTTGTTTCAGCTTCAGGGAATGTGTTGCCCTGCGTTTTTATGAATTTGCCGCCGGAGGAACAGGGCAACGCACGTGATCAACGTTCTGCAGAGCGCTTTTGTTTTGGAAACATCGCTCAAGAGCCGCTTGAAACAATATGGAGAAGTGATGCATACAAAAAATTCCGCCGTTCCTTTTCCCGGGGACGCCTTGCGACCATGTGCGCGCATTGTCCGAAACTGTATCTTGACAGCGGAGGTCCGTCCTCACCGCAACAATCGGAGCCATTTTCATACTGAACTGTTTTCCCTATACAGAAACAGGATGGTTGAGCTCTCTCCCGACGAGCCGGTATACATGCGGGAATTTTATAAAAAAAATACTACGGTACAGGATACACAAGCATGAGACCGCGTGTTCTGCTTATCAATCCATGGATATATGACTTCGCGGCGTACAATCTGTGGTCAAGCCCGCTGGGTTTGCTGAAAGTTGCGGAATGTCTGAGCCGCTGTGAGGTTGAGCTTTTCCTGATCGACTGCACCGATTCTTTCAGCGCGAAGCAGTACGGCACGGGAAAATACCGGACCCAGCACGTGCCGAAACCGGATTTGCTGAAAAGCGTTCCGAGATACTACAAACGATACGGCATGGATGTTGATGAGTTCATAACCAGAATCAAGTCCTGCCTGCCTGTGGACATGGTGCTGGTGACTTCGATCATGAGTTACTGGTACCCCGGCGTGCAGGAAACGATCAGAGCCGTAAAAAAAGTCATTCATGACGTTCCTGTCGTGCTTGGAGGCATTTATCCAACGCTCTATCCGGAGCATGCGGCGGCACATTCCGGCGCTGATCATATCTATTCCGGGCCGGCGGACGAACGTCTTCTCCCTTTTGTGCAGACATGCGGACTGTGTCTCAGTTCTCCGCGCGATCCCCTGCCGTACTACGAGCTTGGCCTGGACGTGCAAAACCGCTTTGCTCCTCTTCTGACTTCATCCGGCTGCCCTTTTGCCTGTTCCTACTGCGCCTCGCAATTTTTGTCTTCCGGATATGAGCGAATATCTCACGAGGATGTTTTGAAGGAGATTGCAACGCTCTCCGGCAGAGGAATTCGTGATTTTGCTTTTTATGATGATGCGCTGCTGTATGAGGCAGACAATCATATTAAACCGCTCTTACAGATGGTTATTCAGCAGGGTTTTTCTATCAGGCTTCATGCTCCCAATGGGTTGCACGCGCGTTTTCTGGATGCAACAACGGCAGGTCTCATGATGGACAGTGGATTCAGGACCGTGCGCCTCAGTTTCGAAACATCCGATCCCGTGCGGCAGGAGCGCACCGGCAGCAAGGTTTCGACAGGGGATATTGCTCAGGCAATCGGTGTATTACAAAAGCACGGGTTTGCCAAGGAGCAGATCGGGGTATATCTTTTATTCGGTCTTCCCGGCCAGGGGTTGGATGAAGTGGAGGACGGAATTGCGATCCTGCGAAAGTTCAACGTGCGGATTTTTCTGTCAGAGTTTTCTCCCATCAAAGGCACGGTATACTGGAATGAACTGGTGCAAGACGGGATCATCCCCGATGATCTCGATCCGCTTTATACCAACAATACGGTGTTTTCATTTCTCTATTCCGGTTATGACCATGCACGGGTAAATCGGATAAAGCTCACGGTGAAGGAATACAACAGACAATAGGCAGCCAGCAAGAAAAAGAGTACCCCCGCCGGAGAATAGGTATCGCTGATTATGAACGGTGCGGTGCCGATGGGACTATTTCCCATCCCATCCCGCGAGGCGCGCCATCATGACCCAGAATGCCTTTGCTTTAAGTTTGCAGACATACGCCATGGAAGCGTCGCCGCCTTGAACGCTCCCGTCCGAATGTCCGCAGGAGGCCGGAATATCGGCGCAATCCGTAGGGTGCGCTGCGCACCATTTCGGGCACCAGCTGCATTCGCCGTTTATTCTTCCGGACCCGGAATAATATTTTCCACCCGGATCATAGGATTCGATGTCGGCAAAATCAAAAAGCACTTTTCCGCTCTTTCTGGCATACTCCCGGATAAGGTTGTTGTTTCTGCTGAGCGTGGCGCTGCCTCCGTCCACGTGTCCGGTCATATAGATGAAGCGCATATGTTTGAACTCCGATTCCAGCTGGTTCATTTTTTTCAGATAGGCATTGACGAAATCCGCGTTTGAGGAAGACATCTCTCCGCACCATGAGTACATCGAAAAATTGAATTCGCCCATCCGGGAGGCGCGTCTGGTCCTTTCCATGCCGGATTCAGTGCTCCAATATGATTCCGGTCCCAGGCTTTCGCGATAGATGCGGAGAGCGGGCGGGTTTTCTTTCGGCGGCAGTCCGGGGGCCGAGGAAAACATGACTGCAACGCGGTAATTCGGATTCGATTTTCCGAGTGCTTCGAGACCGGTGATGATTTGCTTGCCGTGTGACAGATGGATATAGTAAAGAGTCGATTCTCTGGCCTTGTCGAGATACTTTTTCGGGATCCGGTCGAACGCCGCCACCGACGTGTGGTCAATGATAAGCGCTTCAGGCAGTATGCGGTCCTCGCATGTTCCGTTGGAAACCGCCAGAATAAGAAAAAGTATCGCCGCGGATGCTGTCCTCATCATGTCGCATGCCCGCCTTTCTTCTTCGGAGTGTGATGATGAAAGAATATAATTTCATAATAGCACAACCCGTGGTTCTTTAACAGAGCGTTGCAGATTTCCGGAATGATTTTCGCCTTGTTCCGGTTGTGTGTGCATCCAGGAAGACCGCCTGCGGAGTGAGGCTTGAACCACGTTTTTTGTCTTTGATATTTGAAGGATATGCAGTATACTTCGCCGACGCGAGGGCTCTCCTATGCCGGAGTACATCGGTACCGTCATACGGCCTCCGAGCGAGGCCGACAGTCTGGTTTTACAGTACACCATCGGGTGCTCCCATAACCGCTGCGTTTTTTGCCCTGCCTATAAGCAGAAACAGTTCCGTATCCGGAGCATTCGTGAAATGGAAACAGACATTGTGTCCTGTCTGCCTTCCTGCCGTGATGCACGCCGTATTTTCCTGGCTGACGGTGATGCACTCGCGGCTCCTCAAGAGGGATTGCTCGACCTGTTTGCCCTTTTGCATTCTTATTTCCCCCGGTTTTCGCGCATCGGCATGTACGCCAACGCAGGGAGTGTCCTCGGCAAAAGCGTAGCAGAACTTGCACAACTCCGTGAACAAGGCCTGGGCGTTCTCTATCTGGGCGTTGAATCCGGAGACGACAATGTGCTCGCGTGGATGCAAAAAGGAGTAACGTCCGAGGAAATGCTGGAGGCGGGCAGGCGCGTGAAGGAATCGGGAATAAAATTGTCGGTCACGGTTTTGCTCGGCATCGGTGGAAGCACCTGGAGCAAACAGCACGCACAAGCGACAGGAAGACTGCTTTCGAAACTAAAGCCGGACCACGTTGGAGCTCTTACCACCATGGTGGTTCCCGACACGCCGCTCCATCTGTTGGAGGAGGCGGGTGATTTCAGCCTTCCCGATCCGTTCTCTCTCTTGTTGGAACTTGCCGAAATGATCGAACACACGGAAATGCGGGGGCTTTTCTTTGCGAATCATGCATCGAATTACCTGCCGCTGAGGGTCCGCATGCCGATGCAGCGCACCGCAGCGGTCGCGATGATCAGGCAGTGCGTGCACCATGCGGATGAATCCCTCTTAAAACCGGAGTGGCTGAGAGGGTTGTGAAGAATAGCTGTTTTGCGCGGAAATCAGGAGATAAAGGGAGGAACCCCTCCCCGTGAAGGGGGGGGGTATCAAATTCACGGGGAGGGGGAAACGACTGATATTCACTGCCGGGAAGGTTGCCGGCGTTTGAGAAAGAATCTAGGATTGCTTTGTCTACTTCTGCTGTTCCATCGGAGGTTGCTGGACCGGTCCTCGCCGATTTTTGTCTGCAGATCTCATAGGATGGTGGGGCCTGCATTTCTTCAGCTCACCGGGAGTTTTCGCGGCTTCTACGCAGGCTTTTTCCTCGTCAAGTTTTGTCTTCCTCGCATCAATCATTTTCAAAATGCGCGATTTCAGAGCGGTGAACTGCTCCGGAGTCATCTGTTTTTCAGCTCCCTGCTGGACAGCAGGACCTGGATCGCCGCCGGGAGCCTGCTGTGCAACGGCGGTCAACGCGAATACACCCATCAAAAGTACTGCGGCCATGAAACTGGATACTGTTCTCATCATGATCCTCCTCCGGGGAAACAAACGTTCTCAACAAGCGATTATAATCATGAGACAATGAATGCCGGAAAAAGTTTAATGGATTTTTGCTTTTCGTTCGGAGCGCGAGCAATCAGGCCTCAACGGTTTGCATCGCGCCGCTGGTGGGAGCTTAGTTTGTGCTGTTCTTTGCTTTTTGTCTGTGGTATAGTAATTTACTCTCTGTTTTGACGAAGTAGTCTGTTATGTAAAGGGAATTTCCATCCGGTGCTGGACGCGCCGCGCGGCATTTCCCGGAGGAAAGCATGCTCGTAGCCATTGACATCGGCAATACCAACATCGTTCTGGGAGTGTTCGACCATGACAAGCTTCTGGAAAACTGGCGAGTCGGCACCAACGCCCAGATAACGCCGGATGAATACGCCATGACCATCAAGGACCTGTTTAACTTTGCGGGTATAGAATTCAAACAGATTACCGGAGTCATTATCTCGACGGTGGTGCCGCCCCTGCTGCCGGTCATGGTCGAGATGTCGAGAAAATATTTTCATATCGAGCCCATGGTGGTGACGCACCAGCTCAAGACCGGAATTACCATTCGCTATGACAACCCGAAGGAACTGGGGGCGGACAGGATTGTGAATGCGGCGGCGGCGTATAAAATTTACGGCGGGCCGATTATCATCGTCGATTTCGGCACGGCAACGACATTCTGTGCGGTAACAAAAGACGGGGAGTATCTGGGAGGGGCCATTACGCCCGGCGTCAAGATATCAGCCGAGGCCCTGTTCCAGAGGGCATCCAAGCTTCCGCGGGTAGAACTCACAAAACCACCCACGGTCATCGGAACCGACACCACGAGCGCCATGCAGGCGGGAATTATCTACGGTTATGCCGGTCTGGTGGATGGCATTGTCGAACGGATGAAAAAAGAGTTGTCATCCCTCTCCAAAGTAGTAGCCACCGGCGGTCTGGCTGAACTGGTAGCGTCTGAAACCAAGACAACTCTGGAAGTAAAACCTCATTTGACCCTCGAAGGCTTGCGGCTTCTTTACGAAATAAACCACTGATATTTCAGCAGGTAAGACCTTTCCTCCGAGCGCTTTTCGTTTGGTTTTGCCGGATGCAGCCGCTGTGCAGCCGTCTTTTTCCCGGTCTGCCTTGACGGTTGTTTTTTTTTATGATATTTTTAATTCATTGATATTTTGAGGATAAGTTGATGAAAATCCTTGTTGTCGATGATGAAGAAGGCGCGCAGGAACTTTTTAATATTATTTTGACCGACGAAGGCTACGACGTTTCCCTTGCGAGTTGCGCCGATGAGGCGCTCGCCCTCCTCAAAAACAATACGTACAATCTGGTTATTAGCGACATTAAAATGCCGAAGATGGACGGCCTCCAGCTTCTTCAGGAAATACGCAAGACAGGATATAAAACCGACGTCATTATGGTCACGGCTTACGGCGAGGTAGAAAGCTACCTCAAGGCCATGAGCCTTGGTGCTGCAGAATACATCAACAAACCCATCCGCATTAAAGAACTGAAACGGATTGTGCATAAAGTTCTGACAGAGCAGAAGGCGAGGTCAGGAAACTAATGTCACGTCTGCGCAAGGACCCGATCGTCGGCCGCTGGATTATCATCTCAACGGATCACCCCAAAAAACCCCAGGATTACAGTTTTGAAGAACCGGTAGACACGGTAAAGCCTTCGGAGTGCCCCTTTTGCGGCGGGAATGAATCGAAAACCACTCCCGAAATCGCGTCCTTCCGGCCTGACAAAACCCTTCCAAACAGCGCGGGCTGGTGGGTGCGCGTAATACCGAATAAATTTCCGGTGCTTCAAATCGAGGGAAATCTGGAGCGCGAGGGCAGCGGAATTTACGACTGGATGAACGGTATCGGCGCCCACGAAATCATCATTGAAAGTCCGGAGCATTCACTCCGCCTGGAAGATCTGCCGGAAAGCCAGGTTGAGAAGGTGCTGTGGGCATACCGCGACCGCATCCTCGATTTGGAGAGGGACAGCCGCCTTCGCTATGTGCTGGTTTTCAAAAACCAGGGATGGGCAGCCGGATCGACGCTGAACCACACGCATTCGCAGATTATTGCGACGCCGGTCATTCCCAAATTTGTGAAGGAAAAACTTGACGGGGCCAAGTCCTATTTCGATTATAAGGAGCGGTGCATTTTCTGCGATGTCATTCATCAGGAACTGGCATCATCGGAACGCATTGTAGAAGAAACCCGACATTTCGTGGTTATGGTTCCCTTTGCCCCGCGGTTTCCCTTTGAAATCTGGATTTACCCCAAAAAACATCTCTGCTCCTATGTGGATGTCAGCAAGGAAGAGATTATGGATTTTTCCCGGACGCTGAAGAACACACTCAGTAGGCTCGGCAAGGTATTGAACAATCCCCCGTATAATTTTATGCTCTACACATCACCCAACAGGGTCCCGCGCAGGGGGCATTGGCACACGCTGAATGATGATTTTCACTGGCATCTTGAAATAACGCCGCGCATTACCCGGATTGCAGGGTTCGAGTGGGGGGCCGGATTTTATATCAATCCAACTCCGCCCGAAGATGCGGCGAAGTACTTGCGAGAGGTAAAACTCTAGTCAACTTCTGCAGGCTGCATATACCATCGAAAAATACTTTTCCCACCGTTGAAGACTGCGAATCTAGTCACCCGTGCCTGTTCAAATAAAAGAAATACGAGAGTCCGTGCTTCAAACTGTAATCGATAATTTATTTCATGGCAGGTTTTTCAAAAATACACTTACAAGTTTAGCATTAGCAAATTGTCAACAGCATAGCAGAATACCGGTTGGCTCTCACACATTAACGGTTCGGCTGAAGGACGCGGTGAGGTCGCGGTCGGGTTACGCCCTGCTCTACCTACTGCGACTTAATTACGCCTGTGTACATCTTGCTCTTTTGAATCAGCGTTTGCTTTAATTTGCTCCATATCTTCCTGCATAGCGGCCATTAGCTTTTGCATCAGCGGTCCCATCATTTTCTGCATCTCACCCATCATATTCTGCATGACAGCCGGCATCTTCTTTATCACTGCCTGCCCCACTTGCGACTTATAGAAGGCAAGCATTCCATCAATCTCCTGCTGATTAAACGAATCTCGATAGATCCTAATGAACATGGGTTCGAGTTTCGCCCAATTCATTTCCTTTTTATACATTTGGTTCATTGTTGTCATCGTTTTGTCGAGTTGCTTTTGCTGTTCCGCGGTAATCGTCTGACCTTTAAGTGCCTGCTCCATCGTTGTCTTCATAAAGCTGTCCACCTGTGACATCGTGTTCTCAATCAGCTTTTGAGAGTCCATTACCTGCAATAGATCTCTAATTGATTTATCGCTGGGCTTCGTTTCAGCTGCATACGCCGACAAACTGAATAAAACTAAAAGGAACACTATCAATATTTTCTTTGCCATGTCAATTCCTCCAGTTTATTTTAATTTAATCGTACCTACCAGACAACGCGCGCCTGACGCGCCGCCTTCTGGCGTGTCACAGCTCGTAGGTTGGGTAGAACGAAGTGAAACCCAACGTCTTTTTTATCTCTTGTTTGTTCTCATATTCTGAGCGCCGATACCATAATCAAGACTGTCGGGTTTCGCTCTGCTCTACCCGACCCACTAGCTGTTATTTAATTGCAAAAAGTCACAATATAGATACAAAAATTAGAATGCCGATATGTGAAAGACAAAAATGCCAACATATTTAATTATTGGCCTATGATGATCATTTTTTGCAGTTGAAATTATCATTTTGGTCCCAAGATTTGCATAAAACAGGAAAGAAAAGAGAGCGGACTGTGCTGTCGTGCTGCTTTTTAACGTGTTCTGAAAAACTCCAAAATCTCGTTATTCATTCTATAAGGTACATTAGCTAATATCTTTCCAGTTTTTACTTCGATCAGTTTATGAGATTCGATATATCGCGTTTTGCTATTCAGTAAGTATTCGGCATAACCATCAATCACTAACAAATGTGATGCCCCTAGCATGTAACCAACTTTTTGCTGAGATGCGGTATCTACCAATCCGCTCTGTTGCGTACCCAGGTCAATTAGAACTGTATCTATCTTGTCTCTTTCAATGAGACTAAAGTTCTTTTCAGGTCTTAAAAAAGTTAAATAAACATTTCCCCATTGACTGATCAATGTGCTTTTGACTCGGTTAATATCTGCTTTACTCAGCCGGCTGTCTTCTAATGAGTTCACAATAATGGCAAGATTTACCGGTCCGCTATTTTTAGTAATTTCGTAAGTGAGTGCATATAGGTCTTTAAAAAAATACCTCGTTTGAGGAGAAACATTTTTTGTCAATAAATTTTCATTTCTTTTCAATTTGACTTCAATTGCATCTCCCGGACTTAGTCTTTCAAATATTATTTCGAATAACTGAACACGGCTTTTGATATCAATTTTATTTACGCTTACGATTCGGTCACCGACACGAATATCTGCTTTCGATGCCGCAAATCCTTTCACTACTTTATAGACTTCAATTTCGTTGTCACTATTTTCTATTACGTAAACTCCAAAGAGCGATATTTTAACAAACGCTAATGGGTTCGCATCGACAAAATCCTGATATTTAGGGGAGTTGACTAGCTGTATAACACGATAAGTTGTGCAACCTGCGGTGCAAGTTGCCAATAATAAAAATAAGACGAAAACAAGGAGATGCTTTTTAATAAGATGCATGGCTACCCCCATCGATTTTCATCTAAGGTAATATTCAAATATTTGTATTGTATATATATGATATGCGATAAGTCAATGAAAAACTGACACCACAGATTCTGCGCAATGTCATTGCCGAAGAGGTGTTTTTTTGAGTCGATATTACTTAATTTCGATTGTGCTATTTCCTTTTCTTAAAATTGCAAAAATCACCACATCAGGAAGCAAATTATATCTTAAAGAATATATCACAATATGCATACTGCAACAAGTATGTAATAGGCAAATGAAGCGAGGATGTCTTCATGCGGCTGGAAGCAAGAGGGGGTGTTATTGATTTATTGAATAATAGAGACACTTCACGCGAGAAACCGTGATGTGGGTGTCTGAAAAGTCAAAAGCCGGGTTGTAACAGCGGCACGGCTATGGCATCTTGAATTCCTTGCCTGCCATGCGTACGGTCAGCACAGGACAGGGCGCTTTCCGGACGACCTTCTCGGCGGTGCTCCCGAAAAGCACATGGTCCATTCCCGTTCTCCCGTGGGTCCCGATGACAATCATATCTGCTTTTGTTTCTTTTGCCGTTCTGATAATTTCAACAAAAGGCATGCCGCGGACAACTATTTTTTCAACGGTCTTTACTTTTGCGACAATTTCGTCACCCAGGGCGTCTATTTCCTTCCATGCATTTTTTTCCAGGTCCTCCAGCAGTTCCGCAACGGAAAGCGAGGAGGGGATAAACCATTCTGCCACGCTGATATCCTGAATGACATGGAGCAGAATCAACTTTGCATTATAATCCTGTGCGAGCGAGATGACGTGGTCCATGGCTGCACGCGCGCCGTGAGAGAAATCCGTCGGATAAAGAATGGTTTTTATTTCCATAGCGGCCTCCTTGGGGCAAATGTCACATGCCGTTAAAAAACAGCTATACTGCCTCCGAGACGATTTTTTTTAAGTATAGCGAGCGCGGGAATTATTGTCAAACCAACTCTGGTCAACGGGGGCAGCAAATCAGCCGACATTTTTTTCGCAGCTGACGCTTTTGGCGATGAACTGGGGAAACCACATATAATAAGAATAAAAAAAATGCTTATATGAATTTCTGCTTGACCGGATAGCGGTATTGACATACAATGACTTTCGTCTGTTGCCGCAGAACAAAAATTACATAGAACACAGCGTGCTTCACATTGTCGTCGGTTCTGCGGTATGGCATGCTTTTGTGCCGTTGTTGCGTTATCTGCTTTCCGGGGCTACCGCTATTCTATGAAAATTGTAATCGTTGAAGACGACCCTCTTCTCATTGAGAGCCTTCCCTTGCTTTTAACAGGGGTTGAAGGAATAACCGTGACCGGTGCTTTCCGGTCGGCCGAGGAAGCCGTCAAGGGACTGCGAAATGCTGCCCCGGAGATTATGATCACGGACATCGGACTTCCCGGCATGTCGGGAATAGACCTCATCAAAAAAGCAAAAGAAAGCATACCGGAGCTTGAAATAATCGCCCACACGGTTTTCGAAGACAGAGAAAGAGTCTTTTCTGCAATAAAAGCCGGTGCTTCAGGGTATGTGCTTAAGGGAAGCAGCCCGCGAGAGCTTATCGATTCCATTTATGAGCTTCATAATGGCGGAGCGCCGATGAGCCCGAAAATTGCGCGAAAAATCATCCAGGAATTTCAGGATGAAGCTGCCGGCGAACAGTTCCTGCTGACACAGCGGGAAACGGAAATTGTCAAACTGATCGAAGAGGGGCTTACGTATAAAGAAATTGCTGAAAGACTGGGGATCAGCATCCACACGGTGCATACGCATATCAAGCATACCTACGAAAAACTGCAGGCAAAAAATCGGAGCGATGCCATTTACAAAGCAAGAAAAAAAGGAATTCTTTAGCAGAAAGTTGCAATCAGTTGCTTTCCCGTTTGATTTACCTAGTTTCCATTTCATCTGGCCAATCCACATCTTCCCTGCGCTCTAATCTCAGTTGCTACCCGAAAAATACCCAGTATTGGGTATTTACAACCCCACGGATGAAAGGTATTGTGTAGGCGTTTATGCTTTTCACGCAAAGCGGGAGGGGCCATGGAATTTTACAGCACGTATCTGGTTCGTATTTGCCGCCGGGATGAAAATACCGATTCTCTTATTCTGGGAACAATTGAAGAAATAGGGACAGAGGGCAGGGGCAGTGCCACGTTTACTAACTTTAAAGAACTCCAGAGTCTGCTCAGCATGGAAAAAGCAAAAGCCGCGCGAATGAAATTGAGATATCCTGATTAAACCGGAGCATTGTCGCATCATGGATGTCCGGCTCATATTGTATCCCTCCTAATGACAATTTTCTGATGATATCGGCGCAAGAGTCTCAAACGACTCAAGCGCCTTTTTTTTTCACTGTTCCTCATCATAAAGACTTGCAAAAAAACGATTGACAATTTCAAGACAGGCTGTTATAAAGTACACCTATGCTTCAAGCCACTGAAAAAATATGGATGAACGGCTCGTTTGTCAACTGGAATGATGCCAATGTGCATGTACTGACCCATTCGCTTCACTATGCCACTGCGGTATTCGAAGGGATCCGGTGCTATAAGACCGGCAACGGCCCAGCTGTTTTTCGCTTGCAGGAGCATGTCGATCGTCTTTTCGATTCCGCGCATATCATGCAGATGGAGATGCCGTTTACCCGCGAAGCGATTGCGGAGGCAATACTCGAAACCATTCGCGTCAACAAGATCGACGCGTGCTACATCCGTCCTCTTGTTTACATTGGTTACGGAGCCATGGGGGTTTATCCCAAGCAGAACCCTGTTCAAGTTTCCATTGCAGTCTGGCCGTGGGGCAGCTATCTGGGCGACGAGGGGATGAAAAACGGAATTCGGGTGAAGATTTCATCCTATATCAGGCCGCATGTCAATTCCGCGATGGTCCGCTCGAAAACCACGGCAAACTATGCGAACTCCCTGCTGGCAAAACGCGAAGCGCTGAAAGACGGCTATGATGAGGCCATGCTGCTTGACACCGAAGGCTATATTGCCGAAGGCAGCGGTGAAAATGTGTTTATTGTGCGGAAAGGTTTGATAAAGACTCCGCCGCTCACCTCGATCCTGGAAGGTATTACCAGGGATTCAATCATGCAACTTGCTGCTGAACGCGACATGCGTCTGGTAGAGGAGCGTTTCACCCGCGATGAACTCTTTATAGCGGATGAGGCGTTTTTTACGGGCACGGCGGCTGAAATCACGCCGATCCGCGAGGTGGACAACCGGATTATCGGCAAAGGTTCGCGCGGTCCGGTCACGCAGGAACTGCAGTCCGCATTTTTTGACATTGTGTACGGCAAAGACAGCCGTCATGAAGACTGGCTTACGCATGTATCAGCGAAGCAGTCGGTTGCAAAAAAATAACCAACCAGATCCGGGAATAGTCGGCTGGTGCATGACCATTCTTGGTTCTTTACGATCATTCAGTAAGCACGTGCCGAAGTGGTGGAACTGGTAGACACGCACGTTTGAGGGGCGTGTGGGGCAACCCATGGGGGTTCGAGTCCCCCCTTCGGCACCATTTTTTGCCGGTCACTATACGAACATCCTGTTTTCCATCTCGCAGTCCTGACTTCTTTGCATGAAAAATAAACTTCTCATATTTTTTTTCTGCTGTCTTGCCGGTTTTTCCCCGCTTCACGTCTTTGCCCAGGAAACCAAAAATGATACCCGTGGCGTTATTTCCACACCGCTTGCCAATGTCCGCAGTGACACCAAAGCAAAATCGCCGATCATAACGCAACTGCTTATGGGTGACGAAGTGCGTATACTCGGAAAGCAGGACAACCGGTACCGCATTGCGATTTTAACCCAGGAACGTCGCGAAGGCTGGGTGCAGCAGGAGGCGGTGCTGGTGCCAAAAGGAAAAAACCGCGATTACCTGAATGCAAAGCGGCAGTGGATCGTCATCACAAAGCCGAAATCCGACGCGCTTATTCTCGACAAAACCGGCAACCACAAGGTTGCGCTTTACGCAGGCACGCGCCTGCCGGTGCTCAAAAAGAGCGCTGACCGGTATGAGGTCCAGTTTCCCGACCGGTCGGTTGCGGTCATCAAGGCATCAGAAGCAATGCCTGAAAAACCGCTCGACCCGCTGGCAAATGACACAAAAGCGGATGAAATCGTCAATACGGCAAAACAGTTCTTGCATGTGCGGTACTTTGCCGGAGGGGTGACGGCCCAGGGCATTGATATGCAGGGTTTGATTTATGTCGCCTATCGCATACACGGATTTTTCCTGGGGATGGACGGGGACGCGCTTCTCGCCAAAACAAGAAAGATCCAGAAAAAAGATCTCGAGCCGGGAGACATTCTCCTGTTCCACGGCAACGGCATGGGTCTGTATCTGGGAAACGGCCGTTTCCTCCAGACGACGCGGAAAGGCTCGGTAGGGATTGCAGGCATCCATGACCGAAGGGCAAGCCAGTCACTGCTGTATGGACTCAGAATCATCGGCGCGAAGTCTGAAGAAAAGAAGAAATTGGCGGACATGACGGCCGACGAGATATTGATCGCGCAAACTCGCGTCGCGCCGCTCCCCGTGGGGCAGCGTATCGCGTATTGGGCTGGCAGATTTATCGGGACGCCGTACGATACCGATCCTCTCGGGTTCTACGTCCGCACAAGCCGGATTATTGCTGATGAAAAGGCGGATTGCATGTACCATGTCTTTCGCTCCGTGGAACTTGCCCAGAGCAGCACTCCGGAAGAAGCGGTGGCCAAGGCACTCACGCTCCGGTTTATCATGAAAGGCGCGCTGGCGGACGGTCTTGTCGTCAATTATAATGACCGGTTCCAGTACGGCGAAGACATGGTGGTGAGCGGCAAGTGGGGCCGGGACATTACGGCTGCCCTTGGCTCGACGCAGACAATCGCCGGATCGAGAGGCCGCGACCAGGTTGACATCCTCCCCAAGAACGTTCTTGCGACGCGCGCGCTGCAGAAAAATCTCCAGGATGGCGATATCATCTACTGGGTAAAGGACCCCCGAAAGCGAGCAGTTGATGAAATCGTCGGCCATCTTTCCATCGTCAGGATAAAATCCGGCAAAGTTTACGTACTCCATGCGTCCGGCGACAAAGACCACCCGACAAAGCGCGGTGGCGGCATGGTAAAAGAGGTCCTGTTCAGCGACTATCTCAAGTCCATGCGTTTTATCGGGGCCTTTGTTACACGGCTTGAATAACTATTCTTATTGTAATTTCCAATTGACAACCCTTCCGTTCCTCTGCTATTCTCTGTTCTGATAATTTTAGGAATACAAGTCTGAATCGAGGATGTCGATGCGGCAATTTCTTTTCCGCTCTGCCTCCGGCGCCGTCAGGCATTTTCTCCACACTCTCACAAGGAGTCTTCATGCTCGCCAAAGTGATCAGTTCCGCGGTGCTCGGCATCGATGCGTATCCCGTTGAAGTTGAAGTCGACATCGCAAGCAGAGGGCTGCCCTTTTTTTCAACCGTCGGCCTGCCCGATGCAGCCGTAAAAGAGAGCAAGGAACGCGTGCGTGCCGCTCTCAAAAACACCGGCTTCGATTTCCCCCTGAAGCAGGTCCTCGTCAATCTCGCGCCAGCTGATATCAAAAAAGAAGGGTCGGCCTTCGATCTACCGATCGCCATTGGAATGCTTATCGCCGAAGGCATTCTGGACCAAAACCAGGTAAACGGCTACCTTATTGCAGGAGAACTGTCTCTCGATGGACGGGTCAAGACCGTGCGGGGCGCGCTTTCCATGGCGGTATTGGCAAAAAAAACCGGTTATCGCGGAATGATTATTCCTGCGGATAATGCTCAGGAAGCAGCGGTGGTGGATTCAGTCAGAATTTTCGGTATGCAGACCCTGCCACAGGTCGTCGATTTCTTCGGTGGAAAAACTTCAGTCGCTCCCGAAATAATCAATATCCAGAGCGCCATGGATACCTATTCAGCGTATCAGGAGGATTTTTCCGAAGTGAGGGGGCAGGAACACGCCAAACGCGCCGTTGAAATCGCCGCGGCAGGGGGGCACAATATTATCATGATCGGTCCCCCGGGATCGGGGAAGACCATGCTGGCACGAAGGCTTCCTTCGGTTCTGCCCAAAATGAGCTTTGAAGAATCCATCGAAACCACCAAAATACACAGTATCATGGGGTTGCTCAAGCAGGGGCAGCCGCTTATTGCCACACGGCCGTACCGATCGCCTCATCATACGATTTCCGACGCGGGACTCATCGGAGGAGGGCAGATCCCGAAACCGGGCGAGGTGAGTCTTTCCCACAACGGAGTGCTGTTTCTGGACGAACTGCCGGAATTCAAACGAAACGTGCTGGAAGCGCTCCGGCAGCCGCTTGAAGACGGTCAGGTGACGATTTCCCGGGCCGTGACGTCGCTGACCTATCCCGCGTCGCTGATGCTTGTCGCTGCCATGAATCCCTGCAAATGCGGGTTCCACGGAGACCCGTTTCATCAATGCTTCTGCACGCCGCATCAGATTCAAACATACCGGTCAAAAGTGTCCGGACCTCTCCTTGACCGCATCGACATTCATGTCGAAGTGCCTGCCATCAAGTTCAATGAAATTTCATCAGACACGCCGGGTGAGGCATCCGAAGCCATCCGTACTCGAGTGACCGGTGCGCGCGCGATCCAGCAGGAACGCTTTAAGAGTGACGGCATCTACGCGAACGCGCAGATGCGGCCGAGGCACCTCAGAAAATACTGCAAGATCGACCAGAGCTGTCAGGCGCTCATGGAAACAGCCATGAACCGGCTCGGGCTTTCCGCCCGCGCGTACAACCGCATCCTGAAAGTCGCCCGTACGATCGCGGATTTGGAAAACTCGGAGAACATTGCCTCGGAACACCTCGCCGAAGCCATACAGTACAGAAGTCTCGATAGAAAAGTGAGTTAGGTATGGTACTAATTTCTATCGAGGAAGTAGAAAATTTTTTGAATATATAATATCTTATGGAATTTTTTAAATCGTTGTCAGATTTTTTAAAAACATCTTAAAATACCCAATATTGGGTATTGACAATAACAACCTCCTCCTGCATAGTGACCACGATTTCTTGCCTGAATAATATTGTTTTCACCAGGTAAAACCATTATTGAACGAGATGCTTCTGTGCGGATATTGAATGGATATTTACTACAGGAGGATTTCATCATGCCGACTGACAGCATTCTTTCTTCTCTTTTATCAATTCACAAGCTTTTGCAGCGATATGAGCGGTTGGGAAGCGATTTAACTGATCAGGCAAGAAAGCATATATCAGATGCCTATAATCGTATTTACAACCTTGCAGTACGAGCGGTACGAGCGGAAACGACTGACTTTAATTTGGAGAGGACTATTTTGGGTCACGAAATTGGGTCTTCTCTTGCGGATATAGGAGAATATTTAAGAAGCCATTCGCTGACTTCCATTGATCACGACGCTGTTATATCAGTGGTAGATGTTGTTTTGGAGATGCTGGAGTGCTTTTTTTCTGGTGAATTCGTACAGGGGAATGGAGTGGAGGCAGGCAGTATTCCTAAATTGGAGGATGTTATCAGGAAAAATGACAAAGGCTTTTGCTGATATATTCCGTACGCAATCGCCGGTTTAAAGGTTGAAAAGTCGCAGTAGCATGCTGCCTCTTGCGAGAAATGCTTCTTGAAGGCAGTGTGGTGGAGAAACCGTCGGGAATCAGGCAGTAATCCAACGGTCGATAAGCACTTTAATGTCCTTGCCGAATTGCTCCATGTTAAAAGCTTTATGGAGAAAGGCATCCGCACCGGCATCATACGCCGCCTGCTTGTCCGATTCGAGTGAAGAGTTTGTCACAATGACCACGGGGATGTCTTTCAGGCACGCGTCTGCACGCAGCTGCCGCACTGTTTCGATTCCGCCCATTCCGGGCATTTTCAAATCGAGCAGTATCAGAGAGGGCGCAACCTGGTGGGTCCGGAGAAGTTCAAGCGCGGTTTCTCCTTCCCGGGCGGTTGCAATATTTTTTACCCGACCGGCTTTTTTCAAAACTCTTCTCAGGAGATCTATTTCATCCTGATCGTCATCCACAATCATCACTGTCTGCATCATGATACCAAACCCCTCTCCGCAAATTGTCCTTTTGGCTTTCTGCTAGTCCAGCGTGAAATAAATAGTTGCGCCCTTTCCCGGTTCTCCTTCCGCCCATACGGACCCTCCATGGCGTCTGATGACCCGTTCCACGATGGCCAGACCGATGCCCGTCCCTTCGAATTCCTGTTCTGTGTGGAGCCGGTGAAAAGGCAAAAACATTTTATCAATAAACCGGGGATCGAACCCTGCGCCGTTGTCTTTTACAAAAAAGACTGTTTCTTTATCCTGATCGAATGCATTAAATTCAATCCTGGCGCCCTGTGTTTTTGAAGTGAATTTCCAGGCATTTTGAAGAAGATTGGTGAGCGCCAGCTTTGTCAGCCGTCCGTCCGCGACGGCGCGCAAATTTTCAGCGATGAGGACCTCGGTTCTCCGTTCCGGACAGGCTTCCTGCAATTCAGAGAATATGGTCTTTGCCATGGCTGTCAAGTCAATAGCAGTCCTGATCACTTGCTGACGGGATATTCTGGAGAGATGCAGGAGGTCTTCAATCAACCTGCTCATTTTTTCCGATCCTTTGAATATCCGGTTCAGATGGCTGACGCCCTGCGGGTCGAGTTTGTCTTTATAATCCTCGCGCAAAATTTCCACGAACCCGGATATGGTGCGAAGCGGGGCGCGCAGGTCATGGGAAACTGAATAGATGAATGCCTCGAGTTCGTTATTCACCGCCAGCAGTTCATCGCTTTGCTGCCTGAGTGCTTGCGCGTCTTTTACGCGCGTTATTGCCACCGCCACCTGGTCGGCAATCGCCTTCATAAGAGACAGATCGTCCTTGGTAAAGGTCTCTTTTGTTCGGGAACCGAAGGAAAGCGTTCCGATTGTTTTTCCGCCCGCACCAATCAGGGGGTGGCAGGCATAGGCCGTGATCCCGTATGAGCGGACTAATGCCACGCGGCTGTCTGTGGAGTCGGTAATGTGTTCCGACACGACAGGAGAGCTTTTTTGAGCGACGAAGCCGCATATTGCGGCGCCGGAATCGAGCCATGTTGCCCGGCGGGCTTCCTCTGCCGGTATTCCTGCGTAGGCATTCAGGTAGAGACGGTCTGTGTGCTCGTCCACGAGGTAATTGAAGAAAACATGGCATTCCAAATGGTCCATTACCTTCCGGCAGAGAGACTCTACGATCTTCTGCGGTTCAAGGGTCACCAGCAGTTCAGCAGCTGTGCTGGACATCAATTCAAAGCGCTGCAGACTGTGCTGGATGGCGGCCTCGGCATGTTTGCGCTCGCTGATGTCGTGAATGATTGAAAAAAGAAGGGTCCTGTTCCGGGTTTTAAAAGGAGTAGAGTATACTTCCACCCAACGGACATTTCCATCAGCGAGACGATGCTGAAATATGAAGTGATTTTTTTGCTCCTGTGCGGCTTTGTTCCGTTCCGTGGACACTTCATCAGCGGGTAGCAGGTTAATGTCCTGAATATGCATCGTGCAGAGTTTTTCGCGGGGATATCCGTAATACTCGACTGCGGACGAGTTTGCTTCCACGACGGAGCCTGTTTCGGGGTCAACCAGCAGCATAACGGCTCGATGCCTCTCGAACATGTTCCGGAACCGCTCTTCGCTTTCCCTCAGTCCTTCTTCAGCACGTCTGCGCTCGGTGACATCAAGGACCTGGGACATGACCGAGGACATTTTGCCTTCCGCGTTCAGGAGAACCGAATTGTACCACTCGCAGTAGATAATCTGGCCGTTTTTGGTATAGTTTCGGTTGGTGGAAACGACCCTGCGCGACACTCCATCGGTGAGCTTTCCCATTGTCTGTTTGACTACCGGAACATCCTCTTCATAGATTACATTCAGATTCATGATCGGCTTTCCGATTGTCTCGGCTGCGCTCCATCCAAAGATGCTTTCCGCGTCACCGGCCCAGCGCGTAACGATGAAATTCTCATCCCACTCGACAATTGCCAGAGGCGAGTTTTCCGTATGCAGGCGCAGGCGTTCTTCGCTTGATTTCAGGGAAGACATCAAGGTGTCCCGTTCTGCGAGAGATCGGGCTAGCTTGATGTTGCTGTAACTCAACTGGGAGACAATATCCGCGAGTTTCAGCAAGAAGGCCATCCCCGTGTCCACGGTTTGCCTGCTGAGGCGCGGGACTGCGTCCAATGCAGTGATATATTCCGTTTCATCGAAACCGTGCTGCCGGGCCTGGAGCCGGAAAAAATCGTAATCCGGCAGCGGTTCGTCTGCAAAGAAAAACTGTCCTGTGAAGAGATGGCCAAGACGCTTGCCGCCGACGGCAATAGGGGTCGCTATGTTCCACATATTGTTTCTGCACTTGTAAAGCCTGAATTTACCCGAAGGGATGTCCGCGGTAAGGAGCGTGTCGCTCTCCATGCACTGCCTGCCTGTCTCAGGGTGGATGCGATGGAACCGCGCGCAGATGTCCTGCCATCCCACATTGACCAGGACGTTCCCGTTCAGGTCGGTTATCGTCATGGGAATGCCCACCAGTTTATAAAAATCGTCCATGAGAGACTGGATCTCGCGCGTATTGATGATATCGGCGAGGTCCAGCTTGCCGACGTCCCCTTCCGGAGCAAGAATGCTGTTCAACTTCTGGCTGATACGCTGCTCGCTTTCACGGAGTGCTTCCTCGGCCTGTTTGCGTTTCGTGATGTCATAGGCGTAAATGCGGAAGGCATTGAACCGGGGAACCAGCTGGATTGTCGCGCCAAACATCATGTTCTGTATGGTAATCTCGCGGTAAAGAGCCGTTTCCTTGTTGTTTTTGAGTTCCGCCAGGATATCCTGCACGTCGGGCGGCAGAAAAAGAGCGGCCGCATCCGCGTCCAGGCCGAGGCTGCGAAGGACTGTTTGAACAGCGGGATTAGAGAAAATTATTTTGCCGGAGAAATCTACTTCAATTATGGGATTGGGGTTCAGCTGCGGAAACGAAGCCAGATGCTGTGTGCGTCTCACTGCTTTATTGCGTTCGGTAATGTCATGCGCCAGATGCACCGAGCCGGTCAATCGGCCCTGTTTGTCGAATAACGGCGCTGTGCTGACCAGAAGATCGCTGTTGATGCGGCTCTCATGCACTTCCTGAACATGTGGCAGGTTATCTTGCACGGTGTGGGAATGTGGACAGAAAAAAGGCGGCGTTTTGGTGCCGTGCACGACCTCATAGCAGTGCAGGCCGACGCACTGCTCGGGGGCAAGGCCAAGCCGCTGTGCCATGGCCTTATTTATTCTCCGGATACGATGCTGGTTGTCGATGATTGCGAGCATGTCCGGAATGCTGTCAAATGTCCGCTCCCAGTCCTGCTGCGCGTGAAGCAGTTTGTCCTGGGCGATCTTGAGTTCGGCAACGAGCTTCTTATTTCGAGACAGGAGCTTTTTGTGGGATGTTTCCCGCTCGTTGGTATCGGAGCTTCTCGGTTTCCTGCGACGGTCTGCGGGACGCTCCTCCGGCCTCGCTGTATCAGTTTTGGTTTGATGCGCTGTGGCCGATGACTGTTTGTGCGTGCAAGCGACGTCTGAATTTACGGACTTGTGCCGTGCTTTTGCTTTTGATTCTGTTTTCGAGGTCATACATCCCTGGGCCGTGAAAGTAAAGCGTCTGACGCATACGTCAACGACATCGGGTGCCCGGCCGACTAGTTACGGTAACTGCCAAGACCAAGTATAGCATCAATATGCCTCTTCAGGGAAGATTTCTTGCAGCTTTCTACGCTTTTTCGAGACAAGGAAAGGCTTGCGCAGCGAAAAAAAATTCACCACGCAAGCCTCATATCATAGGCACTACCCACCGTGCAGTTTAAAACGGACGCATCTAAACGGTCATACTGAATGATGATGCGCCTGAGGATTGTGTTTTCAGAAAATCAAATATATCAGACTGTTGTTCAGTGCTGTTCGTCCCATATGCAGACATGGCGCTTTGCATTTGAGGCGGCGGTGGCGGCGGAGAATTTTCCTGCATCAATTTTTCGAAATCAGTTTCGCTCATCGTGCCGTCGCTATTGGAAGCATACTGCGCAAACAGGCTGCTTACGGCGGAAGAGGTGCTGGTGTCTGACGAAGAGGTGCCTGCATCAGTTGAAGTGGTGTCGTTGCTCGTCGACAGACTTTTTAAATAGGCAGTCATCTCAGAAGAGCTGACTTCACCATCGCCATTGGTATCCATGGTGTACTACACTTTTTCCCTCCACTACGTTTTCGCCCCATATGCAGACATGGCGCTTTGCATTTGAGGCGGCGGTGGCGGCGGAGAATTTTCCTGCATCAATTTTTCGAAATCAGTTTCGCTCATCGTGCCGTCGCTATTGGAAGCATACTGCGCAAACAGGCTGCTTACGGCGGAAGAGGTGCCTGCATCAGTTGAAGTGGTGTCGTTGCTCGTCGACAGACTTTTTAAATAGGCAGTCATCTCAGAAGAGCTGACTTCACCATCGCCATTGCTGTCAATACTGTTAAACATGCTGTCCACGGCTTGCTGCATGCCCATCTGGCTCATGGCTCCTGCAGATGCATCTGCAGGCGGCGAGGCATTTTCTTTCATAAACTTGTCGAGCTCATCCTTGCTGAGGGTGCCGTCATTATTGGCATCGTAGGTGGTGAACACAGAGTCTGCATCAAGAGAAGAGTTTGAGTCTGCTGACAATTTTTTCGCAAGTGCGGAAAATTCCGTTTTGTCGATTGTGCCGCTGCTGTCGTTGTCTACTTTGCTGAACAATTCATCTTTGCGTTGCTGTTGTTGAGTCGTCTGCAATAACATTTGGAGCAGATAACTACTTGTACTGCTTACGCTGCTTACCATAATTACCTCCTTGGTAATAGAGTGACTTTCATTGCATGCCTGAAGTTAAAACTTTTCAGTGTCTAGAACATCATCACTCACCTCCTTCCTGCATCTCATATCGGCAGGATTCCGCAGGAATATGTAGGATTTTTGTAGTGAAAATGTGATTATTTGTAGCATTGTATCTGACCAGGCAGACAATCTTCGAATTATTCATCTTTTCGGGTCCCCATAAACAAATAACCGACACCGCGAACGGTTTTTAGATACCGTGGTTCTTCGAGATTGTCGGCTATTTTTTGCCGGATTCTGGAAATATATATGTCAATGGAACGGTCGTAGCCATTGTGTTCAGAATTGTAGAGGGCCAGATGGACATCGTTGCGACTGACGACTCTGCCCGCGTTTTTTGCCAGATAGCTGAATATGTCAAATTCTATGGAAGTCAACAATATTTTCTCACCCTTGATGATCACATCACGTCTGAGCAGATCGACGATCAAACCATCAAACAGGAGCAGCTTCTTTTCGTCTCTGTTTTTTCGATCAAAACGAGAGAGGAGGGTATTCAATCTGGCGAGAAAAAGAAATGGATTAAACGGCTTTACGACGAAGTCATCAGCTCCGCAAACAAGGCTTTGAATATGATATGTGTCAGTATGATTGCCGGATAGGACTACAATCGGGCCGTGGTATTCTGAGCGAATGCTCTTGCTTTTTTCGAGCGCCCATGTACTTGATGAGATTTCGTCCAGAATTACCAGGTCGGGAGGTTCATTGATAAATAGTGACCGTATCTTTTGGCCGCTGGTTCCGAAGGTAACGCAAAAACCCTGGTTATGAAGAAGTTCTATTACATCGGGAGGCGAGCTGCTATTGTCGGCGATACAGAAAATCTTTTTTTGAAAAGCAGATGGTATGCTCATGACATTTCCCTGTTTTTATCAGATGCCCTGTCAGGATTGCGACAATTTCAACGGCTGTCCGCTACGGTGCCGGTGATTCATCGCAACACAAACCAGTGGGCTGCCACATGATAAAGCAAAAGAAATGCCATTCACGCTCGGTTGGAAAGCAAATTATGGTAGTTTCTCGTTCAATACGTTACATCCGGTAGCCGGAAATTTGCTTCTTTTTTCTCCTTTTATCCTCGAATATTTCCACTGCTTGCTTCAACAGCTGTGACTTCCAGTTTTTGATCTGATTCGGATGCACCTTGTATTGGGTCGCCAGCTCAAGCAGATCTTTCTTGCCACGAAGCAATTCCACAACTACTTTGGCTTTGAATTCTCCCAGATATGTCTTGCGTGTTTTCATGAACCTTAATACCTCCTTAATTGTTTTTTCAACGGGATGCAACTGCTGGCCCTTCAGCATTCCCGCCGCTCAGGCAGGGCCTCGGCTAGCTATATCAATGCGGCAGGACGCACCGCGCCGAAGATTCATCGCGGGCGTAACGTATTGCCCCTGCTAAAAAAAATCATTTATGAACACTTGTCCATTCTTCAGCGTTTTTTTTTACACGGAACAATGGGAAAAAAGTTCCCAGCATGCATATCTTTCCTCCTTAGAAAGTTTGCAGAAAACTGTTTTGTGAGCGGACAGTCAATGCAATTTAACAGACAAGATATTTCCAGACTGCAGAAGAGGGACTGCGATTGTCGAACCACACCGGCAATTTCTGAGCTCTAAATCATCGCACAAGCGATTTCCGCTCTCATCGGTTCCCGGCAGCACCGAAAGAAATGGCAGCGACTGCCACTCGATTGCCGACTGATACAGAGCCCCACAATGACATGTTTTGGGGAAACTGTTAACGTGATAATAGCTCATGATTAAAACCTCTTTTCTGGGCCCCTTTCCGCTGTCTGCATGATATGGGTTTCTGGGAATTTTCAGCGTTCATCACTCATAATCTGTATCTTGAAATTATAGGGGGTAATAGCCCTATTGATTTCAATTGGAATAAAGAGATTAAGTGTTTTTCCCCTTAATCCGGACGTGTTGACCGCTTCCTGTCCGAACAGGGGTTTCACTTCATACTTTCCTGTTTTGGAAGATACAAATACGTGCTCTATCGGGGTTATAGTTTCCTGAATGGATTTCCCCGGCAGAACTATCTGGTCAGGAATAGGGTTGTTCCTGTCTTGATACCGGACGCCGGAATGCATAAGGCGAAAGCGTTGCGTGTGAATGTCCGAGTATCCGCCCCGCTCCCAAAGAATCTTCAGGGGATGTTCGGAAAGATTTTTAAGCCCCACCTGGAACGAAGTTTCGCCTATGGCAACGGTAATTGAAATTGTTTTGTCCTGGAATATCAGATTGCGGGAAGGAATTGGTTTCCGCGAGTCCAACTCGCTGGAAATTGCCGGCGCGAGAAGGCGATATGTTAATTGAGGCAAAAAAGCTTTTTCCAGCTTGACCCTGATTGTATCGCCTTCACTGATATGGCGGAGCCCTATGGTCACGGGCTTGTACCTGTCTTTGCTTACTTCCAGAATTTCTCGGCCCGTCCGCACGGATTCTGCCGCCACGTCCACGGCAATTAAGGCAGGCGAGCTGAATTTTCGTTCCTTCTGATCAGGGCCTGAAACAACCCTGATGACCGAGTCCGGCGGATCTGCAATGACTGTAAAAGTTTTTGCATACATGCTTGCCGGGCACGTTGTTATAAAAAGACATGCCAGAATAATGAATAGATATTGACGCATGCCGATTTGTGCTCCTTTTAAAATGCTTTTACTACCACGTCTCCCTTGGTTGCGTATATCCGACAGATATTAAAAAAGAGCAGTCAGCCGGGGGGCGGCTGACTGCCAAAAGAGACACAGTTGCACTTGAAAGTCTTTTACGCTCGAAAAGCGTACTAACTTTATAATGGGCTGCAGACTAACTGGCTTGCTGTTTTTTGGAACAGGTATTTTCTTTCTCAGGCGGAGCCTTGAATTTTTTCCTCTGTTCTGGCGTTAATTTTGACTTGATCTCTTCCATCGCTTTGATATGCATGAGATGTACTTCCGCCATGAGCGTTTCTGTTTTCTTTACTGCTGTTTCGGCAGCGCTTAAATCCACGGTTTCCCGGTCGAGGATGTCTTGCAATTCTATTTTGGCTATTTCAATATCCGCCCGCTTCTTAATGGTGCTTTTCATTACTCTGCTGTTTATCTCTTTTATAACTGCTTTTTGCTTTTCATCGAGTCCAAGGCCCGCCAGCCGTTTGTCGATTAAAGGCTCCGGTCCCGGCATTCCATCTCTCAGGTCAAATCCTCGATGCATCATAGGATGTCCCGCAGGCATGTCTTTTCCGGCCATGGTCCACACTGCGCATCCTGGCTCAGCGTATAAAGAGTATGATGCGAAAAAAAGAAACAAAAAACCTGCACACAGTCCTGACAATATTTTCTTCATAGTAGCCATAATCCTTTCTTCTCGCCGCACTGCAGATCGGTGTCGCAGGCAGGAGCGTCCTAAAAACCATTGTTTGCGCTTCAGTTCTTATTCTCGTTGTACCAAAAACGGTATATTTCTATTTGCTGTTGGTATTACCGGCATTATCAGGCGGTTTTCCCTGCGGTTCACGCATGCCGCCTTCCGGCACGGCTGTCAGCGTACCGTTGATCAGTTTGCAGACTCCTTTGAGCGTGTCGCCCCGTGGAGTAGTAAACTGCACGCTTGTTCCTTCGCTTTTGCCTTTGCATGCAGCAATTGCTTCCGGAGGAGGCCCCATGGGCGGCCGTCCCTGCGGTCTGTTGCTGTCCGTGCTGCTTGCGGTGTCTGCGGCGGCGGGCAGGCTTCCCATAACAAGGAGAAGCAAGCATGCCGTTATTCCGGCCACATATTTTTTCATAACATCACCTTCTTTCCTGCATCCAAATCTGCATCGGCATTAAGTGCTGTGTTGATGACAAGATAGCGGGCGAATGTGGCGGAATTATGGAGGAATTGTGGAAATTTGAGCATGCAGTTTTTTTGTCTTGACGCTTATTGAGGATAGCAATAAACTGAAATCAGGAGTTGCAACGGAATGATGAAAAAAGGGATTACCTACAGATTATTTCTTTCCATGCTTGCGGCTACCGGTCTGGCAATTCTGAGCCTGTTTCTGATCATGCAATGGAGCATAGACCGTGGTTTTTATCAATATCTTAGTACGATGGACCAGACGCATCTGGAGCAGATCGCAGCCGATCTGGAGCAGGGATATGAGACGCATGGGAGCTGGGACTACTTAAGAGAGGAGCCCCCGCGATGGAGCCCCGCTGAAAGGACTCCGCATTTTGAACCGGGCACTGCGCCTCCCCGTCCCCCGGAGCGACTCGACGGCAGGTTTGGCCAGCGTCCGCTGATGCCGCCGCCGTTCGATGAACGACGTCCCGAGGGGCCGCTTGTCATATTGAATGCTGAAAAGAAAATAATTTTCGGGTCCTATCCGGAAGGTGAGAAGCCGAACTTACGTCCGCTTGCCGTCCGGGGAAAAACGGTGGGCTATATCGGGCTGCGGTCGCCGAAACATTTTCTCCTTCCGATGCAGGTGCAGTTTCTCAGTCACCAGAAAGACGCTTTGGCCATGGCGGCCGGAGGCATCGTGCTGGTCGTCATGATTATCGCGTTTCCTCTTGCGAGAAGACTGGTCAGGCCGGTCAGGGCTATGGCCGTGGCCACTCATGACATCTCTGCAGGTAAATATTCAACGCGCATACCGGTCACCTCATCAGACGAACTCGGTCAGCTTGCCCGCGATTTTAACAATATGGCATTGACCCTGGAAAAACACGAAGAAGAACGCCGCCAGTGGGTCGCCGATATCTCGCATGAGTTGAGAACGCCGGTTGCCGTGCTGCGCGGTGAGATCGAGGCGCTTCTGGATGGGATACGCACCATCACTCCGGAAACGATCCGCTCGCTTCATGCAGAAGTGCTCCGCCTGAACCGTCTTGTCGAGGATCTGTATCAGTTGTCTCTGTCGGACATCGGAGCACTGAGCTATCGGAAAGAAAACCTCGATCTGCTTTCGATACTGCAGGATTCCCTGGAAGCATTTCGCGCTGAATTTGCGCGCAAAAGCATCACGCTTTCACCCCCTCGTCTGCACGATACGGAAGTCCGGATTTTTGGCGACCGGGAACGTTTGAACCAGCTTTTTGCGAATCTGCTAGAAAACGCATTGCGTTATACAGATGCCGGCGGAACGCTGAGCATAAATTTTTCTATCAGTAACAATACAGCCACCATAGAGCTGCTGGATTCCGCCCCCGGTGTTCCGGAGCAGGACTTGGCGCGGCTGTTTGATCGTCTCTACCGTGTGGAAGGATCCCGAAGCCGGATGTCAGGCGGTGCCGGACTCGGTCTCGCGATCTGCAAGAATATCGTCGAAGCCCACGAAGGAACCATCTCGGCCCACCCGTCTCCGCTGGGAGGGTTGCTGATCAGAATCAGCCTGCCTGTTGCGGGGAGGCCTTTATGAGCGGGGAAATTTTTATTATTGAAGATGAACCAAAGCTTGCCACCTTGCTGGCAGACTATCTGAAAGCGGCGGGGTTCACCGCGTTTATTCTGCCGGACGGGACGGAGGCCGTGGACAGAATCAAGGAGCGCAAACCGGAGTTGGTTCTTCTGGATCTGATGCTGCCTGGACGCGACGGAATGGATATCTGTAAAGAAGTGCGGACTTTCTCACGGGTTCCTATCATTATAGTGACGGCCAGGATCGAGGAAATCGACCGTCTGCTCGGCCTTGAACTCGGAGCAGACGACTATATCTGCAAACCGTTCAGTCCGCGTGAAGTGGTAGCCCGCGTCAAAGCTGTTCTCCGGCGTACGTGCGACGGAGGCGCCATACAGGTCAAAGGGCTTGTTCTGGACGAACACGCATATCGTGCCATGCTGCACGGCCAAGACTTGAAACTCACAGCCGTCGAATTCAAACTCCTGCAACTTCTTGTGGAGCACCCCGGCAGAATATACGGTCGCCAGCAGATCATGGAAAAGATTTATTATGATGACCGCTTTGTCAGCGACCGCACGGTTGACAGCCATATTAAAAAACTTCGCAGAAAAATTGAAGCGGTCCTTCCCGAGCCGGTGCTGGTCCATTCGGTATACGGAGTCGGGTATAAGTTTGAACCGGAATAACGAGAGTATCTAAAGACCGTCCGGGCATATTTGAACTGCATTATGACATGCCGGACCCCTTGCCGTATTTTTCCCCTGCTCAACCAATTCTCTGCTTTCTCCCTTAAATAATGCCGTTGAACAATGCTTCTCGATGCAACGATGCACCTGATTTAAGTTGACGGGATATTTTTGCAGATATATACTCAAAGCTGACGGAGCATTGCTGAAAAAAATCCGGAAACTGACAAAATTGTCCTGGTATCGCCGGGCAACGTATGGTCAAACAATTTACGGCTAACAATTTTCAGAGAGGTTACAGTAAAGAAATGAAGCATGCTGAAACTGATAATAAGGCTACGGAACTACCGGAAGAGGCGTTTTGCGCCCTGCAGTCGAACACGTCCACACTGTCCGTCATTCCCCTGGGCGGAGTGGGTGAAATCGGTCTGAACATGACCGTGCTTGAATATGATGGGGATATTCTTGTGATCGACGCCGGCCTGATGTTTCCCGACGCGGAGATGCTGGGCGTTGATATCGTGATACCTGATTTTTCCTATCTTATCGAAAACCGGGAAAAAGTCCGCGCGGTGGTACTCACCCATGCTCATGAAGACCACATCGGCGCGCTTCCCTTCCTGCTGCGAGAAATCAAGGTTCCGGTCTACGGGACCCGTCTTACACTCGGTTTTGTCAAAGACAAACTGGAGGAACACGATCTTGATAAGGAGATCGACCTGATTGTGGTCAAGCCGAGAGACACGGTCGAGATCGGTTCTTTTAAGGTCGAATTTATCCGCGTGACACACAGCATTGTTGACGGAGTGGGACTCGGCATCACCACGCCGGTGGGTCGGGTAGTGCACACGGGGGACTTCAAGATCGATCCGACGCCCGTGGACGGTGAGGTTATGGATTTGCGCACCTTCAGCGAATACGGCGATAAGGGGACCCTGGTGTTTCTTTCTGACAGCACGAATGCCGCACAGGGAGGCTATACCTTTTCGGAGAAAGAGGTGCGGCGGGGTCTTGAAGATATTTTCAGCCGCGCCAGAGGAAGGATTGTGGTGGCGACATTTGCCTCAAACATCCACCGCGTACAGCAGATTGTGGATGTGGCGGTCATGCATGGACGCAAGGTGATCCTGAACGGAAAAAGCATGATCACCAACACGCAGATAGCCCTTGAACTGGGATATCTCAGAATGCCTCCCGAGACGTGGCTCAAGATAGATTCGCTCAAGACCCTGCCGGACGATCGGGTTGTGGTCATCACGACCGGAAGCCAGGGCGAGCCTATGAGCGCGCTTTCGCGCATGGCGGCAAACGAGCATAAACATATCCAGATTAAAAAAGGCGATACGGTCGTCCTTTCGTCCAAGATGATTCCCGGCAACGAGCGGGCCATTGCAAATATTATCAATCATCTGTTTAAACGCGGCGCGGAGGTGTTTTACGAAAAAGTGTCGGAAATCCATGTCTCCGGCCACGCGTCCAAGGAAGAGCTTAAACTGATGCTGAACATCGTCAAGCCGAAGTTTTTCATTCCGGTTCACGGCGAATACCGGCATCTCGTGTATCATGCGCAGCTTGCAAAAAAAGTGAACATCCCCGAGGAAAACATCTTCGTTCTCGAAGACGGTGAGGTGATGGAATTTACCGCCGACTCGGCGCGGCGCGCCGGCGTGGTGAACATCGGCCGGGTGTATATTGACGGGAAAATAGCCGGCTCCACCGTGGACACGGGGGTGGACACCGTGGTGCTCAGGGACCGGAGAAAGCTCGCGCATGACGGCATCGTGATTGTGATCCTCACCATCGAAAAAGGTACCGGAGCGGTCGTATCCGGACCGGATATTGTGTCGCGCGGGTTTGTGTTCGAGGATGCCTCGCAGGATTTGCTCGCCGAGGTGAAAACGGTGGTCATGGACGCGCTGGCGATTATGATCCCGGAAGCAAAAGGAGACTGGGCGCTCGTGACCGCCCAGGTCAGGACCGCCCTCAAGAAGTTCATCAACAAGCGCCTTGAGCGCAGGCCCATGATTCTGCCGATTATCATGGAAATATAACCCACCGTCCGGTTTTTTTGATAAGATTGCACTAGGCAATCATAAAAAGAAACGGATAGCTCCACATTCAAAACAGCTTTCAGGTATTTTTGCATCTCCGAATTAATCTTTTCCTGCATTTTGTCGAATAGTTATTCTGTGGTTGCTGAATCACCAGCGCTTTTTGAAACAGCAATGCAGTTTCACACGGCGATGGTCATTTGAAAAAATGTTTTCCCGGGGAGGACGTTCTATGAGCAGAGGCAGAGAAAGCAAATTCGAATACGACAAACGGGGGCAGGACCGGAATTCTCTCCGGCATTCTCTGTGCAATCGGCTGATATATTCTCTCGGCAAGGACCCCATTACGGCAACACACCGCGACTGGTTTCTTACCACCGCGGATGCGGTGCGGGAGAGGCTGATTGAGCGCTGGATGGAGACCATGCGCAGCTATTACGAATCTGATGTCAAACGCGTTTATTATTTGTCCATGGAATTCCTTATCGGCAGGCTGCTTTCAAACAGCCTGATGAACATGGGTTTTTATGAAGAATGCCGGGAAGCGCTTGAGGACCTCGATCTGGATATTAACCGTATCAAGGAACTGGAAGGGGACGCCGGACTCGGGAACGGCGGACTCGGCAGGCTTGCCGCCTGTTTTCTTGACTCCATGGCGACGCTGAGCCTGCCGGGGTACGGGTACGGCATCCGGTACGAGTACGGAATGTTCTACCAGAAGATCGAGAACGGCGCCCAGGTGGAGCATCCCGACAACTGGCTGCGCTACGGAAACCCCTGGGAGTTTCCACGGCCGGAAGTGATTTTCCCGGTCAAGTTCGGGGGCCGCGTTGTTCAGTTCAAGGATGACCAGGGGCTCTGTCATTTTCACTGGGTCGACACGGAAGACGTCATGGCCATGGCCTACGATACACCGGTGCCGGGATATGATACGAACACGGTGAACAACATGCGCTTGTGGTCGGCAAAGGCATCGCGCGATTTCAACCTTAAGTACTTTAACGAGGGGAATTATATCAAGGCGGTGGAAGACAAGAACGAATCCGAGAACCTCTCCAAAGTGCTGTATCCCGACGATACCACACAGATGGGGCGGGAACTGCGGCTGAAACAGCAGTATTTTTTCGTCTGCGCATCGCTTGAAGACATCCTCCGCCGCTTCACGAAATTCCATCATTCCTTCGATGAACTGCCGGACCGGGTGGCAATCCAGTTGAACGACACGCATCCCTCCATCGCGATCCCTGAATTAATGCGTATTCTGCTGGATGTCCATCATCTTGACTGGAACCGTGCCTGGGACATTACCCAGCGCACATTTTCCTACACCAACCACACACTCATGCCGGAGGCTTTGGAAACCTGGCCGGTCAGTCTTTTTGAATCTGTTCTGCCGCGGCATCTCCAGATCATCTACGAGATCAACCGGCGGTTTCTTGATGAGGTGCACCACCGGTATCCCGGTGATACGGATCTACTGCGCCGCATGTCCATTGTGGATGAGGACCGGGGAAAACGGCTGCGCATGGCGCACCTTGCCATAGTGGGCAGCCATACGGTGAATGGAGTGGCGCAGATACACACCGAGCTCATGAAGCAAACCATCTTTTCGGATTTTGAACGATTTTTCCCGGGGAAGATCATCAACATCACGAACGGCATTACTCCGCGGCGATGGCTGTGTCAGGCCAACCCTGATCTTTCCGCGCTTATTGCCTCACGGATCGGTACGGGATGGCGCAATAATCTTGCAGAACTCAAAAAGCTGGTTCCCTTGGCGGAGGACGCCGGATTTCGCAAACAGTTCCGCTCCGTAAAATGCAAAAACAAAGAGCGGCTGGCGGAAGTCATCAAAACACGCCTTAAGTTGTCGGTGGATACGGAATCGCTGTTCGATGTCCAGATCAAGCGCATCCATGAATATAAACGGCAGCTGCTGAACGTGCTGCACATCGTGACCCGGTACAACCGCATCCGGGAAGGGCGTTCAGCCGAGATGGTCCCGCGCACGTTTATTTTCGCCGGCAAGGCCGCGCCGGGATATGCCATGGCAAAACTTATTATCAGGCTTATCCACAGCGTCGGCAGCATTGTGAACAACGATCCGGCCGTCGGCGGCATGATAAAAGTTGCTTTTCTTGCCGATTATAACGTTTCGAATGCGGAGAAAATTATTCCTGCGTGCGACTTGTCCGAACAGATATCCACGGCTGGAACAGAAGCGTCCGGCACCGGAAACATGAAACTTGCCCTGAACGGGGCGCTTACCATCGGAACCCTGGACGGTGCAAATATCGAAATCAGGGAAGAGGTGGGAGACGACAATATTTTCATTTTCGGATTGAACGCCGATGAAGTGTCTGCACTGCAGGCAGACGGATATGATCCATGGTATTTTTATAACAGCAACGCCGAGCTGAAGCAGACGCTTGATATGATCGCAAACGGTTATTTTTCCCCGGATGATCAGAACCGCTTCCGGCCTATTTTTGACGCGCTTACGTCTTTCGGCGACCATTTTCTGCTGCTTGCGGATTATGCTTCCTACATCGCCTGTCAGGAACGGGTGGACGCGTTGTACCGCAATCCGGATGAATGGACCAAGCGCGGGATCATGAACGTTGCCAATATGGGCCACTTTTCGAGCGATCGTACGATCAGAGAGTATACGGAAAAGGTTTGGAATGTGAGACCAATGGAGTGCGCGGTAATATCGGACCTTTCCGACCAGGAGTGCCGACGCTGATTATGCGGACCGGAGCAGTCATTTCATTGTAAATAATCATACACGACGGGTACACCGCAAAATGGAGGCGGTGAATGGATTCCTTCGCCGAACGGATTGCGGAAGCAGTCCGGATGATACAAAAAGCCGCGAAGATCACGGTGTTCACCGGGGCCGGCATCTCGACGGAGTCCGGAATATCCGATTTTCGGAGCCCCAACGGCGTGTGGGAACGGTTTCGCATCATTACCCACCAGGAATTTATGGCAAGTTATGAGGCGCGCGTAGACTACTGGAAGATGAAAAAAGAGCTGTTGCGGGAAATGAAAAACGCACGGCCGAACAGCGCACATCAGGCCCTTGCGGCGCTTGAGAAAACCGGCAAGCTTGTCTGTCTTATTACCCAGAATATTGACGGTTTGCACCAGGCGGCCGGAAACAAACGGGTCATAGAACTGCACGGCACAAATCTGAAAGCGGTCTGCCTTGATTGTGAAACAACGTGGCCGATTGAGGAGATTGAAGCGCGGCTTAACGCAGGAGAGCCGGCGCCGGTCTGCGCGTGCGGCGGGTTCATCAAGCCGGCAACGGTTTCCTTCGGACAGGCTATGCCGGAAGAGGAGATGATTCAGGCCCTCAGCTGCGCTGCGTCCTGCGATCTTTTTCTCATGATCGGTTCCTCCCTGCAGGTTCAGCCCGCGGCCTCGATCCCGTATGAAGCGCATGAGCACGGAGCAAAACTTATTTTCATCAACAGGACGGAAACCCCCTATGACGGCATCGCCACGCTGCTGTTCAGGGAAAACGCCGGGGAAGTGCTGTCCGGGGTCATGAAAAACGTGCTGGCATAAGCGGGTCGGCGCTCATCCGCTCGTAAAAACGCTGACATTTTCGCGAAAGGAGGGGGCAATTCCAGGAGGAGGTTTTTTGAAGCCGGAAAGAACAAGATGTCCATGAATGTTTTCGGATGTTTCATTCTAAAAACCAGGAGGCACAGTATGTCCGTGAGTGTTTTCAGAAAGATTCGCTTTACTATTGTAATACTGATGTGTGCGCTGGTATTAGGTGTGAATCTCGGAGCCGAAGCAGCGCCTTCGTCAGGGCTGGTTTCAGAAGACTTATTTGTTCCGGCCAGCGACCCGGGCATCAACATTTTTGTTCGGAACAAACATTTAAAAAAAATGACCAGGTTTTCCTCCGATCGAATTGTTCTCTACGTTCACGGTGCAACCTATCCTGCAGAACCGGCCTTTGACCTGCAGCTGGATGGATTGTCCTGGATGGATTTCATCGCCAAACGCGGCTGGGACGTGTATCTGATGGACGTTCGAGGCTATGGCAAGTCAACCCGCCCGCCGCAAATGGATCGTCCCGCGGCTGAAAGCAAGCCCTTTGCCACCACGGATGAAGCAATCAAGGATGTCAGTACGGTCGTTGACTTTATCCTCAAGCGGCGGAGTGTTGATAAGGTCAATTTAATCGGCTGGTCCTGGGGCACGGTAATGATGGGCGGGTATACCGCCAAAAATAACAACAAGGTGGCCAAATTGGTATTATACGGACCGCTCTGGAGCTATACGACGACGCCTCCCTTCACCGTCCCGGAGAATTTGTCCGCGTACCGGATGGTGTCGATGGATTCGGCAAAACAACGATGGCTCAGAGGTGTTCCGGAAGACAAACAAGGTACTTTGATTCCTGCCGGGTGGTATGAAGCCTGGGCCAAGGCAACGCTGGCTTCCGATCCCGGCGGCAGCGCAATGAGTCCTCCGGTGTTGCGGGCCCCGAACGGGGTTTTGCAGGATTTCCGTGACTATTTCCTCGTTGCAAAACCCTATTATGATCCCTCGGAAATACGCGTCCCTGCGCTGCTCATTGTGGGCGACTTGGATGTGGACACACCTCCGTATATGTCGGAAGCGGTTTTTTCCAGATTGTCGAACGCGCCGTACAAACGCAGGATAATCATCGGTGATGCGACGCATACCGTGATGATGGAGCGCAATCGCATGCAGTTGTTTAATGAAGTACAGCAGTTCCTGGAGGAAAAAACAGGCACCAAATAAAGATTAAGCGTACGCGAGGGCCGTGGTGTGAACCATGGCCCTCTCTCTCCTACCGGACAATCAAATAATCTGAAGGTTCTGATGCGGTAATCATTCCGGTGTCATTTTTTGCAGTGCCATTTCTCCAGCAATGACGAACATGTTCGCTTCCCTTCATCTCCTTATTACAGCCGGCTGCACAATTCTCCCAAATACCCGGCACCTCCAATGCACCTCGATTCGCGCTATAATGTGAATAATCAGCGTTGTTAATAAGTGTTCGGCCGCTGATTTTCATTCCGAAGCTCAAGGAGCCGCTGCCATGAAAGCCCTTTACTATGACGAGTTGAAAGGATACAAGAGCATTAAGGCCGGCGATTTGCCGGTGCCTGAGATCAATGAGTCTGAAGCTCTTGTCCGCGTGAAAGCCTTTTCCCTGAACCATCTTGATGTGTGGGTGATGAACGGTACGTATCCGGTCCGGATTCCGCTGCCGCATATTTTCGGCTCCGATGCGGCGGGTATCGTGGAAGAGGTGGGGAAAAACGTCCGGCATGTCAGGCCGGGCGACGAAGTGATTATTTTCCCCGGAATGTCGTGCGGGCATTGCGATCGGTGTATAAGCGGGCGTGACAATGAATGCAGCAGTTTCTCCAATCTCGGCGTTGTCAATAGCGGCGTATCTGCAGAATACACGGCCGTTCCCGCCGCAAATCTTTTCAAAAAGCCGGAAGGACTTTCTTTCGAGGAGGCAGCGGGGATCTGCATCACGTACGCAACGGCCTGGAACTCGCTGGTTGCGCGCGCGGGCATCTGCCAGGGAGACACGGTTCTGATTCATGCAGCTGGCAGCGGGACGGGTACGGCACTCATCCAGGTCGCTAAACTGTATCATGCCACCGTCATCACCACCGTAGGCGACGAATGGAAAGAACCAAAGGCAAAAGCGTTGGGTGCCGACTTTGTCATTAATTACACAAAAGAAGATTTCGAAACAGCTGTGAAGCGGATAACCGGAAAAAATCTTGTGGACATCGTGGTTGACCATGTCGGGGCTTCGATTTTCAACAAATCTCTTTCCTGCCTGAAGCGGGGAGGGAAGGCGGTCACCTTTGGCGCTACTGCCGGAAACGACGTCTCTATCAGCCTGAGGCATTTGTTCGGGAAAAACATCACGATTCATGGGATCTATGTCGGGCCGAAGGCCGCAGTCCCAGAGTATCTTAAGCTGTTCCCGCATAATCTCAGAACGGTTGTCGATTCCGTATTCGAGTTTATGGATGTGCAGAAAGCGTATGAAAAACTGCTGAGCAGGCAATTTTTCGGTAAAATCATTGTGAAAGTTTGAGGTATGAAACGCAAAAACAATCTTCCCTGCAATCAGCAGGTGAGAGGCGCGCAGCAGCGGTTTTCACGATCCCGGTTTCAAAGACTTTTTTCCCTGTTCGTCGACCTGCAGAATTTTCCTGTCCTGAAACAACTTGAAATCCAGATCGCTTTATGAAATAATAACAAAATTGCAAAATTGAAAAAGTATTTTTACCGGAGGCCAATACAAGATGATGCTTCTCGAAGCGATACTACTGGGGATTGTGCAAGGGGTTACTGAATTCCTGCCGATCAGTTCTTCAGCCCACTTGATTCTTCTTCCCTGGATGTTTGGATGGCATGGCACGTTGATAGACAGCCTGACCTTTGATGTGGCGCTGCACGCCGGGACGCTTGTTTCAATTCTTGCGTATTTCTGGAAGGACTGGCTGGAGTTGTTCCGCAAGTTTTTCTCCGGACTGGGCGACGGCACCTGGAAAACCGGAGAGGGCAGGTTCGTATGGTTCATCGTTCTGGCGACGATTCCCGCAGGAATTCTGGGCCTCAAATTCGAGCACATGGTCGAAGAATATTTCAGAAGCCCTATGCTGATCGTAGTCACCCTTGTTGTCGTCAGTGCCTTGATGTGGGTGGTTGACCGTTTTTCATCAAAGCTCGCGAATTTTGAGCGGATGACGCTCGGCCACGCCCTGTTTATCGGATGTGCGCAGGCGCTTGCGCTCGTGCCGGGAGTGTCCCGCTCCGGTATTACCATTGTCGCAGGATTGATGACCGGATACACGCGTGAGAGCGCTGCGCGGTTTTCCTTTCTTCTGTCCACGCCGGTGATTGCCGGGGCCGCGGTTCTGAAACTGGCGAAAGTGCATCTTGCCCCCGGAGAACTGGCCCCGTTTTTATTGGGGACTGCTTTTTCCGCACTGGTCGGCTACCTGTGCATAAAATTTTTACTCCATTATCTGAACAGGCATTCTTTAAACCTTTTCATCGGATATCGTCTGGTTTTGGCTGCTGCCGTCATGCTTTTGCTGGTTGTGCGGTAATTGCCGTAGAAAATTCCGTACAGCCCGGAGCAGCGTGAACGCACGCAGTATGAAAATATCCTGCAGCAAAGGACATTATGGCAGTCTCTATTGTCAAACATAAGCACTGGAATGAAATGGCCGGTCTGCTGCTGCTTGCCCTGGGCCTTCTGATAATGCTCAGCCTCATTTCCTACAGCGCAGCGGACCCCTGTTTCAGCGTCGCGAGCACCGGCGGGGAGATCAAAAACTCCATCGGGCTGGTCGGCGCCTATTTCTCGGACATTCTCCTCCGGCTTTTCGGAGTTTCAGCCTACCTTATTCCCCTGTTCTTTTTTGGATATGCCGTGTTTCTGATGCTCGGCAAAGAGGCAGTCCACCCGCATCTCAAAAAAATCGGCGGCGTTGTGCTGTTCATTTCTCTGTCTGCGTTTTTCGGTCTTGAGAGCGAAACCGTCAAATTATTCGGTGAAGAGGTTCTGTCGGGAGGCATGCTCGGCGGTATTCTCGCCCGCCTGCTTGTAGGCGGGGTTTCCGCTGTCGGGGCGCACATTATTACCATTACCGCCGTCATTATTTCCCTTATGCTGCTCACGCCGTTCTCGCCTCTGAAGGCCCTTGCCTGGCTTCGCGCGCAGTATGTCCGGTTGTCCGAGCACCTGGAGCTCCTTCTCGCTGTTCATCAGGGACGCAAGGAAAAAGCACGAGAGGCGCGGGAACAGGCAGCCCCTCCTCCCGAACCGCCGAAAATCGTCGAAGCCCAGAAGCCGCAGCAGGCTGCCATGCAGCCGCGCGTGGTCAGGCCGGAAAAACCGCAAAAACCTGTGCAGGAAGCATTCGGATTCATGGAGACAAAGGATGCAAATACCGCCGGAGAAGCGTATCAGCTTCCGGTCCCCGAACTGCTTGACCCGCTGCCGCCTGCGGCAAAAAAAATCTCCAAGGAGGACATGCTCGCCCAATCGGAGCTGCTTGCCCGCAAGCTGCAGGATTTCGACATCGAGGGCCGGGTGACGCAGGTGTATCCGGGGCCGGTCGTCACCATGTTCGAATACGAACCCGCTCCCGGTATAAAAGTGAGCAAGATCGTCAATCTTTCCGATGACCTGGCGCTTGCCATGAAGGCCGCGAGCGTGCGCATCGTTGCGCCGCTGCCGGGCAAGGCCGCCGTGGGGATCGAGGTGCCGAACAACACCCGGGAAACGGTCTATTTCCGGCAGATCATCGAATCGTCCGAGTACCGTGCGCATAAATCAAAACTCAAGGTGCCGCTGGGAAAGGATATCTTCGGCGCGTCGGTCCTGAGCTCCATCGATAAAATGCCCCACCTCTTGGTTGCGGGTGCGACGGGTTCGGGCAAGAGCGTGGCCATCAATTCCATCATTCTCGCACTGCTGTACAATGCGCAGCCGAACGAGGTTAAGCTGGTGCTGGTCGACCCGAAAATGCTGGAGCTTTCTCTCTACAACGATATTCCGCATCTTTTGACACCCGTGGTCACGCAGCCCAAGCGGGCCGCAGAAACATTGCGCGCCCTGGTGGCCGAAATGGAACGGCGCTACCGCCAGCTGGCCGACAAGGGGTCGAAGAACATCGATTCCTATAACAAGGCGGTGCCCGAGGCCGAGCGCTTGCCGTACATCGTGGTGATTATCGACGAACTGGCGGATCTGATGATGACCGTGCAGCGCGAGGTGGAAGACTCCATCATGCGCCTGGCGCAGATGGCGCGCGCTGCAGGAATTCACCTGATTGTGGCAACGCAGCGCCCGAGCGTGGACGTCATCACCGGCCTGATCAAAGCCAATCTGCCGGCGCGCATTTCCTTCCAGGTTTCATCCAAAACAGACTCGCGCACCATCCTCGACGCCAATGGAGCGGAAAATCTGCTGGGCATGGGAGACATGCTGTTTCAGCCGCCGGGAACCGCCCATCTTATCCGCGTGCACGGCTGCTTTGTCTCCGAGGCGGAAATCAAACGGGTGGTGGAATTCGTAAAAAAACAGGCAAAACCGAATTATGAACTGCTGGCCCGCCGCGCCAAAGAGGTTGTGGAAGCGGAGGCCGCGTCCGCGGAAGACAGCGAACGCGACGAGCTGTACAACCGCGCCGTGGAGCTTGTGCAGATGAACGGACAGGCATCCACGTCTTTTATTCAGCGGAGACTCCGGGTGGGTTACAACCGCGCGGCGCGCATGATCGAAATGATGGAAGAAGACGGCATTGTCGGGCCCGCGGACGGTGCAAAGCCGCGCCCGGTGCTGGTGCGCAAGAACATGGACGGAACTGTACGGGATTTTGATGAGTAAAGAACAAAGCTTCTTCGGATGTAATGCGTTGCCCGTAAATTTTTGGTAAGAGAACGCGGGCAGGAACACTAGAAACCATTGACAGAAAGGAAAAAAATGCCGGAATTCTCCAATCCCTTTACTGTTTTAAAAAACGACCGCAAGCTGACTTCCGAGGAATTGGTGCGTTCGATTCGATTTATGATCGCCGCGGAATATGAAGCCATACAACTCTATCAGCAGACCGCGGAGAGCACCGACAACGCACTTGCGAAAGCGGTTTTCTTAGATATCGCAAACGAGGAAAAAGAGCATGCCGGAGAATTTCTTCGCTTGCTGCGCGAGTTGGACCCGGAGGAGGAAAATTTTTACAAGGAAGGCTCCGGGGAAGTCGAGGAGATGATCAAGAAGCTGAAAAAATAGTCGCTCCCGCTCGGACCGCCGTTTTACTTCATCGTGAAGGATTGGACTCATGGGTTTCTATTCTCGTGCGCATCGTCGCACAGCTTCTTCTTTTCTCCTGGTTGCTCTTGCCGTGTTGCTCCTGTCGGTCGTGCCTGCGGCGGAATCAAGAGACATGCTGCTGCACATTGTTACGGACTGCCTTGACGTCAATGCGCGGGATTACTGCGGAACGTGTCTGGCACCCCGCACCGGCAGTTTTTGTGCTGCTGGCCGCGAATGCAAAGCAACAACGGAGATTTGGGCGGAAAGCGCAGAATATATCGTTATCCGCGACAGAAAAATGTGCGGCTGCCCGTCTGACTTCGTGCATGGCCTTGCAATACCGATCAGCAGGGTGCGCGGCATCGAAGACCCCCAAAAACCGGACGGCATCTGGGATTTTGCATGGTCAGAGGCGAAAAAGCGGATTCCGGACGAATCCTCGATCGGGCTGGCTGTCAACCCTTCAGGAAAGCGGAGCCAGGACCAGCTCCACATCCACATCGTCCGGTTGCAAAATGACACGCGGCAGCGACTCACAGGAACAAAACTGCTCACTGTGCAGACGCTCGACGCCGTCTGGAAGACTGCTGCGAAAAAGGCGGCGGAAGAGCATCTGGACGACTACGGTGTTTTGGTGGCAAAAAACCCGAAAAACGGCTTTCTTGTATTGGTCGAAGAACAAAGTCCTGAAAAAGCATATACCCTCTGGAAATGCCGGTAGCAAAGGCCGAAACAGGATCATTTTCCATCTTTTCAGCCCGCAGTATTTATGATATGATGCACTGCATGCGAATCTCCCATTTGACCGTTCTTGCCAGTTCTTTTTTTTGTGCGGCCTGTTTTTTTATCCTGTCCCCGGCGGCCGCTTCGGAAGCGGGAACAACTGCAGTCGGGGCAAAAGATGAGCTCATCCAGACGGTGGAGAACCACTACCGCAATACGAATGATCTGACTGCCGGCGTGGTGCAGAAGACCGCTCTGAAGACTCTTGGCAAAACGCAAAAATTCGACGGAACCCTGAAGATCAAAAAACCGGGAAAACTCCGGCTTGAGTATTCGAACGGGCAGCTGGTTGTAATCGACGGGAAGACGGCATTGTTTTATTCCAAAAAAAGCGAACAGGTGATCAAAAAAGCATTTACGGATTTTACGCACATGAACATTCCTGTTTCCTTTTTGCTGGGCGCCGCACATATTCGTGATGATTTCAGCGTGCACCTGCCTGATGCCAAGACCCCCCGCATGCTGGAACTTGTTCCCCTGAAACAGGGTGCAGCCATGAAGAAGCTGACCATGCAGACCGATGAAGCGGGCCGCATTCTGCAGATGACCATATTCGACAAATCCGGAAACGTGACGGAAATTCAATTTACCGACGTACGGGAGAATGTCGGTATTGGCGATCAGGCTTTTGTGTTCAAGGCGCCCAAGGGAACGGAGATTATCGAACAGTAGTCCGATACCGAGTGCAGAGCACTGACTTCAGAAACCGGAGGTTGTTATGGCAGCGGAGAACTCATTTGACATCGTTTCGAAGATAGACATGGCCGAGGTCACGAACGCGGTGAGCCAGGCAATGAAGGAAATCAGCCAGCGCTTTGATTTTAAAGGAAGCAAATCGAACATCACGCAGGAAAAAGATGCTCTGGTGATCATTTCCGATGATGAATACAAGCTCAAGAGCGTGGTCGACATTCTGCAGACCAAGCTTGTCAAGCGGGGCGTGCCCATCAAAAACCTGTCATACGGGAAAGTGGAAGCGGCCCTTGCGGGAACCGTGCGCCAGCGCCTGACGCTGCAGCAGGGGATACCGACGGACAAGGCCAAAGAGATCGTGAAAGCGATCAAGGACGCTAAGATGAAAGTGCAGGCCTCGATCCAGTCGGACCAGGTCCGCGTTTCGGGCAAGAACAGGGACGACCTGCAGGCCGTGATTCAACTCCTGAAAGGAAAGGAGTTCAACCTCGAACTTCAGTTTACAAATTACCGGAGCACCTAGTTCGCAACAGCGGTCCATGCTGCAGGATTGCTGCCGGGTAAATCCTGCAGCATGCGTCCGATTTTGTGATGACGGCCACCATTCGTTCAGAATGCTGGCCGTTTTTTTATTGTGCAGGATCCGGCGCGTTTGCCATTTAAACCGCCGGAAGGAAGCATTAAACTTGCTTTTTTTGTCTAAACTGATATAATTTTTTGATACCGTTTGCCGGAGAAAACGCATGAGTCTTGTGGGCAGACTGGAAGATCTCGCGCTGCCTGACATCTTCCAGATCATCAGCTTGAGCAAAAAAACCGGGACACTGATCGCTCGAAGCCGCAGAGGGACGGGGATGGTTGTGTTCAAGGACGGCCAGGTGATCCAGGCCGCATCCGACAGCATCCGGGATTCCCTGGGCAATATTCTGGTATCGCAAGGCATGGTGACAGAGTCTGTTCTGGCAAAGGCATTGGCGCTCCAGAAAACAGACGTCGACAAGCCGCTCGGCATGATCCTGGTCGAGATGGGGGCGGTGCCGGCGCAGACGCTGGAGACGGTCATCCGCAAGCAAATCGAGGAAATTGTCTATGACCTGCTCGGCTGGGAAGAAGGTTTCTTTAATTTCGAGCTGGGCGAGATCGCTCCCAAGGACAAAATCGCGATTGATACACAGCAGTTTTTGCTTCGGGCAGGGATCAGCGCTGAATATCTTCTTATGGAAGGAACCCGGCTCCTCGATGAACGGAAAAAGGACACGCCGGCTCCGGCACCTGTTGCCCCTTCTTCCTTCAGACCTGCCTCTTCTCCGCTTCCACAGCAAACCAAGTACGAACCGGCGCGTGAGGAATTCCGGACCCGGATCGAACAGGAACAACCGCCGCAGGAAATCACTGCACTGAAATCCATGTTTGATGAACTGCGGTTTCCCACTGCCACGGCTGAAGTGACCCTGCTCATACTGCGGTATGCCAGTGAAGTCGTAAACCGGGCAATTCTTTTCATGGTCAAAAAGGACGAAGTGCGCGGTCTTGGTCAGTTCGGCATGGAGCTTGCGGGGCGTTCAGCGGACCAGGTCGTGCGCAGTATCAAGATTCCTCTGAACAAGCCTTCTCTTTTTTTAAAGGTCATAGAGAACCGCACCAGCTATGTCGGCCCTTTTGAAGCAAATGAAACGGGCAACTATCTCATGAATGAACTTGGCGGAGTGATGGCCGAACAGGTGCTGGCCATACCCCTTATCGTGGACGGGAAGGTCGCACTGATCGTATACGGCGATAACGTGCCGGAGCGAAAACCGATCAGGGGTGCGGATACGCTCGAGATTTTCATGAACCAGGCGGGAATGGCCCTGGAAAAAGCACTGCTGGCAAAAAGACTGGCCGAACTTCAGAAGGAGAAGTGATGAAAAACGTCCTGCTTGTGGAAGATTCAAAATCTATTCGGTCCATGATGCGGGTATCGCTTGAAGAAGCGGGCAATTATTTCTTTGTGGAGGCCGGAAGCGGCTTCGAGGCCCTGAAAGCCCTCCCTTCGCGCCGCTTCGATCTTATCATCACCGATATCAACATGCCCGACATCAACGGTCTGGAGCTGATCGGGTATGTAAAATCCAATCCGACCTATCGTGACATCCCTCTTATCATCGTAAGCACTGAAAAAAGCGTGGAAGACAAAAAACGGGGCCTGGCTCTCGGGGCCGCCGGTTACGTGGTAAAACCATTTACCAAGGAAGAGCTCAGACACATGGTGACGGCCGTCCTGAAAGAGACGCACGCGTGAGGCGCGTTGCGCCCAGGATGTACACGCAGATCGGATCTTCCTGTATCCCGCACTCGTAAAGGGGTGATCCCTTGAAACCAGACAAAAACCTGGAAGTTTTTTTCGCCGAAGCGGAAGATATTCTGGCGTCAGCAAACCAGACATTGCTTTCAATCGAGACTGCCATGGACGCGGGCAGAACCGATCCCGATCTTGTCAATGCGCTGTTCCGTTCCGTCCATTCCTTTAAAGGGCTCGCGGGAATGTTCGAGCTGAAAGAACCCTCAACGCTTTCCCATAAACTGGAGTTTTTTCTGGATGAGCTTCGTCTGGGCAAGACAAGACTGAACCGGGAAACATTCGACACTCTTTCGGATATGCTCTCTCTGCTGAGGCGGCTGGTTCACCAGGCAGGTGCGGGGAAGGAGTTCGAGGATATTGCAAGGGCCCTCGATCGCATTGATGACGCCCTTGCGGCGAAAGTTTTCCCGGAGGCAGACCGGCCGCTGCAGGAGAGAATCAGCCTGGACGAGGGGATATTCCAGGTTCTGACCGAGTATGAAGAACACCGGTTGAAGGAGTGCGTTCGGGAACGTAAAAATTTGTTTGAAATCAAAGCGGCGTTCCAACTCAATGATTTTGAAGCGGGAATAAAGCAGCTTGCTGGAACGTTGAAAAAACATGGGGAAACCATCTGCACTCTGCCGACGGCTGGCGGGGAAGGAGGGGCCGGAATCGGCTTCACCATTGTTCTTGCCGCGACAGAAGACCGTGAATCGCTCGCAGCGGCACTTCCGCTGTCGAATGTAACGGTCCAGCAGATTGCCTATCGGGACGGACAAAAGATGAACGAACAAAAGTCGGACACTGCCGTCCTGAAATCCATCAGCAATACAGTGCGGGTGGATATTTACAAGCTCGACAATCTTATGAACATCGTGGGAGAACTGCATCAAATCAAGAACATTATGGGCAGGATTGCCAGGGAACTTCGTACCAGGGAAGGGTTCATCAGCCACTCCGTGGATCTTCAGAAAGCGGAGCGCAGTCTGATACGGAAGCTGAATGACCTTCAGTCCGGGATCCTTGAGGCCCGGATGGTCCCTATCGGCCAGATCTTTACGCGTTTTTCGCAGGTGGTCAGGAAATACGCGCGAGATGCCGGCAAGGAAATCGACCTCCAGTTTTTCGGCGAGGAAACGCAGCTCGACAAACTCATGATTGAAGACCTTGCGGACCCGCTTATGCACCTCATCAGAAACGCCATTGACCACGGTATCGAACCTCCGGATGTGCGGAAGAAGCGCGGAAAGCCGGAACAGGGAGTTGTAAAACTGACGGCGTTTCCCCGGGGCAACCAGGTTGTCATCACGGTCGAGGACGACGGAGCGGGGATGGATCCGGAACGGATGCTGCGCACTGCCGTTGAAAAGGGGATGCTGAAGCCGGACCATGGCCTTGTTCCCGAGCGGAACTACAAGGAAATTCTGGACTTGATTTTCCTTCCCGGTTTCACCACCCGCGAAACAGTAACGGAAATATCGGGGCGCGGCGTGGGCATGGATGTGGTAAAACGGAATGTTGCAAAACTTTCAGGGATCGTGGACATCTACAGTGAGTTGGAAAATGGGACGATTTTCACCCTGTTCCTCCCGATAACGCTTGCCATCATCAAAGCGCTTATCGTTGAATCGGGGGGCCAGATATTTGCCGTTCCCCTCACGTCCGTGGTCGAAATACTGCAGGTGGCGATGTCCCAGATCGAAACCGTGGAAGGGCAGGAAGTCATGGCTGTCAGGGAAAACACCGTGCCGCTCCTGCGGCTCGCCCGTACGTTCAATCTGCCTGAGGACCGGGAGCGCAGCACATTCTATGTGATTCTGGTGGGGCTGGCGGAGCGGCGTCTCGGTATTATCGTTGACGGCCTTCGGGACCAGCATGAAATCGTAATCAAGGCTCTCGGAAAGCGGTTTGCAGAAATGCAGGGGATCGCGGGGGCCACAGAGCTGGGAGACCAGCGGGGCATGGTGCTCGTTCTCGATGTGGAATCACTGATAGAAGGCTCGCTGAGAAAAACGGCAACAGCAGGGCAGGAGCGGTAACAAGTAAAATAGCCTGCCGTCTGTGCATTGCGGCAGTTGGTCGCAGGATGCCGTTTACCGGGGTTCTTATGTATAAAGAGTTTTACGGGTTGACTGAAAAACCATTTAACAAAACGCCGGATCCGCGTTTTCTGTACCAAACCAAAAAACATGCAGAGGCGCTGGCGCGGCTGCAGCATGCGGTTGAAGAGCAGGACATTGTGCTGCTCACCGGAGAGATCGGATCGGGCAAAACCACGCTTTCCCGCGCCCTGATCGATTCGCTGGATGACTCCTGCCAGCCCGTGCTGATTGTGAATCCCCGGCTGTCGCCGCTGCAGCTTCTGCAGACGGTCGCCCTCCGGCTCGGCATACAGGGTGCGGGACGGTACCGGAATGACATACTTGAGGGAATCAATGCGAAGCTCTATGAACTGTACGAAGCAGGCAGGCAGCCTGCAATCATTATTGACGAATCGCAGCTTATTCCGGGCAAGGCAACTTTCGAGGAACTCAGGTTGCTGACAAATTTTCAGCTTGACGATCGGAATCTTACGGCACTCATACTGATCGGACAGACTGAATTGCGAAAACGCCTGGAGCGCAGTCCGTACCGGGCGCTTCGGCAAAGAATCAGCATGCAGTATCATCTCGGCCCGCTTGACCAGGAAGAAACCGCGGCATACGTTCGCCACCGGCTGAAAGTTGCGGGCAGGGAGCAGCCGCTGTTCAGCGAAGAGGCGCTTGCGCTTTTGTGCAGACATTCGGGGGGCATTCCCCGTCTGATCAACATTATTGCCGGGAACGCCCTCATCGAGGGGTTCGGCAGAGGATCAGAAAGCATCGGACCTGAGATTATTGAAAGCGTTGTGATGGAATAAAAGAAAAGCGAGGAGCGCCGGGCCGGGACATCAGCGGCGTCGGAGCTGAGCTGCATGGACATATTGAAAGCAAGAAAAAAAGCCGCCGAGCAGAAGCGAAGCCGGAAGAAAAAGGAACCGGAACCTGCCGCCGAATCTCTGCAGACGCAGGAAAAAACAGTCTTTTCCGCTGAGCAGCAGGCAGCCTCACGCCCGGTAGCCGATAAAAACGCGGACGCTCCCGGCATGTCGGAACCGGCTGCAGAAGTTCCCGTGGAAAGACCTGTCTCGTCCGACGGCCAGGCAGAAGAGGAACAGGAAGAGATCGATCTTCTTTCGTTTCGGTTAGGCGGGGAGTCATACGCGCTGCTGGTAAAAGACGTTCGGGAAGTGCTGAAAGCCCGGTCTCTGACACCGGTACCGAATGCTCCGTCCTATATTCTTGGCGTGACTGGACTCAGAGGCGCGGTACTTCCGGTGATCGACCTTTGCGTGCGGTTCGGCCTTGTTCCCGGTGTGCGGGATGAAAAATCCAGAATCATCGTCGTGGGCTCCTCTGAGGAAGACGTGGGACTTGTCGTGGACCGGGTAACGGGGGTGCTGAGAATCATGCCCGACGAGATCAGACCAACGCCAGAACATGTCGAACAGGGAGCGGCGTTCCTGCGCGGGATTGTCCGAAAAGACGAAAAATTGTACATTCTTCTGGACCTTGAAAAGGCGGTTGCAGCGTGACCTGCGAGAAGTCCGGAACACTGAATATCACCGGCTGCACGACTACAGCGGAAAACAACACAGGGAAGAAAAAGCGGCCAGTCAATCTTAATTCACAAGGAGCGAACGCGGGAACAAAGGTGAGCCTATGAAAACATTACTTGACATGAATTTAAAGACACGCGCGGTGCTGCTGACGGCGGGAATCCTCCTGCTCGTTCTGGTGTTTAACACCCTGGTCAATATTACTGCGGCTACAAACAAGTACCGGGAGGCCCTGATCGCGCGGGCCACCGCGCTTGCAGAAGAGATTCGAAAAGATGTGTCGAAGGCGACGGCGGACGGCACTTCGTTGAGTGAGTTGGAAGAGATGGGAGCGCGGTTGCGACTGCTGATTGCCGAGGACCACGACCTCGCGGGGGCCAGGGTGTTGGATGCGAACGGAAGAGTGCTGTATGCCAGCGACCAGACGCTCGAAAACACGGTGCCGGGAGACGCAGCGAACAAGAAAGCGCTCGCGGCAAACGCTCCTCAATTGGAATATTACACAGACAACGCCGGAGGACGGTATGAAAAAATCATTCCTTTGAACGGCCCTGACGGGAAAAAAATCGGAGTGTTTGTGATAGCGATCAAGGAGGATGCGGTAAAGCGTCCGGCAGAAAGCATGCTTCTGCGGTCGCTGCTTGTCGGATTCATCAGTTTTGTGATTGCCATGGCCTTGATGTATTATTTTGCCAACCGGGGGATGCTGCCCATCGTCGAGATGGCAAAAAGCGCCAGCAAGATGGCGGCCGGGGACCTTTCGAGCACCATCGAGGTCAAGGGCAAAACAGAGGTGACCAACCTGGTCAACGCAATCAATACGATGTCGGCGAACCTCAAAGAGATGCTCAGAAAGATCAGAGTGACCTGCGTTGGTTTGAACGATGCTATGAACTTGGTGAGCGGCGCCGCACGCAAGATGAGCAAGGGCGCGCAGACCCAGCAGGAAGCGACCGATCAGGCTGCAAAGGTCGTGAACGAAATGGTCGCGTCCATCCGGGAAGTTGCCGGAGGAGCCGATGAAATGTCCCACGCGGCCATGAACGCCTCATCGTCCGCGTCGGAAATGGCGTCATCCATTGAAGAGGTCGCACGGAACACCGGAACACTTGCCGCAGCGGTTGAAGAGACGGCCTCCTCCGTCGGGCAGATGATCGCCTCCATCAAACAGGTGTCGGAAAATACAGACGCGGTCGCCGCATCCGCCGAACAGACATCATCGGCCATTACCCAGATGAGCGTTTCGGTGAAAGAGATTGAGCAGCGTGCGCGGGATTCCGCGCGTCTGGCGGCAAAGGTGTCACAGGACGCCTCGGAACGAGGCATGGTCGCCGCCGCGGAGGCAATCAAAGGCATGCAGCATATCAAGGAGGCCGTGGAAGCCACTGCTTCCGTGCTGAACCGTCTCGGAACGCGTTCGCAGGAAATCGGCCAGATTCTGAAGGTCATTGACGATGTGACCGACCAGACAAGCCTGCTGGCCCTGAACGCCGCCATTCTGGCAGCGCAAGCAGGAGACCGCGGCAAGGGGTTTGCCGTTGTTGCTGATGAAATCAAAGACCTGGCGGAGCGCACCGCGTCATCCACGCAGGAAATCGCCGGCCTTATCGCCTCGGTGCAGGAGGAAACCGCCGAAAGCGTCCATGCCATGGACAAGGGGCTCAAGGCCGTGGAAACGGGTGTTTCCTTAGTGAATGTGGCCAGCGAAGTTCTGCAGCAGGTCGCGGACAGTTCGCGGCAGTCAACGGAGACCGCCCGTGCAATTGAAAAAACCACTGCAGAGCAGGCAAAGAGCGTATCGCAGATTACGGAATCCTCGGTGGGGATTGCGGGGCAGCTCGACCAGATTGCCCGCGCGTTGCAGGAACAGCGCGCAGGAAGCGAACGGATAGCGCAGGCCGCGGAGCGCATGCGCGAAGTTACCCGCCAGGTGAAAATAGCAACGCAGGAGCAGACCACGGGCGGCAGGCAGATCGCCGACGCAGTGGAATCCGTCACCGCACAGGCCGGCCAGATTGCCCGCACGACGGCGGAGCAAAACACGGGGACCCAGCAAATAAACGAAACCATCAACCGTATCCAGGGTATAACCCGGGACAGCATGGATGTGTCCATTGAAATGGAAATGGCCGTCCAGGTGATCAAGGAAAAGGTGGTCGCGCTTCAAGCCGAGTTGGATGGCTTCAAATATTAACCAGAGAACAGCGGATGCAGGACGACCTGGTTGCGCGCAGGCGGGCCGGATGCAATGAGGCTGCAAGGTGTTTCTTACGACGAGGAATTTTTACCGTTCCGGCACCAGACCGCAGAAGGGTAGTTCAAGGGAGGCCCTGTGAATATCGGCTTACGACAGAGACTGATTGTTTTAATTTTCTCCGGGCTTGTAGTGGCCATGGCAGTGATCGGAGTGTACCGGTACTTCATGGAAAAACAGGTCATTCTGAACATGACCCGCGCGGAAGGGGAACGCTCCTGCAAACTCATGGCAGATATTGCTGTGCCGTATCTGCAGGCATCGGATATTCATGGCCTGCTTTCTGTCACGCAAAAATTTCTGCGTACACCCGATATTCTGGAAATTACCGTTCGGGACAAGGAAGGACGGCGTCTCGCGTACGTCACCAAGCAGGCCGTTCCGAACAATGCCGTTATTGTCGGACCGGTGCCGGTTCTCTTCGATACAACGAAACTCGGCGAGGTCAGCATGTCGGTTTACCCGGAGAAGATGCGGGACAGGCTCAAAGTATATGCTCTTAGCGCATTGGTCGAAAACTTTTTCATCTTTGTGGTCCTGGCGGGCATTCTGGCGGTATTTATAACCCGGGCCATCACGAAACCGGTGAAAGAGCTTCGCAATGCCGTAAAAGAACTGATAGACCAGAAGGATTTTACTCGGCGAGTGAAGGCACACGGCCGTGACGAAATAGGCGAGCTTGCAACCGGAATAAATTACCTTATCGAGCGCCTGGAGCAATTTATCGTGGAGATGAGCGATATTTCCGCGCGGATCAGCACCGTGAGCCCCGAGCTGGCCCAGGAAGCGGACGAAGCGAAAAAAAACGCGGAAGACGCGGCCGAAGCCATTGCAGATGTCTCCTCGTCGGTTGAGGCGATGTCCGCGTCCCTGCAGTCCTTCTCGGAGACTGCGGAGAGCCTTTCCGTTTCGGCGGAAGAATCGTCATCCGCCATTCTGGAAATGAATGCCTCAAACCAGGAAGTCGCGGGCCACACGAACGAGCTTACTGCGTCCGTGGAAGACGTGACCGCGTCGGTGGCGGAAATGATTGCATCCATCCGGGAGGTCGGCGGCCACGTGGAGAGTCTCACCGCGGCGGCGGAGCAGACGTCCGCCTCGGCAGTCGAAATCGAAGCCACAGTCCGAGAAGTCGAGGGGGCGGCGAAAGAGTCGTCCTCACTGTCCCAGCTTGTTTCCCGCGAAGCAAGGGAAATCGGCGTCAAATCCATCCGCGAAACGGGAAAAGCCATCGACACGATCAAGGACACCGTTAACCGCTATTCCGGCCTGGTAGCAAAGCTGGGACAGCGTTCAGTCGAAATCGGGAAAATACTGAATGTCATCGTGGAAGTAACGGAAAAAACAAACCTGCTTGCGTTGAACGCCTCCATTCTTGCGGCACAGGCGGGCGAACACGGCAGAGGGTTCAGCGTGGTGGCCGAAGAGATCAAGGCGCTTGCCGACCGGACGGCCGTTTCCGCGCAGGACATTGCGAAACTTATTGCCGCGGTACAGAAGGAAGCCAAGGATGCCGTGGCGGCAATGGCGGACAGCCTTGCGGCGGTAGAGGAAGGTGTGCAGCGCTCCCGTGCGGCCGGTGCGGCATTGGACAAAATCCTGGCGACGTCCACGCAGTCCTCCGAAATGACAACCATGATTGAGCGGGCAATGACCGAACAGGCGCGGGGAATCAAGCAGGTAAGTGAAGCCATCGCGAATGTAAAGCAGATGTCGGCGCAGATCATGACCGCGACGCAGGCCCAGAGCAAGGGCACGGAGATGATACTCCAGAGCGCGGAGAGCATGCGGGACATCGCGCGTCACGTACGGAGCGCCATGGCCGAGCAGACGCGCGGCGGAAAGCAGATCGCCGCCGCAGCTGAAAGCGTGACGGCGCATGCCGGGTCCATTGCGGCAGGCACCTGGGAACAGCGCCAGTCAGTGGTCAAAATCCAGGAATCCGTCAAGAAGATTCAAGATCTTCCCCGCCAGAGCGCGCGCCGCGTGGAAAGCATGGCAGCCTCCGTTGAGACCCTGGGAGAGCAGGCGGCTCTGCTGAACCGGGAAATCGTTACCATGACGGTCCGGCGCGGTCGCCGCTACATCGAAGGCGGCGCCTTGAAGATGGGCGTTGTTCCTCTCGACAACCCTGCCGAGATGCTTCGCCGTTTTACACCGGTCGCGGAATATCTTTCCCGCACCCTCGCCAGAAAAGTGGAGCTCTCCGTTGCCACGGATTTTGCGCAAATGCTGACCGACCTTGAAGAGGATAAAATCGATTTGGCATTTCTTACGCCTTCCCTGTATATCGAAGCACAGAAAAAGGCGGGAGTTTTTCTTCTCGTCAAGGCGCTTCAGAACGGAGTTCCCTATACCCATGCGGCCATCGTTGCCCATGCTGACCGTCCTCTTGCCCGGCTGGAGGATCTCAAAGGCAAACGGTTTGCGTTCGGCAGCAGAAAGTCGACACTGACCCATCTGGTTCCCCGCGCCATGCTTGCTGAAGCGGGCGTCAGCCTCAGCGATATGAAGGAATTCGCCTTCCTCGGCCAGCAGGAAGCCATAGCAAAAGCCATTATTGCCGGAGAATACGATGCCGGCGGCATGTCCGAATCCACGGCAAAAATGTTTGAGGACCAGGGGCTGATAATCCTGAAGACCTCTATCGATGTTCCGGAAAAAAATATCTGCATTTCCAAACATCTGGACAAAAATACCAGCGAACTGATTAAGCAGGCGCTGCTGGCCTTGAATCGGGGACAAGAGGCGCACGCGGTGATTCTGGACAGTATAAATCAGAATTACTCCGGGTTTGAACCGGCGAGCGATGAAGAATATGATGGTGTCAGAAAACTGCTTGCTAAGATACAGGAAACGGATACGCAAGACTAACGGCTGCTGCAGACCCCCGCATGGTGCAGTGGTATCGAACCCGGGGAATAGAATTTTTTGCAGCAACAGAGGCTAGGACCGTGAGACGTACGTTGGCCAGAGATAAAAAACCAGTAGTTACGGACGACGCCATGCAGGTCGTGACTTTTCAGATAGGCGTCGAGGAGTATGGACTCGATATCCAGTTCATAACCGAGATCATCCGTCCGCTCAAGATCACACCGCTTCCCCGCATGCCGGAATTCATCGAAGGGGTGGTCAATCTCCGGGGAACCATCATTCCCATCATTGATTTGCGGAAGCGTTTTTTGCCGGGCACGTCTGTCCCGAACCCGAAAACCATGCGCATGGTCATTCTCCGGGGTGCTGTCCCCACCTTGTCGGGGACGGCCAGGGACCTGGTCGGTTTTATTGTGGATGCGGCGAAGGAAGTCCTCAGCATACCGCGCAAGGACATCGATTCAGCGCCGCCGCGCGCGGTTGGTCGTGATGTCGAATTCATTGCCGGGATGGGCAAAGTAGGCGGCCGTCTCATTGTACTTCTCGACAGCAGCAAGATCCTGAGCCAGCAGGAAAGGTCAGCCCTGGCGGAGGTCGGAAATGCCGGATATTGAACGGCTTGGGGAAAAGCTAGCGAGCAGGAACGTTGAAGAGCGGCGTGAGGCAACCGTGGAGCTTGGCCGAGGGGGACAGGCTGCGGTTTCCCTGCTCTTTCGCGCCATGGCGGACGTTGACTGGCGGGTGAGGAAGACCGCAGTCGAAGCCATCGTATCGATCGGCGGTGAAGACGTTGTAAACATGCTGCTCCAGTCCCTGAGTGCTCAGGACAATGCGGGCACGAGGAATTCCGCCATTGAGGCCCTTGTCCAGATCGGAAAACCGGCGGTTCCCGCACTGCTCCCCATGCTGGAAACCCCCGATGCCGACGTCTGCAAGTTTGTCGTTGACATCCTCGGCGATATCGCCGATCCCCGCTCGCTGCAGGTCTTGGTGAAAAAACTTGAAGATGCGGATGAAAATATCCGGGTGGCTGCCGCAGAAGCTCTCGGCAAGCTGCGCGACCCGCGGGCTGTAGACGCACTGCTTGCCTGTCTTGCCCGTTCAGATCAAGGCTGGCTGGACTATGCCGCGGCGGAGGCGCTGGGGTCGATCGGCGATGAACGCGCGCTCAAACCGCTGCTGGAGGCCCTGAACCGTCCGGGTCTCCGGGAGCCGGTCATCGGGTCGCTCGGCAGAATCGGCAATGTGCATACGCTTGCCCCCCTGATCGCCGGTCTTGCCGACCCCCTCCGGATTGTCCGCGAGGCGTCGTGTATGGCGATTGCCGCAATTGCAGAAAAGAGCGGTGAGGCGGAACAACGGACCGTGCGGGAAACCGTGCGCAGCGCCATGCGCGGACAGGCAGCGGACTTTCTGGAGGAGATGCTCGCCACAAGCACGGGCGGTCTTCAGAAAGCGGTGATCTCCCTTCTTGGATGGGGCGGGAAGGAGAGTTCGATTGGCAAGCTGCTGTCGCTGTTGACGGAGGAGGAATTTGAAGAACCGGTGGCGCAGTCGCTCCGGTACCTTGAGAAAAACCAGGCGCCGCTGCTGTTCGATCATCTTGCCAGCGCGAATGCGCTGGTACGGCGTACTATTGCGCGTGTCCTGGGAGATATACGCAGTCTCGAAGCAGAGATGCCGCTGATCAGCCTGCTGCAGGATGAAAACGGCCATGTGCGGAGCGCCTCGGCCCTTGCGCTCGGACGGATTCAAAGCAGACGTGCTATCAAACCGCTGCTTGAGTTGCTGACGGATGAATACGAAAGCGTACAGGAGTCGGCGATCCACGCGCTGGCCGCCGTCGGCGATGAGTCCCTGCTGGATGAACTGACACGGGACTTTTCAACGAGGAACACGCTTTTGCGCAGAAACATCGTCCTTCTTCTCGGCAGGTTTACCGCGGACAAGGCCATAGCAGCCCTGTCTTTTGCGCTGAAGGACGAAAATCCGGAGGTAAGAAAAGCGGCAGTCCATGCACTTGGCAGCGTATCCACCGGGCAGGCGTTCAAGTCGCTCCTGTTTGCGGCCACGGACGATGATCCTGAGGTAAGGATGCTCGCGGCAGAGGCTCTTGCAGGACTGAACGCGCAGGGGGCTTTTTCCGCGCTTGTTTCCCTTCTTGAAGACACTGATCTTTGGGTCCGGGCTGCTGCGGCCCGGGGGCTATGCCGGATCGGCAACGAGCTGGCGGGGGAAATCCTTCTTGCGCATTTAAAGAACGCGACAGATGTCTTTCTGCTTGCCGTTGTGGAGTCGTTGGGAAAACTGAAGGTGCCCGCGGCCCGGGAACCGCTCCTTGCTCTTATCGGCCACCCGGACCCGGAGGTGCGAAGGACCGCACTGGCGGCCCTTTCCGGCTACCGGGAGCCCGCTGTGCGGGAGGCAGTTCAGTCCTGCCTGACGGATCCTCACTGGATCGTCAGAAAAGCGGCTGTCGAGGTACTGAAGCAGCAGCAGGACGCAGCAATGGAATCCATCCTTGAGAAGACCGCCCTCAACGATCCGGATGCGACCGTCCGCCGGGCGGCGAAAGAGGCATTGAAACGATAAATGTTTGAAGAGCAGACCATTCCGCTGCCGGATGATGTATTCAGGCTTCTCCGGGATTTTGTCCATGCCTATTGCGGGATTTTTTTCGATGACAGCTCCAAGTTTCTGCTGCAGCGCCGTCTCGCGCGACGTCTCGAGCAGCATCGGCTCAAGAGCTTTGAAGAATACTACCATTTCCTCCGTTACGACCGGAAACGGGAGGAGGAGCTTTCCGTCCTTATTGACAGCCTCACCACCAACGAAACCTATTTTTTCCGGGAAAGTGCGCAGTTGCAGGCCTTTTCCGAAGAAATTCTGCCGGAATTGCGGCAAGCGTTCGCTGATCGAAAGACCCTTCGCATATGGAGCGCCGGCTGTTCCACGGGAGAAGAGCCGTATACCATCGCCATCCTTCTGCTGGAATCAGGCGACTGGTGGCGCGACTGGCAGGTTGAAATTCTCGGCAGCGACATCAATCAGCGGGTGTTGCACGCGGCGCGCAGGGGCGTCTATAAAAAAAGCGCGCACCGGGTGACAAGCCCGGAAATGCTAACGAAATATTTTTCGGAGGAGAACGGCGACTACCGTATCATCGACGCTGTAAGGAATTTGGTGTCCTTCAGCTCGGTGAACCTGCTGGATCCGGGCAAAATCAGCCTGATCGGTACCATGGATGTCATTTTCTGCCGGAATGTGATCATCTATTTTGACAAGGAAGCGAAAAGAAAAGTGATCGAAACGTTTTCCCGAAAGCTGAGAGAAGGAGGATATCTCCTGCTGGGACATTCAGAATCACTTATTAATATTTCGAATGCCTTCGAGCTCAGGACGCTCAAGCACGATATGGTCTACCGGAAACCGCTGCGTGCGAAAATGGGATAAAAAAACGGAGCCAGCGGCCTCCGGGACGTTTTGCTGGCACAGCCTCGACACGCGTGACAGGATTATGAAAAAAATAACAGTACTGGTTGTTGATGATTCCGCCTACAACAGAACCGTCATTGCTCAGATGCTCGAGCAGGATCCCGGGATCACCGTCGTCGGGAGCGCCGTGGATGGTATTGATGCCATCGCAAAGACGCTCCGCCTCAGGCCTGATGTCATCACGCTTGATCTGGAAATGCCGGATATGGACGGCTTCTCCTTTCTGCGCTGGCTCATGAAAGAGCGGCCGACGCCCGTGCTCGTGCTTTCAGCGCGCTCCGACAGCCGAAGCGTGTTCCGCGCCCTGGAACTCGGCGCAGTCGATTTCCTGGCAAAACCCGAAGCGCGCATTTCCCGAAGCATAGAAAAAATCAAGGACGACCTTGTAGCCAGGGTGCACGCCGTGCTGAATCTGGAGATGACCAAAGTAAAGTCCGCGATCAACCTTTTGTCCCGGGAGCAAGCGCCTCCGTCAGTCAGAAAAGAAGACGAAAAAAGGCGGGAACCGGGGCCGATAGAAGTTGTTGCCATCGCGGCATCCACCGGAGGTCCGCCGGCGCTTCAGGCGATTCTCACCGCACTTCCTCCAGATTTCAATGCCGGCATCGTGATCACCCAGCATATGCCCGCAGGTTTTACGAAAAGTTTCGCAGAGCGCCTCAACAAGATATCCTCTCTTGTCGTGAGCGAGGCCGCAGACGGCGACCGCGTTGACCCGGGCACGGCGCTGATTGCGCCGGGAGGACACCATCTCCTGCTGAAAAGAGACCAGGACGGACTGCGGGCCGAGCTTGTTCTTCCCGACCCATCAGACAAACATGTGCCTTCTGCGGACCGCATGATGGTGTCTGCTGCCGATGTTTGCGGGACCGCAACGCTCGGGGTTGTTTTGACCGGCATGGGCCGGGACGGAGCGGAGGGGGTGATTGCCATAAAGAACCGGCAGGGACAATGCCTGGCCGAAAGCGAAGAAAGCGCTGTTATTTTCGGCATGCCTCAGGAAGCCATTCATACCGGAGCGGTTGACAAGGTGCTGCCGCTTGACAGAATTGCGGACGAGATCCTGAGACGGTGCAAATCAAAAAACCAGATGTTGGACTGAAACAGAGATTGCCGGGGGCTTGGCCGAGTATATAATATATGATACTGCTCCGAAGCCCGCAACAGAGTTTATCCGTTTTTTGTTGCTCTTTATTATAAATTCAACTATTATCAATACTTGAAATATTTTTTATGTACGACTAAAGAAACAAACTGTTCTGCCGATAATAACTTGGTATAGGTTTTTCCGGATACCATGATAGACGCAGGACCCTGAGACAGCGTCTTCAGGAGGGCTTGATGGAGAAGGAACCCGCATCAATTTCCAAAAAAGTTGAAGAGTTTCTCCAGGTTTTCAAAAAAGGTGAGGAGTTCACCCATGAACTGCTGAAGGAAAATGAGAAGCTCCGCTACCGGGTCGCCCAGCTTGAGGAGGTGACCAAGTTTTCCGGCAGGGAAGGCGACCTCAGGCTGAACACGCTGGAGGAGAAGATCCGATTCCTGGAAGAGGAAAACAAAAGCCTTCTTACCCGCTACCGCGTTGTGGAAGAGGAAAACAAGGATTTCGCGAACCGCTATATAGAGGTTGAAGCCGAGAACAACAATCTTGCCAACCTGTATGTGGCAAGCTATCAGCTCCACTCCACGCTCGATTTCGGCGAATCGCTTAAGATCATTCTTGAAATCGTCATGAACCTGATCGGCGCCGAAGAGTTTTCGATCATGATGCTGGACGAGAAAACAAATGAACTGACGATCGTGGCTCAGGAAGGCATGAGCTCCGAGGCGCGTCCGGCCATCAAACTGGGCGAGGGAATCATCGGTTCGTCCGCGAAAGCCGGCGAGTCATTCTACCGTGAAGGAGATCCCACGAATGTGACGGGCGTCGACTATTTGCATCCGCTTGTCTGCATCCCTCTCAAGATCAAAGAGCATGTCATCGGCGTAATTGTTGTTTACAAGCTTCTGGTGCAGAAACAGGCCTTTACGGGTGTGGATTACGAACTTTTCACCATGCTTGCCGGCCATGCCGCTACGGCCCTGTTTTCTTCCAAACTGTATTCGCAGTCTGAACGGAAGCTCACGACGATCCAGAGCTTTCTCGATCTGCTGAAAGAAAAATAACGGAGGTTTGAAATGCCCGAGCACAATTTCCTGGTGGTGGAAGACTCCCCGACAATGCGGCAGCTGATCTCCTTTGCGCTGAAGCGCATTCCCGGCAGCAAGATCGTCGAAGCGAATGACGGCATCGACGCATTGAAAAAGCTCTCAACCCAGAAATTCGACATCATTCTGACGGACATCAATATGCCGATCATGGACGGGCTGAAGCTCGTTTCCATGGTGCGGAACGATCCGGCGCACAAAACAATTCCCATCATTATTATCACGACGGAAGGCGCGGACGAGGACCGCAAGCGCGGTCTTGCACTGGGTGCAAACGCCTACATCGCCAAACCGATCCAGACTGCGGACCTTCTGAACACGGTCAGCCAGATTTTGGGCGGCAAAGGATAAGCGGAACCGCGGATACAACCAGCCGAAGCATGTCTTAAGGGACGGGAAACGCAACATTGCCCGTCCTTTTTTATGCCCGGACCCGGCAGGAGTTTCGAGGCTTAAAACGGGAGCGAAAAACAAAACCTGCTAGATTCGCAGCCACCCGCGCCTGTCGGCAAAGGATGCAATTATCCCTACGAGAAAAGCAAGGCCCACGTTCCAGATGGCGAACGCGGCAGTGGCAAGAGTGATAAAACGTTCTGCGGTGTTTTTGCCGAAACCGCCTGCTCCCAGGGCAAGCTGTGCTCCCGTAAGAAACAACACAACACCGAGAACAGACTGCGGCAGCAACCGAAACAGGATTTCAACTGAGTCGCTAAAAAACAGTGCCATTACAAGCAGAATGCCTCCCAGAATGATCGGAGCGCCTCCCGTCCTTGCACCAAAGGCAACGTGACCTGCCATGCCGCCTGCGCCGTGGCACATCGGAACGCCTCCGACTGACGAACCGAACACATTCAAAAGACCGGTTGAAACCGCAATGCCTTTTTCAGTGACCGGCCTGTCCGGGAAAAGCCTGTTGTTCTCTTCCCGGATCGCGATGATGGCGTTCCCCAACGTGAGCGGCAACTGGGGGATGGCAAGAAATACCGAGCCGGCAAGAAGGTCCTTCCAGGTGATCTGGTGCAATGCAAAGGTGGGAAGCTTGAACGATGCGGAAACACCGGCAAGAGCCGCTACGAATTCCGGATTTTGAACAAGGCCGCATACCGCACCGAATGCCAGCAACAGCACCATTGCCGGTATGGTGCGGTTTTTCAAAAAGAACACGGTTCCCGCTAATCCGATGGACGCTATAAGCCAGCCGCTCGCCATCATTTTTACACCCTCAAGCATGAAACTCATGCCCAGTCCCAGAATGATGCCGGTCAAAACCGGCCGGGAAACGAGCTTTGCAATCTTCGTTGCCGCGCCGGTCAGCGCAAGCAGCAACCAGGCAAGACCGGTCACGAGACCAGCGGCGTAAATCGCGGCAGGAGTAATGGCTGTTTGTGCAGCCTGCGTCGCGGCCGCGGCGCCTATCGCCTTCATGGGTTGCACGGGAAATGGTGTGCGGTAGTAAAAGCCGCAGAAAATAAGGGCAATGCCGAACGCGAACAGCACTCCGAGCGGGTCGATTTTTACCATCCCGGTATAGGCGACAACGAAAGGAACGAGGGTCCCGAGATCGCCAAAAGCCCCTGCCCATTCCATGCGGTCGAAACGGTTTTTGGTCCTGGAAGATGGTAATACTGTTTCTCGCTTATCCGGTTTGCGCTGGTCAGGAACATCAGGGGATGGTTCCGGTTTCAGAGGGTTCTCAGCCAAAAAAAACTCCTGAAGGGTTGCGGGATTTTATGGCGTGAACAAATTATAGCAAAAAGTGAATTATCAGTAGTTGTGATGTTTAGTTCACCTACAATTCTGCACTGAGCAAATTGTCAACAGCATGCAAGACTTCTAGCAAAACATGACAGAGTCCCCCGTGGCTTGCCACGTGGGATGAATGTCATC
>CAZPGZ010000008.1:0-109936 GCA_964586075.1 uncultured Nitrospiraceae bacterium | reverse complement strand
TCGGGACACGGATCATCACCCCGATGCTGGGCGATGCGTCACGGTACCGGAAGGGCACATTCGACAAAATGCTGGTTGATGCGCCCTGTTCAGGCCTCGGAGTGCTGCGCCGTCATCCTGACGGACGGTGGTGCAAAAAAGAAGGACTGTTCGAGGAGTATCAGACAAAGCAAAAAGTGATTCTTAAAAACTGCGCGGACCTTCTGAAGCCCGGCGGAGCGCTTGTCTATGCGACCTGCTCTACGGAACCGGAAGAGAACGAATCAGTCATTGAGCAATTCCTTTCAAAGAGCGGAGGAAATTTCTCGCTCGATGCTCCCGCCGCGCATTTGTCTGAAACAGCTGCCAAGCTGGTGGATGAAAATGGTTTTTTTCATTCATATCCGCTTGTTCCTGAAATGGACGGTTTTTTCGGAGCGCGGTTGATAAAGAAAGCGTGACCGATTCCGAGCCGAGACTGAAAAAATATCATTAACGATAATGTTAAACAAAAAATATACTTACCATGACGGCTTTGAAGAGAAATAAAAGATGCTGATCCTTGCCGCAATGTTTTCGCTGGGCCTGCTGCTTGGCTTTATCGGCGTCGGCGGGGCGGGCATTGTCATCGCGATTTTGAGCGTGGGATTCAATATCCCCATCCATACCGCGCTGGGGACTTCACTCGGCGCAATGGGATTTACCACCGTTGCCGGAGTGTACAGCCATTTTCGGGAAAAGAATGTCGCGGTAAAATGCGGGCTGGCTGTTGGATTGTTTGGAGCTGTTGGAGCATATTTGGGAGTTAAAATAGCAACATTGCTGCCGGAGTATGCGTTAACGAAGCTGACAGGCGGCATGTTGCTTCTTTCCGCCGGGTTGCTCTGTTTCCGGATGTCGTTCTACCCGAACGGCGTTTTCAACCGCATGGAAGATAAAATTGTTTCAAAAGGCCCAGGATTCTGGGTTGCAGCCGCTGGTGTCGGAATTACCACGGGGCTTTTGTCAGGCACTTTTGGTATCGGTGCTTCCCTGTTTATTCAGCTCGGGCTGCTTGTTTTTTTCAGCCTGTCACTGCCGGAAGTTGCCGGCACAACGATGCTGGTGACGCTGCCCATTGCTTTGCTCGGGGGATTGGGGTATTTGACAGCAGGCTATCTTGACATGAAGCTATTTTTTACGGTCATCGCGGGATTGATGAGCGGAACATTTATCGGCGCGAAGTTTACCAGACGGTTTCCTCCCGCCGTTCTAAAAGCCGCCATGATTTCAACCCCGGTTGTTGCCGCACTGTTGCTGCTGTTCGGCACGTAATATGAAGTAAAATATACTGAAAGAATTTGAAAAGCCTCGAAGCGATTCGGGGCTTTTTTACTAAATGGTTCATGAGAAGTAAAAGGTGGGGTGTATATCTTGTACTATCTGGTTTCTGTTCAAGAGAATAGGGAAAAGAACGCGGCGCATGGCGCGTCGCAGTCGAGCGCCAGGTTGGTTCCAGCTGTTAGTCCACGTATTCGGCCTTTTCCGTGAATGTGCAATAATCTTTTCGCGTTTTTTCAAAACGCTTTTGGGCTGCAGCAACGTCGTCATTGTTACCTGAACCATTCTTCAATTTCAACTTGGCTACTTCGAGACGTTCTCGTTCCAGCAACGCAGTCTGTCTAAGGAGTGTGCCCTTAACTTTTGCGACACTGTTTGGGAATGGAATCCCAAAGCACTCCGTACAGTCGAGAAGTTCGCGTGTAGTTTTAAATCTCTTTATCACGTCCCAGGATTTATTCTCAAGCCAATCAAGCGATCTCATAGCTTCTGGCATCGTGAAGTCTTTGTCGCTCATTTTCAGTTCAGGGGCTTGATCCGGCGTAAGTGATTTGGTTGAAGGGCAGAGCTCTTGGGACCAGGCAAGGCTTGGCACTAGAAATAATAGGAAAATCAAATATGCTCTTAACCGCATCGGAATTTCCTCCTGGTCTAATGACGAGTTCACTCGCCGAAATATTATTCTTTCCAAGACGAATCAACTAGTCCCATGCTCCATAGTTTCTTTTGAAACAATGCATATTATTCTGAAGAAATTTTGGCGCATTTTGATTTGATTCAATAACGTAAGCCCAGCTGCTTCCCACTACAGAAATAGATCGCCATCCCTTAGCGTCGAATGAAATTAGTTTACTATTTTTTGGGTCAGGAACAATTGCTTCTAGCAAATTAAAATATATTATTAAATCGCTAGAATTCCGTGATTCAATCGAGTAATGATTGGAAATGCCCGTTACCTTGAATTGAACTTTATCGTAAATTGCTTCTAAGGAATAATCAACAGGCGTGTATTGTTCCATCAAGTCTCGAAGTGAAGTAGAAGCTTTGATTTTATTAAGGGTCTTTTTATACTCATCAAGACGCTTACGGCCGGGGTCCATTAATTCCTTTATTTCAAAAATCGCATCTCGAAATAGAATGTCAGGGAACTGATCCGCTACTGGAATAATTTCGTTGTTCTGAAACGGTACGTTAAGGCACCTGAGAAATGCATAAACTGTAAAAATTTCTCTATCCTTTTTGCCTTGATTACCGAGATCCCGGATTGCTTGTTCCTTTTGCGAGATCATTTCTTTTTTAAGTTCTTCGAATTCCATTTTAGGAACTAACCAGATATTAGCTCTTCGGAAAACATAGCATAGAGTTGGAATAAGTGTCAATGAATTTAAGAAAGAATTTGACGTATCCGGCTGAATTCGCAAGATATTGTAAAATGACTAACATTCAAATTGTCGTCAAGTTATATTAGGTTGACTAATATGCAATTTATGGAATAGCTTTTTTAGAAGAAACGCGGTTGTGGCATGCGGGGTCTTATAACGCAATTGAATATTGTTTTAAGGCCGGGCCGGTTTCGCATTATTGCACATATTAATAGTGCTACAATATATTCAGGAGCAGAGGACATGGCACTCGAAACGCCAGACACGAAATTAACACCGAACGCGCTGACTGTTCTTGCCCGAAGGTATCTCAAGAAAGACGAACAGGGCAGTGTGATCGAGACGCCGGAAGAGATGTTCCAGCGGGTGGCGGTCAATATTGCTCAAGCGGACTTGATATATCACGACCACGCGGATGTACACACGACAGAAGAAGAGTTTTTCCGCATCATGTCCAGCCTCGAATTTTTGCCGAATTCGCCGACCCTGATGAACGCGGGCCGTCCTCTCCAGCAGCTTGCGGCCTGTTTCGTTCTTCCGATTGAAGATTCCTTGGAATCCATTTTTGAGAGCGTAAAGAACACGGCCCTCATCCACCAGAGCGGCGGCGGGACCGGTTTTTCATTCAGCCATCTGCGGCCGAAGAATGATACCGTGCGTACAACCGGCGGCGTTGCAAGCGGGCCGGTTTCCTTCATGCGGGTCTTCAACGCCACCACGGAAGTGATCAAGCAGGGCGGTGCGCGCCGGGGGGCCAACATGGGCATCCTGAGCGTGGACCATCCGGATATCCTGGAATTTATTTCGGCCAAGGCAAACAACAAGGAGCTTTCGAACTTCAATATTTCCGTCGCGATCACGGAAGAGTTTATGCGTCTGGTGGAAGAGGACAGAGACCTGGTGTTTGTCAATCCGGCGAACCGGAGAAAGGTCAATCAGCTGAAGGCAAGGGATGTCTTCGATAAAATTGTGGATATGGCCTGGCAGAACGGCGATCCGGGCGTCATTTTCCTCGACCGCGTAAACCGCGACAACCCCACGCCGCAGCTCGGGGACATGGAGAGCACGAATCCCTGCGGTGAGCAGCCGCTGCTCGCGTACGAGCCGTGCAATCTGGGCTCAATCAATCTCAGCCTCATGGTAAAAACCAAAAGCGGCGTTGGTGAAATAGATTGGGACAAACTCGGCCGGTCTGTGCGGACCGCGGTCCATTTTCTTGATAATGTAATCGACATGAGCCGGTACCCGCTTGATCAGATTGACCGCATGGCAAAGGGCAACCGGAAGATCGGACTCGGGGTTATGGGTTTTGCCGACTTGTTGATCAGGCTCGGTATTCCGTATGATTCCGAGGAAGCGCTGCAGACCGGCGAAATGATAATGAAGTTTGTACGGGAAAAAGGACGGGAGATGTCGGAAAAGCTCGCTCTGGAAAGGGGTGTATTCCCCAATTACCGGGGGAGCATGTATGACCGCAAAGGAGGGCCGAAGCTTCGGAACGCCACCGTAACCACGGTCGCGCCCACGGGCACTCTCTCGATCATTGCGGGATGTTCAAGCGGTATTGAACCGCTGTTTGCCCTGTCGTTCGAGCGGCATATTCTCGGTGATCTCATGCTGCCTGAAGTGAACAGGTTCTTTCTTGATACGGCGAAGGAGAGGGGATTTTACAGCAGTGAACTCTTAATGCGCATTGCCGCAGGCGCTTCTCTCCGGAGCATTTCCGGGGTGCCGGAAGACGTGCAGCGCGTGTTCGTGACCGCCTTTGACATTGCACCTGCATGGCATGTCCGCATGCAGGCAGCGTTCCAGCGCCATACTGACAACGCCGTGTCTAAGACCATCAATTTTCCGCAGAAGGCCACCCGGGAGGATGTGCGGCAGGCGTATCTTCTTGCATACAGGGAAGGAGTAAAAGGTATCACGATTTTCAGGAGCGGCAGCAGGAGCGGTCAGGTGCTCACGTGCGCGGATCCGCTGTATTGCTGAAAGCCGCCTGAAGAGAATATTGACTTCACGAAATAAAAAAGCCGGGTGGCTTTCCGCCATCCGGCTTTTTTCGATAAAGGTGCTGCTACCGTGTTACTGTCTCGATGACTGCGTTGATGCGGCGGTTTTTCTGCCTTCCTTCCGCGGTCGCATTGTCCGCTATAGGCTTCGACGGACCGTAACCTTTGGCAGTCAGTCGTTCAGGAGCAATTCCGAATTTCTCAATCAAGTATTTCTTGACGCTTTCCGCGCGCCGCGTGGAAAGCGTGCGGTTGGACGCATCGCTCCCGACATTGTCCGTATGGCCTTCGATGACCGCTTTTGTTTCGGGATACGTGGTCATAAAGTCGGCCACTTTCTTTATCTTGTCATGATACTTGGGTTTGATGTCCGCCTTCGCGGTGTCAAATTCGATCTCCAAGGCTACGCTGATTTTCTCCGGAGCTTTCGCGGCCGGTGCCTTTTCCTGAACCGGACAGCCGTTCTTGTCTACGGCCGTCCCTTTCGGAGTGTCGGGACATTTATCGAGATAGTCAGGCACGCCATCTCTATCGCTGTCCAGCGGACAACCATACCGGTCCACGGCAACGCCGCTCGGCGTACCGGGGCACCTGTCCTGATCATCGGGCACACCGTCATTGTCGGAATCGACAACAGCGGCTACAGCCGGCGCTGCCTTGGCTTTCGGCCCGCCGAACAGGTATGTCAACCCGACGGTATATTCCCAGTCGTTTCTGCCGCCGTCGAACACCCATAAATTCCGGACATCAGCCCTGAGCGCCAGTGCCTCCGTCAGGAAGTATTTCAGACCGCCGCCGTAGTTAACCAGAAAGTCTGTTTCGTTGCTTCTGCTGCTGGCTGATTTGTCGGATGTTGTTCCGCCCACGCCCGCGGCAAGATATGGAACGAGCCTGTTCTGCGGCATGAAATGGAACAATGCGTCAAGACGGTAACCGAAAACGTTGACGCTGCCTCCTCCGTTTTTCAAGGTTGTCGGCACGTAGTCAAAAGCGCCTTCCACGCCCCATCGCTCGGTAATATCGTAGCCTGCTCGCAGGCCGACCACGGGATTGTCTCTGAAGTATGTCTCGTGATAGAAGGAATAACCGCCGATGACGGGCGTTATCGAAAATTTCTCCGGTACGATCTGCGCCGAAGCGTTCGATGAAAGAATTGCGAGAAAAACACCCAGGCATACCGTAATCAAAGATTTTTTCATGATAGGTTCTCCTTTGTTGTAAAAATTGTCAGTGATGAAAAACAAAACACATCCTCCGGTGCTTCTGGAATGAAGACCGGAGGATGTGTTTATTATTTTGCAGCAGTACTACTTTGTGAATGCTTTTTTCAAGATGCTGATGCCATCTTCAAGAACGCTGGCGTTCGGCATTTCGCCGTTCGGCGTAAGTTTGTCAATGATCTGGGGCAGGTACACGGACAGCTGCTGTGACAAGGCCTCTCCGGACATGCCGGCTTTTTGGGCTATCTGCTCAACTTTTTCTGGCCCAAGCACCTGAAGAATCTGCTCGGCGGACACCGGGAGGTTTTTGCCGGTGGACACCCAGGAAGCAACGAGATCACCGAGGCCTTTGCTTTTAAATGCGTCGATAATTCCGGTTAAGCCTCCGGTTGCCGGATTATTGATGATGCCCATGGCGTGTTCCAGCAGGTTGTTGAGGTTGGCCTCACCCCCGAGACTCTGTGCTAATTTTCCTGTGAGTTGGTCGAGCAAGCCCATGATAACCTCCTTTTGGTGCGTTGTTGGTTCAGATCATTATTTCTTGGCTTTGCCTTTTTCAGGTTTTGACTCGATGCTTGTCGCCTTCATCTGGTACTGAATGGTGACTTTGGACCCGACTTTAACATCGGCGGGAACTTTGGTAGCTGCGTCGAGAGCGATTTCCCATTTGTCCTTGCCTTTCTGCACGACAATTTTGTCTTTTGTGAGTTCAAGGACCGGTCCGGTGACCTGGTAGGAATTGACGCCCGCGAATGCAACTGATGCCACAAATAAGAATGCCACTACAACGATTAAAACACGTTTCATGTATGTCCTCCCTGTTTTAGAAGATTCTCAAGCCGTATAAAAGCATGAGTTGTTTCTTGCTATCGAACTGAAACATAGTCCTTTAGTTTGTCGAAAGTTTTTTGCTTGATGCCTTTGACCTTCATCAGGTCTTCGGGTTTATCGTACGGTCTTGCATCAATGATGGCCTGGGCTTTTGCCGGTCCGATTCCGGGCAGGGCCTGTATCTCTTCCTTGGTGGCGGTGTTGATGTTGATCCGCTGGCCGGGGGCGAGTTTCTTCGCAGCTTTTGAGGTTTTGTCTGTTGCTGATTTCTCAGCAACGGCCGCTTTCTGGGAAGCTGCGGCGGAGGTATCGGTCATCTTTTTCTCCGCGGCAGTTACTTTTTGCGATGCGGCAGCTGTTGCGGTTGATGCAGCTGCTTCTCCTGCGGAAATTTTTCCCTTTAGCGCCTGTATCTTTTTGTCGGACATTCCTTTTACGCGCTTCAATTCGTCCACACTTTTGTAGGGACGCCCTGCAATAATGGCTTTAGCCGTTGCTTTTCCGATTCCGGGCAGGGACTCGAGGGTCTTTTCGTCAGCGGTATTGATATCAATAATGGCCGCCGATCCTTCCAATGTCTTTTTTGCCGCGAATGAAGCAGTTGTCACCCCCATGATTAATGAAGCTATGACCGCTGTGTACAGAAACATACGCCACACTCTGACCATCTGTGTACTGCCTGTTTTCTCCATAACTGTGCCTCCTCCTTTCAGTAGTATTTTTGTATTATTTAAGCATATATAAACGCAGAAAAACTACGATCTCAGAAGTGAATTGCTGTTGATATCTATTGCAGTAACTATTACGGTATGTAAGTATAGCAAAAACGGTTATTTTCTGCACGATTTTGTTTTTTGCGCCATGGATTTGCTTGTTTGACAAGCTTCTCTTTGTACGATACACTCTCATACACGTACCGGCGATCTCTTTTCCCCGGCAGAAGAAGGAGGTGGACGATGAAAAACACCCTGACAGAACAGGGCGTTCCTCTTATTCAGAACGCAAATTTAAACGGGAAAATCGTCCTTGTCCGGTTTGACCACAATGTGGTGAAGAAAGGCGAGGTGCGGGACCCTTTCCGGATAGACCGGACCATCGGAACATTGTTTCATATTGTAGAACGGGGCGGAAGACCGATTCTGATGACGCACGTCGGAAGGCCCAAGGACAAAAAAACCGGGGCCATTGTTTGCAGACCCCAGGAATCGGTAGAGCCCATTGCGCAATACCTTGAGCAGAAACTTCACACAAAAGTCCACATTCCCCAGTTCCCTGCCGACGCCGACAAAGGGATCATTGGCATAGACACCTCGATCAACCTGGCCATTCGGGACCTCCGGGAAAGAAAATACGGAGCCATCTATCTGCCGAACACGCGGTGGTTCCAGGGCGAGGAATCAAAAGGCGCGCCGTGCGACAGTTTTGCTCTGCAGCTTGCCGGTTTGGCGGACATTTATGTGAACGACGCTTTCGGATCATGGCAACCGCACGCTTCAACATACAATATCACCAGATATCTTCCCTCTTATGCCGGTTTTCTGATGCAGCAGGAGCTCCTGAATCTGGACCGGGTGCTCAGTCCTGAACGGCCTTTTCTCGCCGTGGTCGCGGGAGCCAAGTACGACACAAAAATCGGACCGCTGTCCGCGATCTACGACAAGGTCGACCGGCTTATTCTGGGCGGAGTCATCTATAACACGTATCTTTGCGCGAAATATAACGTACGCATTCAGGGCGTGCTCGATGAAGACATTCAGCTTGCAAAAGCTCTGGTCGAAAAGGATCGGACGCAGAAAAAAATAGTCGAACTGCCGCGCATCGTGGAATCCGATACTCTGGAAGGAAAGCAGACCGGCAAATATAGAACACTATCCATAAACGATTTCAAACCGGGAAACGCGTATCGCTATGTTCTTGACATCGATCCGGCTTCTTTTGAAGACGGTACGGTTGCATCGGCCCTGGACAGCGCGCGGACGATTTTCGTCAACGCGGTCATGGGGTTCACCCCGCATTTTTCCGAAGGGTCGCAGGCGCTGGACCACACCATAGACAGAAATCGTGCGGCCATGAAGATGTACGGAGGGGGCGACACGCTGCAGGAATTTAAAGACCTGTGCCCCGGCCTGTACTTGTCGGTGATGGATAACGCCAACTACTACTTCTTTACCGGTGGAGGGACCGTGCTGACTGCAATAGAACAGGAGAGTCCCTATGGGTTGAAACCAGTTCAGGCGTTGATCGAGGCAGGAAAAAAATAGGAGCAAAGGAGTTCGAAAGCCGCGATTGCGATTCTCCGACAGAATGCGGCACGAGGAGGGCGTCATGGGTGAAGAAAAGAAATCAGCGGGATTGAACAGACGAGAATTCCTAAAAGCGGGAGTAGCAGGGACCGCATCAGCCCTCGTGGGAGGCGTCGCGATTGCCGGAACAGTTTCACAGCATGTGGCGGCAGATCCGTTTGCTTTTCCCCAGCCGGTGTATCGCACGCTCGGCAGGACCGGTCTGAAGATCACGGTTGTGAGTTTCGGTGCCATGCTGACTCCCGAACCGGAGGTTATCGCGGTTGCCCTTGATCACGGCGTCAACTATGTCGATACCGCCCGCGTGTACATGGGCGGCAAAAATGAAGAGATTGTGGGGAAGGCGTTAAAAGGAAGGCGCAACCGGGTCTATCTGGCGACGAAAACAAAATCCACAGCGAAAGCGGACGTTATCAAGGACGCCGAAACGAGCCTGAAAGCACTCGATACCGACCATATTGATGTGCTCCAGCTTCACAGCCTGTCGGATAAAGAGCGAATTTTCATCTCAGAGACAAAAGAAGCGCTCCTGAAACTGAAAGAACAGGGAAAAGTGCGGTTCTTCGGAGTGACCACACACAAAAACCCGGTGGAAGTGCTGAATGCGCTTGTGGACGACAAAGACCGGTTTTTCGATACGGCGCTTGTTTCCTACAATTTCAAGAGCGACAAAAATGTTGCCGAGGCAATCGAGCGGGCGGCGCGGGCAAAGATCGGCATTATCGCCATGAAGACCCAGGCAGGCGGATACACGACAAAAGAGCTGGGGATGATCAGCCCCCACCAGGCGGCGCTGAAATGGGCTCTTCAAAACAACAATGTCACAACGGCGATTCCGGGCATGAGGAACATGGCGGAGCTCAGGGAGGACATCGCGGTCATGGGAATGCCGTTCAGCTACGCCGATGAACGCATTTTGAACCGCTACAGCGCCGCCATTGACCCCTATTATTGCACCTTGTGCGGACAGTGTGAGGGAACCTGTCCGCAAGGCGTGGAAATCAGCACGATCAACCGCTCTCTGATGTATGCGGAAGGATATAAAAGCCCGAAGCTTGCCCGATCAACGTACGAAGAAGCGAAGGTCGCGGCCTCGGTATGCGGAGACTGTTCCGAATGTGTCGCAACATGCACGCGCGGTTTGAATATTGCCTCGAAAATGGCCCGGGCAAGAATGGTTCTGGGCTAGCATTGCGGAGCGGCAAAACGAGTTGTCGTTTGTTGCGACCGATGCCCAATGATCTGCCACGCGGCTTCATTTTTTCAGTAGAGCCCCTCCGGCAGGAGCCAGGGGATTCCATGTCGCAGGGATTGAAACAACAAGGAGCACATGAGGAACAACGTGGAACGCACCAGTGGCTGGGATCCGGATTTATATCTGACCTATAAAAATGAACGCACGCAGCCGTCCATCGATTTGGTAAGCAGAATTACACTATCTTCCGCTCCGCGTTCGATAATTGATATCGGATGCGGACCGGGAAACAGCAGCCAGGTACTGATGCAGCGCTGGCCACAGGCGCAATTGTTCGGAATAGACAGCTCTCCGGCAATGATTGAACGGGCAAAACGTGATTATCCATCACACACATGGATTGTTGCCGATGCCTCCGGATATCGTAGTGATACAAAATTCGACATCGTATTTTCGAATGCGGCGCTTCAGTGGATTCCGAATCACATACGCCTGCTCGATGTCCTGTGCAACTTGCTGTCTGCGAACGGCGTGTTGGCCGTGCAAATACCGCAATTCCGGGAAATGCCGTTGAGCAAGGCCATTGAAAAGGCGGCAGAGAACGAACAATGGCAGAAAAAAATGGACGGATGTTCCTCGGCACTCACCTATCACGATTACCGGTTCTATTACGATCATCTTGCCGACAGGTTTCGGTCGTTTGAAATATGGGAAACCTATTATCTGCACCCGCTCGCATCCCACACGGCCATTCTTGCGTGGATAAAAAGCACGGGCTTAAAACCCTATCTGGATTGCCTGCAAGACAATGCAGAAACTGAACAATTTGAGGATGAAGTCCTGCAGGAAATAAAAAAAGTTTACCCGTTGCAGAAAAACGGCATGGTGATTCTTCCGTTTAAACGGTTGTTTTTCATTGGATATACGCATAAACCCGCATCACCCTGAAAAGCCCGTCTGGAGTCCTTCAGGGCAATATCTTGGTAGCCGGGCGACAAAAAACTGACCAATATTATTCCTCTTTGTCAAATTCCGTTAGTGAGTCTGGAGAAAAAATGATTTTTGAAAGAACAGTATTTGAATTGATCATGCTCATCTGTTTTGGCATCTCGTGGCCGTTTGCAATCGCAAAAACATTAAGAACAAAAACGGTCAAAGGCCAAAGCACGGTTTTCTACATTTTTATTGTTATTGGATATATAAGCGGCATTCTGTATAAATTTTTGTACAATATGGACTATGTGATTTATTTCTACGCGGTCAATACCATTATGGTCGCATTTCAGATATTTCTTATTTATTATTACCGTCAGCAGGAATAGGGCAGGGAAGACTTGCCGTTGAAAGAAATGGTTTCCTCTGACCGCTCGAACGAGGAGGTTTATTTATAATGAAGAAGATTTTCGCCGTACCGATGTGGCTTGGCAGCGGGATGCTTGTCTTGAGTCTGCTGATCGCGGGAAATACTGCTGTGGCCGATGGTTCGCTGAATTCAGCATTAACCAACGGTTTGCAGACGGTGCAACCGGGAACAGACGCGTCGATGGAGCCGATAACGGTCTATACGGCGAAAAAAATCATAACCATGGAGCGCGGCAATCCGGAAGCCGTTGCCGTGGCAGTTGCCGGGAAGCATATCCTGTCCGTCGGCACGCTCGAAGAAGTGAAGTCTGCGCTTGGCGGACGCCGGTTTACAGCGAACGATACGTTTAAATCAAAATTCATTCTGCCGGGACTCATCGACCAGCATCTGCATCCGATTCTCGGCTCGTTGACCTTATCAACGGAAGTAATCGCGACCGAGGACTGGGTTTTGCCGGGCCGTACATTCAAGGCGGCAAATAACCCAGAGGAATACATGGCGCGGCTCAAAGAGGCAGACCGCGCGATGAAGGACAAAGGCAAATGGTTGTTCTCATGGGGCTACCACGCGCTCTGGCACGGCAAACTCGACCGCAAGACGCTGGATGCCGTCAGCGCCACGAGGCCGATTGCGGTCTGGCAGCGGTCATGCCATGAATTTTACCTTAACACTGCAGCCATCAAGGCGCTTGGCCTGACCGAAGAGCAGATGCAGGGCAAAGGCGACGCCAGCAGCATGGTGAACTGGGAAGAAGGCCACTGGTGGGAGACAGGGATGAACCTTATCCTGAGGCCTCTTCTGAAAGTATTTGCCACACCGGAGCGCATGGCGTTTGGGTTGAAGCAGATGGTTGCCTACCTCCATCAAAACGGTGTGACCGCCTATATGGAACCCGGGGCGCTTTTTACGCCCGACATCTGGAAACTGTACCAGCAGATTCTGGGATCGGACGATACTCCGTTCTACAGTTATTTTGTCGTGGATGCCCGCAGCCAGGTTGATGCAGGCCTTGGCTTGGCTGAATCGCTTATTGCAACCGAGAAGCAGATTGCCCTGGCACCGCAGGGCAAGGTTTCATTTTTTCCAAAACAGATTAAACTGTTTGCCGACGGTGCGATCATCTCGCAGCTTATGCAGATGAAGGACGGTTATCTCGACGGCCACCATGGCGAATGGCTGATGACTCCGAAGAACCTTGACGAGCGCGCGCAGCTTTACTGGAACGCCGGCTATCAGCTCCATATTCATGTGAATGGCGATCAGGGACTCGAAACGGTGCTCGATATTCTGGAACGACGGATGATCGAAACTCCCCGCGCCGACCATCGCGCGGTCATTGTCCACTTTGCCACGTCCACCCCGGAACAAATTGCACGCATCGCCCGGCTCGGCGCCATTGTGAGCGCGAATCCTTATTATACGGTGGGATTTGCGGATAAATATGGTGAGTTCGGACTTGGACCGCAGCGGGCGGACGCGATGGTGCGCTCCGCTTCGGTACTGAAACGCCATATTCCGCTGTCCTTCCATTCCGATCTCCCGATGGGGCCGAGCTCCCCGCTCAATTTCCTGTGGGCTGCTGTCAATCGCGTTACGCCGTCCGGTCGCGTGGCTGGCCCTGAAGAACGCATCAGTGTGGAAGACGCCTTGCGTGCTGTCACGATCGAAGCCGCGTATTCATGGAGGAAGGAGAGCGAACTCGGCAGCATCATCCCCGGCAAGATTGCGAATTTTACCGTGCTCGATCAGGACCCGTTCACCGTCGACCCTCTGAAACTGAATCAGATTCCCATCTGGGGAACAATATTCGAGGGGAGAGCCTTCCCGATTCCGGCCAAAGCACGAAAACCGGCCGGCTTGATGCTCGGATCGACATCCGCGCATGATACGGCGTCGATGCCGCATGACGAATCAATCGACCAGCACGCCGGTGACCCATGCGGAGTCGCACGGCAGATAGCTGCGGCATTGCTGAATAACCAGCGTTGAAAAGGCAGGAGGAACCATGCAGACCATCCGGGTTATTTTTATAGTCATTTTTTCTCTTTTTGTGCCGATTGCATCCGGTGCGGCCGAAGCTGCGCTTGAGAACGTCCTGCCTTCGCCGTCGTGCGCGCCCGGATGGGACAGGGACGGGAAGGTGGTCCTGTATAACAAAGACACCCTCTTTGAACGCATCAATGGCGAGTCGGAGCTGTATTTTCCGTATGGATTCGAATTGCTTGCCTCGGCCAGATATGCAAACAGCAAAAATACTCAAATTGCCGTGGATGCTGATGTCTATAAGATGGGATCCCTGCTCGATGCTTTCGGCATGTATGCCAACTACCGGAAAAAGGACGACGCTGAAGCCGCTGTCGGCGCCGAAGGCACTGTTTCTTCGTCACAGCTGTTTTTTTACCAGGACAGATATCTCGTAAGACTTCAAGCCACGGGAACCACAAGCCTGGAACAGAATATCCTTCTGTCCTGTGCTCAGGAAATAACCCGACGCCTGCCGTACAAAACCAACAGACCCGGGGAACTTGCAGCGCTGACGATATCTGCAGTCGTCCCGAAAAGCGAGCGGTATATTGCGCAAAGTCTTCTCGGATATGACTTCTTCAGGCGGGGACTCATTGCGGATGCGCAGCTGCAGGGAGAAGAAATGCAGGTGTTTATCGTGCTGGAAGACACTCCGGAGGCAGCACGGGGATCTCTTGATCAATATCGGACGTATTTGACGGCATCAGGAAAAGACATTCACGAGAAAAAGACGCACGGGGAGACCTCCTTGCAGGCTGTGGATTCCCTGTATGGACCGGTCGTGATCGAACAGGCCGGCCGGTATCTTATCGGAGCCATTAAATTTAAAAAAACAGCAACAGCGCAGCAGGTGCTGGGCCAAGTGAAAAAAAAGATAAAACTGCAATAACCGTCCTTTCCGGACGATCGTACCACCCTCGAACGCATCCCCATGCAGAAAAGGCCAAATCGGTACTCATCCTGTTTTTCAGCAGCTTGCATCACGCTGGAAAAGGTATGAATGGTACGGGCCGTGCCGCCTTGACATCCCTTTTGGTTATGCTATGATTTTTTCTAAAGATATTCTTTCCTGAAAGCATGTTCCGGTTTTTCCCATTCGTATCTCCGCGCTGTTCCTGCGGGAGAAAGGAGCAAAAAACTGCTATGACTATAGCCATCGGCGCTGATCATGGAGGATTTCAGCTGAAGGCGGTTCTTGCTGAATATATTCGAGCGCTCGGCCATACGGTGCACGATTTGGGGACTCACAGCTTCGAGTCTGTTGACTATCCGGATTATGCCCGTGCAGTGGCCCTCGCCATATTCGACAAAGAAGCCGCCCGTGGCATTGTGGTATGCGGCAGCGGAGTCGGCGCGTGCGTTGCGGCGAACAAATTTCCGGGCATCCGCGCGGCGGTCTGCCATGACTCTTTTTCCGCGCACCAGGGAGTGGAGGACGACGACATGAATGTTCTCTGTCTCGGTGCGCGAATTGTCGGTCCTGAACTTGCGAAAGAAATAGTGCGTACGTTCTTGTCCGCATCTTTCTCCGGTATCGAACGGCACGTTCGAAGACTCGAAAAAATCCTCGCGATAGAAAATGAGTGCATGAAAAAGAACAGAGAGCGTGTCCTTTAACCGGAAAGCCGGTGCTTGAAAACAACAGGGTTCGGCAGGCGGCTTTAAAAAAAAGAGGTCATATGAAACTTGGATATATCGGTTTGGGGAAAATGGGCTTCAACATGGTGGAGCTGCTTCTCGACAGGCGCTACCAGGTCGTGGTGTACAACAGGAGCGCGGAGCCGGTTAAAAAAATTGCTTTGCGCGGCGCTCAGCCTGCAGACTCGATCCAGGCGCTTGCCGGCTCGCTGTCCTCTCCTCGGCTGGTCTGGATTATGGTGCCGTACCAGGCCGTGGATGATGTTTTAACGGAGCTCCTGAAATACCTCGAACAGGGAGACACCATAATTGACGGAGGAAATTCTCCCTACAAGGAAACCATGCGGCGGGCGAAGGAACTCGAACAGCACGGCATCGATTTTCTTGACGCAGGAACGAGCGGCGGCCCGGCAGGCGCGAGAAGAGGCGCCTGCATCATGGTCGGCGGGAAGAGATCCATCTATGAAAAGTTGGAACAGCTGTTCAGTGACTTGTCCGCAGAAAAAGGATACGGCTATATGGGCAGGTCCGGTGCGGGCCACTTCGTGAAGATGGTCCACAATGGCATTGAATACGGCATGATGCAGGCACTGGCAGAGGGGTTTGCGGTCATGAAGGGATCGCCTTTTGAACTTGATCTTGTAAAAATCGCAGATTTATACAACCATCAGAGTGTGATTACGTCGCGGCTTGTGGGATGGCTTCAAAAAGCTTATGAACAGCACGGCGCCGATTTAAGCGGAATTTCAGGCACTGCAGCACAGAGCGGCGAGGGAATGTGGACGGTGGAAGCCGCACAGGAATTTGAGATCCCGGTGCCGGTCATTGAAGGGGCGCTCAACTTCCGGCTTGAATCCGGGGAAAAACCAAGCTACACGGGAAAGATCATTTCAGCATTGCGGAACCAATTCGGCGGACATGACGCAGGGGAAAAACGGTAAAACGCGTACGCCGGCATCGTCAGAAAAGAAACTCTTCCCTTCACCCCGATACCGTTTTGACCAGCATGAGGGCGCATGAACAATTCTGCAATTCAGAAAGCCGGCGAAGATTGTCCTGATGACCGGGACGCAGGAACGGCGTACAGAACCGTGAATACCTGCGAAATCGAGGTTCCGCAACCGACCGCGGTGATCATTTTCGGGGCCTCAGGAGACCTTGCGAAGCGGAAACTGTTTCCATCGCTCTACCGGCTCTTTAAGAATGGAATGCTGTCGGAGCATTTTTTCATTCTTGGCACAGGCCGCAACAGAATGGGCACGGACCAGTTTCGCCGGGCCATGTTTGAAGCGGTACAGGAGGCCGCTCCCAAAGACCTTGATCAGGAGACCTGGAATGCATTCATACCGCATCTCTACTATTCATCCTTTGACTATGCCGACCCCGCATCGTATGCCGGATCTCTCCGGGACATCCTTCCTGCATTGGAAAGCAGACATCGGACCGGAGGAAACCGCAATTTTTATCTTGCCATTCCGCCGGTGGTTTTCGAACCCGTAGTCCACAATCTCGGCGCGGCGGGCCTGGCGCGCGAAGACAGAGGGCGGAGCCATGTGGTGATCGAAAAACCTTTTGGCCATGACTTCGCCTCGGCATGCAGGCTGAACCGGCTTGTCCATGCCTATTATAAGGAAAGCCAGATCTTCCGGATTGACCACTATCTGGCGAAAGAAACCGTGCAGAACATCCTTATGTTCCGGTTCGCGAATTCCATCTTTGAACCGCTCTGGAACGAGCGCTATATTGATCACGTCCAGATCACCGCCGCGGAGACGCTCGGCGTGGAGCACCGGACCGGGTACTACGAGGAAGCCGGCGTGCTTCGCGACATGTTTCAAAATCATATGCTCCAGTTGCTCTGTCTTACTGCCATGGAGCCGCCCGCAGCGTTTGTTGCCGATCGGGTGCATGACGAAAAAGCAAAAGTTCTCCGCTCTCTGAGGCAAATTCCCTTGGAAAAGCTGGGTGATCATCTGGTGATCGGACAATACGCCGAGGGAACAATCAACGGCCGCCGGATGCCGGCATATCGGGATGAAAAAGACGTTGCACGGCAGTCGGCAGCCCCGACCTATGCCGCGCTGAAGGTATTTATCGATAACTGGCGCTGGCAGGGCGTGCCTTTTTATCTCCGATCGGGCAAACGGCTTGCAAAGCGGGAAACGACGATTTCCATCCACTTCAAGGAAGTACCGCACTCCATGTTTCCTGATTCCGTCGGGGGACCGATTGAGCCGAATGTCATCGTTCTGAAGATCCAGCCGGACGAAGGCATGAGCCTTGCGTTTCAGACGAAACAGCCCGGAACAAAAGTTTGCCTGGGGCCTGTGCAGATGCAGTATTCCTATCCCCGGGGAGTTTTGCTCGACGGCTATGAGTGGGTGCTGATGGACTGCATGCTGGGAGATCACATGCTGTTCATGCGGGAGGACAGTGTGGAGCTTTCGTGGTCCGTGCTTACGCCGGTGCTGAATGCGTCGGAATCGGACAGCCGTGTGCCCCTGACGTTTTACCCCGCTGGTTCGGACGGACCTGATGAAGCCGACCGGCTGATAAGCAAGGACAACCGCTCCTGGAGGCCGTTGTGAGCAGCATGCTTCCTCCGAAGGTGCAGATATTTGCCGATCTGGAAGACTTGAGCAGGAATGCCGCGGACTTTTTTTGTTCTCTTTTCCTAAAAACCGTTCTGCAACAGGACCGGTTCGTTGCCGCGCTTTCAGGCGGGTCCACGCCCCGCCGTCTGTACGAACTGTTGGGTTCTTCCCGCTATCGCGAGACGATTGACTGGAAGCGAGTTCACATCTTCCTGGTTGATGAGCGTTGCGTTCCCCGGAATCACCCGGACAGTAATTACGGGATGATTCTTAACACACTCCTTGTTGCTGCAAAGATTCCGGAATCGAATATTCACCGGATTGCGGGAGAGGACAAGGCGGAGCAGGCAGCGCGGCGCTACGAGCAGGAACTCCGCGCCTTCTTCAGAACGACGGGAATCCCATCCTTCGATCTCGTTATTCTCGGCGTGGGCGAAGACGGACATACCGCGTCGCTGTTTCCGAACACGGCTGCCGCGCTTGATCAGAATCATCTGGCAGCGCCTGTGTATCTGGAACCGCCGAAACCGAGCAGGGTGACGCTCACGTTTCCAGTATTAAATCATGCCGCGCAGATTCTTCTGCTTGCATCGGGGCAGTCAAAGGCACGGGTGGTTCACGAGATAATTGAAAAGAATAACCTAAAAGAATATCCCGCCGGCTTGCTTCGTCCTGCGAAAGGCAGCGTTCTCTGGTTTTTGGACAGAGCTGCGGCCGGTTTGTTAAAGGAGCAAGTTTGAAAAAATCATGGCTCTGGAAGCCGCCTCGGGTTTCCGGAGGAAGGAGGTAGTGATCATGGATGCAATGACGGCGTTGTATTCACGCAGGAGCATACGACAGTACACGTCGAAGCACGTTCCCGACAACCTGTTGCAGGACATTCTGCGGGCGGCCATGTGCGCGCCTTCAGCCGGGAATGAACGGCCGTGGCATTTTCTTGTTCTGACCGAGCGTGCGATTCTCGACGAGATACCGAGGTTTCATCCGTATGCTGCAATGCTCAAACAGGCGCACACGGCTGTTCTGGTATGCGGCGATATTTCACTCGAGAAGCACAAAGGGTCCTGGATGCTTGACTGCGCGGCGGCGACGCAGAACCTTTTGCTTGCGGCCCATGCGAAAGGACTCGGCGCCGTGTGGTGTGGAGTATACCCCGCAGATGACCGAATGATTCACTTCCGAAAATTGCTGAACCTTCCGGAACGCATTGAGCCTTTTTCAGTCGTGCCGCTCGGTTTTCCGAATGAAACAAAAGAGGCTTTGGAACGTTTTGACGCCGCCCGGGTCCATACGAACCGTTGGTAATTACTGTCACTGCCGGGAAAACGGCAGATTTTCTTCATCAACCAAGGAGGAGCAATTCAATGAAAAGGTATGTGGTTCTGTCAATAGTGTTGTTTACGCTGTGTCTGGCGGCAACACCGGCGTTCGCCAACAAGACGTCCGCGGCGATTGATGCACCGGACAAGGCAAAAAAAGGCGACATCATCAAAATAAAAGTTACTTTCACGCACAGCGGCAATAATTTTATTCACCACACCGATTGGGCTTATGTGAAAGTGAACGGAAAGGAAATCAGCCGATGGGAATTTTCTTTCCACAATCTTCCGGAGAACGAGGTGTTTTCCCGGGAAGTGGTTTACACGGTGGACGGCCCATTCGTCATCGAGGCGGAGGGAGATTGCAATATTCATGGGAGCGCCGGGAAGGCAGAGAAAAAAATTGCGATCGAATGATTTCCGCAGCATGGAGAAATCCGCTAGACAATCCGGCCGGAGGAGATTGGAAGCGTCCAGTTCTGGCGCAAAAAAAATTGTTCAGCCTTCGATTCTTCCTGAGGGAAACTCAGTATCTTCCGCATTTACAAAGGGGGGGGAACGAGGTATTGTTCAATCAACAAAAGAGCATAGCAGCTGTCGAGATTCGGTAAGAATTCACGCTGCTTTCAATCTCCCAGCCACAGCAACGTTTTACGGGTAGTTTTCGGGACGTGCTGTGGCTGTTTTATTTTCCCCGCTCAATTCTGTCGGATATTGCATTGTTTGTTGTCCGGTCAGGCAGGATGCGGAAAAGCGGACGTTCGGCGAGCACGGTTATTTCGCTCTGATCTCTTCAATCAGCTTTTTAGTATACGTAGGCAGTTCTTCAAAAGAACGGACACAGATGGTCAATTTCCGGCATGCCCACGTGTCTTTCAGCGCAATGAGATGAATCCCCGTCGATTTCTGACACCGCCTGGCCGCGGTTTCAGGGACCACCGCAATTCCTATTCCTTTTCCAGCCATAAGACAGACTGCTTCAAAGCTGCCCAGGCGGACGCGGTATTTCAAGTGTGCTCCGGCGCGGACCGCGTGTCCGTCCAGATGGTCCTGCAACGGATTCCCTTTGATCAAACCGATGAAATTTCGGTCAAGCACGTCTGCGAAGCTGATGGATTTGTTGGAGGCAAGCGGGTGCTTGCGCGCAGTGACGAGAACAAGCTGGTCGAGGCGGAAGGGAAACGTCTCCAGGCCCGCGATGTCGACCGAGTCCGCCACAATGCCCACATCGGCCTTTCCTTCAACAATCGCCTGAACGGTTTCGAAACTGAGCCGCTCTTCCAGGATAATATCGACGTTGGGATGCGATACCAGGAATGCACAAAGGGTTTTGGGAAGGAATTCATCCAGCGCTGCCGTGTTGCACAGCAGCCGGATCTGTGCTTTGAGCCCCTTGGCAAATGAACTGAGATCTCCCTGCATCCGCTCCAACTGCAGCAGGACGGTCCGGGCATGGTGGGTCAAAGCCAACCCCACCGGAGTGGGCTCCACGCCGTGCCGTCCCCGGACGAAAAGAGGCAGTCCCAGAATGTCTTCCATGCCGCGGATACGTTCGCTTGCGGATGCCAGCGTCATGTTCGCCCTGCCGGCGCCTCGCGTAATGCTTCCGGTTTCCACCACGTGGATAAATAATCGCAGATTGGTCAGATCATAAAACATGGCCGCTCCATTTCGTTAACCCGGCTATTTTGTATTTTGCGGTTCAGACCGGACGCAATATGACCGTGCAACAATAATAAACCCGTTGCCGCAACGGTTGCTGAAACGCTCACTCACAGGCTTCTGCGGTTTTTTCCGGCCCTGCGGTCTATGCCGCTTCTTCGCTTCTGTCCTTTATAATTTGAAGGGATGCCGGATTTTCTGCGCGGTTTTGATGTCCTGCGGTCCGACAAAATTCTGCGGTCCTTTTGCACCACATCAAACAGGTATTCGAGCATTTCACTTCTTTTCCGGGAGATAAATTTCTCGTATGCTGTTGCCATGTGCACGCCTGCCGACTGATTATCAGGACGCAGTGACGACAGCAGCGAAACGAGCGAATGCTCAGCGGCGGCCAGGAGCTGTTTTTTTTCCTCGGGGCTTTTGTTCTTATTTTCTTTGAGTGCCAGCTGCAGGATTTCAATCGCTTTTTTCGTATTTTTAACCTGGTCGTGCAGCGACGCGTAAAGATTGGTAAGCGCAAGAAGGTCTTTTTTGATTGCGGCAGACGTTTCTGTTGCGATGAGCCCCACTTCTTTCACGGCTTTTCCGAGGTCCTGCATCGAAATTTTTCCTGATTGCAAGGCTTGCTTGGGACGGTCCTTAATGTCCTCGATCAGCTGCCGTTCTTTCTTTCCGGTAATGCTGATGTCCGCGAGCATGGCGATAGACGCTTTGCAGCGTTTTTGAATTCTGAAAAGGTTGTCCTTGATATAGACCGCAATGCGGACCAGTTCGTCCGACAAACCGGCAAAGGACCGCTCAAGCCTCTGGATGATTTTTTTGCGCTCGAGGACCATTTCCTCAAGCCGCAGAATACGCACTACGTGGTCGATGTTCTTTTTGTTGAGCTTTGCCATTGTCTGTTCAGCGGCCTGAACAAACGACATCGGAGTTTCAAAATCGAGCAGCGTCATCGCGTGCCGCTGGTATTTATACAGTTCCACCGCGGAAAGAAACGCCGGATTGACAAACCGGGAGCTGCGCAGGACGCCATGGAAGATTTGGTTTTTGATATCCTCACCCGACGCCGCAGTCGATTGCTTTTGTTCTGAGGCATCTGCTTCACTCAGCAGCCGGCGGTAGAGTTGAAGGTCGCTGCCGTTCAGGTCTTTTTCACCTTCCGAACAGGGGGCCTGCAGGAAAGCGTCCAGCTGCTCCCGGGTGGGCCGGAGGCTTCCATCCGGCTCGAAAGGAACGCCGAATATTGATTTTTCGTTCGTCATGGTCGTTATAATCTCGATACGATCTTTCGAATCATATAGGAATAGAACCGCGAGGTCAAGCAGAGACCGAAGGACCGCGGGCACCTCGGCATTTACTGCCGGGCTTTGTCTCCCCTCCCGCGGTTGCTTTCCATATTGTGAACATGCACATGCTGCCCGGTTATGATATCACGGGTGGCAGTGCCGATGGTTTCCCCGTATTTTATGATCGAGGCACCCTTGGCGATATCGCGCACCGCAAGCTTATGCCCGAACGGAATTGTTTCCGTGACATGAAGGCGGATTTGCTGCCCGGCAACATCCAGCGTGATCCCGGTGCCGGGTTCGATGGTTTCAACTGCCGTCGCCGTGTTGTCTGAAAGCTTCATTACAATAGCCCGAATCCTCGACATTGTCAAACTCCTTAAAGAGCGTCATTTCTTTTTCGCGCACCGGTTACATGGTCGGCCCGATGCGCCTGATCGCGAAATCATTGAAACCCAGCACCTCTGCCTTCGCGGGCTTGCCGGATGCGGTAAGGATTATTTCGTTAAAGATTTTTTGCCCCACCTGCTGTATGGTTTCTTCTCCGGTGACGACGGTGCCCGCATTGATGTCCATGTTGTCGAGCATTCTTTCAAAGAGCTGCGTATTTGACGCGACTTTCAGCGTCGGCGCTATGGGAGAGCCGCAGCAGGTGCCGCGCCCCGTGGTAAAGACCACGATATGGCAGCCTCCGGCCACCATGCCGGTGATCTGTTCGATATCATGCCCCGGCGTATCCATCCAGACAAGGCCTTTTTTGGTGACCGGCATCGCGTAATCAACGATGTCCTGAAGAGGCCTGCTGCCCGCTTTGCGTATGCAGCCGAGAGATTTTTCTTCGATGGACGACAATCCACCTTCGATATTTCCCGGGGTCGGCTGTCCGCCCCGCATGTCGACGCCCATCGCCATTGCCGCCTGTTCGCACCGGTGAATGACCTCATAGCATTGTTTGGCAAGCTGTTTATTTGCTGCCCGGGCGGCGACCAGATGTTCTGCGCCGATCAACTCGGTTGTTTCCGCCAGAATCACGGTGCCTCCCGCATCGATCAGCAGATCGCTCGCGACGCCGAGCGAGGGGTTTGCGGAAATTCCTGAACAGGCATCGGATCCGCCGCATTCCGTTCCCAGGATGAGTTCCGAAACGGCAATCGGCGTCCTGGTCAGCGTGGCCGCGGTCTTTGTCATTTCCCGTGCTGCGGCTGCTCCGTTGGCGGTTGCCTTGATTGATCCTCCGAGATCCTGCATGATGACGGTGTGGACCGGTTTGTACGGACAGTGCTCTTGAATCCGCGCGGCGATGTCCTGCGCCCGCAGCGTTTCACAGCCGAGTCCGACGACAATCACTCCATAGACATTAGGGTGCGTACCATGGGCGACAAGAATCCTTGTGGTAAGCTCCGCGTCGGCTCCCAATTGGCAGCAACCATGCTGGTGCTCAACCCAAATGGTGCCATCGACCTGCTGCGAAATTCCCCGGGCGACCCTGTTTGCGCATACAACAGAGGGAATGACAAGGACGTGATTGCGAAGGCCTGCAGTGCCGTCCGGACGGCGGTATCCTGAAAAATTCATTGTCGTTCCCTCCCCGCATGCGCTGCGGCGTCGTCACGCTCTCTGAGCTGGCCGCATGCGGCGGAGATGTCACCGCCGCGCGATTCCCGGACAGGCGCCGTGTAATGGTGGTCAAGCAGTATTTTTTGAAAGAGCCGAACCGTTGTTTCCCCGGGCCTCTTTAAAGAACTCCCGGGAAAGGGGTTGAATGGTATGAGATTTATCTTGCACCGGATGCCTTTGAGCAGCTGCGCCAGACGCCGGGCATCGGCTTCTGAATCGTTTTTGTCTTTTAACAGTACGTATTCGAACGTAATGCGCCGGCGCGGCTCAAGGGGGTAATGCCTGCAGGCGGCCAGGACATCTTCGATCGGATAGCGTCTGTTCACGGGCATGATATCGTCTCTGACTTCGTTCGTTGTCGCGTTCAGGGAGACCGCGAGATTCACCCTGGTGTTTGCTTTCGCCAGGGCGCCCATTTCCGGAACGAGGCCGGCCGTGGAAAGCGTAACGCGGCGCGGAGAAAAACCAAGGTATTTATCCGAGGTAATGATCCGTATTGCTTTTACAACCTCCCCCAAATTTGCAAGCGGTTCCCCCATGCCCATCAGCACGATGTTGGTAATTTTTCCTGTCCCCTCCGAATCCAGCAACCGTGAAATCTCAAGCACCTGGTCGGCAATCTCATGGGCGGCAAGGTTCCGGCGGAAACCCTGTTTTCCGGTCAGGCAAAAAATGCAGCCGAGCCGGCAGCCGACCTGCGATGATATACAGAGCGTCATGCGGTCTTCGTCAGGGATCAGGACACTTTCGATTGTGTGTTCATCCGCTAGTTTGAACAGGACTTTTCTGGTGCCGTCTTGCGAGACCTCCATTCTGCAAATCGCGGGGGTTGAAATGCAAAAAGTAGCCGCAAGAAGATCCCGTTCGTGTTTCGCGATATTCGTCATCTCTTCGAAAGAGCTGACGTGGTTGAGATATATCCAGCGAAGAATCTGATCTGTCCGGAATTTTTTAAGACCGAGCTCAAGCAGACGCGTCTGCAAATCCTCATAGGTCAGTGATTTAATATTGATTTTTGAGCCGGCCACGGGATTCTTCATGCCTTCAAGGGCTTCGCGCCAAATATTCCGGTTGGTCGCGTTCAGCGTATTCTGCGGAAGGAGCCGCAGGCTTTCAAAATGTAACATCTTTATTCTGTAAAAGCAAGATTGACATGCGCCGCGCAGAACCCGGAAAAGCGGCATCCGCAACTCAGGTTCCGGTTCACGAGGCCGCCCGTTTTATGCCGTAAATGCCGCATTTCGGCCGGAAGTACAAAAAAATTAAGTGGAATGTTGTCCGGTACCATGCTATTATAATCGGGCTTTTGGTCTCAGGAGCGTCTGTGAAAGCATCACTACGAAAACAGGCAACCGAGGCGCGGGATGGGCTGCCGCGGGAAGAGCGGCAGGCGGGAAGCCGGGAAATCGAGAACCGGTTGTTTGGTTTGCCGGAGTTTATCAGATCGTCAACCGTCATGTTCTTTGCATCGTTCCGGAGCGAGGTTGACACCATCCCGATGATACGGAAAGCCCTGGCCATGGGCAAGCGTGTCGTGCTGCCGAAGGTCAAGGGCAGGGACCTGGCGCTGTTTGAAATCAGGGAGTTGGAAAAGGATGTTTCCCCGGGGGTATGGGGCATTCCGGAGCCGGTCGGGAACAACCCTGTTGTTCTCGAAACCGTGGATATCATGATTGTGCCGGCTCTTGCATTTGACGAGCAGGGCAACCGGTTGGGACACGGTGCCGGGTTCTATGACCGGATTCTCGCCCGGTATCAGGGACTGTCAATCGGACTGGCGTTTGAAGTGCAGATACTGCCGCGGATCCCCGTGGATTCGCATGATTGTCCGGTCCGGAAAATTATAACTGAGAAGAGAATTATCACCGTGAAACAGGCAGGGAACCAGACAGTGTTTCCCTGAATTTCGCCAGACCGTTTTTAAGGGGTTCGCAAAAATACATGGACAGAAGCAAGATCGAAAAAGGAGTACGGCTCATTCTGGAAGGCATTGGAGAAGACCCGAACCGCCCCGGGTTGAAGGACACTCCCGCGCGCGTGGCCGAGATGTATGCGGAGATTTTTTCCGGCATTTCCGCGAACACCGATGAGCTGCTGAAGCCCATGACCGGCGAAAACCACGACGAGATGATCATCATCCGCGACATTCCCTTCTACTCGGTCTGCGAGCATCATTTTCTTCCTTTTATCGGAAAAGCACACGTCGCATACATTCCCGGCGCGGGAAAGATTGTCGGTATCAGCGCTCTCGCGCGAGCCCTGGAGATACTTGCCAAGCGGCCCCAGGTGCAGGAACGTTTGACGGCCCAGCTGGCGGACCTGATTGTCGCCCATTTGAAGCCCAAAGGCGCCATGGCGGTGATCGACGCCGAGCATTTGTGTATGAGCATGCGCGGCGTGAAAAAACCGGGGTCACATGTTGTAACATCGGCGGTCCGCGGCGTGTTCCGCTCAAAGGAGTCCACCCGGCTGGAAATGCTGGAGCTGTTAAAGCACAAACCGTAAAATCGCGTGCCGCTGTGCGAGAGAATGTTGTCGCCAATTTTCCCCGTTTCACAAGGGCTCATCATCGTTTTTTCCGAGGGCATAACCCAAAAAGAGCAAGGAGTCTTGCCGATGTCTTCACATATATTCCCTGAAGCCGGGACAAACTGTCTTTTGACGGAAACAGTCACGGAGCGCTCGGGACAGAACCTGACGGCGTGCTACCAGTGCCGGCGGTGCGCAGCGGGATGCCCGGTGGGAGGGGAAAACGGGACGGCGCCGGACAGACTGATCAGGACTATCCTGCTTGAGGATAAGGACGCGGCCTTGCGTGATCCTTTGATCGTGAAATGCATCGCCTGTTATACGTGCGGGACCAGATGTCCGAACGCGATCCAGACGGCACGTATTGCCGAGACGCTGAAGCAGATGGCAAGGGAGGCCGGATTGAAACTCCCGCTGCCCAATATTACGGATTTTCACGATGCTTTTCTGGCGTCGCTCAAGCGGCGGGGGCGGTTTCACGAAATTGAAGGCATGGCCGCTTATCAGGCCAAAGTTGCGTCAAGAGAATTGGCCGGAGGCAGGTTCCGGGCAGTTTTTGATGATCTGCTTGGCCAGGTGCGGCTCGGCTTGGCATTGCTGAAAAAAAAGAGAGTGCACGTGGGCCAGATCGCAATCAAAAGACGGTCCGAGATAAAAGCCTTGTTTCTAAAAGCAAGACAGATCAAAAAAAGCAATGCTGCAGAAACCCAAAGATCGGTTCGGTAAAAAACATTGATGAAATCCGAGCAAGGCACCATACAGGAAATTGCGTATTATCCAGGTTGTTCGCTGCATGCGTCCTCAAAGTTGTATGACGTCCAGTGCAGACTCGTGTTCAGGCGGCTCGGAATAGAACTCCGGGAGATCGAAGACTGGAACTGCTGCGGGACGTCGTCCGCGGGCAAGACAGACGATTTTCTCGCCGCGGCGCTGCCGGCAAGAAACCTTGGGATTGCCGACGCCACGGGGCTCCCGGAGCTCGTCATTCCCTGCTCTTCCTGCTACAGCAGGACGATGGCGGCTCGGAAAATGCTCCAGTCTGATGCGGCACTCAGGGAAACCATCAATGCCGGGCTTGTCCGTAAAGTTGTCGATTCAATCAAGGTATCGAATATTCTTGAAGTCCTGCTCCCGAAGGTGGACACGCACGATTTTCAAACAAAGGTGGTCAGAAAGCTTTCCGGCCTCCGGCCGGCCTGTTATTACGGCTGCCTTCTGTCCCGGTTCCCGTGCGATATGGATGTGGCCGACTCCGTGGAAAACCCTCAGGCAATGGAGATTATCTGTGACGCAACGGGCGCGGAGCCGATGGACTGGAACTGCAAGACGGATTGCTGCGGCGCGTCCGCGGCTTTTAACGATAAGGAACAATCGCTGCTCCTGATGTTCGGGATACTGAAGGACGCGGCCGCACGCGGGGCGAACTGTCTGGTCACTTCCTGTCCGCTTTGCCAGCTCAACATGGACGCGTATCAGGATGAAATCAACGCGAAGTATGGATTGAAAAAGATACTGCCGGTTTACTTCATAACGGAGTTGATCGGAGCATCTCTGGGAATTGATCCCGTGGAGATGCAGGTGGACCGGCATATTGTGGACGCACTGGAGTTGCTGAGTGAATGATTTTGCCGTCATCATAAGTTCCGTTCAGGAATAATGCAGGGGATTGTTGCGTGAGCGAAGCAAAACCTATAAGACGCGGATCAGTACTGGTCGTGGGCGGCGGCATCGGCGGGATGCAGGCGTCTCTGGACCTCGCGGAAAGCGGGCTCAAAGTGCACCTGGTGCAGCAGGAGTCCTCCATCGGCGGGATCATGTCCATGCTCGACAAGACCTTCCCCACGGGCGACTGCGCCATGTGCATGATTTCACCCAAAATGGTGGACGTGGGCAGGCACCTGAACATCGATATTCATTCCTGCTCAGAACTGATCAGCCTTGCGGGGGAGGCCGGAGACTTTACCGCCACAATCCGCAAAAAGGCGCGGTATGTTGATCTCAAAAAATGCACCGGCTGCGAGGACTGCGTACAGAAGTGTCCGGTGGCCGTCGCCAGCGAATTCAACCAGGATCTGGTAAAATGCACGGCCATCAGCCGCAGATATGCGCAGGCAGTGCCCGGTGCCGTCGCCATCGACAAGGATGGCGTTTCCCCGTGCCGGATTGAATGTCCCGCAGAAGTAAACGCCCATGCGTACGTGGCGCTCATCGCCCGCGGCAGATTTGGCGAGGCCCTCGAAGTGGTCAGGAGAAACAATCCGTTTCCGGCCGTCTGTGGACGGGTCTGCGCTCATCCCTGCGAAGACGGCTGCCGGAGAAACGAACTGGATGAACCTGTCGCGATCTGCCATTTAAAGCGGTTTTTGACGGACTGGGAAGACAGCCAGGGAGGATTCAAAAAACCTGAACTGCCCGGAGAAAAGCTTGAGAAGGTTGCCGTAATCGGAAGCGGTCCGGCAGGCATGACCTGCGCCCGGGACCTCGCGCTCAAAGGATACCGGGTCACGGTCTTCGAGAAAATGCCGGTGGCGGGCGGCATGCTCAGCTTTGCCATTCCTGAGTACCGTCTGCCGAGGGATGTGGTGCGGAAAGAGATTGACGCCATCCTGGCACACGGCATTGATATCAGTTATAATCAGGCCCTGGGTCGCGATTTCAGCGTGGACGATTTGAAGCGGCAGGGATACAAGGCAGTGTTTCTCGCCGTGGGAACGCAGAAGGCCGCAACACTCCCGATAGAAAACGACAACCCGCAGGGAATATACGATTGTCTCGATTTTTTGCGCAGGGCGGCATTGGGAGAAAGGATCTCGGTGGGAAGCAAGGTCGTCGTTATCGGCGGCGGCAATGTGGCTGTTGATGCGGCGCTCACGGCAAAAAGGCTCGGCGCTAAAACGGTCAGGATCGTGTGTCTCGAAGCGTGCGATGAGATGCCTGCTCACGGATGGGAACTCGAACAGGCGCGCGAGGAAGGCGTCATCATCGATAATTCCTGGGGCATAAGCGGAATCAGAACGGAGACAGGCAGGATATCCGGAATCGACGTTAAGCGCTGCACCTCGGTTTTTGATGAGAACAAACGCTTCAATCCGCAGTACGACGAGTGTGCACTGAATTTTTTCGAAGCAGACACCGTCATTTTTGCCGTGGGACTGAGTGTTGATGCTTCTTTTAAAAAGGGCATAGAGATGCTCGATGTGCTGCCCGGCGGCAGAATCAACGCCGATCCCGCCACGTGCAGGACCAATGTCGAAGGGGTGTTTGCGGGCGGAGATTCCGTTTCAGGTCCGTCAACCATAATCGAGGCGATTGCATCGGGAGCACGGGCAGCGGAATCAATCAATCATTTTCTGAGGGGGACCAGTCCTCCGGCAAATCGCGTGAAGATTTCTGAGCGAATCAAGGCGGTCAAGGATTTGACCGGCCTGAAAAAAGCCCGCCGCAGGCGCGTGCCAATGCTTTCCGCTGCGGAACGTGAAGGCAATTTTAAAGAAATTGCGCGGGGATACAGCGAGGAAGACGCAGTCGCAGAGGCCTCCCGCTGCCTGAGCTGCGCCGCTTGCAGCGAGTGCATGCTGTGTGTGTCCGCGTGCCAGGCAAAGGCAGTCAACCATGAGATGGTTGCCGTGGAAGAGATTGCGCTGAATGTCGGCTCGGTCATTCTCGCCCCCGGGCTTGAACCGTACAACCCCGCAGCACGCGGGGAACTGGGTTTCGGGCGATGGCCCAATGTGGTCACGTCCCTCCAGTTCGAACGCATCCTCTCCGCGTCGGGTCCGTACAAAGGCGAGATCAGGAGGCCGGGAGACGGAAAGCATCCGGTCAGGATCGCCTGGCTGCAGTGCGTCGGTTCACGGGACCCGCATAACGCGAACCCGTGGTGCTCCTCAGTTTGCTGCATGTACGCCACGAAGCAGGCCGTCATTGCCAGAGAGCACGACCAAAAGATCGAGCCCTCAGTTTTTTACATGGACATGCGGGCCTATGGAAAGGATTTTGACCGATATGTGGAGCGGGCAAAGAATGAATACGGCGTGCGGTATGTGCGCTCCATGGTATCGGCTGTGCGCGAGGAAGCGGAGACCGGCAATCTTCTGCTGCGCTTTGTCAGGGAAGACGGCTCGCTGGTTGATGAAGTATTCGACATGGTCGTTCTCTCAATCGGACTGGAGCCCGGAAAGAACTCAGCGCCGCTCGCGGAAATTTGCGGGATTGAACTAAATAGCCACCGCTTTCCCAAAACAACGACGTTCGCCCCGGTTGATACGAACCGCCCCGGTGTTTTCGTCACCGGCATCTATCAGGGACCCAAGGACATTCCCGACACGGTGATGCAGGGTAGTGCCGTGGCGGGACAGGCAATGGCCCTGTTGGGCGGGTCGCGGTGGAGCGAGACTATTCAGAAAGTGCTCCCTCCCGAGAAGGATGTTGCAGGCGAGGAACCGCGGCTTGGGGTCTTTGTTTGCTCGTGTGGTTTTAACATCGCGGGGACGATTGATGTAAAAAAGGTGGTGCAGGAAGTGGAGCACCTTCCCGCTGTTGTTCACGCGGAGAATCTTCTGTATTCATGTTCACAGGACAACCAGGAGAAGATCAAACAGCTGATCCGCGAAAAAGGTATCAACCGCGTGCTGGTCGCGTCATGCACGCCGCGCACGCACACCCAGATTTTTCAGGACACAATCCGAGAAGCGGGTTTAAACGCATATCTGTTTGAACTTGCGGACATCCGGGAGCAGTGCTCCTGGTGCCATATGGACCGGAAGGAAGAGGCGACTGAAAAAGCGGTCCGGCTCGTGAAAATGATGGTTGCCAAGGTGAGGCTGCTGCAGCCGGTCAAAACCGAGACCGTAAACGTTGTGCCTGCGTGCCTTGTCGTGGGTGGCGGAATCGCGGGCATGACAACGGCGCTGTCCCTTGCGGACCAGGGATTCGGCGTTCATCTTGTCGAACAGGCAGAGGACCTGGGAGGCCTCGCGCGAAGTTTTTACTACACCCAGGACGGAAGCGATGTCCAACACTTTCTGCGGTCGCAGAAACTCCGGGTGATGTCACACCCCCGCATTGCAGTCTACACCGGCGTCGAGGTGCAGAAAACCGAAGGTTTTGTGGGTAACTTCAAGACCCTGCTCACGGACGGTTCGACGTTCCAGCACGGGACCGTCGTGATCGCCACCGGCGGCATTGAATATCAACCAACGGAATATTTCTATGGAAAAAACAGCCGTGTCATCACCCAGCGGGAACTGGAGAAGAAAATCCATGACGGCCTCCAGCCGGAATCAGGCCAGCGGTATGTGATGATTCAGTGTGTCGGCTCGCGTGAAGAGCCCGCGCAGTACTGCTCGCGCGTTTGCTGCCAGGACGCGTTGAAGAACGCGATAAAGCTCAAGGAAAGAAATCCCAAGTCCCAGGTTGTCGTTCTGTACCGCGAAATGCGGGCATATGGGCTGCGCGAAGATTATTATGCACAAGCGCGCGATATGGGCGTGCTGTTTGTGCGATATGAAGTGGATAAAAAACCCACAGTACAGGAGGCGGGGAACGGACTGCGCGTCACGGTCAGGGATCCTGTGCTGAACAGGGAACTGAGTATGGATGCCGATTCGCTCGTGCTGTCAACAGGACTTCGGCCTCATCCGTCCGCTGAAAAAACCGGACGCATCTACAAAATTACGCGCACTGCAGACGGATATTTTCTGGAATCGCATATGAAGCTGCGGCCGGTTGATCTCGGGAGCGAAGGGCTTTTTGTGGCGGGGCTGGCGCACGCTCCCAAGAACTTCGATGAAACCATCAGCCAGGCCCTTGCCGCAGCAGGCCGGGCGGGTACCGTGCTTTCGCATGAAACGCTTGCGGTCTCGGGACTGATCGCGAAACACACGCGCGAGCTCTGCATGTCCTGCCTGAGCTGCCTCAGGATCTGCCCTTTCGGCTCGCCGTACATCGACGAAGAAGGCAGAGTCAGCCATAACGAAGTCATGTGCCAGGGCTGTGGTCTGTGCGCGGGTGTATGCCCGGCAAAAGCGTTCCAGGTGAACGGCTTCAGGGATGAACAGATGCTTGCCATGGTAGATGCAGCAGTGGAATGCGAAGGGAACGGATAACGAACTCTGGTTCATACAGGGAAAAGGAAGATATTTCTTGCCGGCAGATCTTAGCACGTCACAAACAGATGCGGTTTCGTCCATAGAGAAGCCGCGCGAAATTCGAGCGGACTTCAAGCCGGACGTTCTTGCTTTTGCGTGCCACTACTGCGCGTTCGCAGCGGCCGATCTGGCGGGAGTCATGCGCCTGTCGTATTCGACTGCGGTCAAGATCATCCGCATGCCCTGCACCGGAAAGCTGGATCATGTCTATATTCTGAGAGCATTTGAGCGGGGAGCAGACGGCGTTTTTGTGGCGGGCTGCCTTGAAGGACAATGTCATTTCCTTGAGGGAAACATCAACGCCGCAAAACGGGTGAAGCATCTTCAGAAACTCCTGGCTAGTATCGGCATCGATCCTGCCAGGCTGGAGATGTACAACCTTTCCGCCTCCCAGGGACCCCGATGGGCATCCATCTGTGCTGACTTTACGGAGCGGATCAAAAAGCTCGGACCGTCTCCTCTGCGGATTGCGAAAGAAAAAAAAATGGAATGAAGAGGGCTGCAATACAATGATAGTCGGCGTGCAGAAACCAATTGCAGAAATATGGGAAATGATAAAGTCGTACCGCAGGATCATGGTCTTCGGATGCAATACCTGCGTCGCGGTGTGTCATGCGGGAGGCGCAAAAGAGGCTGAAATTCTTGCCTCGCTCATCCGCATGAAGGCCATGCAGGAAGGCGGGGAAATGACGGTGGAGCATGGAGCGTGCGAACGGCAGTGCGAACAGGAGTTTATATTGCCCAATGCCGAGAAACTGAACGGGCAGGAACTGGTGCTGTCCCTGGCCTGCGGCGCAGGTGTCAATCTGTTGTCGGATATGCTCGGCACGGTCCCGGTCTATCCGGGTCTGAACACGGTATTTTATGGTGCTGTGCCTCAGGCAGGAGTTTTTATGGAAGCGTGCGGAGGCTGCGGCAACTGTGTCCTGCATCTTACCGGCGGCATCTGCCCGGTCGCGCGCTGTTCGAAGTCGCTTCTGAACGGCCCCTGCGGCGGGACCCATAAGGGAAAATGCGAGGTCGGGCCTGAAACGGACTGCGCATGGTACCTGATCGTGGAGCGCATGAAGAAACTCGGGAAGCTCGAAAAACTTATCGAGATTCAGCCCCCGAAAGACTGGTCCTCGGCCGGCCACGGCGGTCCCCGCAGGATCGTGCTCGATCACATTGCCGCAGCAACGGAACAAGCCGTGATGAAAAACGGGGAAAGCGGGAAACAATGAAGTCAGGCAGCAATCTCGAACGGATCATCAAAAGCGGAAAGCCCGCGGTGACCGCCGAACTCGGACCACCCATGAGCGCTTCTCCGGACGAGGTCGTCCGCAAGGCGCACCTGCTGAGAGGATTTTGCGACGCTGCGAATATCACCGACTGCCAGACGGCCGTTGTGCGCATGTCGAGCATTGCCGCGGCTGCCCTTGCCCATCGGGAAGGACTTGAGCCGGTCATGCAGATGACCTGCCGCGACAGAAACCGCATTGCCATGCAGGCCGATCTTTTGGGTGCGGCGGCCCTCGGATTGCGGAATTGCCTCTGCATTGCCGGAGATCACCAGAAATTCGGGGCCGCGGGAAAAATGAAGGGGCATCCGGGCGCGAAGAATGTGTACGACGTGGACACCGTCCAGCTCGTTGGTATCCTCAAAAAGATGCGCGACGAAGGTCTGCAGCAGGGCGGTGATGAGATCGAGACACCACCCAAATTTTTTATAGGCGCAACCTGGACGCCGTTGGGAGATCCCATGGACTTCCGGCCCTATAATCTGAAGAAAAAAGCCGACGCGGGAGCAGATTTCATTCAGACCCAGGGCATTTACGACATGGAGCTTTTCAAATCGCAGATGGAAAAAGCGCGGGACCTCGGCATCCATGAACAGACGGCTATTCTTGCCGGCATTATTGTGCCGAAGAGCGCCATGATGCTGAAGTACATGGACACGTCCGTGGCGGGCGTCACGGTCCCGCAATCATTGATGGACCGTATGACCAGGGTCAAAGAATCGGCCGGCGGCGACAAGCAGAAAGCAAAACAGCTGCAGGAGGAAGAAGGCATCAGGATTGCCGTGGAACTGATTCATCAGGCCCTCGAAATTCCCGGTATCAGAGGGGTCCATATTCAGGCCATTGAATGGGAGACAGCCATTGAAAAGATTGTCAAGGATGCGGGCCTGTATCCACGGCCGGAACATGCGCCGGACGAACGATAAAGTCCCGAATACGCTATACTATGGTAGATATTGCCGTCACCGGGAGGCATAGGAACGAGTTAATTTACTGCAGTCAGGGAGGGAAAACATGGCAAAGATCACAGTCCTCGATTTATATAAGAAAAAAGCCGAGGCGAAAAAAATCACAATGCTCACGGCGTACGATTTCCCGACGGCCCAGATCGTCGACCAGGCCGGTATCGACGTAATTCTAGTGGGAGATTCCCTCGGCATGGTGGTGCAGGGGCTGGGGAGCACCCTTCCGGTCACGATGGAGGAAATGCTCTACCATACAAAACTGGTGTCGCGCGCGGCCCGGTCCTCCATGGTCGTGGGTGATCTGCCGTTTCTTTCATACCAGGCAGGTATTGAAGAAGCAGTCCGGAATGCCGGAAGGTTTCTCAAAGAAGCAGACGCGGAAGCCGTGAAGCTTGAAGGCGGTTCAGCGGTGGCCAGCGCGATCCGGGCAATCGTGGATGCAGGTATTCCGGTGGTCGCTCATATCGGGCTTACGCCGCAGGCCGTCCATGTCCTGGGGGGATTCAAGGTTCAGGGCAAAGACCAGGCTACGCGGGAAAAGATACTGGCTGATGCGCGGGCGGTCCAGGACGCGGGCGCATTCGCCGTCGTGCTGGAAGCGATGCCGTCCTCTCTGGCGAAAGAAATAACGGAAACCCTGCACATCCCGACCATCGGCATCGGCGCCGGACCGGACTGCGACGGGCAGGTCCTTGTTCTGCACGATATTCTGGGAATGTTCGACCGGTTCACCCCGAAATTCGTCAAACAGTACGCCCGGCTGAAAGACCAGTCGCTGAAAGCGGTGCAGGAATACAAACAGGACGTGGAAAGCGGAAAATTTCCGTCTGAAGAGCAGTCGTTCAAATAGCAATTGCTTCATCAAAAAAATTCTGTTATATATAGCGCGGAATACGAAAAAAACGGGGAAACGGGTGAAAAACGATGCCGGAAACAGCACTGCACGTAGTTCTTCTGAGACATACGCCGGAACCTGAGGAAGTCGTGGCCATGGCCGCAAAGCTCTGCTACAGTCCTGCCGGGGTGGAAGAGCTGAAGGAAAAAATCGAGGCGAAGGACCAGGCGACGTTTGTGGAGCGGCTGGCGTCCATCGGCCATCTTTCGCCGGTGGAACATATATCGTTTACCTTCGGCATCGAGGGAATCTCGCGGGCCTGCACGCACCAGCTGGTGCGCCACCGGGTGGCATCATACTCCCAGCAGAGCCAGCGGTATGTAAAAGCGGACCAGTTTGATTATATCGTCCCCCCGAGCATCAAGAAAGACCCGGATCTGACGCGAGAGTTCGAAAAATACATGGCCGAGGCCCAGAGCAATTACACAAAGGTTCTGAAGCGTCTTGAGGAACTTGGGTACAAAGGTGAATCCGGCCAGCAGGACGCGCGGTATCTTTTGCCGAACGCGGCAGAAACGAAGATCATCATCACCATGAACGCACGGGAGCTTCTGCATTTTTTCCGCGTGCGGTGCTGCAACCGGGCACAGTGGGAAATCCGGAATATGTCCGAGCGCATGCTCGCAATCGTCAAGGGAATTGCGCCGACCATATTCTCCAAAGCAGGCCCCGGCTGCCTCGCTGCCGCCTGTCCGGAGGGAACGATGACCTGCGGCGAGATCGACGAGGTCCGGAAAAAATATGGCGTAAAGCGGTAAGTTTTCCCGTGTGCATGCGCGGAGCGTGCGGTGTTGATATGTTCACCTCTTCCCCCGGACGCTTTTACAATCTTAGCGGCGGGAATGATGCGAGGCGGGAATGGGTTTCTCAATAGCGGTTGCGGGCAAGGGCGGAACGGGAAAAACCAGCCTCTGCGGTCTCACCGTCAGATATTTAATGGAAAAAAAACGCGGTCCGGTGCTTGCCGTCGACGCGGATGCGAATGCGAATCTTCACGAAGTACTCGGAGTGAATGTGCATGCCACTGTGGGAGGGCTCCGCGAAGATTCGCTGCAGGCGGTCAGGTCAACAGCCCCCCGCCCCGGCGGGATGAGCATGGAGCAGCTTTTTGATTATCAGATCCAGCAGGCGCTGGTCGAAGGGCAGGGCTTCGACCTTCTTGTGATGGGCAGGCCCGAAGGGCCGGGCTGCTATTGCGCCGCGAACAATATTATCCGCAAATACACGGACAGACTTGCGGATTCGTATTCCTATACGGTGATGGACAACGAGGCCGGGCTGGAGCACCTATCCCGGCGGACGACACGGGACACGGATCTGCTGATTGTCGTGAGCGACCCTACCGCCCGGGGGATCATGACCGGCGGCCGCATTCACGGAATCACCGAAGAGCTTGCACTGCGCGTAAAGCGGACGGTGCTGATTGTCAATCGGGCGCCGGATGGCGAAGAGGAAAAACAAAAGCTGCTGCAGCTAATCAACCGGCAGGGAATGGAATTCGCAGGGTTTGTGCCGGAAGACTCGCTGATTTTCGAGTATGATTTGCAAGGGAAACCGCTCATTCAGCTCCCATCCGCTTCAACGGCGCTCATGAGTTATTTTGCGATACTGAACAGGCTGGTTCCATGATGAAACGCAAAGCTGCTGACGGAAGCACACCCGCCGTAAAAAAAACCGTTGCAATCATCGGCGCCGGCCGCACCGGCAGTGCAGTGGGATTTCTGCTCAACCAGAAAGGGTATGCCGTGACCGCGGTCACAGCGCGCACAATGGCGTCCGCGGAACGGGCTTCCCGTTTTATCGGCTCCGGAACGCCGATGACCGACGCAGTGCAGGCCGCGTCGATGGCAGAGGTGGTTTTCCTGACCGCTCCGGATGATGCGATCAGCGACCTGTGTGCGGCTATTTCCCGAAAGAACGGTTTGAAGCCGGGCTCGCTGGTTGTGCACACATCCGGCGCCCATTCTCTTGACCTGCTGCAGTCTGCGCGGCAGGCCGGTGCGTTTCGCGCGGTAGTTCATCCGCTCCAGTCGATTCCGAGCCGGGAACTCGGCATACTGAATATTCCAGGGTCCTATTTCAGGATCGAAGCGGACACGGAATCGCGTGACGCAGCGGCAGCTATCGTAAAAGCATTAAGGGGCATTGAACTGAGCATGCCGAACTGGAGCCCCGATAGAAGTTCGACGGCACTGTATCACGCGGGTGCGGTGGCCGTGTCCAATTACTTCGTCGCACTGGTGGACTATGGTCTCAAGTTCTATCAGACGCTGGGGGCGGAGAAGCAGGAAGCACTCAAGGCTGTGCTCCCGCTTATTAAAGGAACGCTCGCGAACATAGAGGCCGTGGGAGTTCCCGCGGCGCTTACCGGCCCGATCGCCCGCGGTGATGTGGAAACCGTTCGCGACCACGTGGACGCTATGCGGAAGAGGGCGCCGGAGCTGCTTGATCTGTACTGCTCATTGGCGCAGCATACCATCGATGTGGCGAGAGACAAGGGAAGCCTGACGCCGGAAACAATAGAGAAGCTGCTGAAGACAATAGATACGACGGATTAACGGCGCGCGCAGAGCGTGCCTTCAGAAAAAAGGAGATTCCGGCATGATCATAATCGGAGAGAAAATCAGCGTCATGGCGAAAAAAGTGCGCGAGGCGATGACGAACCGCGATGCCAGACCGCTGCAGGACCTAGCTGTTGCCCAGGCAAACGCGGGGGCCCATTACATCGACGTCTCGATCGGCCCCGCGGAGGAAAACGGCCCGGAACTCATGGACTGGGCCGTGAAAGTGGTGCAGGAAGTCGTGCAGAAGCCTCTGTGCCTCGATACGACGAACGTGAAGGCCATGGAGGCCGGCATCAAGGCGCATAACAACCAGTGGGGGCTCCCCATCGTGAACTCCACATCAAACGAACCCGAAAAATTTCCGATGATGGAACTGGCTGCGAAATACAACACCAGCGTTATCGCGCTCACGCTCGGCAAGGGAGGCCTGCCCGCGGACGCGGAAGACCGGTGTGTTATCGCCTCCGAGATCATGGCGCGCGCCATGGAATACGGCATGCCGCTCGAGAACATTTTTCTGGATCCCCTCATCCTGCAGATATGCTCCATGCAGGACCAGGCCTGGCAGGCGATCCGCGCCGTCCGCATGTTCAAGGACCTGAACGACCCCCCGATGAAAAGCCTGGTGGGTCTTTCCAATGTCTCGAACGGTGCCCCGAAGCAGGTGCGCCCCATCATCAACCGCAATTTTTTTGCCCTGCTTATCGAAGCGGGACTTACGGCGGCCATCATTGATCCGCTTGACAAGGATATGATGGATACCGCAAAAACAGTGGAGATGATCATGGGCAAAACCATGTACGCGCACTCTTATCTGGACATGGAATAGCGGAATACCGAAGAAAAAATGGATCGCGCGTCCCGCACGGGGGCGTGAAAAAAATGGTGCCGTCGAAACGAAATGACGGCCCGCGTGATAAATCAACACGGAGGCATTCATGGCATTGACCGTTCCGAAAGAGAGCTATACCGGAAAAATATATACTGTGCAGATCGGGACTGGCGCACAAGCGGTGACCATCGGCGGGGCAACGGCGCTTCCCTTCCTGAGGTTCGAAGGAACATTTCCGAACAAACCCGCCCTGGTGCTGGAGATCACGGACAGCGCTCCCGCAGACTGGCCCGAGACGGTGAAAAAGGCAATCGGCAGCGCGGCGTCTTCGCCGGTGCAGTGGGCGAAATTCTGCCAGCAAAACGGGGCGGACATGGTGGCGCTCAGGCTCATGGGCACGCACCCGGACCAGCAGAACAAGAGTGCGGAAGATGCCGCCCGGATTGCTGGCGAAGTGGCTGCGGCCATCGACATTCCCCTGATTCTTCTCGGCAGCGGCCACGCGGAAAAAGACGGCCAGGTGCTTCAGGCTGCCGCTGCGGCCACGCGCGGCAAAAACTGCGCAATCGGCAAGGCGGTTGAAGAGAACTACAAGACCGTGGCCGCGGCAGCGATGGCAAACGACCATAAGCTGATCGCCATGAGCCAGCTCGATGTGAACCTGGCAAAACAGCTCAACATCCTGCTGACGCAGATGGGACTCGACAAGGAGCGGATCATCATCGACCCGATGTCGTCGGCGCTCGGATACGGCCTTGAGTATACCTACAGCGTTATGGAGCGCATCCGCCTGGCAGCGCTCCTGCAGAATGACCAGATGATGCAGACGCCCATTGTCTGCGATATCGGCGAGCAGGTCTGGAAGGTCAAGGAGACCATTGCGCCGGAATCCGAAGCCGCGGAGTGGGGCGCCCTTGAAGACCGGGCGCTTGCGTGGGAAGCGGTAACCGCCTCGGCCATGCTGGTTGCGGGCGCCGATCTGCTGATCATGCGCCATCCGGGCGCTGTAATAAAAACTAAAGAAACGATAGCAGAATTGCTGGGGTAAGCTTTTCTCTGAAAGGAACATGACATGGCGCTTTCGGGTATCGAAATTTTCAAATTATTGCCGAAAACCAACTGCAAAAAATGCGGTCATCCCACCTGCCTGGCATTTGCCATGAAGCTTGCCGCCAAGCAGGCGAATCTTGATGCCTGCCCGGACGCTTCAGAAGAGGCGAAAAAAATCCTGGGCGAAGCGGCAGCGCCTCCGATCCGGTCCGTTGCCATCGGCACGGGCGCGAAGGCGGTGAAGGCGGGCGACGAGATATGCCTGTTCAGGCATGAAAAAAAATTTTACAATCCCTGTATGCTTGCCGTTGCGATCAAGGCTTCCGAAGCGGGCGATGCCGCAGCAGCAAAAATCGAAGCGGTCAAGGCATCGGAGATTGACCGGGTAGGCCAGAAGCTACGGGTGGAAGCGATCGCAATATCGGACGAAGGCGGCGACAGCGCGGCTTTCGCTTCCGTGGTAAAACAGGTGACCGATATGGCGCCGGGAATTCCTCTTATTCTTATGAGCAAGGACCCCGCGACGATTGAAGCGGGCCTGGTCCACTGCGCGGACAAACGGCCGCTGCTCTACGCTGCCACAGCCGGAAACGCCGAAGCAATGGCCAGGATCGCGAAAGAGAAGAAAATGCCGCTCGTCGTGGCGGCTGACGGGCTTGACGCCCTTGCGACGCTTTCTGAAAAAGTAAAAGGGCTCGGCGTTGAAGATTTGGTCCTCGATTCCGGCGCGCGTACGGCCGGAGACATGGTGCAGCACTATACGATCATCCGCCGGGCGGCGATCAAAAAGAACTTTAAACCGCTCGGTTATCCGATAATCAGTTTCGCACGGGAGGAAGGCACTCTCGCAGGCGCAATGGCCGCGGCCATCGGCATCATGAAATACGCCTCCATCATCGTGCTTGACAGCATCGAAAAATGGAAGATGTTGGCCCTGCTGTCGCTCCGCCAGAACATCTACACGGACCCCCAGGTGCCGATGCAGGTTGCGCAGAACATTTACAAAGTGGGCGATGCCGGGGAAAAATCTCCGCTTATTGTCACCACCAACTTTTCACTCACGTACTTTATCGTTCGCGGAGAGATCGAGAACAGCAAGGTGCCGTCCTGGCTTGCCATCATGGACAATGAAGGCATGTCGGTGCTGACGGCGTGGGCCGCCGGAAAATTCACGGCCAGCAAGATCGCGCAGTTTATCGTTGAAAGCGGGGTCGACAAAAACATCAATCATCGGGAACTGATCATTCCCGGATATGTCGCGATTCTTTCAGGGGCGCTTGAGGAAAAACTGCCGGGCTGGAAGATCATAGTCGGACCGCGTGAAGCAAATCAGCTGCCAGGTTTTTTAAAGACGCGGGCATAGCCAAAAATATTTACACTATTCAGGGGTTGTTTATGTCGGAAGTCGTCATTGCAGGCGCCATGCAGGGCCTGCATCATTATCTCCGTCAGGCCGACGATCTTGTTCATAAGACCGTTCACGAAAAAGGTGCGGATTGTGCGGTCGAGTTTCCGGACACGGCCTACTTTCTCCCGCTTCTGTTCTCCCTGACCGGGTTTGAGGTGAGAACCGCAGGCGACATGAAGACCGCTCTTGAGCAGCATATAAAACCGCTGGTTCCCAAAGAAAAAACGATGGCAGGAGTACTGGACGCGGGCATGGCTACCCTTTTCGCCCAGGAAATGATCATGGCTGTCCGCGGCCTCTATGGCCTGGAGCCGGTGAAGGACGATGTAATCGGGCCTGTTTACAGCGGGTTCATTTCGGACACCGTTCTGCGGCATCTCGGCGTCCAGCTTGTGGATGGCTCCATGCCCGGGTTTGCGTGCATCGTGGGCGCTGCCGATGACGACGATCAGGCCGTCAGGATCGCCCGCGATCTGCAGCAGAAAAATATGCTGACCATCCTGTGCGGGAATGTGAACGGCGACAGCATGACCAAGCAGCTGCTGCGAAAAGGGGTCCAGCTCGGACTGGACACCCGCCTTGTTCCTCTCGGACCTGACGCGGAGCATGCCGTGTATGCTATCAATTGGGCGGCGCGTGCAAGCCTCACGTTCGGCGGGTTGAAAGGCGGAGACAGGACGAACATCCTGAAGTACTGCAGGGAAAAAGTGTTCGCCTTCGTCATGGTGCTCGGCCCGGTGAACGAAACGATCATCGCCACCGGCGCGGGCGCGATCAACATGGGGTTCCCCGTTGTGTGCAATACGGATGTCCCCGTGCTCAAACTTCCCGGCATTACCGCCAACGAGGCAATCGAGAAGGAGCTTGATCCCGCCAAAATCGTGGACCGGTGCCTCGAAGTGCGCGGCCTCAAAATAACCATATCAAAGCCCCCGATTCCGGTCGCGTTCGGTCCCGCCTTTGAAGGAGAGCGCGTCCGCAAGGAAGACACGCATATCGAATTCGGCGGCCAGCGCACACCTGCTTTTGAATGGCTCCGGACTGCGGAACTCGGCGCGGTTGAGGACGGCAGAGTCATTATTGCGGGGGCCGGCGCCGAGGCCCAGTACCGACAGGGTGGCCAGTTGCCGCTCGGCATTGTGGTGGAAGTCGCGGGCAAGAAGATGCAAAAAGACTTCGAGCCGGTGCTCGAACGAAAGATTCATTACTTCATCAACGAAGCCCAGGGCATCTGGCACATGGGCCAGCGGGACCAGAACTGGCTGCGGATCAGCAAAAACGCACTGCAGGACGGCTTCCAATTGAGGCATCTTGGGGACATTCTCACGACCCAGATCAAGCACAAGTTCGCCAATATCGTGGACAAGGTGCAGGTAACTCTTTACATCGACGAAACCGATGTCCGGAAACTGCTTGCGGACGCACAGAAAGCGTACATCGAACGGGACGTGCGGCTTGCAGCCATGACCGATGAGTCCGTTGACACGTTCTATTCCTGCCTTCTGTGCCAGAGCTTTGCGCCGAACCACGTTTGCATTGTGACGCCGGAGCGGCTGGGGCTGTGCGGCGCGTACAACTGGCTGGACGCCAGAGCCGCGTATGAGATAGATCCGAACGGAGCGAACCAGCCCATTAAAAAAATCGAAACGCTTGACGCAAAAAAAGGCCGCTGGAAAGGCGTGGACGATTACCTGTTCAACGCGTCCCATCAGGCGCTCGAAACGTTCAATGCCTATACCATCATGGACAATCCCATGACATCCTGTGGGTGTTTTGAGTGCATTGTCGCAATTGTGCCGGAGGCGAACGGCGTGATGGTGGTGCACCGCGGCCACGCGGGCATGACCCCCATCGGCATGAAGTTTTCCGCACTGGCAGGCATGGTGGGTGGGGGCGTCCAAACACCCGGTTTCATGGGGGTGGGTCGGTTCTTTTTGCTGAGCAAAAAGTTTCTTCTGGCTGACGGTGGCTTCAAGCGCATTGTCTGGATGACCAGGAGTTTGAAAGAGACGTTTGCCGAGCAGTTCAAGCAAAGGGCCGAAGAAGAGGGCGTGCCCGACCTCATGGACAGGATTGCCGACGAGACCGTGGCAGAAGATATTGATGCTTTGACGGCGTTTCTTGCGGAAAAGAACCATCCCGCGCTCGCCATGGAGCCGATGTTCTGATTTCCGAAATTCGCGGCAGCAATGGCTGAAAGCACTCCAGCAAAACATCCGTATATTTCACGAACCATGACACAACAGAACATGATTGCACTCGCAATTGACGGAAGACAGGTGACCGTGCCGGAGGGGATCACAATCCTTGAGGCGGCGCGCAGGAATGGTATGTATATTCCCACGCTGTGCGACGACCAGCGGCTGGAACCTTACGGCGGGTGCAGGCTCTGTCTTGTTCAGGTCAAGGGCATGCCGAAGCTGGTCACCGCCTGCACGACGCCCGTGTCGGACGGCATGGAGATTGAAACTTCAAACGACGAGATAGAGCGCCTGCGCAGAGCCATTCTTGAGCTGATTCTTGCCGGCCATCCGAACGACTGCATGCTGTGCGAAAAGGCAGGCGACTGCACCCTGCAGGAATTGTTTTATTTTTACAATCTGAAAACAAGCCGCTTTTCCGGCGAAAAAAAATCCATTTCTGAAAAAAATGAAAATCCCTTCATCGACTGGGATATGGAAAAATGCATCCTATGCGGCAAATGCGTGCGTGCGTGTAATCAGGTACAGGGAGTAAGCGCGATCGATTTTTCCTTCCGCGGTTTTCATGCCAAAGTCTCGACGCCCGGAGGAAAAGGACTCGAATGCGAGTTCTGTGGCCAGTGCGTGAGCGTTTGCCCGACCGGCGCGCTGACCGGCAAGGAATCCCTCGGCAAGGGGCGGTTAAAGGACGTCCGGCTGGTTGAAACAATATGCCCGTACTGCGGGTGCGGATGCAATCTGACTTTGCACGTAATCAGAAACACCGTGGTGCGCGTGACGTCCCGCCCGGACACGGTGAACGAAGGCTGGCTCTGCGTAAAAGGAAGGTTCGGCAGCAGCTTCATCCAGAGCTCCGAACGTCTGACTACGCCGCTTATTAGGAAAAACGGCGGTTTTGTCACAGCCTCATGGGACGAAGCGCTTCAGTATACAGCGGAAAGGCTTTCATCTCTACGGAAGCAGCACGGTCCGGATTCAATCGGGGGGCTCAGCTCTGCACGGTGCACCAACGAAGAAAACTATCTCTTCCAAAAATTCATGCGCGCGGTAGTCGGCACGAACAACGTGGACCACTGCGCCCGGTACTGACACAGCGCAACGGTGGCCGGTCTGGCCACGGTATTCGGTTCTGGCGCAATGACGAATTCCATCGCGGAGATAGAGAATACCGACGTGCTGTTTGTCATCGGCTCGAATACCAAGGAAAACCATCCCATCATAGCCCTCAGGATGATCAAGGCAAAAAAGAACGGTGCGAAGCTGATCATAGCAGACCCGCGGAAGGTTCCGCTTGTGCGGTTCGCGGACATATGGATGCAGCACCGGCCGGGAACCGACGTTGCTCTTTTGAACGCGATGATGCAGGTGATTCTGCAGGAAGGACTGGCCGACCTTGATTTTATTGCGTCCAAGACCGAAGGATTGGACGAGACGTTCAAAAGCAACCTCTATGGATACACTCCCGAGGAGGCTGAAAAGATAACCGGTGTCCCGAAAGATACGATCATAAAAGCCGCCCGGATGTATGCCGAGGCGAACAAAGCCGGCATCTATTACACGATGGGTATAACGCAGCATTCGCACGGCACGGACAACGTATTTTCGGTTGCGAACCTCGCGCTCCTGACGGGAAACCTCGGCAGGGAAGGCGGAGGTGTCAATCCGCTGCGGGGCCAGAATAATGTGCAGGGGGCCACGGACATGGGATGTGTCCCGAACACGTATCCCGGATACCAGCGCGTGAACGATCCCGCAACTAGGGAGAAATTTGAAACACTCTGGCAGACTGGGCTTTCCGACAGGGAAGGAATGACGGCTCCCGAGATGCTCGCGGCCGCGGAGAGAGGCGCGCTTAAGGCGATGTACATCATGGGTGAAAACCCGGTCGTGAGCGACCCTGATGTTGCACACACCGTGAAAGCGCTCAAGGCACTTGAGTTTCTCGTGGTCCAAGACATCTTCATGACGGAAACAGCGGCGCTTGCGGACGTGGTTCTGCCTGCTGCGGTTTTTGCGGAGAAGTCCGGCACGTTTACCAATACCGAGCGGCGCGTACAGCGCGTCCGGCAGGCAGTGAATCCGCCGGGCCAGGCCATGAAAGACTCCCGTATCATCATGCAGCTCGGACAACGCATGGGTTGCACCATGCTATATCACCACGCTGAGGACGTATTCAATGAAATCGCTAGAGCGTGGCCCGCTCTTGCCGGCATGACGTACGGCAGGCTTGACAAAGGCGGACTGCAATGGCCCTGTCCTACGCCTGAGCACCCCGGAACCGCTCATCTCTTTGAGAATGGTTTTCCGCGCGGGAAAGGCAGGTTTACCACCGTGACATACAAACCGTCCGTGGAGCAGCCTGACAAGGAATACCCGTACATTCTCACGACCGGAAGAATGCTGTTTCAATATCATACCGGCACGATGACAAGAAAGGTGAAGCCGATTGACCGGGTTGCCCCTGAGGCATACATCGAGATCAATTCCGAAGATGCGGCCGCTCTTTCCATCAAAGAGGGCATGACGGTACAGGTGTCCTCACGCCGCGGTTCCATTCAGGTAAAGGCCAAGATAAGCAACAGAACAGGCAGCGGCGTCGTGTTCATTCCGTTTCATTTTAAAGAAGCCGCCGCGAATGTACTGACGAGCAATACGGCGCTCGATCCTGTTTGTAAAATACCAGAGTTCAAAGTCACGGCGGTACGCATTGAGCGTATTACATGAGATTTTATGGACTGATTGATATGCACGCAATCCAAACAGTTTGAACAAACTTTTAAAGGGGGGATACTGAATGGCACTGGATCCAAAAAATCATGCAGATTGGGAAATTGCAGAAGACGCTGAAAAACGAATGAAACCCATTTCGGAGATCGCGGAGAAGATGGGACTGAAAACAGAGGAACTTCTGCCGCACGGTCATTTCATCGCAAAGGTGGATTTCAAAAGCGTGCTGAAACGCTTTGAAAGCAAACCGGACGGCAAGTACATCGACGTGACGGCAATCACGCCGACTCCTCTCGGCGAAGGAAAATCCACTTCGACCATCGGCCTGACGCAGGGCCTGGGCAAGCGCGGAAAGAACGTGATCGCCACGATCCGCCAGCCTTCCGGCGGTCCCACCATGAATATCAAGGGCTCCGCGGCGGGAGGCGGCCTGTCGCAGGTCATTCCGCTCACGCCGTTTTCCCTCGGCCTTACCGGGGACATCAACGCCATCATGAATGCGCACAACCTTGCCATGGTCGCGCTGACGTCCCGCATGCAGCACGAATTCAACTACACGGATGAACAGCTCGCGAAAAGAAAACTAAAACGCCTGAATATCGATCCGCACAATGTCGAGATGAAGTGGATCATTGATTTTTGCGCACAGTCGCTCCGGGAGATTGTCATCGGCATGGGCGGCAAATCCAACGGGTTCATGATGAAGTCCGGTTTCGCGATTGCCGTGTCGTCGGAAGTCATGGCCATCCTTGCGGTTGCCAGGGATCTGAAAGACATGCGCGAGCGCATGGGCAGGATCGTGGTGGCGTACAGCAAGGACGGAACGCCGGTCACCACCGCGGACCTCGGCGTGGACGGCGCCATGACCGCCTGGATGGTGGAGGCACTGAATCCGAACCTGCTCCAGACCATTGAAGGCCAGCCTGTGTTTGTGCACGCGGGGCCCTTCGCGAACATCGCCATTGGCCAATCATCCATTATCGCGGACCGGGTGGCACTCAAACTCGGCGACTATGTAATCACCGAATCAGGTTTTGCCGCGGACATCGGATTCGAAAAATTCTGGAACCTCAAGTGCCGCATGTCGGGACTCAAACCGCACGCGGCAGTGGTTGTGGCCACCATCCGCGCGCTTAAATGCCACGGCGGGGCGCCGATTCCGGTGCCGGGCAAGCCGATCCCGGATGAATACAAGGGAGAGAATGTGGGATGGGTGGAAAAAGGCTGCGAAAACCTGATCCATCACATCAAGACGGTGAAGAAGGCCGGCATCAATCCGGTGGTCTGCATCAACGCTTTTTACACGGACACCGAGAACGAAATCAAGACGGTCCGGCGCATTGCCGAAGCAGCCGGTGCCCGCGTCGCGCTGTCGCGCCACTGGGAAAAAGGCGGAGACGGTGCTTTGGAATTCGCGGACGCGGTCGTTGACGCGTGCAACGAGAAGAACGACTTCAAGTATCTGTACGAGCTTGCCACGCCGCTCCGCCAGCGTATCGAACTGATCGCGAAAGAAGTGTATGGCGCGGACGGTGTGGACTACACGCCCGAAGCAGAGGCCAAGGCCAAGAAAATGGAAGCCGATCCCGAACTTGCCAAGATGGGCACCTGCATGGTAAAGACCCATCTTTCGCTTACGGACAATCCGAACCTTAAAGGAGTGCCCAAAGGCTGGAGGCTCCGGATCAGGGACATTCTGACCTTCAAGGGAGCAGGCTTCGTGGTCCCCGTCGCCGGCGCCATTACGCTCATGCCCGGTACCGCGTCAGACCCGGCGTATCGACGCGTGGATGTTGATGTGGAAACGGGGAAGGTAAAGGGAGTTTTTTAGGTAAGATTTCGTTGAGTATGTTGCCAACCCTTGCCGAAGCAATTCGGCAAGGGTTTTTTGTATCACCAACAGACTTCAAAGTGATTATATCTCGCTTCCTATTGTTTTACACTTCCTTTTAATTTCCGTGACAACAGGACGTTTTTTGTGGTAACGTATCACGCATATTTCATAAATCCTTCACATCGGTGATCCATGGCTTTTCTGAGCATACTGAATGTCCGGCGGGCCGTGTCAGCCATTCTCGCAGTGTCCGCCTTTACAATAATCTGGGGCATATTCTATCATCTCGTGCTGCTGCAGGGTGCAGATCAGGAAATACAGCATTTATATCGTCCGGACATGGGGGGCAAAATGTGGCTCTCCATTCTTGGCGTGTTCGGCATTTCCTGCTTTTTTGTTGCCGGTTATCGATTGGCAGCAAAAAGGGGAACCGTCATCGAAGGTATGCTTTACGGCGTTTGCTTCAGCATTCTGGCGGCCCTGCTGGTAGATCTCAACCAATATGTGCTGTATCCCATACCGGGAATACTGGCAATCAAATGGTATGTGGGAGGTCTCGTTGAGTTCGGAGTCAACGGCCTGCTCGTGAGTCTGATTTATCCCTGCAAACCTTTGCTGATATCTGAGCACAAGAGTTAATGCAGAATGGGTCGGAAAACATAGCCAAAAATTCGAGTGCGCTCCTATAGATTACGGAAAGGAGATTCCTATGCAGGATACGAGTAATCTTACTGGTATTGTCCTGAATATGAAAGACCTTGTCGCGTACCAGAGAGGCTCGATTGTCAGCCGAACAATCATAGACAAAAGCGTTGGAACGGTTACGGTGTTTGCATTCGAATCAGGACAGGGGCTGAGTGAACATACGGCCCCGTTTGACGCGCTTGTCCAGATCATTGACGGCACTGCGGAAATAACAATAGATGGGAAAACGCACAAGGTTTGTGAAGGCGAAATGATCATCATGCCCGCGAACAAACCGCATGCATTAAAAGCGAATACAAAATTCAAGATGGCCCTTGTCATGATCAGAAAATAGTTGAGAAGTAGGCAGCCTGTTTCCTTCTCTCTACGCGTATGAATACGGAGTGACCAAACATGCCGATTGAGCATCATTTCGACCCGGTCCTGAAAATTTTGTTCGCAAAAGGCAGCGAAGTCATTTCACTTGATGATGTTTTGCAGTATGGCAGGAACGTCTTAGATCTGCCTCACGATTTAAAAGAGACCATAGAATATATCGATTTGAGCGAAACAAAGGACGTCGCTGTCAGCTACCAGTCTGCGCAGCAGATGCTCAGTATTTATCAACAGTGGATTGAGCGAGGGGTCATTGGATCGGTTGTCTATGCACCGAATGATGTTTGCTACGGCATGGCGCGGATGATAAGTATTGTGCTGTCCAGTGTGGCCGGCGGTCCGGTGCGCGGACATATTCTGTCCCGAACCCCGATACGTCCGCAAGATCTGCGGTCGTGGCTGGCCAAGGCAATCACGGCGGAACAGAATGCCAATAAATAAATCAGGTATGACTCTCCGAGCGTGAGCAGCCAGCATGAACATGCCCGTCTCCTCATAGAGAAGGGCAGCATATCTTATTAAGAGAGGTTTTTATGAAACAGTCCCTTCTTCTGATCGATATTCAAAATGATTACTTTCCCGGTGGTGCGATGGAACTGGACGGAAGTCCTGAGGCAGGCGCAAAAGCAGGAGAGTTGCTTCAGGCCTTTCGGCGTGCTGCCTTGCCGATCATTCATATTCAACACATTTCCGTACGGCCGGGAGCAACCTTTTTCCTGCCGGATACACCCGGCGTGCAGATTCACCAATGTGTTTCACCAATAGGCGCGGAGCCTCTATTCCAGAAAAAATATCCAAACAGCTTCCGAGAGACGCCCCTGCTTGGCCACCTGCGGCAGCTCCAGATCGACCGGCTTGTGATTGCGGGAATGATGACCCATATGTGTGTTGATACGACCGTGCGAGCTGCCGCTGATCTGGGTTTTCATTGTATTCTCGCTTGCGACGCGTGCGCGACAAAAGCACTGTCGTTCGGCAACAAAACGGTTTCAGCAGAGAATGTGCAGACTGCATTCCTTTCATCTTTGAACGGTTTGTTCGCGGCAGTGCAGTCTGTTGAACAAATATGTGCTGATTTCTGATTGGTTTCAAACCCGAATTTTCTGTAAGATGTTACGCTGTAAAACAGCTCGGTTTCTTGACGCCGATACAAGAATGTCAGTCATCAAAAACCTCACATCCAAAAAAGGAGGTACGGCATGAAAATAATAAAGTTTATGGTGGCAATGCTGGTTACAATTCTTCTGGGATCAGGTTCAACGCTCTGGGCTGCGCCCAGCGATGCTTTTCTGGCCGGTGCGCACAAGGCCAAGGGCGTCAATTGCGCCGCGTGCCATGGCGCCAAAATGACCGTTGATGACAACGAAACAGCTGTGAATGCTCAGTGCGTGCAGTGTCATGGTACGCTTACGAAGGTGTCGGAAAAATCGAACCATGAAATAAATCCGCACAAATCCCATCTGGGAGACATGAGCTGCACTTCCTGCCACTACGGGCATGCGGCATCCTGGACATATTGTCTGAATTGCCATAATTTTGATTTGAAAATACCGTCAGGCGCGGTTGCGGCCCGGCTTCCCGCGACATCACTGCCCGAAGTAAAGAGCGTGCCCGCGAAAATCCGGACTGACAAAACCGACATTGTGATCATCGGAGCAGGGGCGACCGGTCTTACTGCCGCAATTACCGCCCATGACAAGGGGGCAAAAGTAATTTTGCTCGAAAAAATGCCCATCACCGGGGGCAACAGCCAGCTTGCCGCGGGTGGGATGAACGCTACGGAAACCCGGTTTCAGAAAGAAAAAGGCATAAAAGATTCGGTGGAACTCATGTATCAGGATACCATGAAAGGCGGGAAGAATATCAACGATCCGGAACTGGTCGGAATCCTTGCAAAAAATTCCGCCTCCGCTGTTTACTGGCTCACGTCTCTCGGAGCGGATCTGAGCGACGTGGGACGTCTCGGCGGCGCGAGCGTGGCACGGGCCCACAGGCCGAGCGGCGGGGCGGCAGTCGGCGCGCATATTACCCAGGTACTCAAGAAAAACGCGGAAGCACGCAAAATCGATGTCCGGGTCAACAGCAGGGTTGTGAAGATTCTCGAAGACAAAAAAGGCCGAGTGATCGGTGTATTGGTAGAAGGAAAACACAGCAAGCTTTACAAGATTTCCGCCAAAGCCGTCATCATTGCCACCGGAGGATTTTCAGCAAATCCCGCCAGAGTTGCCTATTACCAGCCGTCATTTAAAGGCATGACAAGTTCCAACCAGCCGGGGGCGACGGGCGACGGCATGGACCTTGGGTCCGGCGCGGGCGGATATCTCATTGACATGAAGGAAATACAGATACATCCCACGGTCGCAGCAGGAAGCCGCATCCTGATAACCGAAGCGGTGCGCGGGAACGGTGCGATTCTTGTGAACCGGGAAGGAAAACGGTTTGTGAACGAAATTACCACGCGGGACGCGGCTTCGGCAGCCATTCTGAACCAGACCGGGAAATCGGCTTTTCTCGTGTTTGATGAAGGCATCCGCAAGAGCCTCAAGCAGATCGAAGGCTATTTTCATCTGAACCTGGTTATAGCAGCCGATACGATTGCAGATCTTGCAGTACAAATAAAAATTCCCGCGTCGGAACTTGCAACAACAATAAGCGCGTACAACAAGGCGGTCGACGATAAAAACGACGCTGCTTTCAAACGGCCCGATATGCCGAGAGCGCTCAGGACGCCGGGATACTACGCCATTGAAGTCATGCCGGGCATACACTACACGATGGGCGGCCTAAAAGTCAATGCCGCCGCCCAGGTAATGGCAAAAGACGGGAAACCCATTTCCGGGTTGTATGCTGCAGGAGAAGGGACCGGCGGAGTTCATGGTGCTAATCGGCTGGGCGGAAACTCCATATCGCAGACCATTGTGTTCGGAAGAATTGTGGGCGAGAATGCTGCGCAGTTTGTGAAATAGTTAGACAGAGAACCGCCCGGAGAGTGCTGAGGAATATCAGGCATCTATGCATTAAAAGACCCATGCCAGAAGAACGGCATGGGTCTTTGCGGCAACATGAATTCCAATTGAAGAGACGGAACTCCCGCCTCTCCTCTTAATGCTTTTTGATCTCCTCGATTTTATCCTCGATTTTGTGTTCGATTTCCTTTATTTCCTTGGCAATTTTACTGCTGACCCGTTCATAACCTTCCGCGATATCAGTGAGCATATGACGTGCTTTTTCCCTCAGCGGGTCTTCCTCTTTCAAGTGGATTTTCCCGTTTTTGAGGGTTGCTCCTTCAAAACAATTGACTGCCCGATAAGCATCCACTTCCAAAGCCATATCGACAACTCCGGAACATTTCGGTCGAATGGTCAGATAGTCTGTTTTTATTCTGACAGACTGGACTTCACCGATCTGGTCGAAGATGCCTTTCAGGCGGTCTGCGGTAATATCAGGTGGAAGATTTTCCACGTAAATACGTTTTGTCATACAAATTCCTCCGTCAGTGCAGATAATGGTACAAAAGATATCAATTCTATATCGATCAGGCTGTCTGATTCTTTGTCCAGCATATTGAATTTACTATAGCATAAAAAAAGAGAACCGGGAAAGTGAAAAAAACATACGGCAAAAGCGTGAAAAGCAAGGATAATGCGCCTGAAAAGCAATTTTTTGCACTTGTGTAATTTAGGTCAATACGTTATTATAGACCAGTGAAAACATGCCATTCCTGCAAAAAAAGCCTGTCTTTGGACCGCAGCGTCGGCAGAAGGGATGTATGCCCCTTCTGTAAAGCCGACATCCACTGCTGCCTGAATTGCAGATTTTATGACCGTACCGCACCGAAGCGCTGCAATGAGCCGGTAGCGGAAAGTGTTAAGCAAAAAGCAAAAGCCAACTTCTGCAATTACTTCGTATTTGCGGAAACCGGTATCAATGAAATATCCAATATCGCAGTTGAACAGGCGCGCAAATCGCTTTATGATCTGTTCAAAAAATAGCAGATGTTCTTTCCGGGGTTATGATTAAACTGGGGAAAAAAACGATCATCAATTTTCTCGTGTTCCTCGTGGCGTTTGTGGGGATCATTGTCCTCATGTACGTCTTCGGTTGGCTTGACCTTTTTCTGGACAAGCAGCGCCTTCTTGATTTTATTGAAAAGCACCGGACGAATGCGGTCTGCATTTTTATCGGCCTTCAGGCCATGCAGGTGGTGTTTGCCCCCATCCCGGGTGAAGTGACCGGCTTTGTGGGCGGCATGCTTTTCGGAACGTTCTGGGGAATAGTGTATTCGACCATCGGGCTCACGCTCGGCTCCTGGCTTGCGTTTACTCTTGCAAAAATTGTCGGCAGGCCGCTGGTGGAGTCCATAGTCACCCCGGAAACCATGCAGCAGTATGACTATGTGATGAAGCACAAAGGCCTGTTTCTTGCTTTGCTGTTGTTTATTATTCCGGGGTTTCCCAAGGATTATCTGTGCTATCTGCTTGGACTCGGCCACATGGGGCATATTTCATTCCTGATCATTTCCACCATGGGCCGGTTGCTCGGTACGGTGATGCTTACCTTGGGCGGGGCTTTTTTCCGCAACAAACAGTATATAGCGCTCTTTTCCCTTGTAGGCATCAGTATTTTCCTGATTCTTCTTACGATGATTTATCGCAAAAATATCGAACAATGGTTCCGCAATCTGCGGGCAGCCCACCTGATCAAAACACGAGCGGAACGTGACCGCACAAAAGATAAAAAATAAAAGCGTCAGACACCCTTCCTGGTTTTATCTCTCCTGTCCATATGGAAACCGCCCACGCGGTCTTTGTAGCGTTTGTTGATGATGGCGCATATTTCTTCCGGTTCGTCAACGACGTGCATGAGGTCAATGTCTTCCTTGTTGAGATTGCCTGCGGCAAGTGCGGTTTTGTTCAACCATTCAAGCAACCCCTGCCAGTAGGCTCTGCCTACCAGAACTACCGGAAAACTGCGGATTTTTTTTGTCTGGATAAGCGTGATTGCTTCAAAAAGCTCATCCAGAGTGCCGAGCCCGCCCGGGAAGATGACATATCCCACTGCATATTTTACAAACATAAGCTTGCGTACGAAAAAATATCGAAATTCCAGATGCACATTCTGGAACTGGTTCGGCGTCTGCTCCTGGGGCAGTTCGATGTTCAGGCCGACGGACGTACCACCGCCGTTTCTGGCTCCTTTGTTCGCGGCCTCCATGATACCGGGTCCTCCTCCTGAAATAATGGAGAACCCGTCCTTTGCGAGCCGCTCCGCCACCTGCAGGCAATTGTTATAGCAGAGTGAACCCGGTTCGCTGCGCGCGCTTCCGAATATAGCCACGGCAGGCCCGATATTATTCAGTGCTTCGAAACCTTCCACTAGTTCGGCCATGATTCTGAATACACGCCATGGCTCTGATTTTGCGAGATCTTCCATATACGACCATTCCTCCGGATAAAAATAAAAAGTCTGCAGCACCTGTGCTGAATATACGGATCATGTATTGGCTGAGAAAAGCCGTGATTTTTGCAAAACCGGAGTGTTCCGGCATCTTCAACGCATAATGTATCGCAGCGATTCTGCCGTTATTGGTTTATGTATTCCGCACGGTATATATCAATGAAAGCCATAAGGAGTGTGACCACGAGGGGACCGAACAACAAACCCAGCACTCCGTACACCTGAAGTCCGCCAAGCAGGGAGAGGAAGAGAATGAACGTCGGGATGTTTGCTTTGCGTCCGATGATGAGCGGCTTCAAAACATTATCCGCCATGCTGACGATCAGCAGCCCCCAGATTGAGAGCAGCACTGCTTGCAACGTCATGCCCTTCAGGAACAGAAAGACCACACCCGGAATCCAGACGAGCGCGGCTCCTCCGACGGGAAGCAGGGCAAGTAATGCCGCAACGAATCCCCACAGCACCGCCAGGGGTACCTGGAACAGTGCAAACCCGATTCCAGTAAGAAATCCCTGCAACAGCGCGATAAGGAACACCCCGTTTATGACAGCCGCAAACGTATCGTGCAGTTTCCGGGCGACCGTATGCTTCTGTTCGGCGGAGAAGGGCAGAAGATCCATAACCGCATGATAGTAGCTTTCCCCGTTTCGGAAAAAGAAAAAAAGGGAAATCAGCATGATCGCAAGGTTCACGGCGAGAACCAAGGTGTTTTTCATCAAAGGGCCGATCTGGCCCGCAAGGGCGGAAGAGAGCTCTCCGATGCTTTTTATGGCGATGCCGTTGATGTCGATGGTTGCAAGAGAAGGGTGGGAAAGAAACTTTTCAGAAAGCATTGTGGAGAAACTGTTCCATAACTCAATGAGTTTGCTCGACTGTATGCCGCTCGATGCCCAATCGTACAGCGCAACGGCCTGTGATGCGCACAACGTCAGCAACACAACCGCTGGGACCACAATGAGCAACACCGCGGCGAACGTCATGACAGCTGCGGCCAGTCCTGCTCTGCCTTTCAGAAACCGGAGCACCCGGTCGTGAAGCGGGTGCAGGGCCAGCGCCAGGATGGCCGCCCAGAGCAACGCCGACGAAAAAGGCGCGAGGATGCACAGCATTTGATAGAGCAAAAAAATGAACGTCGCGAAAAAAGTTATTACCACGATATGCGTGCGCGTTATGAACGGAGCCGGGGATGTGCTTTTCACGTGTGCTCCTTTGCGGAGGGACGGCGCTTGTACTGTGCCATCTGGGCCGCGAGTGCCGCAGCTTCCAGCAGGCTCTCGGGGTTTGCGCAGCCTCTTCCTGCGATATCGTACGCGGTCCCGTGGTCCACCGAAGTTCTGATGATGGGAAGACCTACCGTGACATTCACCGCATTGCCGAATGCAAGCATCTTAAGCGGTGCGAGGCCCTGGTCATGGTACATTGCCACCACGATGTCATATTGGTTGTTGCGGGCTTTATAAAACAGCGTGTCCGCGGGAATGGGGTCACTTGCATGAATGCCTTCTTTTCTCGCCTTAATCACCGCGGGCAGAATGTCGTCCCATTCCTCCGACCCGAACAGCCGTCCTTCTCCGGCATGAGGGTTTAGCGCGGCGACGCCGATGCGCGGGTTGTCTATGCCGAAATATTTCATGGATGCATGGGCAAGTCGGAGGGTCTTCAGGACCTTTGCGGTGCTGACGTGCTGGGGTACGTCCCGGAGCGCAACATGAATGGTGACGAGAATTACCCGCAGGCCGCCGCCCACAAACAGCATGCCGAAATCCTTAGTGCCGGTGAGATGGGCAAGCAGTTCGGTATGACCTGCAAAACGATGGCCCGCCGCGTTCATAATTTCCTTGTTGATCGGTGCAGTAACAATTGCGTCTGCCTCGTGCTTCATGCACAGGCCGACAGCTTTTTTAATATACTCCACGACGGCAGTTCCCGAGGATTTGTCAGGAGTTCCCCAGGCATGGTGGCTGATATTTATGTTTTTGCAATCGAGGATGTCCAGCGCACCCCTGCCCGGATCCGCCTCTTTCGGAGACTTAATGCTTCGGATAGGAATGGTGAGCAGCAAATCGTGGACCAGTTTTTCCATGATTCCCGCGTCGCCGATAACAAACGGTCTGCATGTCGTCGAGAGCTTTCCGCTGCTGATTGCCTTCGCGATGATTTCAGGGCCGATTCCGGCGGGATCACCCATGGTTATGGCTATGAGAGGAGTTTTATTCATAGAGTGTTTTCCTGAGGGATGGTTTTTTCAGCAATGATTCGATACGGCACATCCATATTGGTGTTTTTAGGTGAAACAGGCAAGGAAAGGACTTCCAGTTCCACCCGTTTTGCATTGAACAGAATTTCGATAACGTCGCCTTGCCTGAGTTCTTTGCCGGGCTTTGATTCATGGCCGTTTACGGCCACCCTCCCTGCGTCACACAGGCTTCTGGCAACCGCACGGCGCTTTACCAGCCTGCTTATTTTCAGAAACAGGTCGAGACGCACAAAAATATTGTATCGCAAACAGGGGTGTTTTACAATCGGAAAACTGATGCCGGAGCGGGAAACAATCTGATGATTAAGAGTCGAGAGAAGCGAACTTCACAAGCAGCGCATCCGCCTCGCGCGCGATGGCATCATGGTTGCGGAGAATGAGCTCTTTCGCGATTGCAATCGAATGCTGCAATTCGGATCCCAGATTTGCCGGTAATTCCGTTTCGTCAAGAACATGCAGATGCCCGTCAGGATCGAGCAATATGTCGACCACCAGATCGCGCCAGATAAATTCGGCCGGATGCAACGTTATGCTGTCCGCAATATTGAAATAGTAGGCACGCTTTCCTCGGTCCATTTGCCAGATGTACAGTGTATACGGCCTGTCCGTCCAATAGAGGGCATGCGTGATGTCACCGGGATTCAGTTGCAGACCGTCGATATAGTAACAACGTTCGATGATATGCTTCAACATGCCGAATTTACCCGAGCAATGAAGCAGGTCGCAGGAATAGGTTTGGATTTCACCGGTGAGAAGGATTTTTTTTTCAGTGCAAAGAGCCATGATACGTATTTATAGATTGCACAGACGCCGAAGATCGCGCAGAAAATTTGCGTTCTGCTGCGTGCATTCTTCCGGAGTCATTTCCTTCGGCAGGAATGTTGCGTGGCCATAAGGGTTTGCAGAGAACATTACTTTGCGGCCCAGAGGATTTGCAAAACCTGCCAACTCTTCTTCCGTATAACGGTGCAGAAACCCGGCATGCCAGAGAAACAGGTCATTGGCATTGAGTGCCGGAGAAATCTTTCTCAAGCGGGCGAGCAAACGGCCTGCCGCGCGGCCAAACCGCATCGGCCGTGTTTCCTGATTGATCTGGACGGTATCGGCAAAAAAGCTGAGCAGGATGGGGCCTCGTGGGGCCAGGGCATGGCAGGCATCAAGAAGCTGTCTGCGTTTTTCCGGATCGATGATGTGGGCGAAACTGCCCCAGCCGATGATTACGGCATCGTATGTCCGGCCCCGGAGCGCGGCAGCCGGTCCTGTTCCGTGCAGAAAACCCTCGACGATGTCGTCGTGGTCTGCTTTGAAAAAATCTCCGATGCCCCGCAGTCCGGCACATTTTGCGGTGAATTTGTCAACAGGCTCGGCAGCGTCGACAGCGTAGCCTGAATGTATCAGTGCCGCAGCTTCGCGGCCGCTGCCTGCCGCCGTGACCAGTATCCTTGCAGGCGGAGGCGGCAAAACCCTGCTGTACCATGACGCTTCCCAGGGGAATAATCCTCCCGAAGCCGCATACTGTTCCGACGCCGTGTCATAGAGGCGCAGTGTCAGATGCTCTTTTTCCCGGGTGTCGAGCGATGTTTCCAGGACGCCGATCAGAATATCGCCCAGTGTGGCAATAGCGCGAAAAAGAGCCTGTGATACGCGCGCGTTTGTTACTGCGGCTGCTGCGAGGATTCGGTATGCGAACTTTTTCGGTGGCGAGTGCTTTTCGTTTGTGGGTTGAGATGTCATTCTGTCATCCATGCTTGTTCAGCACTCATTGCCGCGCAAGTGCCGACCGGGCTCATAGTGCAAATTTTCAGGAGAGAGCTCTTACAATGTCTTCCGCTTCCCTGATAATTGCCGGATAATTCCGCAGGATAAGAGCTTCCGTATTTTGGATATAGCGGGACAAATCCGGGTCCAGGTCAGTGGGCAGTTCATCCCTGTCGAGCGTGTGCACCCGCTGACTGGGGTCGACTACGATGTCGATGACCAGATCACGCCAGACGAATTCATTTGGATGCAGGGATATCCGGTCCGCTATGTTGAAGTAGTACGCGCGGTCTTTTCCTTCATTTACGATCCAGAGATATAAGGTATATGGTCTGTCTGCCCAATAAAGCCCATAGGTGATGTCGCCGGGGCTGATTTTGATGCCGCTGATGACATTATTTCGTTGAATGACATACTTCAGAACACCGAAACCGTTGCTCAGATGGATCAGCTCGCATTCGAACAGTTTTTCCGCACCAGCAAGCGTCAGTTTTTTTTCAATACACAACTGCATGGTTTTCTTTCTAGTTTGGCAGCAGCCACATTCCGTCAGCCGGCTTTATGAATGGCAGACTCAATTCTTCTGATGGATTTGTCCTTGCCCATTACTTCGAGAACTTCGTATATGCCGGGGCTGACTGTACCACCGGTGAGGGCCACGCGCACCGGCTGTGCTATTTTGCCGAGCTTTATATTTTTTTCAGCAACGAAGGTAGTAAATATTTTCTCGAGTTCCTCGTGCGTAAAAGGGTCCGTAGACCTGAGTTTTGACAGCAGGTCTGACAGGAGCGGGATCACGTCCGGGGTCAGGTGCTTTGCTTTTGCCTTTTCGTCCAGTTGAATTTCGTCTGCGATGAACGGAATGGCCGCTTGTTTCATTTCAACGAGGGTGTGGCTGCGTTCCGTCAGGATACTGACAAGTTTTTTCCACCATGCGATATCCGGCTCTTTGTCTCCGGGCACCACTCCGTCTTTCTTGAGAAGGTCGAGCACAAGCTCTGCAAGCCGTGCAGGATCAGCCTGCTGGATATAGTGATGGTTGAGCCACACGCATTTTTCCTGATTAAACACGGAGGGGGCTTTGCCCACGCTTTCGAGTGTGAATTTTTCTATCAGATCCTTGCGGGTGAAGATTTCCTGGTCCCCGTGGGACCAGCCAAGCCGGGCCAGATAGTTCACCAGGGCTTCCGGCAGATATCCGAGGTCCACGTATTCGGTGACCGCAGTCGCCCCGTGCCGCTTGGAGAGTTTTGTCTTGTCAGAGCCCAGAATCATGGGCAGGTGTGCGAATTTCGGCGGCTCATATCCGAACGCCTGGTATAGCTGGATCTGGCGCGGTGTGTTGTTCAGGTGGTCGTCTCCACGGATCACATGTGTGATGTTCATGGTCACGTCGTCAACCACAACGGCAAAGTTATACGTGGGAAGCCCGTCCGAGCGCTGGATGATGAGATCATCGAGCTGCTGGTTTTCAAAGGTCACGTCGCCGCGGATCAGATCATGCACGACGGTCTGTCCTTCATCGGACGACAGAAAGCGGACCGCAGGGGTCCTACCCGGAACGGGTGCCGTCAGCGAGCGGCATTTTCTATCGTATTTCGGCGGTCTGCCCGCGGCCAGGGCTTCCTTTCTTCTGGCTTCCAGCTCTTCCGGGGTACAGTAGCAATAGTAGGCTTTGTTTTCCTTAAGCAGCTTGTCCACATGCGCCCGGTAGATGTCCCGGCGTTCAGTTTGGCGAAACGGTCCTTCATCCCAATCGAGGCCGAGCCATGTCATGCCGTCGAGGATGATCCTGATGGATTCGTCCGTAGATCGTGTCTGGTCCGTGTCTTCTATTCTGAGGATGAATTTTCCGCCGAAATGGCGCGCGAAAAGCCAGTTAAAAAGGGCGGTCCTTACGCCGCCGATATGTAGGGCTCCGGTGGGGCTCGGCGCAAAACGAACGCGGACATTTTCTGAGGTGCTCATGGGTCGGCATACTCCTTGTGTGACAATCGAATTAACAGCAGGGAGGCATTATATATCAAATCAGGCGTTTAATCAAAAGAAAACCGGTTTTTCCCGAGTGATGAAGTGAAGCCGACCGCTGTACGCGGGTTTCAGCGGCCGAGAGTGTCGGTATGGAGAAGCTGAGGAAAAAAACGTATCCAGAGGATGACGATAAGAAGGGTGCCGATTCCTCCGATCAGAACAGCCGGCACAACACCGAACCATGCTGCCGTGATCCCGGATTCGAACTCTCCGAGTTGGTTTGACGTGCCGATGAACATGGAATTGACCGCACTGACCCGTCCGCGCATCTCATCAGGAGTCCCGATCTGCACCAGTGATTGGCGGATGACAACGCTGATCACGTCTGCGGAGCCGAGTATGATCAGGGAAGCAAGAGAAAGGATGAACGAGGTGGATACGGCAAAGATCATGGTGGCGATCCCGTACACCGCGACCGCGAAAAACATGGTTCTCCCGACGCGTTGTTTAAGAGGATGGCGGGCCAGAAACATGGACATGGTCAATGCGCCGATTGCCGGGGCAGAGCGCAGCAGTCCCAATCCCCATGGTCCGGTCATGAGAATGTCTCGAGCATAGATCGGCAGCAAGGCGGTTGCGCCGCCGAGCAGGACTGCAAACATGTCCATGGATATCGCGCCGAGTACCACGGGGCGGCTTTTAATGAACGTGATTCCTGCAAACAGGGACGCCAGACTTATCGGGTCTTGCGGCGTTGGAAGAATTTTCATGTGGATCAGGGCTACAAAGGTGCTGGCAGTCAGAAACAATATGCATGCGCAGGTATAGACCGTGGCGGGTCCGGCAGCATACAGAAATCCACCGAGCGCCGGGCCGAGGATGGTGGCGGTTTGAAACGCCGAGGAGGACCACGCAACAGCCTTGGGTATGAGGTGGGAAGGGACCAACTTCGGCAGCAATGCCTGCATCGTGGGACCCTCGAAGGCGCGCGAGGCACCGATAATAAAGACCAGTGCCAGAATGGATGTTTCCGTCAGCCAGCAGGAGAAGCTTCCCCAGGCAAGCATTCCGGCCGCAAGTCCCTGGACTAGCTGGCAGACGCGCGTGACCACACGCCGGTCATAGCGGTCTGCCACATGGCCCGCCACGAGAGACAGTAGAAACATCGGCAGAAACTGCGCGAGTCCCACGAGTCCGAGATAGAGTGCGCTGTTGGTAAGAGCATATATCTGCCAGCCCACGGCAACGCTCAACATCTGAAAAGCAACGGCAGTGGATGCGCGCGCACCCCAGAAGAGCGTAAAAGATTTGTCCTGCAACGTTTCACTCATGGAACCATCTCCAAACAAAACGGGCGGCCAGGTGGCCGCCCGTTTCTGTTCGTTTTGTACAGCTGGTGCCCGTTTTCGCTGAATCAGACAACTTTGAACGGGTTGTTGTAGAGGAAGATGAAGATGATGACCAGGGTGTAGATCACCTGCGATTCGATCAACGCCAGACCCAGGATCATCGTGGTCATGATTTTCCCCATCGTTTGCGGGTTGCGTGCGATACCCTGAACAGCACCGCTGACGGCATGACCCATACCGGCGCCGGCTCCGGCAGCAGCAATGCCGATACCAATGGCGCAGGCAAGCTCAACATATGCATAGAACTGCAGGTGCGATGCATCGGTCGGCTTTGCCGCTTCGGGGGCTGCCTCGGTTGCTGCGAATGCTGCAGTGGCGGCGAGCATCAGGATGAAGGCCAGCATGAGGATTGCGGTAATTTTTTTCATGCGCTCCGTCTCCTTTCTTCAAAACTTGCATCAATGTTTACCGGATATCACCGGGGTGCAACCTCCCGGACGGCCCCTTGCGGGAATTCGCCGGCCGGGGTCAAGTATATCTTAGTGCTGGGCTCCCAGATGAGCCTCCTCCAGAGAACCCGCTATATAGAGCATGGTAAGGAGTGCAAACACACCGGCCTGCACAAAGGCGACCAGCAAGCCGAGGCCGAGGATGGGAACCTGCAGCAAATACGGGCAGAGGAAGAAAAGCACCAGCAGCAGCAGATGTTTCGCCACCATATTGCCGAAAAGACGGAACGAGAGCGAAACGATGCGGGCAAGATGGCTGATCAACTCAATCGGAAACATAAGCCAGGCCATTGCCCACATGGGTCCGAGAAAATGCTTGATGTAGGCAAACCTCCATTTTTTGAGGCCTACGACATGGGTGAGAACCACTGCGATGATCGCCATCGGCAGCGTGGTGTTGAGGTTTGCCGTCGGGGATTCAAATCCCGGTATTAGGCCCATCAGGTTACACACGAGGATGAAGAGGAACAGGGTGCCTATCAGCGACAAAAAAGGCCTGCCTTCGGGGCCCATGTTGTCCACGACGTAATTTTCGAGGCCGTCGACGATTGTTTCAAAAAAGTTCTGAATGCCGGTCGGTGCAGCATCCCGCTTGAGGGTGAAACGGGCAATAAGTGCGAGACCGATAAGAATGGCCATGGCCAGCCAGGTATAGGTCACATATGCAGGTATGTTATGCAGTTCGGGGAGAAGTAACGGTGCTTCTTTCATAATGCACGCTCCTGAAAATGAAGGGAATAGCTGATGAAGTTTCTAAAAATCTACAGGAACGTGTGTTTTTTGTCAAGCAAAAACAGGGAAACCGCCGACGCCTTGTCCACAAAAATATTTTTTTTGTGCTGCGGATTCCATCGGAAAACCAGAAGCCTGTCGCAGGGAATATCGCAGCGTCGGGCGCTACTTTCGTGCATATAGCCCGACCAGTTCAGCCTGGGCGAGGATGCGGCCCTGCATGGCGTTTTCCACCGCAGTTTTTGTTGCGCGCGGGCCGGGGGTGAGCAGCGAGTCGAGTGCGTACAGCTTGAAGAAGTAGCGGTGCGTGCCCGACGGAGGACAGGGGCCGCCGTAGGTCTGCCTTCGAAAATCCGTCATGCCCTGAGAAGCGCCTCCTGGAACGGAATTCTCGTTTATTTCCCGGGTGGACGGATCGATGTTCCACACAACCCAATGCACCCAGGTGCCTGCAGGAGCGTCCGGATCGTCAACGATCAACGCCAGTGACTTTGTTCCTGCGGGGACATTTTCTATTTTCAGGGGAGGATTAATATCGGCGCCGTCGCAGGTGTACTTTTCCGGAATATGCCCTTTCTGGTTAAATGCTGTACTCGAGATTTTCAACGTGTCCATGAAAAACCTCCCCGGTACGAATGTAGTATGAAAAACACATGCTGGATGAAATATATCAGCGGCATCTTCAGTTCTTTGTTCCATGATATCACAACGTAGGGAGAAGGAAGCGCCAGAGGACGAAAATGCGAGACGGACGAAATTTCTGGAAAAGTCGGAAGCAGAAAGATTGCAATATTTACTTTGGCATGGCAACGCTGCGCAGCGCGTTCAGGGGACCGCAGCTTTTCAGTATTTCAAGCACGTGTTCGCTCTGAACGAACAAAGAGCCTGCATAGGCCAGGGAATTGAGAGAAATATTTTCAAATGATTCCCTGGACCGCGGTACAAGCAGCATCCAGTCGCGTGTTGCAAGAAAACAGTATGGCATGGATTGGCGGACGGGACTGTCGGCTGAAGAGATTGTCATGCCGACGCTGGACATCATGATATTGTAAAGCGAGAACATTTTTTTAGCTGCTTCAAGCGGAGACAGAGCGAGTCCCCTGTCCAATCGTACAAACGAGTGCAGGAAGGAAAAGACGGGAACGGTGCTGAGTTCAAAAGGCGGTGTTTGGGGAAACAGCGGTTCGATAGGTATGGCCGGACCCGCAGGAGCAAGAGGTAGCGGTATTATCTGAAGATGTTTGTGCCGCTGGCTTGCGCCAGCCGTTTTGCCGCCGTTATAGAACCCCAGACCGTTGAATTCGGCCATGCACAGGCAGAAGGCTTCAAAGTCTGGAGGCGTCAGAAGTGATTCCTGATCTTCGAACTGCCTGGTGATGATCAGCAGGTGGTGTTTCACCACATTGAATTTGTTCAGGACGGCTACGTGCGTATCGGAAATGTCCGCAACGGTAAGCTCTTTTTCAGGCGGAAGAAACGGGTTTACGGTTTTACCCGCCTCGGATGCTGCAATCTGTTTCTTCCATGCGTCATGTTTTTGCGCCAGGCCTGCCAGCACTCTTACAAGGAAGCGGATTCCACTGTCTTCGATAAAAGAGTATTCAGTGGGAACCGGTAGAAGCGCACCCGCGGCAATAGCACGCTCGGTGACCCGCGAAAGTTGATCCCATAAAGTTCCTTGTTTAAGGATCATGGATTGCGTTCCTTATACCTGCGCCGCACCACTATGAGGCCGGAGTTCTCTTATCTGGCGTAGTAGTTGATCAGGCACCCGGCTAAAATAATATCCCGGTCATCCTGGCTGAGATTCCGCAGGTGCAGTTCTATCGGGGTTCTGTCTTTGCCGCTTATGACAAAAGCTGCAATTGCATCCTTTTTATTGAGCACGGCCATGCGGATTCCGGGAATGTAAATATAAGCATCGAGTTGCAACAGGGATTGCGCATCCGATTTTATAGTAAACGGCAGCATGCCCCAGTTGATGAGATTGCTGCGGTACCGCTTGGTGGCGTATTCAACGGCAATATTTGCCTGTCCACCGAGGACCTTCTGGCAGGAGGCCGCCTGTTCCCGGGCTGAACCGTCACCCGGTTTGACTGCGAAGATCACGCTCCCCAGGCCGGTCTTGCTGATAAAACGCCGCAACTCCTCAGGAGTCCGGCACTCCTCGCAAGCCTGTGCGCAAACAGCCCGCAATACATCCGGAAGTTCGCCACCTTCCACTGCTTTTCGTCTTGCGAGCTCCAGTTCCTGGACGGATTTTGCTTTCGCGACGTACGAGGGGTCCTTGCGCGACAGCGTGAATTCCGCAAGCTTGAGCGGATTTGACCGGTAGGAAGACGTCTCGCCGGAGGGTATCAGCTCATCAGTTGTCGTGACCGGATCATGAATGACCGTGATCAGTTTGAGCAGCAGGTTTTCAGAAAGAGGCAGCATTTTCGGCCAGTCCGCAATGTTCGGACCGAACTTCAACTCTTCCTCAGGCTTCGGCTTCCCTGCACCCTGATAAACCCGATTATCATACACCTGCGCCTTAAAAAAGTAGGCCGGTGCTGCAGGGGCGTCAAACTCAGTGGCCGGGGTCAAGAAGCCGTTGTTCAGGGTGGTTGCGGCTATGGACCGGGCGTCCATCAGCGCAACCGAAGCAATCTGGCCGCCGGAAGGTTTGGAGCCTTCCCTGTTGGGGAAATTTCTGGTGACATGGCGGATGCTGAGTCCCTGGTTTGCAGGAGTGTCACCCGCGCCAAAACACGGCCCGCAGAAGGCAGTTTTTATAGCTGTTCCCGCAGTCATTAATTTTTCAATAGACCCATTCCTGATCAAGTCAAGGTATATCGGCTGGCTTGCTGGATAGACGTTGAGAGAAAAATCTCCAGCGCCGACGGATTTGTTATGCAGCATTTCCGCCATGGCGGCAATATTTTCAAAGGTACCTCCTGCGCAGCCTGCAACCACGCCCTGATCAACTTTCAGACGACCATCGATGATTTTATTCGTCAGCCGGAATTTCAGCGCGGCGCTTTCCAATTGTTTTTGGCCTTCTGCTTCGACTTCCGCAAGAATTTCCTTCGGATGACGGTTCACTTCCGCGATGGTCCAGGCATTGCTGGGATGGAAAGGCAGCGCAATCATCGGCGCCACTTTGCTCAAGTCCAGTTTGATCAGTCCATCATAGTAGCTCACGTCGCCCGGGGACAGTTTGCGATATGCGCCGGGACGTCCATGTATCCGATAATATTCTTCCACGTTTTTGTCGGTGATCCAGATTGACGACAGGCAGGTCGTTTCCGTGGTCATGACATCAATGCCATTTCTGAAATCAACCGTGAGATTGGCGATTCCAGGCCCGACGAATTCCATAATTTTATTGTTCACAAAGGAATTCCTAAAAACGGCTTTGATGATGGCCAGGGCAACATCCTGGGGCCCGACGCCGGGGGCCGGTTTCCCTTCCAGGTAAACTGCGATTACGTCGGGTTTCGAGACATCGTATGTTTTTCTGAGGAGTTGCTTGACGATTTCCGGGCCGCCTTCGCCAATGCCCATGGTTCCGAGGGCGCCATAACGGGTATGGCTGTCCGAACCGAGGATCATGCTTCCACAGCCGGTCATCATTTCCCGGACATACTGATGAATGACCGCCTGATGGGCCGGAACGAAAATACCGCCGTACTTCCGCGCTGCGGAAAGACCGAATATATGGTCGTCTTCATTGATGGTTCCGCCTACAGCACACAGGCTGTTATGACAATTTGTCAGCGCGTAAGGCATGGGAAATTCCTTAAGGCCGCTGGCTCGCGCCGTTTGGATTATGCCCACATAGGTAATGTCATGCGATGCAAGCGCGTCAAAGCGCAGCTTCATGTTTCCATCGTCGGAAGTGTTATGGGCATTTAAAATCTGATATGCGATCGTGCCGGCTCGGGCCGTCTCTCTGCTGATTGTCTGGTCCGGCAGCGGGGCGTATTGCGCATTTTTTAAATGTTTGTTTATTTTCTGAATGTTCAGGCTTTCCGTCTGTTCAACGATAACGGCGCCGCGTAAAAGATAAACTCCCTTGTTTAACAGCACTACCATGTACTACTCCTTTCAACAGAAGTGCTTTTTAAGCCGTTCTGCAACAACATCGATAAATTCGCCGGTCTGGGCAGGACGCGACACGGGCGGCTGTGCAATTGCCGTCAGATCTTTTGTCATGATGCCGCCTTCGACGGTTTCAATGATGATCTGTTCAAGAGTATTTGCAAAGGCGACCACGTCCGGCGTGGCGTCGAGCTCGCCCCGTTTTGCAAGAGCCCCTGTCCAGGCGAAGATTGAGGCGATAGAATTGGTGGAAGTCGGATTTCCTTTGAGGTGCTGATAATAATGCCTCGTCACTGTGCCGTGCGCTGCTTCATATTCGAATTTCCCCTCGGGAGACACGAGGACCGATGTCATGAGGCCGAGGCTGCCGAATCCGGTTGCGACCATATCCGACATAACATCGCCGTCATAGTTCATGCAGGCCCAGAGCATGCCGCCTTGCGACTTTACGATCTGCGCTACAGCGTCGTCGATCAGGAAGTAGTGATATCCGATGCCCGCCTGTTCGAACTGGTGCTTTGCGCCTGCAACTTCTTCCGTGAAGATGTCTCTGAAAAAGCCGTGGTACAGCTTTGAAACAGTGTCTTTTGTGGCGAACCAGAGATCTACTTTTGACGAAACGGCATACTGGATGCACGCCTTCGCAAAACTTCTGATGGATTTTTCGGTGTTATGCGTTCCCATGACCACACCGGGGCCTTCGAACCGGTGGATTGTCAGGGTCTTTTTTTCGCCGCCGTTCGCAGGGGTGAAGACCAGTTCCGCGGTGCCTGCTCCGGGAACGACATATTCGGTGCTCTTATAAATATCTCCATATGCGTGACGGCCGATCACGATCGGCTTCTGCCATGATTTCACCCCGGTCGGGATGTTTTTCATGATAATCGGTTTTCTGAACACTGTTCCGTCAAGAATGGACCGGATGGTTGCGTTCGGGCTTGCCCACATTTTTTTGAGGTTATACTCCGCCACGCGGCCCGCGTTCGGGGTTATGGTCGCGCATTTTACGCCGACGCCATATTCTTTTATGGCGAGCGCGGCTTCTGTGGTGACGGCGTCGTCCGTGTCGTCCCGGTGTTTTATTCCGAGGTCAAAATATTTCAGGTCAATATCGAGGAACGGCAGAATCAGTCTGTCTTTGATCATCTGCCAGATTATTCTCGTCATTTCATCTCCGTCCATTTCGACAACGGGATGTTTCACCTTTATTTTTGCAGCCATAATTCCTCCCTGATGCTAGTGACTGCGTGTCCATATCAGGAACACGTGGCTGTCACGAAAATGATCGTTACTATAAACTATTTTAAAACTATTGGCAAAAAAAAACGACAGTTTTGAACGGGTTTGTGCCGGGTGGAAGCGGGGTGAACCCTACAGCTGTTCGATGATTGCGGCTGCAAGCAGGGGAAGCATGATTTCGTGATGCCCGGTGAGCGAATAGCCTTTTCCGCCTCCCTGTGTGGGGCGCCGAACGACATTGGTGTTCGGACGGTAGTGCTGCATAAAATCCATGTTTACCGTTGTGAAACGGCTGAGGGGATGGCCGAGATTTCTGGCAAGGGTCACCGCTTTCAGGAAAATTTCAGGGAGAAGCACGGCAGACCCGAGATTGATATAAACTCCGCCGTCCAGATCCGCCACGAGGGAACAGAAGGTGAGGAAGTCCTTGTGGGACGCTTCGCCGGTCGCCTTCCCGTCAAAAGACGGATGCATATGGATGATGTCGGTGCCGATGGCGACATGCACGGTCACCGGAACGCCCAGTCGATGCCCTGCGGCCAGGAGGCTTTTGTCCTTATGCGGGAAATCACTCTGCTGGATCATTCTGCCGACGGTTGCCCCGATTCCTTCGCCGGGCCCCGCCGAGCGGATGGCCTGGTTCAGAAGGCTGCCGGTTTCCTCCGCCATGCCGAACGCACCCGAGAGAATTTCCTTGTCAACGTCCTCGGACGTCTGGCCGATGAACGCAAGTTCGAAATCATGGATGATTCCGGCACCGTTCAGCGAGAGGCTGGTAATGATACTGCGCTCCATAAGGTCGATGATCACCGGGCTCAATCCTACCTTAATCGAATGCGCGCCCATCCCGAGCATGACCGGACGGTTGTTCTTCCGGGCCTGAACGATTGCCGCAGTAACGTCTTTGAAATGTTTGGAAGCCAGGATGTCCGGCAGGGAAGAGAGAAAATCGCGGAAGCTGCCGCCCTTCTGATAGGGTTTGGAAAAATCATCAATCGTTACTTTGCTGGTTCGGCCTTTCAGCGAATAGGTTTTTACTTTGGAAGGGTCTATTTTTTTCATGTCCGTCTACCGCCGCAGATTGCCGAACAGCGCTTCATCCACCATCTGGCAGATGGCGTGGCCGAGCGTGATATGCGTTTCCTGGATTCGCGCCGTAACTTTGGAGGGAACGATGAAGGCGTAATCCGCCATGTTTGCAAGCTTGCCGCCCGTGCCGCCGGTCAGCACGACGCATTTCAGACCGTTCTTTTGCGCTACTTCCAGTGCCTTGAGGACATTGGGAGAGTTCCCGCTCGTGCTGATGCCGATTACCACATCGCCCTCATGGCCGAGGGCCGCAAGCTGTTTGGAAAAAACCTGAGAGTAGTCGTAGTCGTTGCTGATGCTGGTGAGAACGGCAACGTCCGTATTCAGAGCGATTGCGGGGAGCGGCGGCCGCTCCAGCAGGAAGCGGTTCACGAATTCCGCGGCAATATGTGACGCATCAGTGGCGCTTCCACCGTTGCCGAACAGGATGACCTTTTTCCCTTCCCGGAACGCCTGTGCAATCAGCTGCACAACGTCGATGATCTTATCAACGTTTTCGCGGACGAACTTGATTTTGAGCTGGGCGCTCTCTTCAAAGATCTTCGTTATTGCATCTTTCATGGTGAATTCCGCCTAAAATTTGAAACGGTGGTTATTATAGGGGACAGCTGGCAAATGTCAAGGCAAAAAGGCGCGGCAGGCGCGGTGGGATATTTCTACATAAAAAAGTTTTCCGGCACTGCCCGCTGTTCTTCCGGGATCATTTTGATTATTATTGAAGCAGACAGTTCCGGCTGCTTTGCTTCCATAAAAAACACTCAATCCCGGCGACAAGGAATTTCCCGGTTCCTGCCGGAGGGGCCACTCAGGGTACGCCGTTTTTTTACACAGGCTTTCGTTTTTCGGTTTTTTGACGTTGTTTCTTGATCGCCGGGACATTATCTTTGGAAGCATTGCTGGAAAAAATTTTTTCGAGCTTTGCTATTGATGCCGGCGGACCGAGAACGATGAGCGTATCACCGGGTTCAAGAAGGGTAGTTGAGTCGGGATTAAAAACCATTTTTCCGGTTGCTTTTTTTATGCCGACGATGATAACGCCGGTTTCTTTGCGGAGACCGGCCTGCAGGAGGTTTTGGCCCCCGAACGGGGATTGCTGTGGTATCAGTATTTCCTCCATTTGCAGATCAATATGGTCGCGGCCGGTGGCTATCTCGATGAAGTCAACTACGTTTGGTCTCAGAATAGCCTGGGCCATGCGGCTGCCGCCGATGTGATACGGTGAAATGACTTTGCTCGCTCCCGCCCGCTTGAGCTTTATGTCCGAGCCTGTTTCACTGGAACGCGCAAGAATATAAAGATCCGGATTGAGCCCGCGTGCGGTAAGAGTAATGTAAACGTTTTCGGTATCTGAATTGACCACCGATACCAGGCCTTTTGCACGTTTAATTCCAGCCTGGAGAAGGACGTCGTCTTCCGTAGCGTCGCCGCGGAGAAAAAGATGGGAGTCCGTCTCAAGCTTGTCAAGGACGATAGGATCGTTTTCCACAACGACGAAAGGAATAGGTTTGGCGGCGAACTCTTTACAAATAAGTGATCCGATCCTTCCGTAGCCGCAAACGATGTAATGACCGGTCAGACTGTCTATGGATTTTTCCAATTTTTTCCTCCCGATAAAACGCTGGAGCTGCCCTTCAAACATGATCTGGGCGAGCTTGCTTAAGGCGAAGCCGATGACGGACACTCCGAAAACGATCAGCAATATGGTGAAGATTTTCCCCGCATCACTCAGATCATGGACTTCTTTAAACCCTACGGTGGCGAGCGTGATGACCGTCATGTAAAGGGCGTCAAGGAAATACCATGACTCAATAAACATATATCCGGCTGTGCCGAGAGAGACGAGAGCGAGGAGAACGACCAGTGAAATTTTCAGCTGATTTACAGGATTCATAAGTTTTTTGTGGTGTGTTTTGTTTCCTTGCGGCACCGGAAAACAAAAGTGCTTTATTCTATCAGATTCTGTATTTGTGTCAAAAACATTTATTATGGTCCTGCTGCCTGATGCGGAGCAAAGGTAAAAAAGGTTCCTCATAGAAAATTATTGCTTCCGGAGGAGAAAAATGTCTGTTTTGTGAGCCCGGTCACACAGTTGAAAACGTTTTGGAATTAAAAGTGCATCACCGGGCTGGTTAACAAAAATAATGTTTATCCATTTTCTTGACAAGGGAGAGATGACATGCTAGATTGCAATAAATTGGACGTAGAAACACGATTCATAAATAATACGTCTTTGCTCAGAGCAAACCCCGGGAAACCGGAGGGCGCAGAGCCACGAAGCTAACTAAAACACCGGCGACTTGTCGTACACCAAAAGCATCAGCAGAGTCGCTGTAATTGTTTTATATGCTAGTCGAGCCGCCAAAGAACTCAATCTGTTCTCTTTGGCGGTTTTTTTTTGCGATTGCGGCGGCAAGTTGCTTCGGTATTAAAATCTAAAGAATGAATCCTACGCACGGGTCAGGAGGAGGCGGGAATATGAAATGCACAAAATATATTTTACTGGCGGTTCTGGGGATCACGCTGAGTGCCTGTGCACCGAAAATATATGGAACGGTCCAGCTTGTGGACGCAAACCTGCAACCTATCCCCCCTGCCAAAGAAAGTCCGCAGGGATCTGTTGTGAACATGATTAACACCACGACCACGCTCGAAAAAGCATCGCAGGCCGTTGTCGTGGATGCAGAAGGCAAGTTTGAGTCTCTGAAGGACTTTATTATTCCGGGAGTATATAAGGTGGAAGCGAGCAGGATCGGCTATATGACTGAAACACGGTCCGTGGAAGTAGGAAGATTCGGCGGCAAGAAGGTGGAATTTAAAATAAAGAAAATCGCCGAAGGGAAACGGAAAAGCATAGAAGGTTCAAAATCGGATGAAGATAAAATTGTAAATCCCGGGGAGGTAAACATCCAGCCCCCAACGATGTAAGCAACCTTTTTCATCAAGTTTTCTGCTCAACGCAGGTACTTTTATAGAACGCGATAGTTTTTTCGCAAGACGAATGCCGAGCGTATCCGGTGGCTTTCAAGGAGGTCTCTGATTATGCCAAAACGCATTATTTGCTCAAGCCTGATTATTATGGCGTCAGTTCTGCTGTTCGGCTGCGCCGGGGAAAAGCTCGATCTGCAGGTAAAGGCCCGTCTGGACGGCCAGCCTGCGGCGCAAGCAAGAATAACTGTCGACGGCAAAGAAGAAGGTCTTGCCGATTCGAACGGTAATTTTTCCAAAATAATAAAAAAGAAACCGGGCGCCGAAGTCGAAGTGGCCGTGGTCAAGGAAATGCCCGGATACCGGGTCAAACCCTGGAAAACCACGTTTCTTATGAAACTGCCCAAAGAAGGGACCGTAGACAAATATTCCTTTGACGCAGATCTCGAAGCCACGCGATACATTACGATCGTTGTTACGGAAAAAGGTGCGCCCGTGAAGGATGCGACCGTTGCGGCGACAGGAAAGCAACAGGGGAAAACGGACGCAAAAGGTGAGTTCATCTACGAATATAAAGAAATGCCGAAAGCAGGATTGGACATCACGGTTTCGAAGTCGGGATATTCCACCTGGCGCAAAACAAGCAGAACAGAGCCGGGCCAGAGGCTTGAAGTCGCGCTTGCCAGGCGCGTTCAGGTTACCATCAGCGCACTGATGGAGGAGTATGGGCAGTCGAGCGGCATCCCCGGCGTTGCCGTCAGCATTGATAACAAGTCCGCAGGCAGTACGGATTCCAAGGGAGTTTTTGTATATACGTATAACGGGGAGCCCGGCAAAAAAGCGCAGATTCAGATGTCCGCGCCCGGATATATTCCCGCCACTTGGAAGGGGAGCATTACGCTCGAAGGCGAGGTGGCTCTGCCGCGCTATTTCTACCCGACGAAGCCCAAGCCGATCAGGGTCGGGATCTACCGCTTCGTAGGCAATACTCCCGGAGCGGATCTGAAAGATATTCTCGTGCAGACGGAGCATTCCGTGGCAAATCAGATATTCAGAAACGCCTGTTTTAGAGAAGTGCCGACGAAAACACTGCAGACTGAAATGAAACAGGCAAAACTTGGGATCGAAAAAGCGACTACAAAGGGATGGCGCGACACTCCGCTTCGCAGAACCGTTGACATGATTATCATGGGCAGTGTGGCAAAGAATGACAAAGGATTTCTCATAGAAACGAAGTTTTATACATCCGGGGGAAAATTGATTCTGAGTCAGTTGAACAGGGCATCAGGTGCCGGTGATATCAACGGCGCGGCGAAGGAGATCGCGACGAATATCATGGAACGCTTTCCTTTTGAAGGGACTGTGCTGTCGAAGGAAGAAGACCGCTATCGCATCAATCTTGGAAAACAGGGCTACCGGATCAGCAGAGGCATGGAATTTTCGCTCATGACCCCCCGATTTGATGAAAGCGGCAAGATATCGAGCTATCGTGATATCGGAAAGATCAGAGTAAAGAAGGCGGAGGATTCGGGTGCCTGGGTTGAAGTTGAGGATCTGAGAAAAGATGAAAAAATTGCCGTTGGAGACCGGGTGGTCAGGCGCATTTACCGGGAAGAGCAGGAAGCGGCGCAGAATTATTTTGTTCTGTCTGCCAAAGGCGGTGTTTCTCCGGATGTGGCCCCTCTGGGTGGCGTGAACGTTTACCTGAATGACGAATGGGTTGGCTCCACGGGTGCTGACGGCAGAACAGAAATCCCGATCCGTGTGGGGAAAAAATACGATATTATTCTGTACCGGCATGGTTATCAGCAGATCAAGGGCCAGGTCAAAATAGAAAAGAACAAGGAGTTGAAAGAATATGTTCTGCAGGTGAACAATTCGCTGTTCAAAGTGGAGTCCCAGCCGTCCTCCGCGGACGTATCTATTGACGGAGAAAAGATCGGTACCACGCCTCTCAGCGCAGGAAAACTTGTAGGACTCGGATTCCATACGGTCAAAATTTCTACCGGTGGTGATTACCGTGATTGGGAAGAGATCATCGAGTTTGCCCAAAAAGAAGAAAACAGGACAGGTGACCGGCGGATTGTTTTGCAAAAAGACTACCTGAAGATCGGCGAGCGGGCGGAACAGAAGGGTGATGTGGAGGGGGCGGTCCGTGCTTACCAGAGCACGGAAAAAGGGCATCCGGATTATTCCCAGGCCCACAGCCGCCTGGCACAGATTTACCTCGATCAGAAGGGTGATTACGATAGCGCGATCCGTGAATTTGAAAATGTGCTTTCACTGCCCGAGAACCGGGAACTTCTGTATAAACAGTATGCGGTGACTTACACGAACCTGGGACACGCGTACTATGAAAAGGGAAGCGGGCTCGTTCAAACTAATAGGGATGCAGCGGCACAGGCCTTCGGAAAAGCGATCCAGCATCTTCAGACAGCAAAACAGAACACAAGATTTTTCCCGAATGTCCAGTATGACGAGGCCGTGCATGATACCTACTACTATCTTGCGCTGTCATACCACAAACTCTATCTGATGACCCGGAAACCGGCGTTGCTGAACAGCGCCAATCTTGCCTGGCGGGAGTACTTTGACTTTTTCCCGAAAAAGCTGGAGGGAAACAGCACGTTCGAGCAAAGCCGGGATACGGCGCAGAAATATTGGGAGCAGATTAAAAATCTTTGATTGCGGGAGACGCTTTGGTGAAAACAGCAACCCGATACCATTGTTTTTTGTTTGTGGTGATGTTTCTTCTGGGAGGCTTACGGGTGGTCGCCGGTGGAGACCTGCCGGCAGCTCCATCGGAAATCGAATTCACTGAGCAGGAGGAGGAAGACCAGGACGTCGAAGATGCGGCCCGGTTGGTCCAGGGTTCTGCTGTTGAATCTCTCGCTACAGGGACAGGGAATAACACGGAAGAGCACACAAACGCAATTATTGAACCGCTTTTTGTGAAACCGCTTGTTCAGATTGAAACAGGGAGAAATGATTCAAATCCGGTATGGTCCCGCAAGGGAACCCTGATTGCGTTTGAACGGAGCAGTGGCGACAAAAAAGAGATTATTATCGCCCGTCCCGACGGATCAATAGTTCAGACCATTTATTTTCAGCTATCCGAAAACCGCAGGGAAGAAAAGTTCTTTTTCCCGGGTGTGTATGAAGAAGTGAGTTATAACGCCGGTCTTTCGTGGTCTCCCCAGGAAAACCGTGTTGTTTTTATGAGCAACGGCGGCGAGGGAAATTACGATCTTTATTTGAAGGACATCAGCAGCATGCCGACGGCGACAACAACCCGGCTTACCAATCACAAGGAGAAAAACGGCCATGCGCACTGGTCGCCGGTTGCTGATTCAATCGTTTTCGTATCAGGCAGAACCGGCAAGGGCGATGTGTATCTTCTGGATATCCCAACCCGTGGGCTGACACGGTTGACCAGGGGCGGAAAACCGTATCTCTACCCGCAATGGTCCCCGGACGGAAAAAGAATCGCTGTGATGCACGGCAGCAATGAAAACCATGACATCTATCTAATCGGCGACGTGACCAAACCTATTGAGACGCTGAAAGCGCTCACCACGTGGACCTACGACGATTTGCGGCCGGTGTGGTCGCCTGACGGAAAAAAGATAGCGTTTTACTCAAACGTCAATCCTGCCGGGGACCCCAAGATATGGTCTCTGATGGTTATTGCTGCCGACGGGTCTGATTCTCCTGGAGGAGACGGGCTTGCCGCAAAAGTGGTCGCCCAGGACATTATTCCTGACGTGGAACGCGGGCCCGCGTGGATGCCTGACAGCGCGCAAATTGTATACATAAAAAACGACCGGGTCGGATTCAATCCGATCTATATCGTGAACATCAAAGAGAAGACGAGCCGTCTGATAAAAACGGGCACCAAAATGAACCATGATATCACCTGCTCTTCAGACGACGTGATAGCATATCGCGCCCAGGTCAATCAATGGGACCAGATTTTTCTCATGAAGCTGAAGCAATAACGGCGAAAGAATCTGTACCGTTTGGCAAGGACACCCGATGAAACGAATTCTTTTTTCCATCATACTCTTTCTGAGCATTCCGTCAGCCGTACCTGCCGCCGACGACGCAGTTGGGCGCGCGATGAAGCTTTATGAACAGCGGCATTATGAAGACGCAGCTTTGATGCTTCGAACAGAAATTACCTCGCTTGATCCATCCCGGCAAGGGGCAGCGAACCTGACTCTCGGCATGATCTACCTGAAAAATGCCGAACTGTACCGGGCTTTTTACGAAGAGTCGCTTGCCGCGACTCAGGATTATCTCAAAAAACTGTCCGCGTCAAAAGGGTCGGCCAGAAGCCGTTTCGCGGACCTGTATAGAGGGCAGCTGCTCATCGAGTCGGAAAAACCTGCTGCCGCTGTGTCCTTTCTGGAACGATTCATTGCCGACAAAAAAATCAGCCCGTTGCATCGCTTGATCGCTGAAGTGAATCTGGGCCTCTGCCATTACCTGAACGATAATGAGCAGGAAGCGGAGCGCATCTGGAACGGCATAGATTCCGCCTCCCCGGAAGTGCGGTCCGAGCTTGCTGCAGCGTACAGCAGAATTAACTTTGAAGAGAAAGACCCCGTTGCCATGTGCGACGGCAGCCTTGCAGACGTAAAGAAAACCGGGAAGCCGGCGCCGGTCCGGATGGTGCAGAACTGTCTGTCTGTTTACAACGAAGCAGGTCTGGCCGACAAGGGCCTTGCACTGCTCAAACGCTTTGATGGAAAGGAGCCTTCACACAAAGAGGTGCTCGGAAAATTGAAAGTCCTCTTTTTTTACGATCCTGGACTTCTCGACGCCATGTCGGTTCTCTATGGCCAGGCAAGCGTAGCTTCGCTCGAAAAAGCCGCCGCCAACGGAGCGCTAAAAGACGCGGCTGAATACTATCTTGCCGCTGCGTATTTTTTTGCAGGGAGCGAAGAACAATCGGCTAAGGTTGCAGCATCCTTTCTCGCTACCTCGCGCATGTCGCAGCATTATAAGGACCGGATACGGGCACAGCAGGCGGCGCATGAATATCTGCAAGGCAATCAGGCCGGCGCACTGAAGGTATGGACCGGTCTTTCGCAGAAGCAGCCGGCAGACCCGGACCTTCTGGGAGAGATACTGTTTGCCTGTGCGCGGGCAAAAGCAGAATGCAGTGCAGTTGCGAAGCGCGCGGAATCCATTGCCGCGGCCGGTCAAGGCAAAAAGTTTTCCACCCTGTACTTCGGGCTCGGCAGATACGCTCTTGCGAAGAAGAGCCAGGGAAAGGCTTTGTTCTCCATGGAAATGGGCAGGGATAAAAGCAACAAGAACAAGATTGAGTCGAACGACCCGCTGATGCTTGCGGATCTGGCCGGACTGTATTACCGGAGCAAAAAATTCTCAGAGGCAATCGAGATTTATTTCGAAATGAGCAAACAGTTTCCCGCCGTCCGGCAGATACAGGAAGCAATGCAGGGTGTGTATGCAATAGAACAGAAGAGTGCAGGAGATGTAAAAATTTTTTAACGCAGAACGGATTTTGGTTTGCGGCCGCACACATCACACGCGTTGCAAACCCGGATATGGCAAGGAGGACCTATGAAAAGAATTCCTATTGTTGTGCTTTTGCTGGTTGTGGTGTCTCTTGTGGCTGCGCCATTTGCAGAAGCAGCTCGTAAAAAAGACAACAGGCCTGATGGGGGCATGCTGAGTTACGGTGAGTACGGGCGGCCTGCAACACTTGATCCCGTCACGAGCAATGAAATGATTTCCTTGCGCATCACCGAGCTGGTTTTCAACGGTCTGGTCGGCATCAATGAAAAACAGGAAATCGTCCCGGAGCTTGCCGAACGGTGGGAACAGTCAAAAGACGGACGCACCTATACCTTTGCTCTCCGGAAAGGAGTGACCTGGCATGCACGCGACGGAGAAGAGCCAAGGGCGTTCAGCGCTGACGACGTGATTTTTACCTATAAAATCATGATGCATCCGAGGACCATCACGCCGCTCAAGGTCCGGTATGAGTTCATCGATACCGTGGAAAAGCTGGATGATTACACGGTCCGTTTTACTCTGAAGCGGCCGATCCTGAATGCGCTTGCCAAATTCAGCTTCAAAATAATACCCCGGCATGGACCGGCCAACCCTGTTTTCCTCACGAGAGAAGACCCCTTCGTCCAGCACCCTATCGGCACCGGACCGTATATTCTCAAGAACATTACGCCGGACCGGGAAATCATCCTCGTGGCGAACGACAATTATTTCAAGGGACGGCCGCACCTCGACAAGTTTATTGCCAAGCCGTTTGCGGACCAGAATATCATGACCCAGGCCCTCATGTTCAATGCCATCGACATGATCGTACTGGTGAATCCCCGCGATATTCCCGAGGTACAGGGCGACAAGCGTTTTGTTTTGCAACCGTACAATGCGCTTTCGTATTCGTTTTTCGGATACAACGTCCGGAACCCGCTGCTCGCGGACAAACGTGTCCGGCAGGCTTTTACGTATGCAGTGAACAGGCAGGAAATGCTCGATTCGTTTTTCAACGGCCAGGGAACCATCATTTCCGGTCCCTTTGCGCCCGGCAGCTGGGCATACAACCTTGAAGTACAGCCGTTTCCCTTCAATCCTGAAAAGGCAAAATCGCTTCTCCGGGAAGCAGGGTTTGCTCCCGGTCCGGACGGGATCATGCAGAAAGACGGAAAAAAACTTGTCTTGACGCTGAAAGTCCCGATTGAGAAAGAAAGCGAAGCAGTGAAACGGGTAGTGCTTGCCTTCAGAAATTACCTTAAGAACATCGGCGTTGATGTCCAGGTGGGATTCAAGGAATGGCAGGCGTGGAAGGAGGACGTGTTCCTGGAGCATGACTTCGACATTGTTTTTGCTTCCTGGGTTTTTGACGATTCCGCGGACATCTCGTCGCTGTTCCATTCCGGAGAAATCGGCCCGTGGAAAAACAATTTCATCGGGTACTCCAATCAGGAGGTTGACGGCCTGATCAACGAGAGCAAACTTACCCTCGATCACGAGAAGCGGAGGACGATCAATCGGCGGCTTCATTCCATTCTTGCCGACGAAAACACCTATACCTTCCTCTGGACGCTTACGAATTATGCGGCGTACCACAATAAGGTGCGGCATGTCGCCATACACCCGTACAAGTTTTTCTCTTTCGCGGATGAATGGTTTATTGCGGAAAAGGACCAGAAGTAGATTTTATAGCAGAGCGCTTGCAGTACGGCTTCATCCTCCCTCCCCCCCTGTGCCCTCTCTTCGCACTGAAGAGAGGGCACAACCCTTTCCCGGCATATACAAAGGAGGATGATCAGTGCTGATTATGACGATGCCGTCTCGGCAGGTTTGAGAGAAAGAACCATACCTGATTTAGTGGAGGAGGAAGGAGCATAGAAAAGCATGAAGCTATCAGCGGTCCGGCCTATAGCCCTTGTGCTGTCAAAAGAGCTGGCGATTACAGCGGTCCTGCTCCTTGGGGTGAGTTTTGTGGTTTTTATCATTCTGTATCTTTCTCCGGGAGACCCGTTTAGTCTTCTCCTCGAAGGACAGCTTTACTCAGCGGAGGCGCGCGCAGGCGTGCGTGAAGCGCTGGGAGTTCCGAAATCGTGGTATGCGCAGTATTTTTCCTGGTTCATGGAAATGCTGCACGGCAATTTCGGAACATCCATCCGGACAGGCCTGCCGGTGCTTTCCGAGGTGCTGCGCGTCGGATGGAACACGCTTGTTCTTACTCTCGGCTCCCTGCTCGTTACGCTCCTGATCGCAGCGCCCATTGCGGTTTACTCTGCCATGCGCGGAACAACAAAAATTTCCTGGCCCCTCACGATGGCTGCATATATTGTTTCCGCAATTCCGGTATTCTGGCTCGGGTATATCGTCATCTATTTTTTCATGCACAAACTAGGGCTGTTTCCGCTTGCCTTCGGATTTTCGAGTACGCCGCAGCATTTCAAATGGCTTTACCTGCTGCTGCCGATTTTTGTTCTCGGTGTCGGCAACGGCACGATAAGTGAAGTAATCCGTTTTTTACGTGCTGAGATGGAACGGGTTCTGGCAGAAGACTACCTCCGCACGGCCAAGGCAAAAGGTGCGGCAGTATGGAAGCATTTTTTCAAAGAAGGCCTGCTTATCCCGGTCACCGAGATCGTTGCTTCCAAAATTCCTTTTATTCTCGGCGGTGCCGTTATCGTCGAACAGGTGTTTAACTGGCCGGGCATGGGGAGGATGGCATGGCAGGCCGCACAGGACCGCGACTATCCTGTCATCATGGGCATTGCGATTCTGGCAGCCATTTTCGTGCGTCTGGGCGGCTTGTTTCAGCGGCTGGTTTATGTGGCGGTAAATCCGCGGGCATCAAAAGAATAACGGCCTGACTTCCTGTAAAGATGACAAGCTGTAAAAACGGATGCATTTATTCTTGTTGAATATGCCGAAGAGACTCGTATGAAAACATATTCCCAAATATCCGGTGAAATCAGGGAATTTTCAGACCTGCCGTTCTGGAAAAGAGCGGAGCCCGTTGACCTCGCATACGTAGCGTACGGCCTGTTCATCATCACCGTTGTCCTGGGTTCTTATGTTCTGGGATCTCTTCATCTTCTGCCGTATGATCCGAATGACATTGATCTTGCCCTTATGATGGCCCCGCCGGGCGTCGGGGGGCATGTGCTGGGCACGGATTTTCTTGGACGCGACATTCTTTCGCGCATGATCGTGGGCATCCAGGCGTATTTTCTGCCGGGCCTGCTTGCGGTTTTTATCGCGTTGCTGCTCGGTACCGTATTTGGCGTGCTTGCAGGATATCGCCGTGGAGCAGCCGACACCGTCATCACCTACTTCATCAATCTGGTGGATTCTTTTCCCCGTCTCGTGTTGATTCTTCTGGTAATTGCGGCGTTCAAGCCGAACATTTACTACATCATGATCGTGGTAGGACTTACGAACGTGCCGGTTGTTGCATCGCTTGTCAAAGGAAAAATCCTTTTTCTGAAACAAAAAAACTTTATCGAGGCCGACACCGCGCTGGGGCTGCCGGTCAGGACAATTATTCTGAAACACATTCTGTGGCATAACTGCCGGACGATTTTGATCATCCAGGCGACCCTGGGCATGGGCGAGGCGATTCTAATGGAGACCTCCCTCAGCTACCTTGGATTCGGCGTGCAGGAGCCTGCACCGTCATGGGGGAACATGGTGCAGGCCGGAGCAAATTATTTTATGCAGGGGAAGTTCTGGCCGTCCACGGCCCCCGCGCTCGCGATTTTATTTACCATTCTCGGGTTTCATCTGCTCGGCGACGGTTTGAACAACATGCTCGAGGGCAAAAAGAGGGGAACATGACGAGCACCTCTCCGCTTCTCAAAATAGAAGACCTGCGCACCTATTTTTATTCGCGCAGCAAAAGGGCATTTGTCAGGTCCGTGGACGGTGTCAGTTTGGAAATTGCCCCGGGTGAAACCCTCGGTGTGGTGGGAGAGAGCGGCAGCGGTAAGAGCATAACAGCGCTGTCCGTCATGGGCCTGATTAGTGCGGGGCCGGGGGTGATCAGCGGCAAAATCGGCTTCAAAGCTCGCGACATCCGGAAGAACCTGCTTCAGGACCTTGCCGACTACGTTACGCTCACGAAAAATAATGACAAAATCATGGCCGTGAGCAAGGACAACAGAGGATGGAGCAAGAACGTTGAGCGTTCCATGCACATGATACGCGGCAAGGAAATCGCTATGATTTTTCAGAACCCCAAGTCCTCGCTGAATCCGTTCACACCGGTAGGAAAGCAGATTGCGGAATCTATCCTTTTGCATACGGCCTTGAAAAACGGAAAAGAAGCGAAGGAACGGACGCTGTACTGGCTTGAACGGGTGAAGATAGACTCTCCCCGTCTCCGCTTTGACAACTATCCCTTTGGTCTTTCGGGAGGCATGTGCCAGCGTGCCATGATTGCCATGGCGCTTGCCAGCGAACCGGTGCTTTTGATTGCTGATGAACCCACGACAGGGCTGGACGCCACGATCCAGTCCAAGATCGTTGACCTGCTGGCGGAACTCAAAGCGGAATTAGGAATAACGACCATGCTCATCAGCCATGACATCAGCGTTATTGCACGGCTTTCAGACAGTGTTGCGGTCATGTATGGAGGGACTGTTGTCGAGTCCGGTCCTGCAGGAGACGTGCTTGCCCCTGCATTTTCGTCAAAGCATCCTTACACCCAGGCACTCCTCGCTTCCGTTCCCTCCGGAGAGCACATGCGTGAACAAGGGCGGCTGCAGGCGATTGAAGGCGACGTTCTTGATACCATCAATATCCCGCAGGGCTGCCGGTTCTATGGACGGTGCGCGCGCATGACGTCTTCGGTCAAAGAACGTTGCATGATGAACGAACCGGAACTGCGGGAAATCGCACCCGGTCACCGGGTACGATGCTGGTTATATTTTCAAGAAGTCGCGTGCTGAGCGAATCGTCGCGTGCGCGGGCAGAGACAGGGGCAGTTTCTCTCTCTCTGAGATGCTGCGCCATTCATCCGGGAAAACGATATCATGACAAAAACAATTCTTGAAGTCATCGATCTGAAAAAGCATTTTGCGCATCATAAAGGCTTTTTTTCTGTTCTGAAAGAAAATATGCCGTCCATTCCTGCTGTGGACGGGGTCAGCTTTTATCTTAAGGAAAATGAAACGATGGGGCTTGTAGGAGAGTCCGGGTGTGGAAAAACCACGATCGGCAGGACCATTCTGAGACTCACACCGGCTACGGCGGGCCGTATCATTTTTGATGGCAAGGACATCACCCAGATGCCGCATGAAGAAGTCCGTCAGCTGCGGGGACAAATGCAGATGATCTTTCAGGACCTGGATGCGGCGCTGAATCCCAAGATGCGTATTCGCGACATTCTGAAAGAAGCCATTACGCTTCACCACCAGGCGGGCGGCGCTGAACTGGACAGGCGCATCAGTGAACTGCTCGAGCAGGTGAATCTAAAAAAGAGCAAGCTTTCGAATTTCCCACACGAGCTTTCCGGCGGTGAAAAACGGCGCGTGGGAGTTGCGCGTGTCCTGTCCGTGGGGGCGCGGATGATCGTCGCCGACGAACCTACGAGCGCGCTTGATGTGTCGATCCAGGCGCAGGTTGTTAATCTGCTCCGGGACCTTCAGAAACAGCTGCATCTTTCCTATCTGTTCATTTCGCACGATCTGCGCGTGGTCGAACTCGTTAGCCACAAAGTCGGGGTCATGTATCTGGGAAAAATCGTGGAGATGGGCCTGACCGGCCGGGTCGCAGGCAAACCCTGCCATCCGTATACGCGTGTGCTGTGGTCTTCTCTTGTTGAAAAACAGAGCAAAGAAGCTACCCGTGCTTTCCCGCCGGCACAGGAAAAAAACTGGGGTGTGTTCGATTTTGAACGGCCGGTCACCGGATGCCGGTTCGCGCCCCGGTGTCCGGTTTATGAGTCTAAGGGCATGCCTGAAATCTGCACGGATCCCTCAAGCGAACCGCGACTCCGCGACATAAATGATGCACATCAGGTTGCCTGCCATTTTCCATTGCTGTGAAACAAAAAGAAAAGTTTTTCCGGTGCATACCGTCCCAGCGCACTACAATCGGGCAGCCTTGGCGTGGATGTTTCTTCTCTTGTTCCGTTCTCCTGCGACTTTTTTCTTGATTTCCCCCCCCGTTCATATGATAATAAAAAAAATATTTTGCATTTGCAGGTGAGGAGGCTGTTGGATGAGAATTATTCTGTTAGGCGCCCCGGGCGCTGGAAAAGGCACGGTGGCAAAAGTTTTGACGAAATTGGACGGTTCCGTGCAGATATCTACCGGAGATATTCTTCGCGGTGCGGTAAAGGCCGGGACCCCGCTCGGCAAGGAAGCCCAGGGTTATATTGACCGGGGAGACCTCGTTCCTGACTCGCTTATCATGGGGATTATGGAGCAGAGGCTTCGTGAAAAGGACGTGGAGAAGGGATTTCTGCTCGATGGATTTCCCAGGACCATTCCACAGGCGGAGGCGCTTGATGCTCTGCTGAAAAAACTGAACATCAGGCTCGATCTGGCGGTAAACCTGGATGTGCCGCGCGAAGTGATCCTCGACCGGTTGACGACACGCAGGACTTGTTCGAATCCTTCGTGCCAGGAAATTTATAATGTAAAAAGCAATCCTCCGGGACCGAACGACGCCTGCCGGAAATGCGGCAGCCCGGTGATTCAGCGCGCAGATGAGACGGTAGAAGCGATTACGAAGCGCCTGGATGTCTACAATGAGAAGACATCCCCCTTGATCGGATATTATGAGAAAAAAAACATGCTGCTGGCTGTGCGGGAGACGAACACGGAAACAATCGCAAAAACGATTCAGAACGGCGTTGCCGCGAGGCAGTAGCCAAAACGGAGCCGGAATGTAATCGTGAGGGAACCCATGATGCGTGTACATCGGCCGGTAACGGGCAATAATTTTGTTTCTGCGTGAAAATCACGAAGGCGGGGTGGGCCATCCCGCCTTCTGATTCTTACCGTAATCCTCCGATCCACGAAGGCTTTCTATGTTTAATCTGAGCGATAAAACTGTTCTGATCGTGGATGACTCCACGATCATGCGAATGCTCCTCGTGATCAACCTGAGACGGATGCTCGGCGTCAAGACTACCGAGGCGGTGAATGGACAGGACGCGCTTGCGAAGCTTGAAAGCAATCGGTTCGACCTGGTCCTGACGGACATGGTCATGCCTGAAATGGATGGCGCGGAACTGATCCGGCAGGTCCGCACCAGGCTCAAGAGTGATGTCCCCATTGTGATCATCACGACGAAGGGGGAGAGCAATGATCGGAATATGGGTCTGTCACTCGGCGCGAACGGCTATCTGACCAAGCCGGTGAACATGGCGGAGCTTATCAAGACAACGCTGCACTTTCTTGGAGAAAAGTATTTCTGACCCTGACCATTGCAAGCGGTCTCAGATGGCGTGACTCTGCTTCAGCAGCCTGCCCTTACAGCCTCACCGGCACACCCCGCTCCTGCAAATACTCTTTTGCCTGTCTGATGGTGAATTCCCGGAAATGAAAGATGGACGCTGCGAGTGCCGCGTCCGCTTTTCCCTTGGCAAATCCTTCATAGATGTGTTCAAGGTTCCCAACGCCGCCGGACGCTATGACCGGAATGGAAACTGCTTCGGCGACTGTTCGCGTCAGTTCAAGATCATAGCCGGTTTTCTGACCGTCCTGGTCCATACTGGTGAGGAGAATTTCTCCCGCGCCGTACTCTTCCATCTTTTTTGCCCACGCAACCGCATCGATTCCCATCGGATTTCTGCCCCCGTGAGTATAGACTTCCCATTGCAACAGGGATTGGCGTGGAAGCTCGAAATGGCCGAGGAAAAGGGATTTATATTTCGGATCGCCGGCCCAGGTGAGCGGAGGCTTGAAGTCCCGTGAATGCGCGACCACCCGTTTCGCGTCAATGGCAACAACAATGCACTGGCTGCCAAAACGCAGGGATGCGTTTTTGATGAATTCCGGATCGTGGACAGCCGTAGTATTGATGGAAACCTTATCGCAGCCGGCGAGCAGCAGATTTCTGATGTCGTCGATCGTTTTTATGCCGCCGCCCACCGTAAGCGGCATGAAGACCTGCTCCGCGGTGCGGCGGACGACATCGAGAATAATGCCGCGTTCTTCATGGGATGCGGTAATATCCAGAAACGTCAGCTCATCCGCGCCTTGTTCATCGTAAATTTTGGCGATTTCCACCGGATCGCCCGCGTCGCGCAGATTCAGGAAGCTTACGCCTTTGACTACCCGTCCGGCTTTCACGTCGAGGCACGGAATGATTCTTTTGGTTAACATAACGAGGTCCTGCTGTCCTTTCACATCAGTGTTGAAAAAAAAGCGTATCGTTACCTCGCGCAGAGGTTGTCGTTCAGCTTGACAAAGGTAATAGCTTCCCTCAAATTGAGGGAGCCGTTATAAATCGCCTTGCCGGTTATCACGCCGCTGATTCCGGAGTGCCGTGCGGCCAGGATATTCTGAATGTCCTGCATCGTCGACACGCCGCCCGATGCAATGACCGGGATATGCAGGGCGTCCGCCAGAGTTTTCGTGGCCGTGATATTCGGGCCGGACAACATCCCGTCCCGCTTTATGTCCGTGTAGATAATGGCAGTGGCCCCGGCCTCCTGCATTTGCATCGCCAGATCCACGGCCTGCATACTGGTCACTTCGGCCCAGCCTTTGATCGCAACCATACCGTCCTTTGCATCGATACCGACGATAATTTTACCCGGAAACTTTTTGCATGCTTCGCGGACGAACGCAGGGTTCTCGATTGCGGCGGTGCCGAGGATGATGCGGTTGATCCCGATGGATGCCAGCGTGTCTATCGCGGCGATGTCCCGAATTCCGCCGCCGACTTCAATTGTCATTGTGACGGCGTTCCGGATTGCCTTGATGGCATCGAGATTCCTGGAAACACCCGCAAAGGCGCCGTCCAGGTCCACGACATGCAGCAGCTCAGCTCCCTGTGATTCCCAGTGGCACGCCGTAGCGGCGGGATCATCGGAATAAATTGTCGCCTTGTCCATGAGCCCCTGCTGGAGGCGTACGCATTTACCGTCTTTTAAATCGATTGCCGGAATGATCAGCATAGAATTGTCCTTTGTATGATGGCTGATGCAGAGAATGATTCAGTGAAGAGCTTTCCGTACCTCTGCGGACTGAATCAGCTTTTTTGCAGTCCGAAATGTTTCAGGATAGACAGCCCCAGCGCCTGGCTTTTCTCCGGGTGAAACTGCGTTGCAAAAATATTGTCTTTCCAGATGCTTGAAACAAATTCTACGCCATATGTTGTTGTGGTGGCAATAATGTCCGGGTCCTCCGGTACTACATAAAAGGAATGAACGAAATACACATTGCTCTTGTCCGGAACATCCTGAAGCGCCGGGGCCTTTCGTTTGATGGAAAGGGAATTCCATCCCATGTGCGGCACCTTCAGTTCCGTGAATGCCGGTCCCTGAAAACGGATCACTCTGCCTTTAATGATGCCCAGCCCTTTTGACAATCCGAATTCCTCGCTTTCGGTAAAGAGCAGCTGAAGGCCCAGGCAGATGCCGAGAAACGGTTTTCCGGCGCTGATGGTTTTGTGGACCGGTTCGACGAGTCCATATTGTTCCAGATTTCTCATGCAATCGGGGAATGCGCCCACTCCGGGCAGCACGACCTTGTCGGCATTCAGGATGGTTTTTGCATCCCTGGTCACCAGGGCTTCGCATCCCACGCGTTCAAATCCTTTTTGCACGCTTCGCAAATTTCCCATGCCGTAATCAATAATTGCTATCATGTATAAACGTCTCCATCACGGAAAGCGTATCAGACGAGTAGTGCACGAAAACAATCCGTCCGTTTTTCTTATACGGTCTCCGTGGCAAGCAGAACTTAAATTTTGCCTTTTGTCGAAAGAATGCCCTTGATCCGGGGATCGAGAGCCGTTGCCTGATCAAGAGCCCGCCCGAAGGCCTTGAAGATTCCTTCGAGCATATGGTGTACGTCCCGTCCGTACAGGAGGCGGATGTGAAGATTCATTCCGGCATGGTTCACCACAGACTGAAAGAAATCCTCAGCGAGTCCAGGATCAAACTCTTTGAGCTTGTATTTTTTCGGCAGTTCCACCTCGTACACGAGAAAGGGCCTGCCTGATAAATCCATCACCACCTGGGCCAGTGTTTCATCCATGGGGACCGTTGCCTCTCCATACCGCCTGATGCCTTTACTGTCGCCCAGGGCCTTTTTAAGGGTTTGGCCGAAGGCAATGCCTAGGTCCTCGACCGTGTGATGGTCGTCGATTTCGGTATCACCCTTTGCCTTCACCGTGAGATCGAAAAAGCCATGTTTGGCTACATGCGAGAACATGTGGTCCATGAACGGCACCGATGTTTTTATGTTGTAGATGCCGGTACCATCCAGGTTCAGGTCGATTTTTATCTGCGTTTCTTTTGTTCTTCGTTCGATTGTCGCCTTTCTCGGCATGCGGTCTCCTTTTCAAAAAAGAAAGGTTTTGAGTTCCGAGCAATGCATCATCAGCTCCGTTGTTTGCGGGGGGCAACCGCCTTTTGCGGGCAGACGAAGGCACAACACATGCAGTGTATGCAGTCATCATCCCGCATTTCACCATCTCTGCGGTATTGTGCGGGGTTTAATTGCATGGGGCATACCAGTTCGCACACACCGCAGCTTCGGCAGGATATATCAATCCGCAGATGATGCCTGTTGTGTGAGCATGCATTGGCCAGCGTTCCTACCGGGCAAAGAGAGCACCATCCCCGCGCATGATATTGTATTCCCAACGCCACACCGAGCAGCACAGACGCTGCCAGCATGGTGAGCAGAGCGAGTCCGACACTATTCATGGTGCCCCACATGTTATATACAAGCAGGCTTGCCGCCCCGAGTGCAATGAGACCTGTTGCTGTTTTAAAAAGTCTTTTTCTGAAAAAAGAAGGTATTGCTTCATTTTTACTGATTTTATTCAGGTAAAGATCGCAAAAACTGCCCATCGGACAGAGCCAGTCGCACCAAAACCGCCCTTTATAAGGCGCTATAAGAAGAGCAACAGCGGCACCTGCCGGAACAATGTATCCCAGCACGGGGAAAAACCATCCTGCGACGAGTATGAACGGCAAACCAAACCAGGTGCATTGTTGGCGATTGTGTCTTTTCTTTTTGAACTCCTGAAACGTCATCGGGTGCATCAGACGGCCTTGAGAATTTTTTTGACCGTGTCCACAAATTCATTGTTTTCTTCCGGAGTGCCTACTGTTACGCGCAGGCAATTATTCAGAATGCCTGGTTTGCTCAGGTTTTTGATCAGGATCCCGGATTCCCTGAGTCTTTCATACAGATATGCAGCGTCAGTGCCGGTTTTGAAGAGGATAAAATTTGCTTCTGAAGGATAAGCAGTGATGCTGTGTATCTGCGACAGGGCATTATAAAGCCTTTCTCGCGCTGAAATCAACAGGGAAATCTGGCGATTCAGTGTGCTCTTATGCCTGAGCGCAACGACCGCAGCCGCTTGGGAAAGAGTGTTGATGTTATATGGCAGCCTGATTTTAGCAAGTTCGTTGATGAGTTTTGACGAAGTTGTCAGCGCGCCGATCCGAAGTCCTGCGAACCCGATTTTTGAGAGGGTGCGCAGTATGATCATATGCGGATAACTGCTCAGCAGGGGAAGAAAGGTCTTTCCGCTGAAACTGAAGTATGCTTCATCGATGACCACAATTGCATTTGCTTTGCTCAGTATTTTCAATATTGCTTCATCCGAAAAGCGGTTTCCCGTCGGATTATTGGGACAGGCGAGGAAGATCACTTTTGCACGTACATCGCGGGCTTTTTGAAGCATTTTGTCCGTATCAAGCGAGAAATCATTTTTGAGCGGTACGGTAACAACGCTTTGAGCAAGTGTTTTGGAAATGATTTCGTACATGGCAAACGTCGGCACGGGGACGAGCACCGGTCCGCCGAAGGCGAGAACGATCATCTGGATAAGCTCATCCGACCCATTGCCCAGTACCATGCGCTGCGTCCCGATACCCCATAAGTCGGCAAGTGACATTTTCAGTTGAGCTGCTGAAGGATCGGGATACCGGTTGATCTGCTCGGATTTGAGGGCCTCTGCCAATTCCTGCCGGATTTCGTCCGGCAACAGAAATGGGTTTTCCATGGCGTCCATCTTAAGGCGGGCGGGGGATTCATCAACGGAATACGCCTTGAGTCTGCGTATTTCCGGCTTAAGAAGGTTTGCGATATTTTTTATTTTTGCTATTTTTTTGCGCATGATAAAACTATACAAGAAAAGAGAAATAGCCACAAGCAGAAATTATCATAAAAAGAAAAAGGCGGCCAGAAGGCCGCCCTATAAATTAGTTGTAATTGAGCTGCACGTGGTTTTAAAACCTACGGTTTTACAGCTGATCGAGGGTGACGCTCGGTTAGCAACCTGTTATCACCGTGGTGACTATTCCCGTGGTTCCGTTATAAACTGCTTCGCAGGTTGCACTCGGGTTTGAGGTGAACTGGAACGTTACCGCCGTCGGAGTGGTGTATGTGCCAGTAAAGCCGGTCAAGTCCTGCATTGCAGCCCCGATTCCCGCGGCAGCGCCGGTCGGAATGCCGGTGCCTGCGGCGCAGGCAACAGCCGTGCCGTCCATGGTGACTGTGGTAGCAGTCATATTCCCGGTCGCCATATACTGTGCCCGTGCCAGAGCGACCGCGCCTCTGAGCCCGCCAGCCAGGCCATTGATCGAGGCAATACGCGCCTGCTGTTGGACGGAAATATACTTTGGTATGGCAAGCGCTGCCAGAAGACCGAGGATAACAATCACGATAATCAGCTCAATAAGCGTAAAACCTCTTTGTTCCTTCATCATTATGCAACCTCCCTTAACAGATTTAAAGGATTAAAGAACAATATTTTTTGTCCATGAAAAATATATACAGGAAATTGTATTGCGGCGCAAGTAAAAACTGAAATGCGATAAAAAAAGCGGCCATTCGGCCGCTTTGGTTTAAGGAATCACTTTGTTCAAAGGGTATTCAACGATGCCTGATGCACCGCGCCGTTTCAGGCGGGGTATCAGGTTTCGGGCTTGTTTTTCATCCAAAATGACCTCGAGACTGACCCATGCCGGGTCCGTCTGGTGTGAGATCGTCGGGGCATGCATTGAAGGAAGCAGGCCGCAGATCTCCTTGAGGTTTGCCTTGGGCGCGTTCATCTTGAGCCCCACTTTTTCCTCAGCCGCTAGTGCGCCCTGCAACAGCATGGTCAGGTTTTCGATTTTCTTTTTCTTCCACGGGTCCTTCCATGCTTTCTTGTTCGCGATGATGCGGGTGGTGGATTCGAGGATGACGTCTACGATTCTGAGTTTGTTCGCTCTGAGTGAATTGCCTGTTTCCGTAAGTTCCACGATGGCATCGGCGAGCTTCGGCGGTTTCACCTCGGTAGCGCCCCACGAGAACTCCACATCTGCCGGAATTCCTTTGGATTTCAGATACCGTTTGGTATAGCCGACAAGTTCGGTGGCGATGCGCTTTCCTTTCAAATCTTTTAGCGTTTTGATAGGGGAATCCTCAGGTACAGCCACGACCCAGCGGACGGGCGTGAGTCCTCCCTTTGCATATTTGAGCTCTGCGACATCGACCACGTCGGCATTTTGCTCAAGGACCCAGTCCTTGCCGGTGAGGCCTACATCAAATATGCCGTTGTCAACGTAGCGGGCCATTTCCTGAGCGCGTACGAGAATGCACTCGATATCAGGATCGTCTACGCTGGGATAGTAGCTTCTCGAATTGACCTGTATACGATAACCCGCTTTGTCGAACAGCTTAAAAGTCGCATCCTGCAGGCTGCCTTTGGGAAGTCCGAGTTTGAGCTTGGGAGCGGCGGGGGTTTTACTGTTTACCGGTTTGGATTTATATTTTGTCGGCATGTGTATCTCCTCACAAGAAACTGCAGCCGGAGAGGTTGTTTTCCGGCGGCCGTTCAAAAATTATTTTTTTGACATCCGTACCTTGATTGTATTTCCATGCGCATCGAGCCCTTCCACTTCCGCAATTTGCAGAACGGCATCGGCAACCTTGTCCAGACTTTCCCTGGGATAAAAAATCAGGCTCGATTTTTTTAAAAAACTGTCTGCAGACAGGGGGGAAAAAAATCTCGCGGTCCCGCCGGTCGGAAGCACATGATTCGGTCCGGCAATATAGTCGCCAATGGACTCCGGAGTATAATGGCCGAGAAAAATTGCACCCGCGTTTTTGATCATGGCAAGCAGTTCAAAAGGCTTCTCCACCGCCAGTTCCAAATGCTCCGGAGCAATCGAGTTGGATATCTCGGCCGCTTCCTGCAGATTGTTCGTGATGATAAGAGCGCCGAACCGGTCCAGGGATTTTCGTGCAATTTCTTTTCGCGACAGGATTGCGAGCTGCTGTTCAATTTCCGCGTTTACTTTCTCCGCCAGTTCCCGTGAATTGGTGACAAGGAGGGAGGAGGCGAGCTCATCATGCTCGGCCTGCGAAAGAAGGTCTGCCGCCACATAGACGGGATCGGCCGTGTGATCGGCGATAACCAGGATTTCACTGGGGCCTGCTATCATATCTATATCCACCTGCCCGAAAACGTACCGTTTTGCCGTGGCAACATAGATGTTTCCGGGTCCGACGATCTTGTCCACTTTTGGAATGGACGCCGTGCCGTACGCCATGGCGGCAACGGCCTGAGCCCCGCCGATCCGGTAGATTTCAGTTACTCCCACAATGTCTGCGGCAACCAGCGTATATGGGTTCAGGTTCCCTCCAGGGGCCGGACAGCACATAAGCAGGTGCTCTACGCCTGCGACCTGCGCAGGAATGACATTCATGAGCACGGAGGAGGGATACGACGCCTTTCCGCCCGGGACATACACGCCCGCGCTTCGGATTGGACGGATCAGATTGCCTACCATTACGCCGTCTGCTTCCTGGGAGACCCAGGACGTGTGCTTTTGCTTCTCATGAAAGGAGCGGATATTATCGGCTGCGAGCTTGAGCGAATCGACTTTTTTTGTTTCGACGCTGGAGTACGCCTGTTTGATTTCTTCTGGTGACACTCTGATGTCTTTGAGGCCGAGCTTGAGCTTGTCGAATTTTTCGGTGTATTCGATGACCGCAGGATCGCCTTCCTTGCGGACACGCTCGATGATTTCCTTTACGGCCGCAGCAATGTCTTCGGTCACTGTTTCGCCACGGTTGATGATGCGTTTAAGCTCCGAGGCGACGTCGTTTTGTTGTGAATCAAGAATTTTCATGACAACCTCTGTGATGGTTAAGTATGCAGTTACGGTACGAAAAGTCTGTCTGCTGCAGGTGGATTATATTCGCTTGATGTCCGCCCCGAGCGCCGACAGCTTTTGTTCAATATTTTCATACCCCCGGTCCAGATGGTATATGCGGGATACGACCGTCTGCCCTTCTGCGGCGAGGCCCGCGAGGATCAGCGAGGCGCTTGCGCGAAGGTCGGTCGCCATGACCGGAGCGGCGGAAAGCTTCGACATGCCTTTCACAACGGCGCTTCGGCCTTCCGTCTGGATGTCGGCACCCATGCGCCTCAGCTCCGCAACGTGGGTGAAACGGTTTTCAAAAATGGTTTCGTTGATTACGCTCGTGCCGTCCGCCAGGCACATGAGGCTCATGAATTGAGCCTGCATATCCGTGGGGAAGCCAGGATATTCCAGCGTCTTTATGTCCACGGGTTTTATTTTGCGGCTGCCGGTTACCTGAATCGTCTCCTTGTCGATTTTGATCTCTGCTCCGGCCTCGGCTACTTTAGCGAGGACGGCCTCAAGGTGGACGGGGCAGCAGTTTTTTATTCTGATCGAACCGTTGGTGATGGCTGCCGCAATGATGAACGTTCCTGTTTCGATGCGGTCAGGCATCACCGTATATTTCATGGGCCCGAGCTCTTCCACGCCCTGGATCCTGATAATGTCGGTTCCGGCTCCTTCGATCCGTGCGCCCATTTGGACGAGGGCGTTCGCAAGGTCCGTGATTTCTGGCTCCCGGGCGGCGTTTTCAAGAATGGTTTCACCCCGGGCGAGTACGGCCGCCATCATGATGTTCTCAGTACCGGTCACGGTCACGGTATCGAAATAAATGCGCGCTCCCCGGAGTTTCTTTGCTTTTGCCAGAACATACCCATGCTTGATTTCGACGGACGCTCCGAGCTTCTCCAGGCCCATCAGATGCAGATTAATCGGACGGGCTCCGATGGCGCATCCACCGGGAAGCGAGACCCGCGCTTTTCCAGCACGTGCCACGAGAGGGCCGAGCACAAGCACCGATGCCCGCATCGTGCGCACGAGGTCATACGGCGCCTCGGGGTTCAGCGTCCCGCTTGCGTCGATGATGACGTCTTTGTCCTGCCGCTCGACGGACACTCCCATGTTCTGGAGTATCTTCCCGAGGGTTTTCACATCGGCCAGAAGCGGCACGTTGGAAACAACGTGTTTCTCCGGACACAAGAGCCCCGCGGCGATAATCGGCAACGCGGCATTCTTCGCGCCGCTGACGAAGACTTCGCCTTTCAGCTTTTTCCCGCCGTTAATGACGATGTTTTTCATGATAATAAAAGTGATTTGAACGGTCCGAACGCAGGTTATGCTTTACGTGCCGTCACGACCCTTTCTATGCCCGCAAGGTCCTTGAAGAAAACAGGAGCCGTGTATTCGCCTGATGCGGAGAACATTTCCCGCAGCACTCCAGCCTGTCCCATCCCCATCTCCATAATAAGCGCGCCATGCCGCCTGAGATAATCAGGCACCGCTACAATGATGCGTTGATGCATTTCAGTGCCGCAGGGACCGGAAAAAAGGGCTGCTTCCGGTTCATAGTCCCGAACTTCGGGTTGCAGCGAGCAGCGATCCCCTGAGCGCACATAGGGAGGGTTTGAAACTAGTATGTCTATCTGTCCGCGGACGTCTGTCTCAGCCAACGGTTCCAGCAGGTCGCCCCGCAGGAACCGAATACGCTCTGAAACATTGTGTCTGGCTGAATTATCTCGGGCTATTACAAGCGCCTTTTCCGATGCATCAACGGCAAAAAAATGCGCGGACGGCAGTTCTTTCGCAAGACTTATTGCAATGCAGCCTGACCCGGTGCCGAGATCAACAATGGTTGCCGGTCGGGCAAGACTTTTTGCAATGGAGAGCGCCGATTCTACAACCAGTTCTGTTTCCGGCCTTGGGATGAGCACATCCGGAGTGACCCTGAATTCGAGCCCCCAGAATTCCTGCGTGCCGAGGATGTACTGGAGCGGTTCGCGACGCGTTCTGCGGTCGCATGCGGCTTTGTATTTCCGATTGGATTCCTCATCCAGAACATCAAAAACGTGCGCGACGACCCATGCGCGGTTTTTGTCCAAGATATGCGCGATGAGTACTTCGGCATCGAGTCGTGCGTTGGCAACGCCGGCTGATATCAGTTTTGCTTCAGCGTTATGTACCGCTTCTCTAATAGTCAATGGCAACGCAACGATTGCAGCCGACAGCATGCAAATTACGGCACTGAGTACCTGCCGCTGTTTTAAGACCGTCGTTTTGCAACCAAAAATTGAAATACAATCACAAATTTTTCAACCGTTCGGCGTTTGATGCCGCCGCCAGAGCGTCGATAAACTCATCCAGATCGCCGTCGAGCACCGAGTCGAGGCGGTACAGGGAAAGCCCGATGCGATGGTCGGTCACCCTGCTTTGCGGGAAGTTGTAGGTCCTGATCTTCTCGCTCCGGTCGCCCGATCCCACCTGGGATTTGCGGTCCTGGGCGGTTTCCGCCTCCTGCCGCTCCCGTTCCCGTTCCACAAGCCTGGATTTGAGTATTTTCATGGCTTTTTCGCGGTTTTTGAGCTGCGACCGCTCGTCCTGGCACGCTACAACCTCACCCGTCGGAATGTGCGTGATTCTGACGGCGGAGTATGTGGTGTTCACGCTTTGGCCGCCGGGACCGGAAGAGCAATACGTATCGATACGGAGATCCTTTTGCTCAATCTGGACGTCCACATCGTCAGCTTCGGGAAGCACCGCCACCGTCACCGTCGAGGTGTGAATTCTGCCGCCTGCCTCGGTTGCCGGAACCCGCTGCACCCGGTGGACGCCGCTCTCGTATTTGAGTTTGCTGTACACGCCTTTGCCCTGGATTTGTGCAACCACTTCCTTTGCGCCGCCGACGCCGGTAGTGTTCATATCAAGGAGTGTCACCTTCCAGCGTTTCTTCTCCGCGTACCGTGAATACATGCGGAAGAGTTCCGCCGCGAAAAGGCCTGCTTCATCGCCGCCGGCGCCGGCCCGGATTTCCAAAAAGATATTTTTATCGTCTCGCGGGTCCTTGGGCACGAGCATGATGCGGAGTTCCTGCTCCATCTGCCCGACTTTGGTTCGGAGGTCTTTGAGCTCGGCGTCTGCCATCTCCCGGAGTTCGCTGTCCGCCTGTTTGTCGTTCAGCATCTCTTCGGCGTCATGAATCTGCCTGATGCTGTCCTGATACGCGCGGTAATGATGCACCACTTCTTCAATGTCAGACCGTTCCCTGGAGTATTTCAGATATTGCTGGTGGTCTGCCGCGACCGAAGGATCAGCAAGGAGTCTTGTCAACTCGTCGTATTTTTCCGCTACAGCGTCCAATTTTTTCAGCATGATTTTATAATCACCACACGGGGGACGCTCTCAAGAGCGGCCTCCGAAGGCTGAATATTCACTATAAATATAGAGAAGAACTATTTGTACTCCGCAAGCTCCGGGGAGCATCTGTTGTTTCACCAACAAAAAACCCCGCTTTAGCGGGGTTCCATCGCGAGGGCCTCATTGAGGGCCCTGATGGCCACCTCTATCTGATCGTCCGACGGTTCACGCGTGGTAAGGCGCTGGAGCCAGAGCCCCGGGAGCATCAGGCATTTGATCAGGGCGTTCTCGCTTTTTTTTGCGCTGTACTTGATGAATTCATAACCAAGTCCCGCGATAACCGGCAGCAAGGCAATCCGTGCGGCCCCTTTTGCCCAGAGCGGCCAGTCTCCGGGAATGAGCGAAAACACGAGAATCGAGAGCACGACTACTGCGAGCAGGAAACTTGTCCCGCAACGCGGATGAATGCAGGAATACCGCCGAGCATTCTGCACCGTTAGTTCCACTCCTGCCTCGTAAGCGCCGATGGATTTGTGCTCCGCGCCATGGTATTCAAATACCCGGCGGATATCCTTCATGCAGGAGATGCCGGACACATATCCGAGAAACAACGCGACCCGGAAGACGCCGTCGGTCAGATTGAACAGGACCCCGTTTTTATTGACGGTCTCATAGTGCATGCCGAGCAGATTGGTCAGAAGAAGAGGGAGTGCCAGAAAGATACCAAGAGAAAAAATGAGCGCTACGGCCAACGTGCCGGCCATGGCGAGCGGGGTTATTTCTTCCTTCTTTCCGTCTTTGCTTTCGAACGCTTCGTTTGCCGAGAAGTTAAGCGCCCGGATGCCGAGCCACAGAGCCTCGAATAATGCCGCCGTACCCCGGATTAATTTTTTTTTCAAAAAAGGGAATCGTTCGCCGAGCGGCTTGAGGTGCTGGTTCATGACAACAATTTCAGCGTCGGGCTTTCCCCCCTGGCGTACCGCCACGGTAAAAGCATGGGGAGAGCGCATCATAACGCCTTCCAGCACCGCCTGACCGCCTATGTTCAGTTTCTCAGACAAAGCAAAAACCTCGGAACCGTGAAAATTGAGCCTCTACTTCGCGCGGGAAGGAATAAAGAAAACGAGTTCCTTCCTCCCCATCGTCCGGCCTACGCCTTTTTGTATTTTTTTCTGAACTTGTCCACGCGGCCTTCAGTATCGATAAGCTTCTGTTTGCCGGTGAAAAAGGGGTGGCAAACGGAGCAGATATCGAGCTTCAATGTCTTTTTAGTCGACCGGGTCTGAAATGTTTCTCCGCAGGCGCAACTGACCGTGGTCAGTTTGTAGTCTGGATGAATGTTCTGTTTCATATGGTTCATTTCCTCCTGTTATAAAAGCCACAGCCACAGCAGGATGCTGTGGCTTTCTCGTTAAGGGCGTAATAATATACCAAACTATGTAAATTTACAAGCAAAAAATGAACGAAAACGATGCTCTGCTTGAGGAAGCACGGTGATAAAAAGCCTCTTCGATTTCGGCCCACAGGGCACCCTGCCGAAAATACCGCAGTCTGTATACGGCTTGCTACTTGTTCATGGAGTCCAGGAAATCGCGGTTGGTTTTTGCCTGTTTGAGTTTTTCAAGAAGAAACTCCATGCTCTCCACCGTGGTGAGCGGATTCAACACCTTCCGAAGAATCCACATGCGGTTCAGATCGTCCTTGTCAACCAGCAGCTCTTCCTTGCGGGTGCCGGATGCATTGATATCAATGGCCGGGAAGACACGTTTGTCCACGAGCTTCCGGTCGAGGTGGAGCTCCATGTTGCCCGTACCCTTGAATTCTTCGAAGATCACATCATCCATGCGGCTGCCCGTGTCAACGAGCGCTGTCGCCAGGATGGTAAGGCTTCCGCCTCCCTCAATGCTTCGGGCCGCGCCGAAAAACCGTTTCGGACGCTGAAGCGCGTTGGCATCAAGACCGCCGGACAGCACCTTGCCCGAAGCCGGAATGATTGCATTATGGGCGCGCGCAAGCCGGGTGATGCTGTCGAGAAGAATGACCACGTCTTTTTTGTGCTCCACAAGCCGTTTTGCCCGCTCGCTCACCATATCAGCGACCTGCACGTGCCTTTGCGGAGGTTCATCGAAGGTGGAACTGATGATTTCTGCTTTCACCTGCCGCTGCCAGTCCGTGACTTCCTCCGGACGTTCGTCAATCAAAAGCACGATGAGTTTTATGTCTTTATGGTTTTTTAAAATCGCCTTTGCGATGGCCTGGAGCAGCATGGTTTTGCCGGTGCGAGGCGGAGCAACGATCATACCGCGCTGGCCCATGCCGATGGGCGTGATGAGGTCCATGGCGCGCGTGGTATAGTCCGTGGGGGAGTGTTCGAGCTTTATTTTCTTTTCCGGATAGTACGGGGTGAGGTTGTCAAACAGGATTTTTGTTCGGGATATTTCCGGATCTTCATAGTTAATGGCGTCGACTTTCAGCAGAGCGAAATACCGCTCGCCTTCTTTTGGAGGCCGTATCTGCCCCGAGACCGTGTCGCCGGTGCGGATGTTGAACCTGCGAATCTGCGACGGAGAAACATAGATGTCGTCCGGACCGGGAAGATAGTTGTAATCGGGAGCTCTGAGAAAACCGAAGCCGTCCGGCAGAATTTCGAGCACGCCTTCGCCGAAGATCATGCCGTTCTTTTCGGTCTGCGCCTGCAGGATTGCAAAGATCAGCTCCTGCTTTCGCATTCCGCTGACGCCCTCGACTTTCAGCTCATCAGCCATCGTGGTCAGCTCAGCAATGTTTTTTCCTTTTAGTTCTACTAAATTCATGGTGTTACTCCTTGGGCCCGGGATTGAAGGGCAGACAGGTTTGATCCCTGATAATGGGGGTGGGTTGATAAATTATTGTGCTCCTGTGTACATGCGGCGCAACCATATGCACGATGGCAATGTCCTAAAGGCGAGCAGATTCCGTTAATCTGTCAGCGTTTGGGTTGAATTATAATGGCTCGTGATTTTGTTACGGATAAGCTTATTTCCTCTGCAAAAGGGTTGTTTATTAACCTGGTTATTCAGCTTTGGCTAGGTAATAACAGGGGTTGTTGACTAGGATAATATGCGGTAAAATCTTAACCTATAAAATTGTATTTGTCAATATTATTTTATTTTATGCAATTTTTTGTTTGGTTGCAGAACCCCTTTTTTTATGATACGTTACGCGCAATTATAAAACGGCTCAGCGGATAAGAGTTCTGTAATTGCACGTTGCCTTTTCATCACACGGTTTTTTTGACGAGGGACTGAAATGCCACTGTACCGATATAAGGCACGGGACAAAGAAGGTGGTTTGCACGCGGGGGCAATGGAGGCACGTGCCAAAGAGGCCGTCGCTGACCAGCTTTCAACCATGGGTTTTATACCGGTTCTGATCGAGGAACAAGCCCCCAAGCTGGTTACGCCGGATTTTTTATCGAGATTTTCCCGAGTCAGGCCGCAGGACCTTATCATATTCAACAGACAGCTCGCGACCCTTATGAGCGCCGGCATACCCCTGCTCCAGTGTTTATTCACGATGGAGAAACAGACGGAAAACCCCCGGCTCAAAAAGACCATTATGGATGTAGCGCGTGATCTGGAGGCTGGTCTTTCTTTCTCCGGAGCACTGGCCAAACATCCGGCGCTTTTCAGTAAAATGTATGTAAGCATGATCCAGGCCGGAGAGACCGGGGGCATTCTGGATGAGATCCTGAACCGTCTGGCACATCTTGCGGAGCACGAAGCGGAGACATCCGCCCGCGTCAAGGCCGCAGTGCGGTATCCTTTATTTGTCGTGGCTGCCATTTGTATTGCCTTTGTATTTCTGGTCACCTTTGTCATCCCGAAGTTCAGTGCGGTTTTCGCGCAGTTCAAGACTGAGTTGCCTCTGCCGACGCGCATTCTCATCAACATCAACCACGGTATACAGCATTACTGGTATCTTATTATTCTGGGTATCGGCCTTCTTACCGGCGGAATTTACTGGTATATACGCACGCCGCAGGGCAGGCGGCAGTGGGATGCATTCAAACTGAAGCTCCCCATATTCGGGGCGCTTTTTCAAAAAGTGGCGCTCTCCCGGTTCGCGCGAATATTCGCCGCATTGCAGCGGAGCGGCATTTCCATGATGATCACGCTTGAAATCGGGGCGGAGGTTGTAAACAACGTCGTGATTGCGCGTGCGATAGAGGGAATGCGCGACAGCCTGCGGGAAGGGAAAAATCTTCACGATCCGATGGAAGCATCGGGGCTGTTTCCTCCGCTTGTTGTGCAGATGATGGCCGTCGGGGAGGAGACCGGAAAAGCCGACGATATGCTGAACAAGGTTTCCGATTATTATGATGTGGACGTGGATTATACCTTGCGAAATCTTTCGAGCATGATTGAGCCGGTCCTTCTTTTCTTTATCGGCGGGATGGTCCTGTTTCTGGCTTTGGGGATATTTTTACCCATGTGGGACCTGATGAATTTGTTTAAACGGTAGCACAGGTAAAAAAAACAAAAACTTTATTTTTTTGTTGTCTTATCATGGAATAATGATACAATCGGACAGGTTATAGATAATTTGATTTATATAAAAATTTATTATGCGTCGGAAGTCTCGGTTGCTGTAGATTCCCGATGTTGCCGAAAGAACACCGGACAGGTACTTAACTAATTTTTGGGGAGGGGACATGTTAATGAAGCAGAAAGGTTTTACGTTGATTGAACTGATCATGGTTATTGTGATTCTTGGCATTCTGGCAGCGGTCGCAATTCCGCGGTATATTGACCTGCAGACCAGCGCACGCACTTCAGCCGTGAACGGCATGCTCGGTACGGTGAACGGCGCAGCCGCCATCGTGAACGCGTCTGCCATCATCAATGGCCAGACCGGCGCGACCGGATCGGTTACGGTAGGCGGTGTAACAATAAATACTGTGTATGGTTTTCCTGCATCGGCAACCGGAGGAATAAATAACGCTATCTCAAATATGTCGGGCTTCACCTTCGTTACCGGTGCCCCGTCATCGTTCACCTTGAACGGTTCGCCTACTCCAGCGAACTGTGCTGTAAGTTATACGCAACCGGCTTCTTCTGGTGCTTCTCCCACTATTGCTGCTGTTACAACGGGTTGCTAACGACAGCGTGATCGAGGTTCGAGTGAAGAGCTTCTTCATGAGAAACTGATATCTATGTGCCGCCCTGTTTATGCACGGGGCGGCTTTTATTTTTCACGTGCATTGAACACGACAGCAAAACCCGGATAAAGAGTTACGAGATTTTTTAGGAAACCGGTTCTCAGGAGACAATACGTTCGTGGTATTTTTAAAGAGGCAAGGCTTTACTCTCATAGAACTTATCATGGTCATTGTCCTGATCGGAATCATCGTTTTTTTCGCTGGGCCGAGGCTGGGAACCATACCCAGCACCAATGCCGGAGCATTTGCAGATAAGCTTCGCGCGGATGTACGGTATGTGCAGGATGTTGCCATGGCAAGAAACAGGCGGACCAGAGTGTACTTCAATGGAACCGGCACCGCCCCGGCTGCGGGGTATGCCGCTGTACAGGACAGCAGCGCCCTTGGGAATTGCAGTGCTTTTACTGCAGTAGCCGACCCTGCGTCATATGGTAATTTGACCGTCACCCTGAACACGGGAAGTTTTGCGGGCATTACCATAGCACCTACTATGGCATGCCTTGAGTATGATGCACTCGGACGGCCGTACAACTGCGTCGGCAGTCTGGGAAGCTGTTCCTCTGCCGCAGCCGGAATGTCCATTGTGGTAAATGGAAACGGGACTGCGGTAAACACCATTGCTGTTACATCGCAGACCGGAGCGGTGAACTAAATTCTATGAATAGAGAACAGAGATCGCGGAATATCGAAAACAACGAGGGTGGTTTCACCCTCATAGAGCTTATTATCACGATTATTGTTCTTGCCATTGCCGGGATCGGCGTGATGTCGGTGTTTTCGAACAGTATGCGGACCGGCGCGAATCCGCTTGTAGTGGCCCAGGCAACCCAACTTGTGCGGGAAAAGATGGAAATCGTCATGGGCGACCGGCAGAACACGGCGCGGGGATTCTCCTGGATAATTCCCGCGAACTATCCCGCGGAGAATCCTGTCCCTGGTTTTTCGGCGTTTAACCGTTCCGTCTCAATTTATTGCATCAGTTCCGGAGACTTGAACGTCAATGTCGGCTCACCGCCCTGTACAACAGGGTACGCGCATATAACGGTGTCGGTTATGAATGCCGCCATCGGTACGATTACTTCAGAATCTATTGTGACAAACTATTAGAGTGGCGGGATTTGCCATGGGCATCATGAAAAAAAATAGGCCCTGCATATTGAGACCTCCGGTTTCCGATGCGTGCTCAACATTATGCAGTATGAACTCCCAGAAATCGAAAGGCTTCACGCTTATAGAGGTCGTCATTGTGATCGTGATTATCGCCATTATTGCAGGTATAGCCGCTCTGATAATCCTGCAGGGAGTGCGGGGATACGCTGCCGAGGATCAGCGGAGTTCCCTGCACTATCAATCGAGGCTCGCGATGGAGCGCATGACGCGGGAAATCAGGCTGGCGCGAAGCAGAACGGCCGCGGACATCCCGGTTATGACCGCAAGCAACTTCCAGTATATAAATCTTCAAGGAAGCCAAATGGGCTTCCGTCTCAACGGGAACAGCATAGAACGCACCGAGGATAATGGAGCCACGTGGCAGCCGCTCGCGAACGGAGTGACCTCTCTGACATTTGGGTATCTTCAGCAGGACGGCGCCACTGCGGCAACAGCAGCAACGCTCTGGTTTGTGGTAATCGATCTGACTGTTCAGCAGGGGACGGAGTCCCTTGCCATGCACACACGGGTGCACCCGAGAAATTTGCAGTAAGGAGTCAGGAATGCGCTGTGCCGTAAAGGATCAACACGGAGTCTCGCTTATTGCGGCAGTATTCATCATTGTCATTCTTGCATTCATGGGGATGATGTTTATTTCCATGGTTACAACCAGCAGCGTTACCGCCACGAATGATCTGCTGTCCGCCCAGGCTTTGGATGTGGCCGAAGGGGGGATTGAGTTCGCGTTGTATCAATTTAAAAGCGGCACGGTCTGCACCGCACTCGCAAACAGCAATGTCTCTCTGGGAAGAGGGTCTTTTACCGTGACCAGCATGCTCTATTCCCCGGGCGCAACCGTTCTTACCGCAAACATCACCGCGACTTCAACCATCATCCCGGTGACTTCTACAACGGGGTATGCGCCGCAGGGAAGAATCACTATCGAGAGTGAAGCGATTTGGTACGGTGGCATTTCGGGCAATAATTTTATCAATGTGCAAAGAGCGGCTGGCGGTACTACGGCAGCAACGCATGCTGTTTCCTCGTCCGTGAGCCAGAGCCAATGCAACATCCTTTCTACAGGGAACGTTGGAACGTCTCAAAGGACGGCAGCGGCTTCTGTTCAGGGAACTCCTCCGTCACCATCGTCTTCGGCAGCATCGTTTGACGGCCCGCTTACGTTAGTCAGCACGGCCACGACCAGCATCGCCAGCTTGGCAACCACGCTTGCTGCCGGCAACAATTTGATTATTGCCATGGTGACGTTTCAGAACGTTACCAACACTGCTGCTGATATCAACGCGGGAAACCTTCAGTTGAGGTACGACACCACGGTCCTGGATTCGACCAAAAGCCTTATACGCGTAACCGGGCCGAGCACCAACGCCGGTACGCTGTATGACACGGACAATATCTTTGCACAAAAAACGCATTTTTTCCTGTACCGGCACACGGGTGCGCCCGCTTCTCCCACCTACAATCTGATGGCGCAGGCAACGGCAAGTAATCGTATTTACGCAAAAGTGAAGATGGTCGTTTTGAACAACGTACCGTATTCCTATTGCAGCAACGACAGCGACGGCAATATTCAATTAACAACAAATGCCAGCGGCGCTGTCCTGGCGAGCCATGCGACCGGACTGCCTGCCGGGAACAACATAGTTCTTGCTGCGGTGCAGCTGGACCAGACCACGACAAACAGCAGAACTATCGATGCCGGTGATTTAATTCTGAGAAAAGGCGGCGGCACCGGAACATCACTGAACTATAACGCCTTTGATATTGATCTGGAATCCCGGGACAATGCCAAGCGGGGCACCGGGTATCTGCTGATCGCAACCGACAGCGGCGCGGCGAACCAGACTTATACCGTCACCGGACGAGCCTCTCGAATGAATTCGATAAATGGAGCGGTGAGCATTATGGTTCTGCAGGGGCTTTCGTTTTCGTATCTTTCAACCGGAACAGTTGCTCTTTCGGCAACAGCTGCAACACTCGGCAGTCTGTCGACAACGTTTGATGCAGGAAACAATGTCGTCATCTCGGCAACGCAGACCATGAATTATGACTGGTATAACAGGAATATTTTGACGGATCGCCTGGTATACGGCGGTGGAGGGGTAACGCCTTCAGCCAACGTGGTGCCCATATATCTGCAGGGATCCATAACAAATGATGATTATGCTTCCGGTCTTCTGCTCTATCATTCCAATGCTCCGGCAAATCCTACATATAACTGGCAGTCACAGTCTGACTCCGCGACAGGGCTCGAACCGATCCGTGCTGATACAGACGTGGTGGCAGTCCACTTGAGCAACAACAACTCAATATCAATTTTCAGCAGGCAGTAGATATTTTCCCGACCCTGTGCGGTTTGTATTTTTTCCTGCATCCGGGAGCTTTCTGTCGCTAGGTCCTATGAATATTACTGGATCATGCTCCACTAAAATAGCTTGACAAAAGCATAAAAAATATATATTTTCAAATTGATAATCTATAGAAAAATAAACCTAAACTTAGATTTAACCTTATTTTTATACAGGTCGTCAATGGAGAAGCAGTATGAAAACATCTGAAATCATAAACAACCTCCATATCCCGAGGCATAAACTTTATTATCTTGAGCAAAAAGGGTATGTAAAACCAAAGCGGATACCCATGGGAGACCTTGAGTCTCGTGAGTTTACCAAACAGGATTTCGAACTGGTGAAGCTGATTTGGAAATATCTGCAGCAAGGTTTCAAGCATAAGGTTGCTTATCAGATGGCGAAAGAAGAGCAAAAAGGCGGCAAAGCGGCGGATGAACCGCAAACAGAAAGCTGATGCGTGTTGTATTGACTGAATCGTTTGTTTATCGGCAGTGAACACAGCATGGGTGGTTTTTTCTATGGGAATTTTCAGTTCGAACGAAATTACCGGAATAGATATCGGCGCCGGAAGCATTAAGGTGGTGCGCATGGCGCAGAGCGGCAAGCGCCCAAAGCTGATCTCCGCGGGAATTGTGGACCTCCCTGTTGAGGCGGACAGCGCAACCATTACCGGGCACATCAGGCGTTTTCTGGCTGAAAAAAAAATCGGCAGCAACTATGTTATTACGCAAATGCCGGGAAGAGATCTTACTATCCGCTCTTTCACGCTGCCCAAGATGCCGCTTTCGGAGTTAGGCGAGGCTGTGCGATGGGAGGCAAAACGGCATATTTCCTATCCGCTTGACGCCGCCCTGGTTGAGTACCTGGTCGTCGGGGAACGCAGGGAGGGAGCGAGCCTCAAGTATGACATCGTTATGGTGGCTGCCGAACAAAACCAGGTCCATGCGCATCTTGCTCCTTTGCAGGAAGCGAACGTTACCGTAAGTGCGGTGGATGCAAATGCGCTTGCGCTCCGCAATGTTTTTCACCTTCTCGAAAAACCGTCTGATGCGAACACGGTGGTGGTGGATTTGGGAGCGGGCAAGACGGAGATCGATATCTTCAGGGGCGGCGTCCTCCGGTTCAGCCGTTGTCTGGAAACCGGCGGATATGCCATAACCAAGGCAATATCAGAGGCGCTTGACATCGGACTGCAGGAGGCTGAAAACGTGAAACGTACGCGGAATATGCTTACGCTTTCGGAACCTGATCCGGCCTCTGCCGCCGTCAGGGCCGTGCTCGACGGACTGCTCATGGAGATCCGGCGATCGGTGGATTATTACAAAACCACCTTCAGAGAACAACGCGTTGACGATACTCTCCTTACCGGCGGCGTCTCACTCATGCAGGGACTGAAGGAATATTTTCATCAATCGCTCGAAGGCGTAGTGGAACTCGACCAGCCTTTTGAAGGGTTGACGATTGGAAGAAATCTTCTGCAAGAATATGGCCCTCAGGCGCCCCGGTTTTCAGCAGCCGTCGGGCTGGCATTGCGGAAAATGTGATGGAGATTCGATTCCGTGGACCGGACAGAATGTGCAAAAATGCACATCAAACCATGGGCAGCGGCCGTTCCTTCCGGCGGGAGTTTGGCAAGCAATAGAGGCATATGAAAAAAACGAAAGATTATATTAATCTGCTGCCTCCTGAGGGGAAAAAGGCAAAGCGGACTTTCAGCAAAACAGCCATCATTGCCGGACTGTTCATGCTCGCATGGCTCGTGGTATTTGGCTGGCAGGCGAAGCATATATCGGATTTGCGTTCCAGCGAGCGGTCGCTCACTGCAAAGAAGCAAACGCTTCAGCAGCAGCTGGCATTCATGTATCAGGATTTCGGCATTGCCCTTCCTGCAGGTACGAGCCCAGAAAAAGCTTGGTTGATTCAGAATCTTCTGAGCGAACGGGTGCTGTGGTCGGAAGTGTTCAAGCAATTTTCCCTTATTGTCCCGAGAGGTTTGTGGTTTGACAACCTCGAAGGCAGTGCCGCCGGCAAAGCTGAGATAAAAATCAGAGGTGGAGCGCTCACCTACCGGACGGTCAGCGAATTTATGCAGGCCATGGAGAAGTCGCCTTATTTTGAAAAACCCCAGCTGATATTCGCGCAAAAAACCGCGCTCCAGGGGCAGGAAGTCATCGGTTTTGAAATAGTCAGCGGCGTTAAAAAAATGAAGGGGACCCAGTGATGACAGAGCCTCGTACAGATGCGGCTGCGGATGCCGGACGATGGAAGCTTTCAAAACGCGAGCACGTGATCGTGACCATAACCGCCTTCGTGCTTGCCGGAGCGCTGTTGTATCAGGTGCCGTACCTGCTTCTCGAAAAATATGCGAATACGCTTAAAACAAACATCGAAACGGCAAACAAGGAAATACTCGCTCTTTCCGTGCAGATTGCGGATATGAAAGCCCGTGAAGCTGAAATAAAAGCCGGAGCTAAGATGGGGATAGCCGGCTGGGACCTTGTTGATCAGAAAGGGGTTGTCCTGTTTCTTGAAGGCATTTCAGCAGAGGCGAAACGGGAGGGGATAAATTTGCTTTCCGTGCATCCCGCCCAGGAGATTGACAAGGAAAAATATAAAGAGGTTTCCATGAACCTCGATCTGAAGGGGCGGTATCGGGACCTGGCCCAATACTTTAAACAGCTTGAGAACCTTTCGCAAATCGTAAATATACGCAAAATCCGGGTTGAGGCGTGTCCGGATTCATCATCCGCATGCGCTACGCAGCTTGAAGCGGTAACGTACATGGCGAAGTAGCACGCAAGGGAAAACATAGGCTCCAGTAAGTCAGCACAAGTACAGGACAAAATGCAATTATTCTCTGCTCATAGGAACCGATTCTACTGCACCGGCATTCCAGGCATTATGCTGGCAGCAGTGGCTTTGCTTCTGCAGGGCTGTTTGCTTCCAGCCGTGACAAACGCGGCGGACGCGGAGCGGGATCCATTTTTTACCGCCGGTCCGAGATCGGCAACGCAGGAAGCAGCTTCTCAGGATGCGGACTGGGGCAGGGACCCGTTTAACAGACCCTTTGCCGGAAAGTCGCAATCCGCTGCACCGTCGGCAGACCGAGGACGAGAAGGCGGACTGAGCGGCATCATTTCCGGCGGTACGGTGCGCCTCGCTATCATCAACGGAGAAGCGTACAAAGAGGGCAGTGTAATCGGCGAACAGAAACTGATAAGCATCCGCAGCCGAAGCATTGTGCTCATGAACCGGGCGGGTACCCGTGAAGAAGTTTTTCTGGAGGATTTTTCGTTCCGGAAGTAGGAGGAAATATCGATGTGTTCCTATTCGCTTAAACTGAGCATCCGCATTGCTGCCTGCGTCTGGGCGCTGGTTTGGGCCGCCGCGAGCGGCACAGCAAATGCCGGGGCAATTGAAACGGCAAAATCAGGGCCTCTCTTTTCCATGGAGTTTCGTGACGCCAGCATCAAGGATGTACTCAGGGCCGTCGGGCAGGCGGCAAACATGAACCTGATCGTCAGTGACGCGGTAAGCGGACAGGTTTCCATGAGCCTCAAGGACGTGAACATCTGGGACGCCCTTGAAGGGATACTCAAGACCAAGGGCCTCACCTATGTCCGGGAAGGAAAAATCGTGCGCGTGCTTGCGGCCGCCGAAGCGCGCGATGAGGACCTCGAACTGCGCGTTTTCCCCTTGGGATACGCAAACGGCAAAGAAGCGCTTACGGTGGCGGAAAAAGTGAAGAGCGACAAGGCAAAAGTGTCCGTGGACACGCGGACCAATTCTCTGGTGGTCAAGGACCTGTCGCTCAACATTGACCGGATGGAGCGTCTCCTGAAAAACCTCGACAGGCGCATTCCGCAGGTGCTGATCGAGGCTAAGATCGTAGAAGTTTCCAGCAACTATGCCAGAGACCTCGGCGTACAATGGGGCGGGCAATACACGGGCGGAAACACGATCGTGTCCGGAGGCGCCACGGGCGTCACGAGCAGTTCGAGCAGCGGGTCCTCTACGACCACTACTATTCCCGCAATCGGCAACACCACGTTCTATCCCCAGCTTGGCGATATCGGCAGAAGCGGCAATGCCTATGTTGTGAATCTCCCCGCTGCAGTGGCGGCAGGCGCGGGTGGAGCACTCGGTCTTACCTTCACCAGGCTGATGGGCGGGAAACTCGCGCTCGACCTTCAGCTGTCCGCCATGCAGACCACGGGCAACGGCAAAATACTTTCAAGCCCGAAGGTGCTGACCATGAACAATAAGGAAGCAAAAATATCGAGCGGCACCGATATTCCCATTAAAATCGTGAGTGCCACGGCAGTAACCAGCACGAACACTGTGGCGGTGCAGACCATATCCGCCAACCTTGCCCTGTCGGCGACGCCGACGATTA